>JAFDZO010000046.1 GCA_018266845.1 Bacteroidota bacterium | reverse complement strand
CCGTCCCAAACAGGGTTTGGGACGGAGTACCTGAAAGATGTTCGTAGAGACGCAAAGTATTGCGTCTCTACAGTTTGCTGATTTGAGTTTTCTTTTTCCCAAAATCGCAAAGCCCGCTTTCTTGTTCAGCAGCACTATCCCGCCTTAGACATGAAGCGTTATCCCGGCAATTTGCGCTATTTACAATAGAGTTTAACAGCCATCGCTTTAGCAAGACTACGGCTTTAGAAAAAATCTCTGCGATAATTTACGTTTGTGATTAAAGTGAATATTGAAATGAATTGTAATAAAGGAGAAATGAAATTAAAACTCAGGCTGAAGTTTTCTGAAGTTAGGATTTATCCACAAGCCGAGGTAATAGCTGCGGATATATTTCATCAAAAATAAAAATTCTTTCCACTCCCTGAAAGAATTTTTCTCGTCAGGATTTACGTATGCGTATCCGTAAAGTAAAATTGTTTTGTTAAAAAGAGAGCCGTCTTCTAAATAAACGTAACGTGAAACACTTCCCGTTGAATCGTCTTCCGAGCCTTTTTGTTTAACAAGATAAACTTTTTCCCCTTTTAAGTGGCTTTCGGAAAACTCTGCGCATAAAGAACCGATAAGTTTTATCGTATCGGGATTAATTCCCGTATTTTGCGCTAACTCGTTTAATATAATTGAATCTTTTATCGGAGGCGTGTTTACGCCTAACAGCTTTACTTCAACATCATCCTCAGTGAGAAATCTGTCTCCGCTGAGAATTTTTTTTACTTTTACCTGCAATGAATCCTGCGCTTTTACAAAATTTACAGATGCAAGAAGAAATATTATTAATATCGTATAATGCAGGGCGGATTATTTTTTGTC
Organism: Bacteroidota bacterium; assembly: GCA_018266845.1. GTDB lineage: Bacteria > Bacteroidota > Ignavibacteria > Tepidaquicellales > Tepidaquicellaceae > JAFDZO01. The sequence continues at coordinate 25,297 of JAFDZO010000046.1, read as the reverse complement.
ATAAAATAATCAATGCCGTGTTGTAATTCACCTTAAATTGCAAATACCATTATTAAGTAAATTACAACAAATAGTACCGATACGGATATTTCCAAAGCTCTGCCTGAAAGAGTAACAAATGGTTTAAACATGGCTTTTAAATTTATTTTTGTTTGGTTAACTAATGGCTCATGTAATTACATTTTTCGTGCCAAACGAAAAGCCGTGTTTTTGACCTCTTTTCTCACCTATGTTTTAAAACATAGTAAAAGGCATATAGTATAGCCATAATGAATATAGTTTATATACTATCAAAAAAAGTGTATTTTTGAGCTAAAATCGAGGTTTTTTGCATTGATAGTCCGGCTATTTCGGCAATAAGCAGGAATCTTCATTTTTCGGGCTGTAATCGCTTTTTTATAAATATGCCTTAACTCCCTCGCTATGCAGGAATACTTTCATAAAATATTATTTTGCAGGAGGGGGTTATTTTACAGATTATCTCATTATAGAATTCACTACACAATATAAACAGGGTACGCAAAAATTTTAGGAAAGCTCTATAAACGATTAAGACAGTAGCAAATTGTTCATTTAATTTTGAGCCGGAGAAAAGAAAAAAATTTCTAACCTCATCCTAAAGAGACAGTGTTAAAAATCCGTTTTTCTCCTTTGCGAAGCTCCTGCTTAGCAAGGAGTATGTTTTGTGAAGCTCTCTTCGCTGCAAAACGGAATTTTGCGGGTAGTTTCCCCCTAAACAGCAGGGCTGTTAAGTTATCAAGAAAATTAGAAGAACTCCGTCCCAAACTCCTGTTTGGGACGGAAAGAGTGAGCGGAACTCTGTTCCGCTTTTGTATGCGAAACGGAGTTTCGCCCCATAATACCTTACCAAACAGAGTTTGGTAAGGAGAATATGGGTGAATATATTTAAGTGAACATCAGAACTTAACAGCCCTGCCTTGAGGGGAGACCGACCGAAGAGCCTGTCCTGCACTTGATGCGGGATCGGGAGGGGTGTTTGAACGAACACCCACCGTCTCGCGGAGTTTATCCCGCACTTGATGCGGGGCTCGACACCTCCCTCTCCCGCTAAAGCTGGACTTACAAGGGAGAAGTTTTTGCTCTTGTCCAAACTGATATATAGTTCCCCTCTAAAGGATAGTGTTACTGTATGATTAGTATGCTCCAAAGGAATGTTTAATCTTGAAAAAAAAAATTTTACATTCAAAAATTATTTTTTGCCATGTGTAAGGTGGTAAATTAAATATTCATTGTTAAATTAATTCTCTTCTTATATATTATGAATACCTCTATCTATTCACCCTCACCAGAAATAATTCTAGTATAACCCTCAGACTTTTTTATAGCAATGCCCTCAAAAAAATTTCCCTCTGATTTCCATAAATAAACCCCCTCGAAGTTTACAAATACCCCTTGCGGATTTATCCTCTCTAAATTAATTACCCCTCAAAAAAATTAAAGCAACAATAAAACAAAAGGAGATTGTTATGCTGAGAAAATTATTTTTACTAATAGTTTTTTTCTGTATGTCTTCTGTTTCTTTTTCAAATTCGATTTATTCAAAAGAGCAGATAGATGAACTTTCAAGAAAAGAAAGTAAAATTATTTTAAACGGCGATGCTTACATGGGTGAATACATTAACGGCGCCCCGCACATTGTGCCCGCTAACAGAAATTTTCACCAAAGCTATTACACCGATAATGCAGTTGTTAGTTTTTATCAATTAAGCGATATAAGAAATTATTACGATTTACAATCGAACGGTTCAGCAATTCAATTATGGCAAGACCCCGCAAACCTTGATAACATGCACGCTATTTATATGTCATCCGCCGACCCGGGCAGAACATGGCCCGATAGAACGATGCAGTATTTTTTCAGTTCTAACCGCGGGGTAAACTGGTCATACGTCGGTAATGCGCCCGCTTCAGGAAGGTCAGGATACGGAATGATTACAGGGCTTCCTTCCGGCGCAGCGCTTATTGCGCTTCACGGAGGATTTGGCGCTTCTACCAATGTCAGGGCGCAGTTTTTAGTTGATGCTTTTGCAGGTTTAGGTTCGTTTACCATACTTGACCCGGGCGGCATTGCAAATAAATTTTCATGGCCCAAAGTAGTTCTTACGCAGCCAAGCTCCGCTGTAAACAAATTTGTATTCTTGACTTCATCATTATCCACAGCCGGAACAAACGAAGACTCAGCGTTTATGAACATAGGCACATCTCTTTCTTCAAGCTCTTTCACGGGATATAAGCTGATTAATGCTGCGCAGGCTGAAACTTATGCGCTTGCCAGAGGAGCGGACGGGAGAATTGGAATCTCTTACATCGTAGATGAAGTGCGGTTTCCTGCCGACTACGGAAGTGTTTTCTATATGGAATCAACTGATAACGGAACAACGTTCAGTACGCCGCTAAAAATTTTTTCAGCTGACTTCAACACGGATTCTCTGGGCGGACTACGGGGCATTTCAATGTTGTATCAGGGAAACTCTCCGAAAGTTACTTTTGAAACAATTAAGCAGACAAGAAACAGCACATACATTGGCGGCGCACCAAACAATATAAGATTCTGGTCATCATCGCTTCCCGGCTCTGACCCGAACAGAAGCATCATCATAGCAGACTCAAACAATGTTCCTTATGCGCCTATGGTCGGTTCAAATGACGTAGAAGCTCCGGTATGCCGTCCGTCTATTGGACAGTCATCCGATGGGGCAGATTTATTTATTGCTTTCATGGCACAGAATGAAGCGCAGGGAGGTACGGATTCATCTTCGTACACCGATATTTACCTGACAGCTTCAGGAAACGGCGGCGCATCGTGGAAACGACCGTTTATTATCACTCCGACATCACCTAGAATGGACTGGGCTTACGTTTCAGTTTCTAAAATAAACGATAAAAGCGGCAATACCGATTACATAAATATGACAATGCAGCGTGATACAGTGCCCGGCTCTCATGTAAATACCGATAATCCGGGAACAAATGCGAAACCGTTTTTCGTTAGAGTTTCTTATCCTTCGCCGATAGGAATCAATCCCGTTAATACAATTGCGGAAGATTATTCTCTGATGCAGAATTACCCGAATCCATTTAATCCGGTAACCAATATAAGATTTTCTCTTCCGAAAATATCTAACGTAACTTTAAAAGTATATTCAGCAGAAGGAAAAGAAGTTGCGGTTTTAGTAAATAATGAAATTGTGAATGCAGGCACAAAAGAAGTTTCATTCAACGCCTCAAATCTTGCAAGCGGAGTATATTTCTATACGATTACTGCAGGAGATTTTAGAGAAACAAAAAAGATGCTTCTTTTGAAGTAAGCAGAAGAATCAAGAATGCTGCAATAATCTATCCCTTCTTTGAAGAAAAGGAGGGATTTTTTTTATTTAATTCTATAATAACCATTAGGGCTAAACTGAAACTGCATTTTATTTTTAAGGAAAAAAACAAAATGTTATTGAAAATCCATGTGGCAAATTCTTTCTAATAAATGTTAAAATAATCATGATTAATCAAATCTTGCAAAGCTGAAATACTGAGTAAGTTTTTTACAACAAGAAATAATTTTTCACGGGCTTTATTAAAAATTCATTGTTTAATTAATTTTCTTCTTTTATATTACAAATAAATTTTACGCTTCCCCCTCTGTAAATTTCAAAACATTTTTTTTTGTGTCCACTCCCTCATCTACTTTCCTTTTGGAAACTCCGCTAAGAAATTTTTCTAACATATTCTCAATAAACTTCCTCTAAGATTTTTCGGTAATTATTCTCACTATTTGATTTTTTTAAAAAATCTTTCCCCCTCATAAAAAATAATAATTACAAAAAATAAAAGGAGATTGTTATGCTGAGAAAATTATTTTTACTAATAGTTTTTTTCTGTGTGTCATCTGTTTCTTTTGCAAATTCGATTTACACGAAAGAACAGATTGATCAGCTTTCTAAAACGCAAAGCAGAGTTGCTTTCAATGGTGATGCGATAATGGGAATCACAAACGGATATAGACCCCATTTGAAAATTGACGCGTCCCAACAACAATACTATTCCGATAATGCTGTTGTTAGCTTTGTTCAGCTTTCTCAATTGAGAAACTACTACGATTTACAATCAAACGCCTCTGCTACTCAGATATGGCAGGACCCCAACAATCTGAATAATATCCATGCCATATATATGCTATCAACAGATGCCGGAACAACCTGGCCCGATAGAACTACACAATATTTTTATAGCACAGATAAAGGTGTAACATGGGCGTTCATAAGCAACGTTCCGGCAACAGGGCGTTCAGGTTATGGAATGATTACAGGGCTTTCGACAGGCTCTGCAATGATAGCCCTTCATACAGGCTCAGGTAATGTTCGTTCGCAATTTTTCGTTGACGCATTCTCCGGTCTTGGCTCATTTACAAATCTTGACCCAGGCAGCACACAGGATGCTAAATATTCGTGGCCCAAAGTTGTACTTACACAGTCAGGCTCAGTAACGAATAAATTTTTCTTTATTGCCTCAACCAGCACCGAAGATTCCAGTTTTACAAACATTGGTTTATCTTTTACGAACAGTTCGTTTACCGGATATAAGCAGGCTAGAACAGACCAGGCGGAAACCTACTCTATTGCAAGGTCATCTGATGGAAAAATCGGAGTTGCCTATGTTCCTGATGACATTCGTTTTCCAAACGATCAGGGAGATGTATTCTTTATTGAATCAACAGATAACGGAACCACGTTTTCATCACCATTAAGAATTTTTGATAGCGATTTCTCAAGCGATTCTCTTGGTTCATTAAGGGGCATAAATATTGTTTATCAGGGTACAACTGCGAAAGTAGTTTTTGAAACAATTAAACAAAGAGGAACGTTTTATTTCCCCGGAGTTCCAAACAATATTAGATTTTGGTCACCTTCCCTTCCGGGCGCTGACCCAAACAGAAGCATTATAATTGCTGACAGCAATAATATTCCTTTCGCCCCTTATCAAGGTACGCGTGATGTCGAAGCTTTTGTATGCAGGCCCTCAATAGGCGTGTCATCAGATGGAGCCGACTTATTCGTTGGGTTTATGGTGCAAAATCCCGAGACAAGCGGAGCAGATTCTTCCTCATATAATGATATTTATCTTACTGTTTCAGGGAATAATGGCGCATCGTGGAAAAAACCCTTTATAATAACGCCTGCTTCCCCCAGATATGACTGGGCTTATGTTTCCGTTTCGAAAGTGAACGATAAATTAGGTAATACTGATTACATTAATATGACCATGCAGCGTGATTCTGTTCCGGGAGCAAATGTAAACGTTGCCGACCCGGGAACTAACGCTTATCAATTCTTCGTTAGAGTTTCTTATCCTTCACCTATAGGAATCAATCCCGTTAATACAATTGCGGAAGATTATTCTCTGATGCAGAATTACCCGAATCCATTTAATCCGGTAACAAACATAAGATTTTCTCTTCCGAAAATATCTAACGTAACTTTAAAAGTATATTCAGCAGAAGGAAAAGAAGTTGCGGTTTTAGTAAATAATGAAATTGTAAATGCAGGCACAAAAGAAGTTTCATTCAACGCCTCAAATCTTGCAAGCGGAGTATATTTCTATACGATTACAGCAGGAGATTTTAGAGAAACAAAAAAGATGCTTCTTTTGAAGTAATTGACAGATAATATTAAGACGGAGGAATAAACCTCTATTTACTAATCCCCTTCCCTGAAGAAAGGAAGGGGATTTTTTTTAATAAAAAAAAACCCGAAAGTCCTTCAGGGTGGACAATCAGGTTTTCCAGTTTTAAATTAGCCGTCAGTTCCCATCGTATAGCAATACCCCCCACGGGTATTAAAACTTTTCAGGGCAGTATTGTTAACTGCTCTATAAAAGCGCGAGGTGAATCGAAACGCTTCGTTTCGGTATAATAATGATGGTGAATCATTACGCTCTATTCCCGCTTTGTGCCGCTCCCCCTATGCTGCAGGGCTGTTAAGTTCCGAGTCAAATCCAAATTCTTTTTCCCAAACTCCGGCTAAAAAAAGAATTAACATGTAAATTGAATAAAAGAACTTAGAACTTAACAACCCTGCCTTATAGCGGTTTAACTAAGTTAACGCGCTGGAGCGTCTTCATGATTTCCGCTATGGGAGTTCTCACGAAGAATTGCGGCATCAAAGTATTCTCTCATTTTTTCTTTTTGCTGCGGAGTGCTCACTCCGGCAAAATCTGTAAAGTGCATAAAAAAATTGTACTCTATTCTGCTCTGCAATTCGCCGAGCTTTCCGGTAAGCTGATTTATCTTTGCAGTATCAACCGGCGTTTTATATATTTCTGCAAGAAGCTCTTTTTTTACTTTCGGAATACTGTCTCTTATTTCCTCAATATTTTTGAACTTAATTTTTTTCAGTTCGTTAACCTTTGTAATCTGCTCATCCGTCCACCCGATTTGCTTTTTAAGCTCTTCAACAAAAGGGTCTTTACCGTCTTTGTGATGGTCCATTTCGGAATGATGTTTATGATTTCTTTTCCTCGAAAAGGATTTTTGCCATATAAAAGCAAGCGATGCTAAGTTCACAATTACCAATATTATCACAGCCCAAATCAGAGTTTTTAGTTTTTTATTTGTTTCCAAAACTATCCCCCGAATTCCCAACCAATGAATCGTAATGGTTTATGATTGATTGAATAAACTCATTTTTTTTCTCATTTCCGTCATCGCCATATTTAATAGCTAAAGTAATAATGTTTACCGCCAGCAAAAGGGCGCATATTACAGGAATAAGAACGCCGAATTTCACCCTGTCAAAAAAATCAGGGGCGGCGGCTATGACGGCAGGCTCATTCAGCCTCGCTATAAGCTTTGTGTAAAAGAACGGATTTACATTCGCATCTTCGCTGCTCTCCAGTAAACGGAGGGTTTTCTCAACTTCAATCTCTATATTTTTCTTTTTTCCGGAATTCATGATGGCGTTATTTAGTTAGACGAAAAAGTTTTTTAAAAACTTACAACCTATTTTTTAACTACGATTAATTTGAATTTTTATAAATGCACTGATGAAATTATTTGCCGCAAAAACTCTAAACTTCACACAAAAAGAATATTAAGTATCCCTTCATCTATTATTAATTTTCAATTATCACTCTAAATGTTTAAAGTATTTTTTTAAATACTTCTCCAGATTTTTCTTCGCCCTGTAAACAAGAGTATCAACCGATTGCACGGTTATATCCATAATCTCGGCAGTTTCCTTGTTTGTAAATCCTTCCATCTTGTTTAGAGTGATTGCTATCTGCTGGTTATCGGGAAGTTTGTTTAATGCCCGCTGAAGTATTTTTCTGCGGTCAGAGTCTTCAAGCTCTTCATGCGGATTTTTATCAGATGAAATAACTTCTTCACTCTCTGCCGATAAAAAACTGAAAAACGAAAAGTTCTTCTTAGCATTTTTTCTGCGGAGAAAGTCTATAGACTTAGCAGCAGCAATGCGGTAAATCCATGTGGAAAGTTTTGAGTCTTCCTTGAAGTTTTTTATTGAGCGGAACACTTCAATGAAAACTTCCTGCGCCGTATCTTCTGCATCTTCGTTATTGCCTATAAAGCGAAAGCACAAGTTAACAACTTTCCGGCGGTATAACTCGACGAGCTGTTCAAACGCGCTGCCTTGCTTAAGCGATGTGATTAAATTTTTTTCCTCCAATGAGCCGAGCATAGAAAAAAATTCCTTTAAAAAGGACTGCTAAAAAATAAAAAAATAAATTGCTAATACATATATAAAAGATAAATTTAGCTGCTGTTGTCGGCAGAACTGCCGACAGCAAGAAGAGATTAGAATGTTATCCCTGCCGAAATGAAGTAGAAATCGAAATTGGAAATTTGCGGATTCTTTTTATTAGAAGAATAGAAACACGAGTGAATTAAAAGCGAAGCAATATTTTTTAAAGCAAACTCCGCTATACCCTTTACTATTCCATTTTTTATATTGAGAATGTTAATCGAATTTTCGACAAGGACAATTCCGGCGGTTTCTGCAGCAAGCGCGGGAATATTTTCCTTAATATTCTCTATAGGAATAAAAATATTTTTCTGGTGGCTTGCATAAATTCCTATGAAACTTACCGGCTTTAAATACATCGAAGGAGAAATCTGAATGTTAACGCTGCCGTTATAAAACCCGCCGAACTTAACATTGCTGTTAACACTTTGGATTAAATCGAATTTTAAATTCTGTGAAGCATCAACGGGAGCTTTATACAAAGTAACCTGTACGGATTTAAGATACTCGACTTTTTCATCGGGCTGAAACGCGGATTTTTCATAGGAGGTTTTCTTCTGATGCGCATCAAGAAGGGTATTTATTTTTTCTGCTTTTGTTTTTTGAACGTAGCTATCCGAATTGCCATCCTGAGCAGCAGCATCAAGAAAGCAAAATAGAATTGTAACAAATAAGATTGTGTGGAAAATTATCCCATAGCTAATAGAATTATTCCTATAGGAAACTAAACCACCTGCGGGAAAAAATCAAGCCATGCTCGCGGGGCGCCCTCCTGACGCTGCGCGTCAGATACGCTAATGAATTTTTTCCCTCCGGCAAAAAATTCATTAGCTCCCGTCCCGATTTCATCGGGACGAGGGCGCCCACTTACTTCCTTGGATTCGTAGGTCTAAGCTCTATTTCGGATATATTTGCCGATGCAGGCAGCGAAGCGGCGAGGTAACACGACTCCGCCACGTCCTGAGCCGAGAGGATTGTCTCACGTGAGGAGCTTAAAATTGTGCCGGGCGCGTCAAAAAAATGGGTATCCACAGAGCCGGGGCAGATGACGGACACCCGAACGTTATGCTTGCGGACTTCCTGGAAAAGCGCGCCGGAAAGCCCCATAACGGCATGCTTGGTGGCGCAATAAATCGAAGCCGTCGGCACGAAGCTCTTGCCGGCGATGGAAGCAATATTTATGATGATTCCGCTCTGTTTTTCAATCATTGACTTTACGGCATAGCGGCAGCAGAGGTACAGCCCCCGCACGTTTACGGCAAACATGGAGTCGAACTCCTCCGTGGTGGAATCCGCCAGATTGGCAAAAAGCCCAAATCCGGCATTGTTGATGAAAACGTCGATTTTGCCGAAATTTTCAAGGGTTTTAGCCACCAGATTTTTCACGTCTTCCTCTTTGGCAACATCGGTCTTAAAAAAGTGGAAATCCGGGCTGTTTATTGGGTTTTCATTGCTTCTTGAGCCGCTGACGACAATATAGCCGTTTTCGATGAATTTTTGGGCACAGGCAAGTCCGATACCCTTTGACGCCCCTGTGATGACGCAAACTTTTTTATCCATAAATTGTTGAAATTTTGATTGAAATGGGGGTTTTTGAAGAGTACGCCCGAGTGGAATCGAACCACTAACCTACAGCTTAGAAGGCTGTTGCTCTATCCGATTGAGCTACGGGCGCATTTTAAGGCAAATACAAAAATAAGGATTTTTAAACGATTTTGCAAATTAATAAATAATGGATAAAAACTGGAAAAATAAGCCGTTTTCGCAAAACTTACGCTTATTTTCGATGCTGGGCAGATATATTACTATTTAAACAATATTTTAAAGAGGGGTGGCTTGGGGTATAGCTGTAATTATTTATTTTTTCAATATTTATTTTTTGAAAATAGCGATGGGTTTAGAGTTTTTTTTGCTCTTGCGTTCCGGTGTGGGAAGGGATGGTTTCTTGCTTTGCTACTGATTTTGGGGAGAAGTTCTGCTGAGCAGCGAGAGGCGTGAAATACTAGTTTGGCTAAAGCCATTTCTCTTATGTGAATTCTTGCACCACGACTTAAAAGTCGTGGCAATTTTCTTTCTCTCGTTCCAACGCGATACTTGTCCCGATGAAATCGGGAGCGTGGGAACGGATATCAAATCCTTGAAGAAAGCGTTGCTACGCTGGAGCGTAGCAACGAGAAGGTGAAAAATCTATGTTACAAAGAATGATGATTACATCCTAGTTCCCACGCTCCTGTTAGGGAATGAGAAATAATGCTGTGAATAAGTACCTAAAGTAAAATAATCTTAGCTTTCAAAATTTAAAGTTCCAAAATATTCCCCACACGAAATATTTAAATCGATAAACTTATACTTTAAACCAAATTTTTTTAACAACTTTTGATAAATTTTATTACTTTCTGAATCTGAGCTGATAAAGTATTCTAATTCTCTAATGACTTCAGCTTGCGAAAAAAGTTTGGTATCATTTGGAATAATATTTCTTTGATTAATTATCAAGTTATCCTTACGTTTTTCCTCAAATAAATACCTTGCAAATTCACCAGTTTTTTTAGCATGATCAATATTAAAAGGTACAATTTTTACATCTTTAAAAGGAAACTCTCCCATCGTACTATACGTCAAGTTTTCCGCTAAAGCTATTGTGGAAATACATAATTCATAATCATTCTCCAAAAAATACTTATAGTATTCAGTTGCATTTTTATTTAAATCTGAAGTTTCATCAATAAATCTACGTAAAAAACTTGAATCCAACATTACAATTTTGCTCATTTATAATCTACCTCTCTGTTCATTTAAAAATTTATCAGCATCTACTTTTCCAATCCATGTTTTTTTAGCAATATCTCTGAGTTTTTTAATATAGTCAGGGTCATATTTAGGCCTATATTCAATGATATCTAAAAAAACCAAAGAAGATTTATCAATTTCACCGGAAATCAAATTTTGCTTGCCAGTAGCTCGTACTCCAAAATCTTTATAGATTACATTTTCCTCAAAATTCTTTAATATTTCCTTAGGAGTTTTTACTATCAAAGTTCCTAAGTCTTTTGTTGTTAAATGAATGTTAGGCTTTTCTTTTCCACCAACATTAGTAATATTACCATAAAAATAGAATTCACTATCAATCCAAGTTTCCTCACTTTTATAAAAACGAGTTTCATTTGTAATTTGTAAAATGTTAGAATTTTCAATAGAAGTTTTAATTTCAATTTTAAAATCTTTCTGAATTGCTTTATTTTGAAAATTCTCAATTACTGTAGCTGAACTTTTATCTAAAAAGTCAATTGACTTATTATCATTAATAATACCCAAAAGACCATTTAGCATTGCCACATATTGTAGTCCTGTTTTAAATTTATTAATCACTGAACCTTTTTCTATTTCATATGTTATTAAAGGTCTTTCTTTTATTTCATACGGAATAAGTTTTTCAACATCTTCAAGTAACGATTTAATTTCTTTAATATCAAAGACTTGCGGAGTTAGCTCAATATCACCAATTTTACCTTTTATGATAATTTCAAAATAACCTGTTTTATTGTTAAGAGTCTTTTCCATGTTTCTAATATATATTTATAATTGAAAATTTTCTATGTACGAAATTTTCTTCTCACTAATTTAACATTTTAAAATTTATTTTACTTCCATTTGAAGATAATTTTTTCATAAAGTTTTATGCCGCTGTTGGTGTTTTCACCAACAGCCATATACTAGCGTTGTGGTTGTTGGTCAGAAGACCAACAACGGCAACAATGTCATTCCCGCGAAAGCGGGAATCCAATCAATGAATGTTTTGCTATCCTTGTTTTTACATTTATCAGTACTATGACATAAGGTCAAACACTATGCCTTTGGCAAAGCGTTATTTTAATCCGAATTGTAAGCTTTATTGATTTTCTTTTGACGGGATTTAAAAATGTATGATAGACGTGGCAGAATTTTTGTATCTCTTGCTATAATCCGATACTTATCTCGATGAAATCGGAAGTATTGAAGCACAGCTTAGTTTTCAATTTCTTTAATCTTTCCATCTCTCATTTCTAACAATATTGATTTAAATTCTTTTAGATATATTTTTTTTATCCCAGATATCCTAGGGTCAATATACTTCAATAACTTTTCAGCATCTCTTTTGCTTTCCTTGGAAGAAATTTTTATTTTCATAATAAAAAAACAATTTAAAGATATTGCCAACAATAAAATCGGATCATTAATTTTATGTTTCTTTAATAATTCAAATGCCTTTTCTATATGGTCATTTTCCAATAAATTTATAATCAACCAAAAAAGTTTCAATTCGTAAAACTCTTTCATACCTGAGTCAATATCAACTAATGAATTTGTTGCATTACTTAATATTCTTGAATCTTTTCTTAATAAGATATCACAGGCTACAGCTTCCTTTCCTATCAAATAATAAAGAATAAAATTTCTTATTGGATATTTATCCCCACCATCAATTACTTTTACAACATCATTTTTAGATAAAGTTATTTCGTCAATCATATTCTCATACATCCTAATTTTATCTTGAATTGGTATTCTATAAGCTGCCTGTAAAGCCAAACCAAAAGTAACTGAAAAAACAAATTTGTCTATAGTAGAATCATTTTTAGATAAATCAAATAACTGTTCTAACGCAGTTGTTAAACCTGGTTTATCCCCAAAATAAAATACAATTGGTCGTTGCCACCATTCATCACCTACGTATTTTTTAATAATATCTATATTTTCCATTCCCAAACCAGCAAAAAATTCTTGGACTAAAAAATAACGAAAGGAAACTAAATCACCATTTATGTTAAATAAGTTTGACCTGTATAAAATTTCATTTGTAATAATATCTATATTAATTTCATCTTCACCAATAGAGTTTAAATAATCTTGAACATATTTTTTAAACTCCTCAATGTTTATATCTCTCTTACGATTTATATGTAAATAAAAACCAAAATTTTTTAAAATATAAAATTTCAACTCAGCCTGATATTGTATTGCCAGACCTTTATTTTCATCCCACCTTCCAAGCATTAATTCTGTATATTTTTTAAATAATTCAGTAATGTTTGGTGGGATATCAGAAGTAGTAAATTCTTTAGTATCAGCGAAAATTTTGACCAATAAAGGATTTAAATTAAACCCATGGACATTATCCAATCTCCTTAAAATTTCATTGGATTGTTTAGAAGTAATCTGTTTATTTTTTTCATATATTTTAAGTAATTCACTTGCTTCATTAATACTGATTGGACTTATTCTGAATGTTTTAAATGGAGACAACTTAATATTTTCTTGAACAAATTTATACTCCCTTGATGTTAAAATTATTTTACAGTTTTGATAAGTTGAGTAAAAATTTAAGATTTTCTCAAGTATAACTTCTCGATCCATTTCATCACCAATTTCATCTAATCCATCAATTAGTGCTAAAATTCTACCATTTTTTAAATCATCTAAAGTGAAAACATTTTTATCGCTATTTGAGTATTTCATTGTCTCTCTTGTTAAAAGATCTATGAGTTCTTCATCGTTTTTTAGTTCGCTTGCAATTAAAAAAATTGGAACGATCGAGTTTTCTAAATCTTTTAATCCATCATCAGCACATTTAAATAGAATTCTTCTTAATAATGTAGACTTACCTGAACCTCCTTCTCCTAAAATTAATATTAATTTTGATTTTTCAACTAATATATCTTTCAAATTATATTCATTTAAAACAGGATCGTTAATAATTTTTCCTTTTATTTTCTTTATTTGTAAATCCGTTCTGTAAAAATGTAATGGGATAAAATTTTCATCTGTTATAGGATTTAATGAATTCTCTAATTCATCTCCTGTATTAGTTACAACAATTTTCTTAAGATATGGAAAAATATTTGTGTTAATATTTAACCAAAGTTCAGGGAACACTTCATCTATTTTTGGGATTAAAAAATCAGAATCGAATATACTAATTCTTGGATCTGAAAGTTCATCTATTATGTCTTTTCGCGCCATTAAATTGATTCTTCCACTAATTACTAATAAAACTTTGTCTGGTAATCGTGAAGTCTTTTTTTCAACAAAAGGAATTTTTGAATCTAATGCAGTCCTTATTTGAGTTTTCGCGTATAATAAATTCTCATGCTGTTTGCCAGATTTATTTAAATTTCCTTTTTTAGTTTGAACTGCTATTACATCAAAATCTCCGAATTTATTATTTTCAATAAAAATACAATCTTTACCCTCTTCTAAAGGTCCACAATATTCTCTACCATCTTTAAACCCTAATCTAAAAAATAATTCTCTTACAACTTTATCTCTAAATTCTTCTTCAGAGAGGCTAGATAGATATTTTTGCTTATTTAGTAAACTTCTTTCCATAAAAAATTAATTTATACAAAATATATGTTAAATATAATATTTGAAATGTTCAAATTAGTATTTTATTATTTCGCCGCTGTTGGTGTTTTCACCAACAGCCATATACTAGCGTTATGGTTGTTGGTCTGAAGACCAACAACGGCAATAATTCAACACTGGATTCCGGCTTTCACCGGAATGACAATCCTCAAAAACTTCCCTTTCACCCTTTGTGTTTTCGTGGCAAAAAATAATAAGGAATATCATTTAACTTCTGCGAAATAAACGTTATATTTGCCTTTTGGCTTAAATTTCACGCATTCCTGCCGATTGGGTAACTTTGGGACTTTTCACAATTTGGTTTCTTCTCTTGCGCGCTTATTCCGTACATACTGTCTTGGCGCAGCGGCAGCGTATATACTTTTCGCAGTAATACTAGCATTACCGCAGCAGTCAGAGGCGCAGATAAAAATTTACGAGCGCACAACGCCGAACGATTCGCTTGCGGATAAGGGCTTGTTCTTCGAGTCCCCTACCAGAAAAAAAATTATTCTGGACGGGGAGTGGAACGTATCGTTCAATAACGGCGGCAGCTTCGCAAAGCTGATAGTCCCCTGCTCATACGATTTCTACGGCAACGCAATTTTCAATAAAAATTTTTCCGCTCCTTCCGACAGCGCATCAGCATACAGCTTCCTTCTTGTTGCAGAAGGCATCAGCAATACATGCGAAATAAAAATCAACGACGTATTTATCACAAAGCACTCGGGCGCGGGGCTGCCGGTAATTGTTCCCATAGATGAAGGCATAATAAAAGCGGGCAACACAATAAGCATCACGGTGGACTCGCGCATAGGCAACGCATCGCTGCCGCTTGGCAACGTGATAAGCTACGGAAAAGTATCGGGCGGAATAGATAAAGATATTTACATTCTTGCAGTGCCGAAAATATACACGCTGGCAAACTATGTAACGTACACGACGGGCGCGGATAACTCCGCAAAGATAAAAATTTCTGCAAGCATAAAAAGCGCAGTGCTTGATAAGTACAAACAGGCGGCGGGCTTTAAGAGCTTTTACGCAGTATCAAAAATAATAAAGCGAAGCACGGGCGAAGAAGCAGCATCAACAACGCGCGCGGGCTTTGCAATGGAAAATAATAATATTGCAATAGTAACGGGCGAGGCAGTTGTAAAAAATCCCGAACTGTGGGCTTTGGATAATCCCGCGCTGTACATTTGCAGAACGATGCTTTACGCCGATGATGAACTTATAGACGAGTGCGATACGGAGTTTGGGATTTACTCGCTTACAAAAAAGGGCGAGCAGTTTGTAATGAACGGCAAAGAGCTGAAGCTGTACGGCACGAATTATTTTGAAAGCTCGGTTAAGTACGGCTCGGCGCTGGACTACAACGAAACACTTGCAGAGCTTACGAATATAAAAAAGCAGGGCTTCAATACAGTGCGTGTAGCGGGCGCAACGGCGCATCCTTACCTGCTGAATATCTGCTCGCGCATAGGATTGTTTTTGTTTGAGGATGTTCCGTTCAATGAAGTACCGGAATATCTGCTGAAGAAAAATACTTACACCGATGCTGCGCTGAAAAGCATTTATGAAACTGCCCTGCGTGACAGGAACTATCCCTGCGTGATTGCGTTCGGGCTTGGGAATGAGTTTGATGTATCATCAAAGTTTGCCGCTGACTACATAAAGAATGCGAAGAATATCTGCGACAGCGTGAACAAGAAATTCACTTACTACACAACATCGAATTATAAAAAAGATGCTTGCTTTGGTTTGACGGATTTGAAGGGGCTGAATTTTTTTGAAAACGGCATTGAGAAGGTTGTAAAATATAATGAGTATTTCAGAAGCGCGCTGAAGCAATCGCCGGAGCTAAAGAGCACATCAATTTTTGTTGCGGCTTTCGGGCTTGTGATAAACAACGATAACAGGAACGGCTTCAGCGATGAGCACTCGCAGGAGGCGCAGACAAAATATTTTGTAGATGCTTTCAAGATACTCGACCCGATTAGCTCGGGGCTTTTTGTTGCTGCGTGGGCAGATTACCCGCTGACGAAGCCGGAGCTTTTCCCGCAGAATGCAGACGGCTATCTCCGCACGGCGGGGCTTTACAGCTATGATAGGAATGCAAAGCAATCGGCGGAGTTTCTTCGCAGGATGATTTCATCGGAAGACACTCCGAAAATTTTAGAGGGCAACACAAAGAAAAGCACTCCGCAGATTTTTCTGATTGTGGGGCTTAGCTTTATTGCGATACTGATTGTGCTGCTGAACCAATACAGGCGGTTCAGGGAATATTTTTTTAAATGTATTTTCCAGCCGGAGACATTTTTTATGCAGCTTCGCGAGCAGCTTATTGTTCCTATGGCGATAAATATTCTGCTTACGCTGATGATTTCCGTGGGAATGGCGATTTACTTTGCGAATGTTTTATACTACTATAAGGAGTATTCCAATTTTGATATTATCGTAACGAATTTTTTGCCGACAAGCGATGCGAAGCAAGTGTTCATTGATTTGATAAACGAGCCGTGGAAATTCATTGCGGTTTTTTCCGGCGTGAACATTGTGCTTAACTTCCTCACGGCAGTTGTGCTGTATTTTATTTCGCTGTATATAAGAGGGCGGGTGCATTTCAAAAATGTTTACATCATTGCGGTGTGGTCATCTCTTCCGCTGCTGATAATGCTTCCCATAGGCACGGTGCTTTATAAGCTGAACGAATATAATATATCGCTGTTCTTTTACTCGCTAATAGTTTTTTTAATCGCATATATTTTCTATATATTGAGGGTTGTCAAAGGCACACAGATATTATTCGAGGTGCGCTCGCTGCGCTCATACATTTACGGCTACGGAATTTTTATAATACTCTTTACGCTTATATATTTTTATTTTTCATTTTTTACAAATGCCATTGATGCGTTCAAAATGGTTTTTGCAAACTTAAATTAAAAGTTTTTGTATTTATCCAAGCTTGAAATATTCGGCTTTAAGTCATTCGCAGAAAAGACTTCGATAGAATTCGACTCCGGCGTTTCCGCTATTGTGGGACCGAACGGCTCGGGGAAATCGAACATTGTTGATGCTATGCGGTGGGTGCTCGGCGAGCAGGGCGATAAGGCGCTGCGAAGCCAGAAGCGTGAAGACGTTGTATTCAACGGAACGCGTTTCCGCAAGCCGCTTTCCATTGCAGAGGTTGCGCTGACGATTCAGAACAACAAGGGACTACTGCCGACGGAGTACAGCGAAGTTCAGATTGCAAGAAGATTTTTCCGCTCGGGTGAAACTGAATATTTCTTAAACGGAACACAGGTAAGATTAAAGGATATTAAAGAGCTTTTCACGGATACAGGTATCGGACCGGATGCGTATAGTGTTATCGAGTTAAAAATGGTTGAGACAATTCTTTCAAACGTAAAAAATGAAAGAAGAAAATTATTTGAGGAAGCGGCGGGAATTGTTTCATATAAGCATAACCGCGACCTGACTTACAACCGGCTTGAATCGGTTAAAGAAACTCTTGCGCGCGTAAACGATATTATAAGAGAAAAACAGAGAACGGTTAACGCTCTTGAAAGACAGCTGAAAAGAAACGAAGAAGCAAAGCAGGTATCGGAAGAGCTAAGAGTTCTTGAACTAAAAGTTTACAAGATAGATTTTGAAAATCTCATAGGAGAAATCACAAATATCCGCGCCAATGAAGGCAGTAATATTGATTTAAAAAATCAGATTGAAATTGAATTAAAACAGAACGATGAAATTTTAGACAACCTTCGGGGCGAATTAAAAGATATTGATACACAGCTTTCTAATTTTAATAACGATTTGCAGAATGTGCGCGAGCAGATAAATTTTATCGAAAGAGAAAATCTTGTTAATTCTGAAAAAAGCAAAAATCTTACAAGCGAGATAAACAGAATTTCAGAGGACAACGAAAGAATTGAAACGCAGATAGAAAGGAATTCCGCCACACATGAAGAGCTTGAAAAGAAAACAAAAGTTTTACAGAATACATTAATTGTTTCGGAAAATTCTCTTGCAGAAAAAAAGGCAAAGGTAGATGAAACGATAAAAGTTATCACGGAAAAGAAAAACGAGCTTCTCGGCTTCGGCTTAAAGATAAAAGAAATAAATAAGCTTGTTAATACGAAGAAGATTGATTACGAAAAAAACAAAACCGCTTACGATGCGAATTTAAACCAGCTTGAAAAAATTTCATCGGGAAATAAAGATAATTTAATCGAACTTGAAGATTTACAGAAACAGAAAAATTCCCTTGAGGATGAGTTAAAGCCGAACCTCGAAAAGCTGAGAGTTGCAGAAAACACCCTGCGTGATAAAGAAAATGAGAAGAATAATCTTTCCTTAAAAATTTCCGAAAAAGATAAAGCGCTTAACGAAAAGAGAATTGAGCTTCAGAACATAAAAGCTAAAGCAGATGCTCTGAAAAATCTTATTGACTCCTTCGATGATTATTCAGAGGGAATAAAATTTCTTATTAAGGAAAAAGGGATAAAAGACCTTACAACAATTGTTGATGCAATAGATGTAGAAGAGAAATTTAAGATTGCAATCGAGACTGCGCTTGGCGAGGTTTCAAATTATGTTGTGGCAAAAAACTCCAATGATATGGAGAACATTCTTTCCGCGCTTCGTGAAAATCAAAAAGGAAAAGTTACATTTATTTTAAATGATAAGCTTATTGATTCATACAGGCAGAATTTTTATTTCGAGGATTACACTCCCGATTTCATAGGAGAAAAAGGCGTTTACGGATTTGCAGATAAATTTGTGAAGACAAAAAACGATGAATATCTTATTCTTATGAAATACATTCTTGATGAGTTTGTAGTTGTAGATACGATTGAAACCGCAAAGAGATTATCAAAGGATAATTATTATAAATTCATAACGCTCGACGGTGATATTTTCACAGAAGGATTTATCCGTTCCGGCAGTGAAACGAACAAAGAGGGTCTGAAGCTCGGCAGAGAAAAACAAATCCAGCTTCTTACCGATGAATACAAAGAGCAATACATAGATGTAGAAGCAGATACTCAGGCGCTTGACGGATTAAAAATAAAGCATGATGATATAAATATAAAAGTTTATAAAAAGGAAGTTGATGAGCTAAGAAAATCTTGTGATGACCTTGAGCTTGAAATTCAGAAGATAGATAACAAGAGGGAAATTTTAAACAAGCAGTTAAACGAAAGCGAATCGAACTACGACAGTATTTCTGAAAAAAATAAATCCCTAACGGCATCTATAGATGTTCTTATAAAAGAAGTTGCCGATTCGGAAGCGGAGCAGAACAATGCAGAGAAGCAGTTATCATTTTTAACAGATGAATTTAACGAAGTAGAGCAGGCGTATTCGCAAAGCTCAGTTGATTATAATACATTCAATGTTGAAGTTACAAAGCTGCGCAACGAACTGAAGAACGAAGAAGAGCATTACAAGAGGATGTCAAATGCCATCGAAAACTCCAGAAGGCAGCTTGCAAAAAATAATGAGACTTTAGCGCTGAATGAAAAACAGATTGAAGATTTAAAAGCAAAAATTTCTTCCAATACGGAGCAGCTTGCTCAATATAAAGAAGAAGAAAAAATAATTTCAAGAAGCTACAACGAAGTAAAACAAAGCTACGAGGCAAAAGAAGCGGAGAGATATAAAGTTGACCTTGAACAAAGGCAGAAGAGAATAGATTTCGACAGAATTTCACAGGGACTTGTAGATGCGCAGGTGAAGATAAGAGAAAATCAGGTACGCGCAGAACAGATTGCAGATTACATCAGGAAAAAATACGAAGTAAATATTGCAGAGTACTCCGATAAGAAAGCAGTAAAGCCGGAAGAGGTTACAGCGGAGTCCCCTGCTGCTGAAGCTCCGCAGGAAATAAAAGAAGAGGTTACTGAAGGAATTACAGCAGAGATAAATTCCGGTGATACGGAAGCAGTGATAGATGAAGTTGTAGAAGAAATCAAAACGGAAGAAAGCAAGCCCGAAGAAATAAAAGAAGAAGTAATAATAGAAGAGCCGGAAGAAGATTTTGATTTATACTCTGCGAAGAAACGAGTTGATGAGTTAACCGAAAGACTGAAACGCCTCGGCGGTTATCAGGAAATGCTTTTTGCGGATTTTGAAAATGACAGGAAAGAGCTTGAGGAATTGGTGAAACAAAGAGACGATTTGCTCGAATCAGAGAAAGACATAAGAAAGACGATTGATAAAATTAATAAAGAAGCGCGCGAAAGATTTTTAACAACATTTAATCAGATAAGAGAAAACTTCATAGATATTTTCAAGCAGCTTTTCTCCGAGGGCGATGAAGCGGATTTAAAAATGATTTACGAGCAGGATGAAGAAGGCAATCTTGAAGATGACCCGCTGGAAGCGAAAATCGAAATCACTGCAAAGCCGAGAGGAAAACGCCCGACATCAATCGAGCTTCTTTCAGGGGGAGAAAAAACCCTTACGGCTATTGCGCTGCTGTTTGCAATTTACTTGGTGAAGCCGTCTCCATTCTGTATTCTTGACGAGGTTGACGCTCCGCTTGACGTTGCGAACTTAGGGCGCTTCAATAATATGATAAGAAGGTTTTCGGATAAGACACAGTTTATACTTATAACACACAATGAAAGAACGATGGAAACAGTGGACAGGTTATACGGAGTAACGATGCAGGAGCCGGGCGTAACAACAATTGTAGAGACGAGATTTAAAGACTGATATAAGTAAGTTTCACCCAAAGAAGCAAAGTTTTAGCAAAGAACGAAAAATGAAAAAGATTTTTTTAATATTACTCTGAGCTTTTTGAACTTTGCTTACTTTGCATGAATCTTGGCTTCTTTGCGGTTAATCAATATAGCAACACAAAGTAATATTTTTTATAAATAAAATTTAATGGAAAAATTTCAAAAAGATTTTTTAGTCTCCCTGATTAACGAACTTGGACCTTCGGGCCACGAGCTAAAAGTGCAGAAGCTCTGGAAGAATGAGGTTTCAAAGTTTTGCAATACTATTTCAAACGACCCTCATGGGAATCTTACCGCAACGTTAAATCCCGATGCGGAATTTTCTATAATGATTGTAGGGCATGCCGATGAAATAGGTTTGATAGTGAATTACATTAGCGATGAAGGTTATATTTATTTTCAGAAAGTCGGCGGCGTTGACCAGTCAATTCTATCCGCGCACAAGGCAAGGATAATGACGACTAACGGAATTATTGAGGGTATCTTCGGGCAGAAATCTCTTCATCAGGAAGAGGGTTACACACGCAAGCTGCCTAAAACTTATGAAGTGTATATTGATATTGGAGCGAAGAACAGAGAGGAAGCAATGAAGTATGTTACAATCGGCGACCCGATTGTTTTCGGAAATGACTACAGCGACCTTATGAACAACTTTGCTGCTGCCAGATGCTTCGATAACAGAATCGGTATTTACATTGTAGCCGAGGTAATGCGAAAGCTGGCGAAGGAAAAATTCAGCACAAAGGTTTACGGAGTTTCATCGGTGCAGGAAGAAACCGGTGTATGGGGCGCAGGCAATGCGGCGTATCATTTAAAGCCGACATTGGGAATAGCTCTTGACGTTATGCCGGCAACTGACGTGCCTGATGTAACAAAAGAGCAGCACGGAGATATTAAGCTGTGCGGCGGTCCTGTAATAAGACGCGGTGTCGTTACAAATAACTTTGTGTGCGAAAAAATGATTCAGGTAGCGAAGGATAAAAATTATAAATTCCAGATTGATGTTGAGAACGGACGGTTCGGCACTGACTCCGATGCAATTGCAAAAGTGCGAAGCGGTATTCCCGTGGGAGGAATGGAAATTCCGACGAGGTATCTGCACTCATCGAATGAAGTATTAAATCTTGATGACGTTGATGTGTGCATTGACTTGCTGACGGATATTATTCTGGAGTTCGATAAACATAAGGAAGATTTTAGTTTTAAAATTTAATTTAGTTAACCACTCTCTTCCCCTCCTTAAAAAAGGAGGGGGTTAAGTATATTTTGAAGAAAGATTACAAGCTGAAGTTTTATACAGATTTTGACGGAACGATAACGATGAATGATGTATGGATAAACTCCATAGGGAAATTTATCAAAGACAAAGCGAAGTTTAAAGAAGTTGAAGAGGATTTTGTATCTCTGAAAATTACTTCGCGAGAGTGCATCCGGCGCGAACTGGAGATTGTGGAAGATTTTTCTTTTGAGCAGTTTGATAAGTATCTCGATGATGAAAGCTTAGACCCGTACTTTAAAAAATTTCTTGACTGGTGCAAAGAGAATGATTACCCTGTAAAAATTGTAAGCGAGGGGCTGGACTACTACATAAATTATATTTTACGCAAAGAAAACATTGATGCCGAGGTTTACAGCAATAAGCTGATTGTAAGCGATGATAATAAGCTGACGTGCGAGTTTCCCTACCGCGATGAGCATTGCAGTTACTGCGGAGTTTCAAAAAGAAACATACTTGTAAACGGCACAAACGATTTAGATGATGAGATTTCCGTTTTTATCGGCGACGGAGTTTCGGATTACTGTGTGAGCAACTACGCCGATATAATTTTTGCAAAGAAACGCCTTGCATCTTACTGCTGGAAAAATAACCTGACTTACTTTGAGTACAAAGATTTTTCAGATGTGATGAAAAAAATTGAAAAGCTGAAAGAGCAGAGAAAAATTAAACACAGGCAGGAAGCAAAGGTGAGACGTAAAGATGTTTTCATGGGAGGATAATTTATTCTATTTATTCTCAAACAGGTATTTTGCAAACTCTCCCCTTGAGGGGAGTCCGACCTTTCAGGTCGGAAGGGGTGTTTTGAAGAACACCCTCCGTCTCGTTTCACTCGACACCTCCCTCAAGGGAGGAGTTTTAGTTTAAGAGAAACAAACAATTTATGGATTTCAGAAAAATAGGAAATATTTTTTTTAAGTATAGAAGCTACACACCGCTTCCGCTTTTGCTGCTGATGGTTCTTTTCATTAACCCGACGACGACATCTGTTCTTGCCGGACTTGCCGTTGCAGTTTGCGGCGAGGCAATCCGCCTCTGGGCTGTCTCTTATGCGGGCAGCGAAACGCGCGTTACATCGGGCGTGGGCGGAACTTACCTTGTTACGCAGGGACCTTATGCAATTGTCCGCAACCCGCTGTATTGGGGAAATATTTTAATATATCTCGGCATGGGGATAATGAGCAATGCGCTGTTCCCCTATCTGCAAATCTTCGCCGTGCTGTATTTTTTGTTTCAGTACTATTGCATCATTCTATCGGAGGAAGATTTTTTACGAAGCAAGTTCAAAGATGTTTTTGAAAAATATTTTAACAATGTAGGCAGGTTTGTGCCTTTTGCAGGCAAAGTTCCCGAAGAAATAAATTCAAAGCTTTCGTTAAACTTTAAGGCGGGCTTTGTTTCCGAAAAAAGAACGCTTCAGTCATTCTTCATCACGATTATAATAATTCTCTTTTTCTATTTTTCGGGAATCAGATTTTTTTAGAGCTACGTTTCGTGCTTGAACTCTTTGTGCTGTTCGATTAAGGCGCAGAGCTTATCATCGTTGTACTCCATACTCTGGCTTTCCCATATACCTCTTACAAGAGATTTAAACTCATCATAGGAAATTTTTTCACCGTTTTTGAAAAATTCGGGAAAAGGATAAATTTCCGCAGTATCTTTCATAAAAGAAACGCAGGCAGAAAGGAAATAATAGTCAGGGGTATTTATTCTGTAAATCACGGGAACTCCCTGGCAGTTCCAGAATTCGAGTTGGGGATATTCCATTACGCAATTTATCATAAATTTTCGTAAAAAATAATTTAAAAAATTTTCGTCATCGCGCATTCTTATTACACGACAAAAATTTTTCCTAAAAAAAATTTAACCGCAAAGATGCAAAGTTTTTGGCAAAGCACGCAAAAAAAAATTCCTAAATATCTCAAACATAAAACTAATTGCGCTTTAATACCTGTTTTGGTTGAACAATTTCGAGTTGAGAAATCATATTTTGAGTCCGTTTCTAAGGTCTTTGCGGACTTTGCTGTCATATTTTGCATTCTTTTCGGTTAAATACATATTTACAAGTTATAAAAATTTTTTGCCGTGTGATAAGGCGCGCATCATACGGCAAAACTGCCCGGTAGGCGGCGAAATTTTTCGGCATTTGTGAGGGCAAAAAAAATTATTCACTTTTCATATAAAATTTGGTATATTGGGCAAGGAAAGTGAAAAATTATCCCCCACAGGAAAAAATTTCTAAACTTTACCTCAGGAAAAATGAAGGAAACGAAGCTTTCAGAAATATTACAAAAGCTGACAAAAATTGAATTTAGAAATTTAGAAGAATTTTTATTATCTCCATTCTTCAATAAAAATCAAAACATCCTCAAGCTTTATTACATCCTCAAAGACAACTTTCATCTTCTTTCTTCGGGAATGCTTGGACAGGAAGATATTTTCAAAAAAATTTTCCCGAAAGAAAAATTCGACGACGTAAAATCAAGGAAGCTGCTTTCAAATTTTACAAAACTTGTCGAGCAGTATCTCGTTATTCTTGAGATAGAAAACGGCAAAGTAAACTCCGATATTATCCTGCTGAATTCATTCAAAGACAGAAATATCACAAAATCTTTTGAAAGCCTGAAGCAGATAATACTGAAGCAGAAAACTCTCGGAATAAAAATGAACGAGAAGTACTACAGGGACATGGTGGACTTGTACAAGGCAATGCTGGGGTATCATGCGGATTCCATTTCACCGGAGTACGAGATGCTTATTACAAAATTGGAAGAAGCGCAGAATTATAAATTTATCATCAGCAAGCTGAACATAAATTATCTTTCGACTTACGTAAAGAACAACTCGAATAAAAACTTTAACCAGCGCAACTGGCTGTTTGAAGAGGTTACGAAGTTTGTCGAAAAAAACAAACCCGAAATAAAGGATGAGCATCCCGTAGTTTACCTGCACTACCTTAACTACAAAATGACAACGGAGGAAAATCCCGATAACGCCTACGGAGAAATGAAAGAGTTTATAGAAAAGCATATAGACCAGCTTGATAACGAAAGCATAAGGTTCTTCCTGATGAATATGAACAACTACTGCGTAAAATTATATTGGAACGGCAGCAATGA
>JAFDZO010000045.1 GCA_018266845.1 Bacteroidota bacterium | reverse complement strand
AATTATCTATCTGCGCTCTTTGCAGCTTACCGGAGTAATCTATATCAACCGCCTTCCATTCCGTATAGAAATCATAAACCGTCCATCCGCCTTCCCTATGCCCGTTTCCGGTAGCTTTCACGCCCCCGAAAGGCATATGCGCCTCAGCCCCGATTGTTGCTCCGTTAATATATGTAATACCAGCCTGAATATCTCTAACAGCAGTAAAGGCATCGTTTACATTGTTCGTAAATATGCTTGATGAAAGTCCGTATTGAGTGTTGTTTAATATATCAATTGCATTTTCAAGTGAATCACATTTTAGCACTGCAAGCACAGGACCGAAGACCTCTTCCTTAGCAATTCTCATTTCAGGCGTAACTCCTGTAAAAATTGTCGGCTTATAGAACCATCCTTTTGCAAGTTCTCCGTCTTTTGCATAATCGCCGCCAAGAGCAAGAGTTGCTTTATCTTCGTCTCGCGCAATCTTTACATAATTGTTTACTGTTTCTCTTTGCGCTTCACTTACACAAGGACCAACATCAACGCCTTTATCATTTCCATAACCAAGTCTTAGCTTCCCTGCCCGTTCAATTAATTTATTTACAAAATCATCGTGAATATCTTTGTGAAGAATTAAGCGCGATGTAGCAGTGCATCTTTGACCCGTTGTGCCAAACGCTCCCCAAAGAACTGCATCAATTGCTAAATCCATATTAGCATCTGCCATTACAATTTGAGCATTCTTTCCGCCAAGCTCAAGAGATACTCTTTTAAGTTCTCTTCCTGCAACTTCGTTAATTCTTTTACCCACAGCCGTTGAACCGGTGAAAGAAATTAAATCTATATCGGGGTGATTTGTAATTGCCTCGCCCACAATCCTTCCTTTTCCGTGTACGATATTTATTACGCCGGGGATATAATCTTTACCAAGTTCCTGTCTCATAGCGGCATCAATTATCTCAACAAGAATTGTTGCTGTCTTAGGAGTTAACTCTGCCGGTTTAAAGACACATGTGTTACCGCAAACTAACGCAGGAAACATTTTCCATGTAGGAATTGCCATAGGGAAGTTCCACGGAGTAATAAATCCGCCAACGCCGATTGGCACTCTGAAGCTTAGGTTCATTTTGTTTGGAAGTTCGCTCGGCGCGTTCATTCCAAAAAGTCTTCTGCCTTCTGATGCTGCATAGTAAGCTGTGTCAATGCCTTCCTGCACGTCGCCTTTTGTTTCGGCGAAAACTTTTCCCATTTCGCGGGTCATTTCAAATGCGATTTCATCTTTTCTCGCAAGCATCATATCGCCTACAATTTTTAACACGTCTCCTCTTTTAGGCGCAGGTACAAGCCTCCATTTTTTAAATGCTTCTTTAGCTGCAGCAACTGCTTCGTTTACATCATCTGCATTTGAAGAAGGAAATATTCCGATTAAATCTTCATTCCATTTTGCGGGATTTCTATTTTCAAATGTTTCGCCTGATACTGAATCTTTCCAGACTCCGTTTATTAAATTCTGAAATTTTTGTGACATAATAGTAGTAAATTCTCCTTATTAATATAGTTTCTACAAAATAACTAAACTATCAATGGGATTAAATGTAAAAGGAATGGATAAAAATCGGTATGAAAATAATTAAGTTACTTCAAGAAACTGCTCATTTCATTTAAGACCAGCTCCGGCTCTTCAACAAAAATATAATGCCCGGAATTTGATGTTGCTATATGTTTAAAATCAGTGATTCCTTCTCCATATTTTTTATGAGCATCAAACCATTTTTTTCTGTCCTTTTCATCGTGGTCTTTATCAGTTTTCATACTCGTAAAAACTAGGAGAGGTTTATCTGAAATTTTGGGGCGGGTTTCAATATATTTAAAATCGTTATCAAGTTCCTTTGCTTCTAATGTGCCTCCGAATTTCTCCCCATAAAAAGCTTTGAATGAATTATAAATTCCATCTACAATTTCTTTTGTATGCAGATTGTAATCTTCGTGAGACGGGTCAATAAAAACAATTGATTTTACTCTATCCGGGTGCTTTATTGCATAATCCCGAATAATCAAACATCCCAATGAATGACCTATTAGAACTAATTTTTTATTTCCAGTTATGCTGTCAATTACACCGCTTAAATCATTAGACATATTATCAATATTCCGCGCTGAAGTATCTGCGCTTGATGAACCGTATCCTGCCCTATCGTACATCAATACGCTGTAAGTTCTCATAAGCTCTTTCACAAGCTTTGAGTTCTTCCATACTGAAGCATCATTTCCAAGCCCTGCCTCAAACACTAAGAAATAATCCGTGTTTCTATCATAATAATATGAGCTTAACTTATGAGTTCCTAAATCAATGGTTTTTAATATAAGCCCTTCATTAGTATTTGCAAGTAAAAATTTACAGTTAAATGAATATAATACAAGAAAAGAGACTAAAACCTTCTTTATGATATTTACTCCGGCAGATTTCAAGTCTGTTTTTAGCATTCTAATTTTATTGGTTCATAAATGTAAACGAAAGGCAGATGTAATTGTTACGTGAAACACAACAACGAATAGAATTTTTACAATAATACATTTGTTATATATTTCACTATGAAAAAATACTTTCTTGCTGTAATATTGCTGCTGTTAGCCGGATGCGGAATGAAGAGCAATCTTAAGTTCGATAAACCTATTTCAGGAACCGGAAAAGAATCCGACGAAATAGAAATGGTGGCAAATAATTTTACAGAGCTTGAGGAAGTTTACGAAAATCTTGATTATGACGAGGTAATTTCTGAATACACTAACAAGCTTGATAATACGTTTAGAACCGTCAGGTTCAGATACTTTGTCGTTTTTTCCAACCTTGAAGATAAAATTACATACCAGCTGATTGACAGCGATATTAGAAACACCACTGATGTAATGCTCAATAATTACATTGAAACAAGACCTGACAAAGTTACTGCTGTATTTCTTTTTAAAGATATTCCGACCTATAAAGATTTTTCTGTGAAAGAATTTGGAGTAGATGAAACCGATTTATCACCTTTCGGCTTTTACAAAATTTCAAAAAACGTCATTCTAATACGATATGTAAACTGGAAGGGCAGCGTTTCTCACGAGATAACTCACGCAATGCTTCAAAATGATTTTCCCGATATTCCTTCATGGTTTAATGAAGGTTTTGCTGCTATGCACGAGAAAGCAATTTTTAACAACGGGAGATTTATAGGAAATTTTAACTGGAGAATCCTCGCCTTAAGAAGAGCGTTTAATGACAACACCTACACATCTCTACGGCATTTAATGAATACGGATGATACAGAGCTTTATGGCAAAAGAAGCTCGTTCTATTATGCGCAGGCGTGCTACGCATTTATGCTGATGCAGGAAAAAGGATGGTTTGAAGATTATTACAAATCGTTCCGCGATAACTTTGCGCAAGATCCTACAGGCATAAAACAATTTGAGAAACTTTCGGGAATATCTATTGAACAATTCGATAAGGATGTAATTGAATATATACAAAGTTTTAAGCAGGAATTTAATTAATCTTTTTTTAATTTGTAGCATTATAAAATTTAAATTCTCTATTTACTTAATGCTTACAAAAGAACAAATTGCTGCTGAAGTGGCTCAATCATTAGAAGGAAAAGGTTTAACAATTGTTGATAAGGATTTTGAAAGACCATGGGGCGGATTTTACAGAATTGCAGATTCAGACCTTTCTAAATTTTTAGATATATACTATCAGGGTGTTGAACTGCCTGAATACGCCCGCACAATGAATGCCAGTCCTAAAATTTTAGTTGTTGCGCCTGAGAAAAGATTATCATGGCAGGTTCACGAAAGACGCTCTGAAGTTTGGCGTGTAGTAAAGGGTCCCGTTGCAGTTTATAAAAGCCCAACTGACGAACAGCCGGACACCCCCGGAATTTACAATGAAAATGATGTAATCACTTTACCTCAAGGCACGCGCCACAGACTGGTAGGTGAAAATGACTGGGGAGTGATTGCAGAAATTTGGGTTCATATTGACCCTGCGCATCCCACCGATGAAAACGACATAAGAAGAATTCAGGATGATTTCGGCAGATAAGAAATATTTATATTGCATAGGATTTTTTCTGCTTATTTTGTCTTACGAAATTGCGCTCGGCAGCGAATTAAATGATAAGCAAAAGAAAATTCTTCAGGGAGCAAAGCAATGCCTTGAAGAGAAATTTTCTTATGATAAAAGTATGGCTTATCACATCCTCACTTATAGAGACAAAATTAATACCGGCAAGAAAGTTTTTCCAAATGGAGATTTAGCCCCTGATATAGGTGTATGCACCGATGTTACCGTCAGAGCATTGCGTTACGGCTTGCAGCTTGACTTACAGAAAGAAATTAATGAAGATGCTTCGAATAACTGGAAAAGTTATCCGATGAAAAGATGGAGCGCTAAAAAGCCCGATAGTAACATTGACCACAGAAGAGTTCCAAATCAGGAAGTATGGTTTAAAAAATATTGGAAAGATGTTACTGCCGAAAACTATATGCCCGGCGATATTATTATTTGGGATATGAATGGAGACGGCTGGACTGACCACATCGGAATAATTTCTGATAACAAAGCAAATAACAACTATAAAGTGATTCACAATTTTCCTGACCCCGGATACGTAGCCGAAGAAGACGTAATTTACGAATGGAAAATTGCGGGAGTTTACAGAATCAATTAAAACGATTAATCCGTGATGGATGTATTTGATGCAATTCTAAACAGACGAACTACCAACACTGCCTTCATAGATAAAAAAGTTTCCGAGGAAGATATTAACACTTTGATAAAAATGGCATCTTTTGCTCCGAGCCATTTTAACTGTCAGCCGTGGCGTTTTATTATTATTGAAGATAAAGAGTTAATAAAAAAGATAGCAAAAATCGGCGGTGATTCTATGACTCAGCTAATGGACGATGGTAGGTTTTGGAAGCAATATAGAAAATACTTCAGATTTGATGACGATGAAATTGAAAAAACAAAAGACGGAATTCATATAGACCACATGCCTGCTTTTTTAAAACCGTTTGCCAAGCAGATTTTCAGCGAAGCAGGAGGAAAAATAATTTCCAGATTCAGAGTTTCAAGAATTTTAGGAAACGATGAGGAAAAATTAGTTGCAGATTCCCCCATTCTTTTTGCAATCGCCCTCACCAAAGATGAATATAAAAAGGAAGAACTTTCCAGGTTTTACTCCGTAATCTCTATGGGCGCAGTTATTCAAAATCTCTGGCTTTCCACTACTGCGTTAGGAATGGGAATGCAGTTTATATCTACTCCGGGAGAAATACCTGAACAGTGGGAAAAAATAGTAAATCTGCTTGAAGTTCCCGATACCTACGAACTTGCTGCAGTATTTAGAATGGGCTACGTTGATAAAAATATGAAACGCCCGACTATAGACTGGAAGTCTTCTCAAAGAAAATCACCGGAGGAGTTGAGCTTTAGAAACAGGTGGAAATAATTTTCTGCAAAACTAAAAATACCCTTTATTATAATGGGTAAAATAATTAAGTTACCTCATTCCCTTACAATCAATAAACTCTTTTCAAAAAATTAAATTCTAATTGTATGCAATTAAACGAAGGCTTAATAGCTGAGCTTCAGCACGAAGCTGTTTCAACAAGAAAAATGTTAGAGAGAGTTCCAGCCGATAAATTCGGATGGAAACCCCACGAAAAATCCATGACCTTAGGAAGATTAGCTTCTCACATAGCTGAAATTCCGGGATGGACGAACGAAACTATAAACCAGGATGTTCTGGATTTCGCGAAAATGGAATACAAACCTTTTGAACCAAATTCAGCTGAGGAGCTTGTCAAATTCTTTGATGATAAACTTGCTTCTGCTCTTGATACACTTAAAAACAATGCTACTGATGAAAACTTAATGGGAATGTGGACAATGAAAAACGGTGAGACTGTTTACATGACAATGCCGAGAATTGCTGTAATGAGGGGATTTGTTCTAAGCCACCTCATTCATCACAGAGCGCAGCTTGGAGTTTACTTGAGACTTCTTGATGTTCCGATTCCGTCTTCATACGGTCCATCTGCTGATGAAGGTCAGATGTAATTTTTTAACAATTCTCTTTCCCAAGCTTCGGCTTGGGAAGGAATTCCTCGCGAATGGAAAAACTTCTCACATACTCTGCTTTATCATTATATATTATAAACTATCTGGTCGGCTGGCTTTTGTATTTTAAATTCATCACAATGAAAAAAATCACTCATCAGATTTTATACGCTCTAATTATTATTAATCTTACTGTACTTTTCTTCTTTGCCGAACTTACTTTATTCGGTAAGATGGTTATTCTTTTTTCTTTGTTTTTTATGGCAATGCTGCCGCTCGGAAAAAAGGGAGGAGTTTATCATATTATTACTTCCACTCTTGGTTTGATTTTCTTCCTGATTTACTTTTTCGTATGAAACAATCTATCTTATCTTAATAAACTTTTTATTCAGGTAATCCTTTCCATTAGAAGAAATTTTTATATAATAAATCCCCGAAGAAAAAGATGCGATATTTAACGCATAATTATTCGTGTTAATTTTTTCTTTTTTGATAATTCTTCCCAAAGAATCAAAGATATTAGCTTCAAAATCGAACTCAGAATTATCATTATTCTGTTCTGAATTTATATAGAGAACGTCTCCTGTAGGGCTGCCATATATTGAAAAATTATTTCCGTTGTTATTTGTTTGCAATGCGTTATTCTGAACGCCGGTAACATAAGAATATACCTTTATTATTCTCCCGCCTTCACCGCAAAAATATGCCGTATAGGAATCGCGGAAGAAAAAGCCGTCATACATATATCCGCTAAGACGAATCGCAGAAGGGTGGGTAAAATTAAAACCTGCATTAGTTGATTTGATAAGATAACATGTTGCGCCGTCAGTTGGACCATTCATTGCTATCACTGTGTTTCTGTCAACAAAAAATAATTCATATAAAGAACCGGGATAAATAAAAGTCTGCCACTGGTTATATATATACTGCCAGTTACTTCCCCCGTTTGTAGAGCGCATAATTCCGGTCTGGTAATATCCTAATGAAATATACACGGTATCTTTGCTAAGCATCACGCAATCGAACAAAGCCCTTTCACCGGAATAGCCGGAGTAAAAATTATTTTGGCGCTGCCAGTTTATTCCTCCGTTAGTTGTTTTGTAAACTGAACCTGAATCAAGATATTGCCTTGTCAGGAAGAACCCGTTGGCTTCATCATAGAACGAAATTTTAACTATTGTTTCAGGAATCCCCAATGATAAATCAATCCAGTTTTGACCACCGTTTGTAGTTTTAAAGAGAGCTGCGTTTTCTCCTGTGATGAAGCCCATTGAGCTATTTAAAAAATAAACATATTTGAGCTGATAACTGCCGAGAGAAGAAACTGTCCAGTTCAATCCTGCGTTTGTTGTTTTCAATAATTCATGAGCATCACTGACAGCAAATGCTGTAGTTGAATTTGCAAAAGCTACACAAGTATAACTAACGGTTGAACTGCTAACATCTATTTCATTCCAGTTTATTCCTCCATTCGAAGTACGAACTATTGTAGATGAATTTCCGACAGCAATACCGGTATTCTGATTAACGAAAGTAATGGATTTAAGCGTATTAGTCGTTCCTGACACCTGGAATTCAAAATATTCAACGCTAAAAACTTTTGTAACGAATAAACAAAACAGTAAAAGAATAAAAATTACTTTTTTCATAATGATAAATTATTGTTTAGCCGGAAGAATTTTTCCGCTCACTTCACCAAACCCAATTTTATATCCGTCGCCTTCGCAGTATGCGCTCATTATAACAGTATCGCCGTCATTAATAAATTTTCTCTCTTCGCCGTTAGGAAGTTTTATCGGTTCAGCTCCTCTCCATGTAAGCTCAAGCATACTTCCGCGTGATTCTTTCGTATCGCCGCTGATTGTTCCCGAAGCAAGTAAGTCTCCTGTTTGTATGTTGCAGCCGTTGACTGTATGATGAGCAAGCTGCTGTGCCATGCTCCAATATAAAAATTTAAAATTAGAATGAGAAACTTTATATGGTTCGGGCCAGCCGTGAGCCTCAATGAAAACATCAAGCTTAATATCGAATGCCTTATTGCCCTTACTTCGCAGATAAGGCAACGGTTCAAATTCGGGTTTCGGTCCCGAACATCGGAATGGTTCAAGAGCGTCCAAAGTTACAACCCATGGAGAAATTGAAGTAGCAAAATTTTTACCCAGAAACGGTCCAAGCGGAACGTATTCCCATGCCTGAATATCTCTTGCGCTCCAATCATTAACAATTACCATTCCGAATATATGCTCCTCAGCTTCTTCAACTGAAATTGATGTGCCGAGTTCATTTCCTTTACCTATAAAAAATCCCATCTCAAGTTCGAAATCCATAAGTTTACTTGCTCCGAATACGGGAGTCTCAGCATCGGCAGGTTTCATTTGACCTTTAGGTCTGATAATATCCGTACCGCTGATTACTATAGAGCTTGACCTTCCATGATAACCCACAGGCAGGTGAAGCCAGTTTGGCATAAGCGCATTTTCTTTTCCGCGAAACATAATACCAACATTTGTAGCATGTTCGCGTGATGAATAGAAATCGGTGTAGTCGCCAATCTCAACAGGCTTGCACATTATTGCATCGCTCATTGGGATGAACGCTTCCTGCCGAAGCTCTTTATTATCTCTAAGTTCAGGATTGTTTTCATCAAGCAATGACTGCAAACGGCTGCGTATTTCTTTCCACACATTTTTATCCCGAGACATGAATAAATTTAAAGAGCTTCTGTTGAAGAGATTTTTTTCAGAAGAAGAATTTTTCAGCATGCCCTTATCTTCCAGTACCGATAAGTCGAGAATGAAATCTCCAATGGCAACCCCGGCACGCGGCATTCCATCGGGTTTGGGTTTGAAAATCCCATAGGGAAGATTTTGAATCGGAAAATGTGTATCGGCTGAATATTGAATAAAAGATTTCATAATGTATAATTTAAAATTTGAATTTAACCACAGAGGACACAGATTAAGTTATACAGAGATCACAGATTTAATTTGAGACCCGTTTAATTCCTTTTGTAAGATTTAAAACATTAAAGTTAATTAATAGTCCTAATTTTAACTTAGAAATCTTCAGATAAGTTAAAATTTGAGCTAAGTGGATTTCGTTTAAAACCTCAACTGACTTTACTTCAACAATAACTTGGTTTTCAATTAATAAGTCTAACCTATAGCCGCATTCTATATAGATTTCCTTGTAAGTAAGCGGAAGCGCCTTTTGTTTTTCTACA
Organism: Bacteroidota bacterium; assembly: GCA_018266845.1. GTDB lineage: Bacteria > Bacteroidota > Ignavibacteria > Tepidaquicellales > Tepidaquicellaceae > JAFDZO01. Next base: position 9,204 of record JAFDZO010000045.1, on the reverse strand, counting down.
TACAAGTTATTTTTTCTTAACTCATAGTATAAGCATTCTTCATAGCAAGATTCAAGCAAACCCGGTCCTAGGTTTCTATGAATTTCCATAGCTAAGCCAATTATTTTATAGCTTAAATCGTTCAATTCCATGTTAACTTCTATTGAATATTAGTAATTTCTCTGTGTAACTTAATCTGTGTTCTCTGTGGTTAAATTACCTAAAACAATTTCAATTCAGCAAGGTCTTCTCGTGGTTCATCGAATGAGCAGGAGCCGTAGGATATGGCGAAGTTTCTTCTCGCGTTTTCTATTACCTGCAGCGGAGACTTAAACTCTTTCCATCTGAAAAAATCATCGTCAAATTTAAAATTTCCCGTGTCTTCATCTGAAATAATATTTATCAAATCCTGCTCAAGCAAATCATTGCCGTATAACAAAACTGCTGCGCCGAAAATATTAAGGAAGCCGTGCATTTTTGTTTTTACTGATTCATTATAATGCCTTATAGGATGATGCAGCCCGGCAGTGAATTTTACCGGCACCTGATTTTCATAGCAAGTGTTTATAACATAGGCAATTTGTTCGGGAGTTGGGAAGGCAGTTGCTTCGACTCCACCCGTACGGAGCTTTAGCCCTGACTTCAAAAATTTTTCATCCTCACCGAAATACTCATTATGCTTTTTTAAAGCCGCCGTGAAATTATTTACAGATTCTTTCCAATCATTTTTCAGAGGCAGTTCGAAAAATATTTTTACGGAGAGAGGAATATTTTCCTTTATAATTGCAGCCGTGCTGTTCATAATTTCATACATGGCATTTGTGTTGTTCTCCAGAATTAAATCTTCAGGAAATCTTACTTCGAATGCATCAGTAAGGAATTTACTTTTAGTCTGCTGTAAAAACTGAACAATCAGATTTACATCTTCGGCAGTACCTTTTATAAATTCCTCTGCGTTAGAACCGCTTCTGCCTAATACAGAAATTGAAAATGATTTTTTATTTATTTCATCTGATTTTATAAGCCCGGCAAGTGAAGAAAGCTGTTTTGCGGGGCAGATGAATTTTGATAAAATCCATTCATCGCTTTCATTTATATAACGGGCGTAATTTTTATACGCATCGCTTAAAGGTAATGAAGCAGGAGGGAAAAGCCCTGCGTAGTCAATTAAACCTGTAAGTAATTTTTTTAAAGAATTTGTAATCATAACTATCAAAATTAGCTTAATCGTTTTAAAAGAAAAATGTAAACCGCTTTCTTAGATAAAAATTTTCGTCAAAATTTCTGACATAAATATTGTTTTTTCATATACTGAAACTTACGCCCCCTCGTAAGTTTTCACCTAAACATATGTTTTATCAAGAACAATTTTTTGCAAAAATTCACATAAATTTAATAGTGAAAATGAACGCAAAAACCTCACACCAATTTACAAATATTTATTCACTTAGTCCACAAGTTATCACCTATTACTACATATAGGTGAAATAATAAATAAATACCTTTACAGTACATCAATATTTTGCTTGCAGTCGTATGCAAAAAAAAAATGCCCGGACGCATTACACGTACCGGGCACCCATTTTACAGATACAACAATTTTATTTTACTTCACCAAGACCATTTTTAATGTTTTGCTGAAATCTTTTCCTGATGTTGACTTCGCATAAATTCTGTAGAAGTATGTTCCGCTTGAAAGTCCCGCGCCATTGAACTGCACTGTGTAATATCCAGCAGTCTGCTGTTGATTTACAAGCACGCTCATTTCGCGTCCCGTCATATCGTAAATTCTTATTTCTACTTTTGAATCAAACGGCAACTCATAGTCTATCTTTGATGTCGGGTTAAACGGATTCGGATAATTCTGGCTCATTCTGAAATCTTTCGGCATACCGACTTCGACTTCATTGCGTAAATCATAATACTTAAATGTTCCATTTACGTCAATTTGCTTCAGGCGGTATTTATATTTTCCTGTTTGAAGTCTTAAATCATCATAAGCATAGCTTTTTGGCTGCGATGAATTTCCCGCAGCATTTACAGAACCAATTCTTGCCCAGCTATCCGATGAAGAAACTTTACGCTCGATTTCAAATTTAGATGAGTTTTGTTCTGAAACTGTAGTCCACTTTAGTTTTACATCATTTCTGCTTACTGCCGAGGTGAACTCAGATAACTCAACAGGCAGAGGATTATCCTGTCCTGTAAAAGTAAACAATGAGAATGATGTCAGATGCTGCGCCAATGCTCCGGTAAACTGACCAACGTTATCGTAAGCGCTTCCCGGCACAAACTGCCATGTTGTTCCATTGTCGCTGCTTTTTGCAATTCCGAGATTAGTATAAGAGGGCTGCGTAATGTTATTCATTTCTCTTTCGCTGAATGCAAGCTTTATGTCATAGTCCAGTCCGGTATCTGTTCCTGCGGCAAGTATCATGTAGTAACTATTTCCATAAGACTGAGCGCCGTTTGGAGGATTGACTCCGCTATAATAATATAATGAAAGTGAAGTGGGCTGAACATTTGTATTAAACTTAACCGAGCCGAAATATCTTCCTGCATGATAGAAATAATTATCATTTCCGATTACAAAAGGTCCGGGCAGATAAATTTCAATCGGCGCAGAGCTTGGCGTAACTTCAAACGCTCCAATATCTGATGCTCCTCCGGCAATTGTTGATGAGCGCGGATTGCCTGCAAAATCATTTGTAACAGCAGGATAAGTTACAGGGTATCCCATTCCATTTACATAAAATACGGTCGGTTGGTTTGTTTTTGGTTTTAAGTTGCAATTAGGATGGTCTTCAAAGAAATCTCCGGCATTCATACTTATTGCCGTTCTTGTCAATGAGTTTGCATCCCTTCCAAAGCTTTGGAGTTTCCATGTATCAAAAGTCATTGCAGAGCCAAGGTTTTCAAAATAGTAATTATCAAAAACACCTGCTGATGTGCCAGCTAGGAAATTAAAGTCGCAGTTCAGACCGAAGTTGATATTCTTGTTTCCTATTGCAAAATGGTTTGCGTTTCCTACAGCAATAGTTCTGTTATTAAAGAAAATGTTATTATAAGCTGTCCATGTAGATTGCAGGAAGAACGGATTTTCCCTCCATGCGCAATAAGTGTTATTATCTCCAAGCGAAGTTCCGCCAATGAAAACTGAATTATAATAAATATTAATATTCTGCTGAGATGAAATATCGTAAATGCCATAAATAGGATTGCTTGATGCAAATGGAGGCTCAATTCTTATTTGGTTGTTTACAATATTAATGTTGCTATAGTAGGAATTAGAAAGATATATTCCCGCAAGCAGACTATTGTTTCCCGAAGGAGCTATGTTAATTTTGTTTCTTGCTATAGTAGTATTTTTTGCATCAGCTATGTACATACCCCATACTTCCTGATTGGTATAAGTATCATAAATTTCATTATCGGCGATGAGGTTATTTGTGCCGTATGCCTGAAATCTCATAGGGGTAATAAACGCCCCGTAATTTGCAGATTGATGAAATTTATTTCTTGTTATAGAAATATTTTCAACGCCTTTTGCAGTACCAATATTTATACAGAAATTATAAAAATCAACAAAATCGCAGCTATCTATAATTGTGCCGCTGCTTGAAGAGTCTCCCGAAAAAGTATTTTCGAAATAAACACCTGAACCGTATCTTCCTGGATAAGCTCCGGTAGAAGGTCTAAAATCGCAGTTACTGATAGTGTTGCTATCACAGCCAATTGCGCTGGTGAAATTCTGAAAATGTACTATTCCGCTGGCGGAATTATTGCTTTCAAATATACAGTTTCTGATAACTGATTTATGGGCATTAGTTAAAAAAGCTACATTTGAATTAGTACCGCTTGGATCGCCTGCATTATTTATAAAGCGTAAGTATTTTCCTGTTCCGGTATTTGGGTCTCTGCCATCTATGGTAAAATTACGTGAGTAATACATTGATATATTATAATATGTGCTTGTATTATCGAAATTCTGCATGGTTCTTAATGTATTGCCATCAGGTCTTACTGTAACTTTATATTGGTTAGGATTAATGTTATTTGCATTTTGAATGGATAACTGGTCATTATAAGTGTCGCCTCCAACTATTAAAGTAACATCTCCGGTAATAATTCCTGTGCTATAATAGTTACTGAAATCAGAAAATTTATTGAAGAGCGGTGTTCCTCCTCCTGCAATGTAATAAGTGCCTTGTATCGGATTTCTTAACTGATACATTGTAAGACCAGAGTTTGGAGCTGCTGTAATATTTACAAGCGGAGTTCCGGGTGTAGCGCCGTTTGGGTAAGAATTGAAATATCCGGCAGCATCTTCTGCTGCAATTAAACATTGAATGTACGTTGAATCGCCAATAAGTGTTGAGCCCGGGTTCATCTTTGAGTAGTCTATAGTAAATGAATACGTTCGTTCAGCCCCGGCATCAGATGTTGTTCCTTCTGCATATCTCCATCCTATCGGGTCAGCCGATGTATTAGTGGGAACAGGAAGATTTGCGTTAGGATCTGCTTGTCTCTTGAAATAAAGTCTTGGCGCATTAGTATTTGATAAAGCTTTGTTATCTGAAACAAAAACAAAGTTATTCAATGCGCGTGGATTATCTGAAACCAATGCCTGTGAAGGAGTATAATAAAGCCCTATATATGGTTCTTGTAAGTCAATAGTTGGATCTCCGTAATCAGCTTCAATAGCACCCATATCCGGTCGGTTTGCGCTGGGTATTGAGCGTGTGTTGCCGTTAAAATCAGTATTGAAGTAAAAAGACAACCTTGCTCCTCCGTTTGACTGCTTATTATTCATTGGCAATGAAAGATCAGGGGGAGAATTAGTAGGATTATTAAACTGCGGGTCAGATGAAAAACAAAATGGACCCATTTGTTTATTGGAAGCAATTTTTAAATCTTCTATAGTATTAATATCAGCAAGTAATGTTCCGGCTAATGTTCCGCCGTTGCCGTCTGCGCAAATATTACTATAAGATAAAATTGAGCTAAGAAGTGAATTATGATTTATTCTGTAAGCATAGTGTCTTCCTGTTCCTGCGCCTGGTGAGCCTGTGCTTGAACGGTGATTATAGAAAATATTATTATGCATGTAAACAGCGCTGAAAAATGCCTGATTAAAACAATATGTATTAGATACGTTTGAAGATTGTGTTCCTCCTATATAAACACTGTTAAACACAGAGTATCTTCCGCTAGTGCTAGATGAGTCAAATATACCTCTGATAACAGGATTTGTCGTTACTCCGTTACCCAGAGAAACTACATTGTTTTGGATAATTTGCCCCAAAAAACGAATTCCCTCTATTACGGAACTATTTGAAGTTTGAGTCTTAATGTCATATACGAGGTTTCGTCTAGCCTCAAAAAAGCTTACCATACCTGCTGCATAAACATTGTTGACGGTTGCATTAGTGTTTATAATATTGTAAACTTTATTATTTGAAATTGTACCGGGTGAATATATTCCTATTGCTCCTCCAAGTATTCCGGTTGTAGAGCTGTTTGTTGAAATATCATTTACGAAATTTGAATCGGTATTTGATTGTCTATTGATGAAAATTCCTATAGCTCCACTTCTATTTCCGGTTCCGCAAGTAGAGGTAAGACTATTAATAATGTTTCCTTTGAAAGAACTTACTCCTCCCGAAGATGCATTAAATAATATTCCTAATACCTTTGAACTGCCCGTTGAAGAAGAAACTGCTTGAAGATTTTTTATCTTATTATTTTGAACAGTGAAAATTCCCGCAGAGCCGTTTGTTCTTATTCCAACGCTATGGGCAGAGTCTGAATTAGTTCTTGCGCGGCAGTTTCTGATGACATTGTTTGCAGCAGTAAGAGCAGGAAATACGTTCAATTCTGTATTTATCCCGGCAAATTGTCCATAAGTACTCGATGTTAAATTACCTACTGATATTGAATTGGGTGTTCCGATTGTAGAAGAATCTCCTATAATATTATTCTGCATTGTAATTGCGCCGCCGCTATAGATATTAACAGCGTAGAATCTTGACCGTATAGTTGGGCTTGAGCCGATGACTTCAATTGAGCCAATGGAGTTATTTCTAATATAGGTTCCATTGCTGAAACTATTATTGCCAATTAAAAAACCTGTAGCGAATGATTCACCAATTGAACTTGTTACCTTTACACTTGAGGTGCCTGATGTTTTTCCGACTCTATTAGAATCTACATAACAATTATCATAGAAAGGCAGATATGTAATGCCATTCCACGAGCCTGCATACTGATTTCCGGCAGTACCTGTGCTGAAGTCAAATCCGTCAACAACGTTTTTCTTTATAGTTGTTCCGTATTGAGCCGAGCTGCCAGTAATTCCCGTAAAAGTAACTGCTGCTGAAGAAGCAAAAGCGGCAGGTGATGATTGCAATGTATCGGCAAATCCTATTGTATTATTTGAAATTTGGCAAGTATTTGCTGTAAAAGGAATGTATATTCCGTAAATATTCGTAGCATTAGCAGGAGTAAAAGGAAGTGAATAATATACATAGTTGTTTTTAACAATCCAGTTTGATGCCGCTGCGTTGCTATATATAGACCCGCAAGTACTTCCATTCAATACAATATTTTCAAAATAGTTATTAGTTATTGTTATACTATCTGATTGCCCATTGTTATATATACCCATTTGTGGAAAAGCAATATTGGAAACATTTGAAAAAGTATTGCCGCTAAAGTAGAAATTTTTATTTCCGTATGAAGTTGAAGGATTTGCAATAACTACACACCACCCGGAATTGCTTTGAATAACGCAATTTCTCAATGTATCGTTTTGAGCATTACTAAAAAAATGAAAAACGGCGTAGTTATTACTTGACAATGGATTTCTAAACGTTAAAGGTCCGTATCCTCCGGGAAGTGTGCCATCAATAGTTAAATTATCAACGCCGTTAAACCAAAACAGAGCGCTTCCACTGTTAGAGTTATCTATATTTATTGCTCCAACAGCACCGGGTTTAATTCTTATTGAAGAATAAGAAGCAGCTCCTGCGCCGGAAGCATTTAGAGTAATAAAAAAATTTGTATTGCTTGAGTTGATTGTTATTACAATATCTCCCTGATGTACTCCATTGTTAATAGCAATGAAAGTATTAGTAAGATTTGTATAGCTTGCAGCCGGTGTTCCCGAAGTTGCAGTTACATCAACTTGAGAAAAGCTCTTTAAGGGAAAAAAGAGTACTGCTAAAATTAAAAATAAAAATGTTTTCATATCTGTAAAATTTTGTTGCGTAAAAATATGGAAATGACGTGTAGAGAAAAAACAAAAATCTATATGGTTTCTTACAGAGTTTAAAGCATTGATATTACAATATAATATTCGGCGCTCACCACAAATCATTAATTTTTTGAAGCTATTACACGCTTCGTTTCCAATGCAAAAATGACATAGCTCATTGTTTTCTACCGCGCCAAAGCATATTTTGTATATATATTTCTAACTTAACAGATGAAATTTTTATCGTTATTTTGATTTATGACTCCTGAAAAATTCCTGATAGAAAATGATTTTACGGATTCCGATGAAACGGTTGAAATAAGAAATCCCTACACAAAAGAAGCTGTAAAGAAAGTTTATAAGTCCGGGAAGGAGCATATAAACCGCTCCCTTAACTATCTCACTTCTATATTTCCAAAATACAAAACTGTACCTACTTATATTAAAGCCGGCCTACTTTCAACAATCTCTCAAAAAATTTCCAACAAAAAAGAAGAGTTAGCTCAATTAATTACACTGGAAACTGGCAAGCCGATTAAGTTTTCACGAATAGAAGTTGAGCGTGCAGTTCTGACTTTCCAATTGGGTGCAGAAGAAGCAAAGAGAATAGAAGGCGAGACTTTATCTTTAGATTTATTAAAAGGCTCTGAAAATAAAAAAGGAATTGTAAGGCGTTTTCCGTTGGGAGTTATCTTCGGAATCACTCCGTGGAATTTCCCTATAAACTTAGTTGCTCACAAGCTATCCCCTGCTTTGGCATCGGGTAATGTAGTTCTGCTGAAACCTGCAAGCGCGGCGTTGACATGCGGACTTGAAATTGGAAAAATTGTTAAGGAAGCATCGCAAGAGTGCGGACTTGATTTCTGCCCCGTGAATGTCATTACTTCTTCGGGCGGAGACATAGAAGATTTTCTCGGAGATGACAGAGTAAAGCTTATTTCATTCACCGGCAGCGCAATTGTCGGCTGGGGAATAAGAAAGCACATTTATATGCAGAAGCTTTCCCTCGAGCTTGGCGGAAATGCCGGAGTAATAGTAGATGAGACAGCGGATTTAAAATTAGCGGTTCCGAAAATAGCAATCGGCGGATTTGCGCAGGCAGGGCAAAGCTGTATCTCAGTTCAGAGGGTTTTCGTACATAAAAGCAGGTATGAAGAGTTTAAAAAATTAATGCTTGAAGAAACTGCAAAGATGAAATACGGAAATCCTTTTGAGGAAGATACGATGATTGGTCCTATGATTAATGAAGGTGAAGCGAAAAGAGTTGAGAAATGGATTGAAGAAGCAAAGGAAACAAGCGCCAAAGTATTGACGGGCGGAGTAAGAGATAATTCAGTATTAGCTCCGACTATAATAGAAGGCGCGAATAAAAATTCAAATGTAAACAGTAAAGAGGTATTTGCGCCTCTTATTACTATAAAAGAGTTTGAAGATTTTAAAACAGCAGTAGAAGAGGTAAATGATTCCGATTTGGGCTTGCAGGCAGGCGTTTTTACAAATAATTTTGTAAATGCAATGTATGCCTACGAGGCAATAGAAACAGGCGGAGTAATCATAAACGATGTTTCAACTTACAGGATGGACTCAATGCCGTATGGCGGAGTAAAGCAATCAGGCAATGCGCGTGAAGGCGTTAAGTATGCGATAGAAGAAATGACTGAGCGGAAGATAATGGTATATTAATTTGAAATGGCTCTGAAGGGTTATTGTCCTTCGGATCAATTTGAAATTAAACACAATACTATGTTCAAGAAAATATTGATTGCTAACAGGGGAGAAATCGCTGTAAGAGTGATTAACACTGCCAGAGAAATGGGAATTAAAACAGTTGCTGTTTATTCTGATTTCGATAAATATTCTTTATTTGCAAGAAAAGCCGATGAAGCATATCACATCGGAGCCTCGCCTGCGGCGCAAAGCTATTTGCTTGCAGATAAGCTGATTGAGATTGCAAAAAAATCCGGCGCTGA
>JAFDZO010000044.1:2624-6031 GCA_018266845.1 Bacteroidota bacterium | reverse complement strand
TAAAAAATAAAATATATAAGATATATTGAATATTCTATTTATAAAAATGAAAGTCGAAATTGCCCCGTATAATCCTGAATGGAAAACAAAATTTGAAGAAGAGAAAAAAATTCTTTCCGAAATTTTGAAGGAACTTAATCCGGTTATCGAGCACATAGGCAGTACCTCGGTGGAAGGATTGGGAGCAAAACCTGTGATTGATATTCAAATTGGGGTAACAGAACGTAGCAATCTTGATAAATTAGTAGAGCCATTAATTAAAAACGATTACATATATGTTAAAAAGTATGAAGACGTTTTGCCCGATAGAAGATATTTTATTAAAGTTGCAAATCCTCTAAACGAAAAACTTCCTCAAAAACTTCTCACATACAACGATAAACTTCATAGAGAAAAGTTCCCGCATTTAGTGCACATTCATTCGGTTGTAATAAACACACTCTGGTGGAAACGGCACATTGCCTTCCGCGATTATTTAAGAAGTCATACTGAAGACAGGGACGACTATCATAAACTGAAATTGAGGCTTGCAGAAAATGACTGGCAGGATGTGAATTATTATGCGGATGCTAAATCGGAATTTGTAAAATCTATCGAGGCAAAGGCAGGTATTTATGAGCGATAGTATAAATATTTTATTTCTTTGGAAACCTGATACCGTATTGGTTAATTATATCAAGTCAGGGGTAAAAAACTTAAAGAATATTGAGTTTCACTTTATAAACAAAAATGCTTCAAAAGAGAATGAAGCAAAACTTTATTCTAAGGCAAATATAATTATTGGATGGAGACCGGATGAAGAGCTAATAAAAAATGCAAAATATCTGAAGCTGTTTATAAATCCAGGAGCAGGCGTAAAGCATTTAATAAAATTATTCACAGAGCTTAACGAAAAGAAGAAAATAACCCTTGTAAACGGGCATGGAAATTCATACTTCGTTGCGCAGCACACAGTTGCGCTGCTTTTGGTATTGGTAAATAAAATTATCTTACACGATAAGTGGATGAGGCAAGGAAAATGGCGGCTCGGCGATAGCGAGGCAGCTTCAATTCCCTTAAGAGAAAAAAAAATAGGACTGCTTGGTTACGGCGCAATTAATAAAAAAGTGCATAAATTTCTTTCGGGCTTTGACGTTGAGTTTCACATATTAAAACGTTCTTGGAGTAAATCTGAAAAATCTTCGGCGGTTGTAAAATATTCATCGGAGCAGCTTCATAAATTTCTAAAAAAAATTGACGTGTTAATAATTGCTCTCCCGGATACTAAAGAAACAAACAATTTAATAGACGTAAAGGAATTAAAACTTCTCGGAAAGGAAGGAATAATTGTAAATGTTGCGCGCGGACCCGTGGTAAATGAAAAAAGTTTGTTTAACTCTTTAAAGAAAAAAATCATTACAGGCGCGGCAATAGATGTGTGGTATAATTACAACCCGACTGAAAAGAAAAAGAAGAAATATCCTTTTAATTTTCCGTTCGATGAATTGGATAATGTAGTTCTTTCACCGCATAGAGCTGCTTCACCTTTCAGTGATTTAAAAAGATGGGATGAAGTTGTAGAAAACATTGCAAAATTTGCAAAAGAAAAGAAAAATTTTTTGAATGTTGTGGATTTAAAGAAGGGCTATTAATGCTATTTAATCAGCATCATTTTTTTTGTGTTTGTGTAGCCGTTAGATTCCAGCCTGTAGAAATAAATTCCGCTTGTAAAATTTTTTCCGTCATATATGTATTCGTGCATTCCTGCATTCCTCACACCTTCCTCTAAGATTTTAATTAATCTTCCGTTAATATCAAATAAAGAAAGTTTAACATAGCCGGATTTTTTTAGCTCGTAAGTTATTTTTGTAGAAGGATTAAAAGGATTGGGATAATTCTGTTTCAACTCAAAATCTTTTGCAATTTCAGAATTAACTCCAGCAAGAAGCACGGGAGTTAATATCGTTTTAAACGAACTTCTGCCGTGAGTCCATACTACAAGTGTTCTTGTCGGGTTGTGCAGAGTTAAATCATGACAGGGGACAGTAGAAGGAATACCGTTTCCTAATACAAACCAATTGCTGCCAAGATTGTTTGTGTACATTACACCGGCATCTGTTGCAATGATTAATGTCTTTGTGTCGTTTGGGTCAACTATAATATCGTTTACGGGAATATCGGGCATGTTACCTTTTATGGAAATCCAATTCACACCGTAATTAGTTGTTCTGAAAATATGAGAGCCTGTTGTATCTATTTTATATCCTGATAAACTGACGTAACAAATATTTGCAGAGTCAGGATGAATAGTAACTCTTGTAACCCACCTGTTTGGCAAACCGGAATTTATTTTGTTCCAGTTTGATCCTGCATTTGTTGTTACCCATACATTTGCATCATCCGTTCCGCAGTATAATACATTAGGATTACTTTTAGAAACGTCAACAGTTGTAACAGTTCCAAGGTTAGCAATGTGGCCATTCGCAAGATCGGGACTTATTGCAGTCCAGCTTTGCATTGAGTTTGTTGACTTAAAAATTTTGTATGTGCCTGCATATATAGTACTTGGATTGTTTTTATCCAGTATATAAGGAGTCATCCAATTAGTGTAAGTTAAGTCAAGCCCGGAAGTACCACTGGAAAATGATACGCCTCCATCCGTTGACCATCCGAGACCTCCGTTTTGCGATGAAGCATAAACTTTGTTTGAATTAGTGGGGTCAACTTTGCAAACAAAACCATCTCCTCCATAAATATCCTGCCATCCTGAAAGACTGCCTGTTGTTTTCACTGTTCCGTTATCCTGCGCGCCGCCTAAAACTGTATTCGGGTTATTGAAATCAATTTCACCTGCATAGAATTGTGTAATCGGAAGTGTCAAACTTTCTCCCCATGATGCGCCGCCATTAGTTGAATAATCTACACCGCCGTCATTTCCCATGGCAATGAAACTAGGATTTGAAGGTGCGTAAGCAAACGCATGCTGGTCAACATGAGAATATCCTCCTGAAGAAAAACTTGTACCTCCATTCGAGCTTCTTTCCATATAAAGCCCGCCGCAAAAAACATCATTCGCATTGGAAGGATTTACTCTGCAAATTCTGTTGAACCATGCATAGTTTGATGAAGCAGCAACTGATGAATTTATACTGCTCCATGTGCTTCCGCCGTTGGTGGATTTATATAATGCTTTTGTGTTGCCGTTTGTTAAAGAGGTAAGAGCATAAACAACTTGTGAATTTGATGAACAAATATCGAAAGAAATTCTACCGAGTGTTGCATCATTTGCGGGAAATCCTCCGCTTACCTGCAGCCACGATGCGCCTGAGTTTGTTGAAACATAAAGCCCCGACATCGTGCCGCCATACTTAATATAATCTTCTCGTCTTGTGCGTTCCCACATTGCCGCAAAAACCTTGTTAGGGTTT
>JAFDZO010000044.1:0-2463 GCA_018266845.1 Bacteroidota bacterium | reverse complement strand
TTCCTAAGTCAGTTGATTTATAAATTCCTGTGCCGGGATAGTAGCTACGTAACGAATTCGCTTCTCCTGTTCCGCAATAGATTATATTTGGTGATGAAAAAGAAAATGCAAGAGCGCCGATTGAGGAAGTGTTTTGATTATCGAAAACACTTACCCAGCTTTGGCAGAAGTTTGTTGATTTCCACAAGCCGCCGTTTGCGGTTCCTGCAAAAATCATCTGCGGATTTTGTGGATGAATAGCGAGACAGGTGATTCTTCCTTCTATGTTTATCGGTCCTGCAAGAGTCCATGTTATGGCTCTATCCAAATTTCCTTGAGTCATCTGCCGTTTCACATAGTCCTGAGCTTCTATATATTTTTCATTTGGAATTTCTTCAAATGGATATGCGCGCTGCTTTGTGAACCACTCTTCGGCAGGAACAAAGCCCGGAATTTTTTCATCTTCATTCTTAAATTTTTCCAACGTGGAAAATTTTTCTTTCGGAATGAAGACATATGCTCCGAGAGCAAGGAATAGTGATATTAAGGCAATTTTGAATTTTAAATTACGCATATGGGGTTTCAGAAATAAACCACTTTATTTCTTCTATGACTTTTTCAAATGCAGGCGTTGTGCCTGCGAACGGGTGAACAACTCCGAACGTATGTCCCGTTTTTTCTATCAGTTTGTATTTAGTTTTTTCTTTATCACTTTCATTGAAAAGAGTATCGGCATGTGAGTAATCCACAGATAAATCCTGTTCTCCGTGAATTATTAACGTAGGCACTTTTATTTTCCGCATCGCCTTTTGTATATCTAATCTCTCTTTGTTTGTTTCTATATCTTCAAGCAATGATAAATCCATTCTCATTATCTGTCCGGTTCTTGAATTCGGCTCTTCGATGTATCCCTTTTCTTTCCACTCTTTCTTTTTTCTTTCGGTGTATCTGTCGTAAGTTGAAACGGCAGCAAGTGTGATTAATTTTTTTATTCTTGAATCCTGCGAAGTTTTTAGTATTACACATCCTCCGCCGCGGGAGTGTCCGATTAATGTCAGTTTTCTGAAATCATAGTTGTAATTATCTCTATTATTATCGAAGTAATCTATTACGCTGCCCAAATCATCAAGCTCGCGTGAAAAAGTATTTTTTGCAAAAAGCTCTAAGCGTGTAAAATGCACAATCTCATCTTCTTTTTCGCCAACGCCATTATAGGAGAAATTAAAGCTTGCACAAAAGAAACCCGCTTCAGCAAGTTTATCGAGCATATATGGAAAACCTCCCCAGTCTTTAAATCCTTTAAAGCCGTGAACAAAAATTATGAGAGGCAGGTTTTTTTTGCCTTCATCATATCTTACATCGGTTGTAAGATTATCGCCGTATTCGTTTTTTATATTAAAACTTCTTTTAGTAATCATTTTATTTTAGTTTACAATTGGGTCTTCGGGAAAGCTTGCCATCACGGCATATTTTTTCCCGAGCTTTTTCATAACATCATTCCATAGCGAGTGCGGATTTTCCGCAAAAACATTTTCTTCGTTTGCATCGGCAACTACCCATGAGTTTTGCTGCATTTCATTTTCAAGCTGTCCCTCATCCCATCCGCAGTATCCGACAAGAAATAGAAAATTCTCGGAGCTTACAGCCCCCTCTCTTATTAAGTCTTTTAGCTCTTCAAAGCTGCCGCCCCAATAAATTCCCTCAGTTATCTCAATTGAGTTTGCAATTATCTCATTTCCTCTGTAGATGAATTGTAGTGTGTTCGGCTGAACGGGTCCACCAAAATAAACCGGAGCATCAAAGTCGGGGAAATCAACGACAACATCGTTCAAGGTAAGCTCGGTGATTTTATTAATTACAAAGCCGAAAGTACCCGTTTCATTATGTTCGCATAAAAGTACAACGGAGCGTTTGAAATTCGGGTCCTGCATAAATGGTTCGGCAAGCAATAATTTTCCTTTAGCGGGCTGGTGAATCATAGGTTCATAGTTTTTAATAAAATATAAATTCGTTTTTAAATAGGCAACACAGATGATAATTTTAATTATAGAAGAAATTTGGTTTTAATGCAGAAGTGATTTTAATTAATTGTTTACGCCATATTCATCATTTTAATCATAAAATCAGTGGTTAAAGAAAATTATATTAGATTTTTTCTCTCTTCCAGAATGGTTATTTTACAGTTTACTTTTTTAAAATATTTAAATTCAGAAAGGTTTTAATATGTCAGGGAATACACCTATAACAGTTGCTTATGGAGATGGAATCGGACCGGAGATTATGCAGGCAACACTTGATATTATTTTAGCGGCGGGAGCAAAGCTCGATATAGAAGTGATTGAAATCGGCGAGAAAGTTTACCTTGCAGGCAATGCAACAGGCATAGAAGATAGCTCATGGGATTCTTTAAGAAGGACAAAAGTTTTTTTGAAAGCTCCTATCACAACTCCACAGGGCGGCGGTTATAAGAGCCTTAATGTTGCT
>JAFDZO010000043.1 GCA_018266845.1 Bacteroidota bacterium | reverse complement strand
TGATTACGAATCGGGACGCAAGTTTGATTTATTTGTAAAGCTTGCCGAATATCATGAATACAATCTCGGTAAAGACAAAATTCCTCTGACAAAGCACGACGCATTTATGTCGCTGGCATTATCCATTAGAGATAAGATGATGCATGACTGGATAAGAACTCAAAAAATTTATTTTAAGGATGATGTAAAGAAGGTGCATTATCTCTCTATGGAATTTTTAATGGGACGCCTTCTAGGTAACTCGCTTATTAATCTTGATTACTATTCAAAGTGCTTTCATCTCCTTGAAAAAATCGGCTATCAGCTTGAGGACATTCGGGAGGTTGAGCATGATATGGGACTTGGTAACGGCGGTCTTGGAAGATTAGCTGCGTGCTTTCTTGATTCGCTTTCCACTTTACAGATTCCTGCATTTGGGTACGGCATAAGATACGAGTACGGAATTTTTGAACAGACATTTGATGAAAACGGAGCGCAGATTGAGAAACCTGATGACTGGCTTTCCTATGGGAATCCCTGGGAGGTTATCCGCCCCGAAATTCTTTACAGGGTAAAATTTTTCGGTGAAGTAGAAACTTATACAGATGAAAAGGGAACAAAGAGATACAAGTGGGTTAACACTGATGATGTACTTGCTCTTGCCTATGATACGCCCATTCCGGGGTACAAAAATGAAACAGTAAACACTTTAAGGTTATGGCAGGCAAAATCTACGCACGATTTTAAGCTGGAAGATTTTAATAACGGCGATTATTTCTCCGCTGTTCAAAGCAAAAATGAATCTGAAATTATTTCAAAAGTTCTTTATCCTAATGATTCGTTCCAGCATGGAAAAATTCTTCGCTTAAAGCAGCAGTATTTTTTTGTATCTGCTACAATTCAGGATATTATAAAAAGCTACAAAAAAAATCACAGTGATTTTTCGCAGTTTGCAGAGAAAAATGCTTTGCAGTTAAACGACACTCACCCTACAATTGCAATTCCCGAACTTATGAGAGTGCTTTTAGATGAGGAAGGGCTTAGCTGGGAGAAAAGCTGGGATATTACAACAAATACTTTCGGATACACTAATCATACGGTTGTTCCTGAGGCAATGGAAGAATGGTCAATTGAACTCTTCGGAAAGCTTTTGCCGCGCCATCTGCTGATTATATATGAAATCAATGCGCGTTTCTTAAACGAAGTCAGAAAAAAGGTAAAAGATGTGGATT
The DNA here is from genome assembly GCA_018266845.1 of Bacteroidota bacterium. Lineage (GTDB taxonomy): Bacteria > Bacteroidota > Ignavibacteria > Tepidaquicellales > Tepidaquicellaceae > JAFDZO01. Next base: position 29,571 of record JAFDZO010000043.1, on the reverse strand, counting down.
CTATTGCAAAGTTATCAATAATCCGTGAGGGAAACACGAAATATATTAAAATGGCAAACCTTGCAATTATTGGTTCACATTCCGTAAACGGAGTTGCTGCGCTTCACACTCAAATTTTAAAGAACAAAATTTTTAAAGAGTTTTACAATTTATTTCCCGAAAAATTTAATAATAAAACAAACGGAATTACGCCGAGAAGATTTCTGAAGAAGGCAAACCCTTTTCTTTCAGGATTGATTACCGATAGAATTGGCAGGGGATGGGTGAGAGAATTAGATAAACTGAGGAAACTTGAAAAATTTGCAGATGACTCGGATTTTATTGAAAACTGGATGAATGCAAAATGGTTAAATAAAAAGGCTTTAATTGATTATATTGCAGATAGTTACAATCTTGAGGTTAATCCCGATTCGATGTTTGATGTTCAGATAAAAAGAATTCACGAATATAAGCGTCAGCTTCTAAATGCGCTTCACGTAATCCATTTGTATAACAGAATTAAAGAAAGTCCTAACTCTGCTATTGTTCCGCGAACAGTTTTATTCGGGGGAAAAGCAGCTCCGGGATACGTGATGGCAAAGCTTATCATTAAGCTGATAAACAATATAGCAAAAGTTGTAAATAATGATAAAGAAGTTGGCGATAAGCTGAAAGTTTTATTTATTCCAAATTATTCGGTTTCTCTTGCTGAGAAGATTATTCCCGCTTCGGATTTATCGGAGCAAATTTCAACTGCGGGGTTAGAGGCATCAGGAACGGGAAATATGAAGTTTGCATTGAACGGCGCGCTTACAATCGGTACGCTTGATGGAGCTAATGTTGAAATTCTTGAAGAAGTGGGCGATGACAACATTTTTATTTTTGGCTTAAAAGCTGATGAAGTTGAATACATGAAAGAGACCGGATATAATCCGGTGGATTATTATAATAAAAGTGAAAATCTTCAGAAGATACTGAATATGGTTCAATACAATATTTTCAGCAAAGATGAGCCGGGAGTTTTTCAGCCGATTATTGATGATTTACTGCATAGAGATAATTTTTTTGTGCTTGCAGATTTTGAAAATTATATAAATACGCAGCTTTTAGTCGAGCAGACTTACCTCGATAAACAAAGCTGGAATAAAAAATCTATTTTAAATGTCGCGCGGGTAGGTAAATTTTCGAGCGACAGAACTATATCAGAATATGCCAAAGATATTTGGCATATTTCACCTTATAAAATTTAAATTACTTTATTTCAAAGGAGATACAAAATGAATGTTGCATTAGTTGGCACGGGTTATGTCGGTTTGGTATCGGGAACATGTTTCGCGGAAATGGGCGTTCAGGTAACATGTGTTGATAACGACCCCGTAAAATTAGAAAAATTAAAAAACGCCGAAGTTACAATTTATGAGCCGGGACTCGACATTGTTTTTTACAGGAACATTGCGAAGAAAAGACTCAGCTTTACAGGAGATTTGCAGGATGCAGTACTAAGTAACGATGTGATTTTCTTATGTCTCCCAACTCCTATGGGAGAAGACGGTTCGGCTGACTTGAAATATGTTTTGGGAGTAGCTGATAGTATCGGCAAAATTCTTGTTGAGAATAATGTTGCTGAGTACAAAATAATTGTAAATAAAAGTACAGTGCCGGTTGGAACTGCCCAAAAGGTAAAGCACGAAATAGCAAAGCACGGAGTAACAAACTTCGATGTTGTTTCTAATCCCGAATTTTTGAGAGAGGGATATGCTGTAGAAGATTTTATGAAGCCGGACAGAATTGTAATCGGAGCAGAAGACCAGAAAGCGCTTGATGTAATGCGCGAGCTTTATGAGCCGTTCGTAAGACAGGGGAATCCCATTATTGAAATGAATACTGAAAGCGCCGAAGTTACAAAATACGCGGGCAACTCATATCTTGCTATGAGAATAACTTTTATGAATCAGCTTGCAAATTTCTGTGAGAAAGTCGGCGCAAACGTTGACCTTGTAAGAAGAGGTATGGCTGCCGATAACAGAATCGGCAAAAGATTTTTATTTCCGGGAATAGGGTATGGCGGTTCATGTTTTCCGAAAGATGTAAATGCCCTTATCAAAACATCAACCGAGTTTGAATCGGAGATGACAATTCTAACTGAAGTAAATCGGGTAAACCATGCGCAAAAATCCGTTCTTGTTGATAAGATATTGAAACATTATAACGGAGACATCAAAGGAAAACATTTTGCTGTCTGGGGATTGGCTTTTAAGCCGAATACAGACGATATGCGTGAAGCTCCTTCTGTTATTATAATAAATCAATTATTAAAGCACGGCGCTAGCGTTTGCGCGTATGATCCGGCTGCAATTGAAACTTCAAAATTCTATTTGAAAGACACTATAAAATATGCAAGCAGTGAGTATGATACATTGGATGCAGCGGATGCTTTGCTTATTTTTACAGAATGGAATGAATTCAGAAACCCCGATTTTGAAGAGCTTAAACTGAAATTAAACTCGCCTGTAATTTTTGACGGAAGAAATATTTTTACTCCCGATAAAATGAAAGAATTAGGATTTACTTATTACAGCATAGGAAGGCAGGACGTAAAATGAGCGAACAAAAAAGAATTTTAATTACCGGAGGCGCCGGTTTTCTCGGCTCGCATCTTTGTGATAGATTTATCAAAGAGGGATACAAGGTTATTGCGATGGATAATCTTAGTACAGGCTCGCTTGATAATATTCAGCATTTATTTCCGTTGAAAGAATTTGAATTTTATCATCACGATGTTACGAAGTTTATACATGTTCCGGGAAAGCTTGATTATATTTTGCATTTTGCATCGCCGGCAAGCCCGATTGATTATTTGAAAATTCCCATCCAAACATTAAAGGTCGGTTCGCTTGGAACACACAATGCTTTAGGCTTGGCGAAGGAGAAAAGAGCAAGAATACTTGTTGCCTCAACATCCGAAATCTATGGAGACCCTGAGGTTCACCCGCAAAAAGAAGAGTATTGGGGAAATGTAAATCCGGTTGGTCCCCGCGGAGTATATGATGAAGCGAAAAGATTTATGGAAGCTATTACAATGGCGTATCATACTTATCATAATCTTGAGACCCGGATTGTCCGTATCTTCAATACATACGGTCCGCGAATGCGCCTTAATGACGGAAGAGCGCTTCCGGCATTTATAGGGCAGGCATTGAGGGGCGAAGATATTACGGTATTTGGTGATGGTTCGCAAACACGTTCATTCTGTTATGTTGATGATTTAGTTGATGGAATTTACAGGCTTCTTCTTAGTGATTATCAATATCCTGTAAATGTCGGCAATCCTGATGAAATTACTATCAAAGAATTTGCAGAGGAAATTATTAAGCTGACAGGAACTGCTCAGAAAATTGTTTACGAGCCGCTCCCGGTTGACGACCCTAAACAGCGTAAGCCTGATATTACAAAAGCGAAAGAAATTTTAGGATGGGAACCAAAGGTTTCAAGACAGGATGGATTGAAGGTAACTTACGAATATTTTAAAAAGGTTGTGCTAAAATAATTTTTATCCGGTTAATGACAAAATACTTCGCAGCCATATTTCTTCTGTTTTTGTTTTGCAGTGTTTCTAATGCGCAAAATTCTCAGCCTAAAAATCTGATGGATACTGCCAAGATAATTCCACAAAATCCCGATACAACGGATTTTTTGGAGAAACTTGTATATATCGCGTGGCAGAATTATCCCGATAATATGGGCTACAGATATTTGGTTGAAAGCGCTGAAGAAGATTTGTTTCAGCGAAAATGGTCTTGGCTGGATAACCTGAATCTAACTTACCAGTATAATCCTCAACCTACATCAAATGCAGACCCGAACGATAACTCATCGCTTCCGCGATTTGGAATAGGAATAAGCATTAATATAGGTTCGATATTTAAAACTCCGAGCAAGATAAAGCAGGGGCAATATGAGTTAGAACGCGCCAAATTGCAAGTTACACAGCAAAAATTGTATATAAGAAGCGAAGTTACAAAGCGCTATGCTTATTATGTGGGAAATATAAACCTGATGAAAATCAGAACGCAGGCAGTAAACGATGCGCAGACAACATTAACTCTTGTGAAATACAAATACGAGACCGGTCAGGTAAATCTCGAAGAATATGATAAAGCGCTTAGAACATATACGGATAATCTTGAGAGACAGGCTGTCGCAGAAATGGATGTTCAGTTTAATAAAGCAAACTTAGAGCAGCTTGTCGGTATCAAGCTGGAAGAAATCAAATAATGGATTTTTTAAGCTTCATAAAAGTTTTACGCAGAAGAAAATTACTGCTGATAATCGTCCCGGTTATCGCAGTTGTTATTGCATATTTTCTCACAAAGAATATTCCCGAAGTTTACAAAGCACAGGCGCAGCTTGCTACCGGTATTACTCAGGAAAATAAAATTTCCATTAGCGAGGGCGATAAAGGCGGGCTTTCATTTGATAACGTGAATGTTAAGTTCAGCAATCTTATTGAAGTGATGAAATCCAAGCAGGTGATGGATTTAGTCGGTTATAAACTGATGCTCCATGACCTTACTGACGCGAAACCGTATTCTACGAAATCAAAAATGTTCAATGATCTCAATGCTGCCGCGAAAGAAAATGCAAGGAAGGTATTACAGATACATCTGGATTCAATGAAGTCTCTTGATTTTCAAAGCGAAGATGAAAGAGGTATAATGAAAGTGATAGAAAACTGCGGGTATGATGAAGTAAGCCTTTTGAAGAAATTGAAAGTAGAGCGCGTCGGATCAAGTGATTTTATTCAGGTAACATTTGAATCGGAAAATCCGTATTTGAGTTCGTCAGTTGTAAATACACTTTGCGAGTTGTTTTTGAGATACTATGAAACTACTTCTTCGCAGAGAGCAGATGCCTCTGTTGCGTATTATACAGAGCTTGCCGAGCAGAAAAAGAAAGAGCTTGATGAAAAAGTAAATACCCTGAAAACATACAAACAGCAGAACGGCGTTATAAATATTTATGAACAGACGAAATCTCTCGTTAATCAAATTTCCGATCTTGAGCTTTCCCGCGAAGCTGAAAATAAAAAAATATCAGCATCGCAAAAGGCAGTTAAAGATATAGACAACCGGTTTAGCGATAAAGAGAAAAAGTATCTCGAAGCAGGGAATTCTCCTTATTCTCAGAAAATCTCTGAGATGAAGCAGAAGATTACCGATTATTCGAATCAGTTGATTTCAAGAGGGCTGCAGCCGAAAGAAATAAACGATTCCCTGAGAGTTATGAAAAATAACCTCGATATTGAAATAAAAAAAGCCGCGGATGATTATTTGTACAATCCTGATGTCCCTAAGCAGGAGTTAGTTACAAAGAGAATTGATTATGAACTTGATCAGGTAGTGGCTAAATATTCCGTTGAATCTATGGATAAAGAGCTTGGGCGCTTAAGGCAGATTGTGGTAAGCTTTGCCCCGATAGAAGCATCTATCGCAGCTCTCGAAAGGGAAATTCAGGTTGCTGCTGACGTTTATTTGCTCGTTCTTAATAAATTAAATCTTGCAAGAATTGATAACGTCGCCAAAAGCACATTAAAGCAAATTGAATACGGTATTCCCGGACCGCCGGAAGCGTCAAAGAAAATTTTGCTTATCATCATGGCTGGATTTATCAGCTTGGTGCTTTGTGTAGTGGTGATTTTTGTATTAGAGTATCTTGATGTTACAATAAAAACTCCGAAGCAGTTTGCAAAATACACAAATCTTAATTTACTCGGCTATCTTAATTTGCTGGACGAGGGAAAAATTGATTTGAATTCGATTTTTAGCGAAAGCTCGTCAGCTTATGATGCTAAGTCAGAAACGTTCAAAGAGTTATTAAGAATCATCCGTTATGAGCTTGCTCAGAGAATTGGCGCGTCAAAGACTCTGCTCTTTACAAGTACACGTTCAGGTGAGGGGAAGTCTGTCATTATCTCATGCCTTGCTTATTCTTTTGCTATTACAGGCAAGAAGATTTTGATTATGGATACTAATTTTAAAAATAATTCACTGACTAAGATGTTCAAAGCAGAGGGAAATATTGAAAGCTATTTGAAAGATGAAATCTCACTGCAAAATGCCTTAACCGCAACATCAATTAATAATATAGATATTATCGGATGCAAAGGCGGTATGTATTCATTGAATGAAGTTGCATCTTCTGATAAGATTGCGCAAAAAATCGCGGAAGTTTATCAGCGGTACGATTATATTTTCTTTGAAGGAACTTCTCTTAATAAATATTCGGATTCGAAAGAATTAATATCTTATATTGATAAGTTTACATCGGTCTTTTCTGCCCTTAATAATATTGATGACGCTGACAGGAATTCAATTGCATTTATTAAAAAATCCGAATCAAAATTTATCGGTGCAGTGCTGAATAAAGTAACGATGGAAAATCTTGAGCAGGTTTACGGAGAGCCGGCAAAGATGAAGAAAAAATAATTTCTGGTTTAAACTTAATCCTTTCCCGGATAATTTATTCATATTTGAATTTTCTGCATATCATATTATTAGCCGTTCAGGTTTTTGTCATTTTTTTTCTGCTCCTTCCTTTCTTTAATTTGTTTTTTTCTTTATTTATTCCCAAAAAGAAACTAAGAAAAAATTTTGATAAGAAACATGACTTCGCCGCTGTAATTACTGCTTATAAAGAAATTGATATAGCTATTCCCTGTATTGATTCCATTCTAAAACAAAAATATGAAAACTATGTAATTTACCTTGTGGCTGACCAGTGTGATATTAGCGGCGTGAGTATCCAGAGCGATAAGCTTGTCATTCTTAATCCGCAGGAAAAACTCGGGTCAAAGGTAAAATCAATAAAACATGCCATTGCCAATTTCAAAAGGAAGCATGATGCAATAATCATATTCGACCCTGATAATCTTGCGCACCCGCAGATGTTTTCTAAAATGAATTTGTATTTTAATAACGGATACAAAGCTGTGCAGGGAAGAAGAACTGCAAAGAATGTTGATACAGTTTATGCCTGCCTTGATGCAATGGGCGAGTATTATTACAATTATGTTACTAAGTACGCTCCTTATAAGCTGCGCTCTTCATCGCCGATTGCCGGTTCGGGAATGGCGCTTGATTACGATTTGTATGTAGAGCATCTTAATAATCAGGAAATTTCTTCTAATATAAATAAGGTAATTGTAGCCGAAGATAAATTATTGCAGGCAGAAATTGTTGCCAAAGGTTTTGAAATTGCTTTTGCCCGCGATGCGATTATCTATGATGAAAAAGTTTCCTCCGGCGCTCAGGTTGAGAGACAGAGAACACGGTGGATTAACTCTTATTTTAAATACTCGATAAAAGCAGTACGGATTATTTTTCAGGGAATATTTAGGTTTAACTGGAATCAATTTTTATTCGGTCTGAATATTTTTCTTCCTCCTTTGTTTCTGCTAATTTTGAGCAGCGGCTTCTTTTTTATTCTGAATTTTTTCATTGATAAACAGATGTTCATCGTCTGGTTTTGCGCTCTTGCAATATTCTTTCTCAATTTCAACACTGCATTGCTGTTAAGTAATGTTGAAAAAGAAATCTGGAAATCTATGTGGGGCATTCCGCTATTTATGTTCAATCAGATAATGGCGCTGTTGAAAATAAAGCGTTCCAATAAAGAGTTTATGGAAACTGAGCACACAAAACTTGTTACGATAGATGATGTGCTTGCGCAGAAGGGAATACAAAGCAGTACAGGAAAAATAAAAATTCTTCATTCAATCAGGCAGGGTTCGTTTGGCGGGGGAGAAACTTATCTTTATAATCTTGTTACAAATCTTGATAAGAATAAGTTTGAGCCGGTTGTTCTTAGCTTTTCAAAAGGTTCTATGGTAGATGAATTAAAAAAGAAAAATATTAGAACGCACATAGTGCAAACGGAAAAACCCTTTGATATTTTTATTTATAAGAGGGTGAAAAAAATAATAGAAAAAGAGTGTATTGATATTCTGCATATCCACGGAACGCGGGCAGGAAGCAATACGCTCGTGCAGTCGCTAAAGCAGGATATAACCTCTATGTACACCGTGCATGGGTGGTCTTTCCACGATGGTCTTAGCGCTATAACGAATTACCTTAGAAAAGTCAGTGAAAAATTTCTTACAAGAAAAGCGGATTTAGTTATATGTGGTTCACAGTCGGATTTATATACCGGGAAAAGCCTCTCTCCCGAAGGTAATTTCAAATTGATTTACAACAGCATCAATACAGATTTGTATAATCCTGATAGCGATGCCGTTAACATAAGGGAGGAATTGGGATTTTCAAAAGAAGATATTATCGTATTATTTATAGCGCGGTTAACTTACCAGAAAGACCCGCTTACTTTTGTTAATGCTGCAAAGCTTGTGCTCGATAAAAACCCGGATATAAAATTTCTTATAATAGGCGAAGGCGAGTTAAAAGATAAGTGCATTGAACTAAGCAAGACGCTTGGTATTTTTGATAAGCTAAAATTTCTTCTGTTCAGGCAGGATGTGAAAAATATTTTACACTCAGTTGATATTTTTGTGCTGCCTTCTAAATGGGAAGTTGTTCCTCTCGCTCTGCTCGAAGCGATGTCCATGAAAAAGGCTTGCATTGCTACCGATATAAAAGGAACAAATGAAGCGCTTAAAAATAATTTTAACGGTTACATGTTCCCTGTAGGAAATTTTGTTGAGCTTGCAGGTAAAATCTCTGAGCTTGCCGTTAACAAGGAACTTAGAATTAAATTTGGCGAAGAAGCGCGGAACACAGTTGTGCGTGAATTCGATTTAAAGAAACTTGTCTCTGAAAATGAGCAGGTTTATTCGTATATAGGACATTTCTAAAAAGAAAATTTGTTTGCAAAAGATTCATATTGGATGAAGTCAGGGATTTACACGATGCTGCAGCGTGTAACATCTCTTATTACCGGCTTCGGAAGTTTTTACATTCTCGTAAGGATTATCAGCAAGGATGATTTAGGCGCATGGGCGCTTTTTGCTTCCGTTACTGCCCTGATAGAAGTAGCAAGGGGAGGACTGATTCAAAATGCGCAGATAAAATACTGCGCTACTGCTACGGAAGAGGAGTACCCAAAAATTCTGACTGCATCGCTTTCCCTTAATATTATGGTTACGCTGGTTTCGATTATAGTATTAGTTTCGCTCTCGCATTTTATGAGTGTGATTTGGCACTCGCCGCAGATTGAAAATCTTTTTTATCTTTATGCTATTACCACTTTCATATTGATTTTATATTACCAATATAATTTTATTCAGCAGTCTAATCTTGACTTCAAGGGAATTTTCTACAGCAACCTCGTGAGGCAGGGAGTATTTTTTCTTTTTATTCTCGGCGCATGGATGTTCAACCATGAAATAAAATTATATGAGCTTGTATGGATGATGTCGCTCGGCGCGCTGCTTGGAACAGTTCTTTCATACTTCTTTGTAAAAAATTATTGGAAGATTACTTATAAGCTGGAGTGGGAGTGGGTAAAAAAACTTTTCCATTACGGGAAATTTGTATTCGGTACAAATATTTCTTCTATGGTTTATACCAGCATTGACCAGATGATGCTCGGCTATCTTATGCCTGTTTCATCAGTTGCGATTTTTAATGCTGCCAATAGAGTTACAAACTTTGTCGAAGTGCCTCTTTCATCTGTAGCAGCAATTGTTTTTCCGCAGAGCGCAAAAAGAATAGAAACACACGGCAAAGAAGCGGTAACATATTTATATGAGCGTTCAGTCGGCTTGCTCGTAGCAATGATTTTACCCGTTACTATTTTGTGTCTGGTATTTTCAAAATGGATAATGATTATCATCGCGGGAAGAGAGTATATCGAAGCAGCGCCGATATTGCAAATAATAATTCTTGCAACGCTTTTACAGCCGTACATAAGACAGTTTGGCACTACAATGGATTCTATCGGTAAGCCAAAAACAAATTTTTATCTTTTAGTATTTATTGCAGTATTGAATATAGGGACTAACTACTTTTTTATCTCTACTTTTGGACTAATCGGCGCAGCGTTTGGCACGTTTACTGCACTTATTGTATTTGTAATTATTAGCCAGATAATTTTGTATAGAGAGCTGAACATAAAATTCCACCACACTTTTATCTATATGTGGCGGTTTTATATTGACGGATTTAATATCGGGTTAAGGTTTCTAAAAACAAGAAAGCTAAAGGGATAAATGAAAATTACTGGACGAGATATTGTAATAACAGGGTTACAGGCTTGGGATAATGATATTGGCAGCAACTGCATAAACATTGCAAAAGAATTTGCCAAAGATAACAGGGTATTGTATGTAAATTTTCCTTTAGACCAGAGAACGATTTTGAATGGTAAAAATGATGAGAAGATTCAAAAACGGCTGAGTATAATAAATGATAATAAGGAAGACCTCGAACAGGTTGATAAGAATATATGGACGCTTTATCCGAAGACAATTATTCAGTCAATTAATTGGATTCCCGTAGAACCGGTATTTAATTTTTTTAACAAGAGAAATAATGCCAAGCTGGCATTTCAAATTTCAAAAGCGCTTAAACGTCTTAACTTTAGAAATTTTTTTATTTTTAATGACAGCGATATGTTCAGGAGTTTTTACCTGAAGGATTTACTGAAACCGGAATTATATATTTACTACAGCAGGGATAACCTGATTGCAGTTGATTACTGGAAGAAACACGGAATCAGGATAGAAGCAGAACTTATTCGCAAGTCAGACTTATGTACGGCAAACTCGACTTATCTTGCTGATTATTGCAGGAAGTTTAATCCAAATTCGTTTTACGTCGGGCAGGGATGCGATTTAAGTTTGTTCAATCCTGAATTAGTAAAAAACATTCCCGATGATTTAAAGAAGATTAATAATCCTATTATAGGTTATGTCGGCGCGCTTGTCGGATTGAGACTTGATATTAAGCTGCTTGAGTTCATTGCAGAAAACAGACCTGCATGGAGTATTGTTCTTGTAGGACCCGAAGATGATAACTTTAAAAATAGCAGGCTTCACTCATTGCCTAATGTTTGTTTCCTCGGAGCGAAAAAAATGGATGAGCTACCCGAATATGTGAATGGATTCGATGTGTGCATAAATCCGCAGCTTGTGAATGAGGTAACAATAGGGAATTATCCTCGGAAAATTGATGAATATCTTGCAATGGGAAAGCCAACTGTTGCAACAGCTACAACTGCAATGGAAGTTTTCAAAGATTACTGCTATCTTGCGAAAACAAAGGAAGATTACATTACAGAAATTGAAAATGCGCTGAATAATAATTCAGAGGCAGAAGCTGCGCGAAGAAGAGAATTTGCGATGACGCATACATGGGAAAATAATGTGAAAGAAATTTACAAAGCTATTAATATTACGCTGGAAGAAAGGGGGAAAGATTAGATGGGCTTACAGGAAAAAATTAAAAGTAATCCTGCTTTGAAAAAGTTGGTGCTTTGGTTTTTGATTCCTAAAAATCAGGCAAGACCAAGATTATGGGTAAAGTGGTTTATAAATCCTTTCAAACACAAAAAAGGAAAAGGCGCTACAGTCTGCCGAAAAACAAGAATGGATGTGCTTCCGTTTAATAATTTTTATCTTGGGGAAAATTCAACAATAGAAGATTTTGCCACCGTTAATAACGGAGTAGGTGATGTAATTATCGGTAACAGAACACGAATAGGAATAGGAAATGTAGTCATCGGTCCGGTTAAAATCGGCAGCGATGTTATGTTCGCGCAGAACATAGTTCTTTCGGGACTCAATCACGGATATGAAGATATAAATACTCCGCCGTCAATTCAGCCTGTTTCTGTAAAGCAAATTACCATTGAAGATGATGTATGGATTGGAGCCAACGCAGTTATTACAGCCGGTGTAACTGTAGGTAAGCACTCCGTTGTTGCTGCGGGGAGCGTTGTTACAAAAGATGTTCCGCCTTTTTCGATAGTGGGGGGAAATCCGGCAAAGTTAATAAAACAATATAACCCTGAAACAAAAAATTGGGAGAGGGTAAAGCTATGACTGAAAAATGCCCTAAGTGCGAAAAAAAAATGAACAGGTTCGGCTCCTGCGATTATTGTGATTATGATATTGATGCGAAAACCCGTCTGATAGAAAAAATTGCGATTGCATTTGCTTTTGTCAGCACGTTCGGATTTTTTGTAAAAATTCTTTTCTTCTAATTTATGCAAAAAGATTTATCAATTGTAATTGTAAGCTGGAATACAAAAGCGCTTCTTCGTAAGTGCCTGCAATCGGTTTACGATGAGACAAAAAAATATTCATTTGAAATAATTGTTGTTGATAACGATTCCCCGGACGATTCGGCAGGGATGGTACGCGATGAATTTTCTGAAGTGAAGCTCGTTGCGAATAAAACAAATAACGGCTTTGCGCCTGCTAATAATCAGGGCTTGGCAATTGCTGAAGGAAAAAATATTTTGTTTTTAAACCCTGATACGGTTGTCTTAAATGGAGCAATTGATAAGATGATGGATTACCTCATTGACAATAAAGATAAGGGTGTGGGCTGTGTCGTGTGCAAATTATTGAATGACGATATGACATTGCAGAAATCTGTGAACAACTTTTTTTCGCTTTGGTCTTCATTTTTTGAGAACAGGTTTTTTGCAGATATATTAAAGAAGTTCAGCACAAAAAAAATGTTTATGTCTTTCTGGGACCACGGCGAGACCCGCGAAATTGACTGGGCATACGGAGCAGTGTTTTTAGTTTCGGAAGAGTGCTACAAAAAAGTCGGTATGCTCGATGACAGATTTTTTATCTACGCTGAAGAGATGGATTACTTTATGCGCATAAGAAAAGCCGGGTATAAATCTGTATTCCTTCATGATGTTGAAATCATTCATTACGGCAAGTCAAGCTCAAGGCAGAGAAGGGCTGCGATGTTTATTCAAAATTATAAAAGCCTTTATTTGTATATAAAAAAGCATTACAGCGCTTTCACGTATTACTTCTACCGCGCCCGCGCATTTACATTTTTGTTTTTATGGGTAATTATTTTCTCATTAAAATTTGTTTTGCACAAGCTGACAGGAAAATCAACTGAAGAAGATACCGAGCAGCTAAAAGTTTATACTCAGACAATAAAATGGCATTTCACAAAAGACAGCTTACTTAAAACCTGATTGGCTGAATTTGAAATAAATATTACTTCTTCGGGCGAAAGGAAATCTTTTCTATCTCTCCCCCGTGATAAAATCTTTGCTGAAAAGCTTAACAATCTTATCGGTTTTTTCTTCCTGTTTTTGTGCTCCTGCGCCATTGCCAGTCTTGTTTCTTTTGGCGGAATAAAAATCGGCGGCGTTTTAGGCGCGCTACTTATCGGGTCGCCGCTTATCGTTGCCAGTATGTTCAATCTCAAGTTCGGAATTTCTTTCACGCTTGCGCTTTCGTTTGTATTTCTCGGTGTAAAAAGAATCCTTGACGATGTTCCGCTCGGAATATTAATGGATGTGATGATTGTCATTATGCTCTTCGGGTTATTCATTAAGCAGGTAAACGAACGCAATTGGAGCTTTGCTAAAAATCCCATCAGTAAAATTATTCTCGTTTGGATTTTATACAATCTGCTTGAGGGAATAAACCCTTGGGCAGAATCGCGCCTTGCATGGCTATACACAGTGCGGGGGTTTGCGGGCTTTACGATTATGTATTTCCTTTTGATGTATGCAATTGATTCCAAGAAATTTATTTTCTGGCTGATAAAGCTGTGGCTGCTGTTTATGACTTTTGCAATGATTTACGGATACAATCAGGAGTTTCTCGGACTGCTTCCCTTTGAAATGAACTGGATTATGGCTGAACCGGGAAGATACCTGCTGCTTTTTCAGGCGGGAAAGTTTAGAATGTTTTCTTTCTTTTCAGACCCGTTAGTATATGGCTTTTCTATGTCGTTTACGGGAATGCTTTGCTTCATTTTAGCGGGAGGCCCCTTCAGGCTTTACAAGAAAATTTTTTTATATACGCTGGGCTGCCTTATGATTTACGGAATGCTTTTTTCAGGGACGAGGGCTGCTTTTATTCTGCCTCCGGCTGGATTTCTTTTTTATACTATAGTGAAGTTCAAAAAAAATGTGATGATTATAGGTGTACTGCTTCTTTTTATAGTGATGATACTATTAAACGTCCCTTCTTCTAATCCCAATATAGTACGCCTTCAGTCAGCGTTTAAACCAAACGATGACCCTTCGTATCAGGTAAGGGTGCGAAATCAGGCATTTATTCAGCCGTATATTCAAACTCATCCTATGGGAGGCGGTTTAGGAAGCGTTGGCGAGTGGGGAAAAAAATTCTCGCCTTGGTCGCCGTTAGCTAATTTCCCGCCCGATAGCGGTTATGTGAGAATAGCTGTTGAAATGGGCTGGATTGGCTTGTTTTTGTTCTGTTTACTGCTTTTTATTGTATTTAAAGAGGGGATTAAAGATTATCTGCGAATAAGAGACCCTATGCTGAAAACAATTTCTTTAGGAATGCTGACGGTTGTTTATTCACTTACTCTTGCAAATTTTCCTCAGGAAGCGATAGGGCAATATCCCATTAATTATCTTTTTTTTGTTGCCATAGCAATTATTAATAAATGCAGGGAATTTGATTCAGTTTCGCCTAAAATCGAAAATTTGGTATGATTATTGATGCAATGCCAAATAACAATCAAAATTATCGTGTATGATTCCTTTAAAAGTTCCCAAGTGGGTTGCAGGAATTTTAGAAATTCCGCGTGATTACACTTCTCTCTCTGCGAATTTTTTAAAAGAATTAAGAAAAGATTTATCGAAATTCTCTTCTGACTCTCCTGAAGTTTCTATTGTTATGCCTGTTTATAATGAGGAGATGAACTTAATTCAGACGCTTTATTCCATATCAAAGATGGAATTAAATTGCAGTGTTGAGCTTATTGCAGTGAATAACAACTCGACCGACGGCACACAATTTATTCTGGAAAAGCTCGGAGTAAAAAATTATTTCCAGCCTGTGCAGGGGATAAGCCATACAAGACAAATGGGTCTGATGAAAGCAAAAGGGAAGTATCATTTATGCGTTGACGCGGATTCTATATATCATAAGGACTGGCTGAAGGAATATGTTAAAACTCTGAATGATAAAAACGTAAGTGTTGTATATGGTAAATATTCTTTTCTGCCTTTGTTCGGAAGCCGCCGGAGAGAATTTCTTGCTTTGTATGAATTTTTAACAGGTGTTTTTTTTAAGATTAGAAGAAGAGAAAGAGAATACCTTAATGTGCTCGGATTTAATTTCGGTTTCAGAACCGATGACGGGCATAAAGTCGGCGGATTTAATACTACCCGCCCCAAGTGGTCTGACGGATGGATGGCAATGAACCTGCAAAGTCTTGGAAAAATGAAGCAGATACACAGCGAAGCAGGAAGAGTGTGGACAAATGCGAGAAGACTGAACGAAGACGGAAGCCTCTATAAGGCTTTCAAAAAAAGAGCAAAACAAAATTTGAACTTTTTCACTGAATATTTTAATAAATTTAATTTTGGTTAAATATTATTAATATTCTGTAAATTTCAATTAAAGAATGTCAAGGTTTTCTATTCCTCACTGGGTTAAGGAAAATTTATACGAATACGACGGAGTTGACGGCTTAAACGAAGAATTCTATAAAGGGGTTTCAGAAAGATTTAAAAAATTTCATCATCCCGAGCCTGTAGTTTCCGTTGTTATTCCTGTATGGAATGAAGAAAAAAATATTGCTCACACCATTTATACTCTTTCAAATATACAAACAAATCATCCTGCCGAAATTATTTTTGTAAACAATAACTCAACGGATAGAACTCAAGAACTTCTTGACCGCTGCGGAGTGAAATCTATTTTTAATCCTAAGCAGGGAATTAGCTACACCCGGCAGATGGGATTGGAAAATGCTAAAGGTACTTACTATCTCAGCGCCGATAGCGATTCGCTTTATCCTTCAAACTGGATTGACTCCTATGTGGATGCTTTGAAAGATAAGTCAGTTTCTGTTGCGTACGGACCTTACTCATTCATTCCTCCCGGAAATACATCGCGCTTTACAATGGGAATTTATGAGATTGTTTCCGAAACGCTGTTTGCTCTTAGAAGGAAAAGAAGAGGTTATCTGAATGTGATGGGATTTAACTCAGGCTATAGAAGGGAAGACGCTTTAAAAATCGGAGGCTACAATTTAAACCGCACAATCTGGGAAGACGGGTGGATGGCGTTTCAACTTATGAAGCATGGGAAAATAAAATTTGTAAAAGATGCGCGGGTCTGGACCGAAGCAAGAAGATTGATGGTTGACGGTTCAATTTGGGGAGCAGTAAAAAGAAGGGTGAAAAAAGAAATAACCAGAATTTATGAGTACATCTTCCCTAAGAAGCAAAAGATAGACTAAGACTTATATCTTTTCGCTCCATAAAAAATAAGAAGCGTTCCTATAAAAACAACTACAACACCGATAATTTCAGCAAAGCCAAAAACGTCTGATAAGTGCAATCCGTTTTGTGGAGTGGCTCGCAGTATTACTACGTCATCAAACTCCGTGGGCATCGGAATTAAGATTAAAGCAAAACCGATGATGTTAAGAATAACACCGATTATTATAGAAATCAGTTTGGAAATTCTTCTCTTTAAAACATACTTAAACGCCTCGTCGCTGTTAACATAATTATCTTCGAGAAGGAGAATAAACTCATCAAGAGCCTCTGGATTTCTTTCACCCGTTCTAACCTGAACATCTTCAAAAGATTTTAATCTTTCCTCGAAAGAAATTTTCGTTTCGTCTGCGGTTTTTTTCATTTAGGTGCAATTTAATATAATAAAGCATTATTTAAAATGTTAAATTGATTAGAGACTTTTGGTTTTCGCGCACGACAAAAAATTTTCTTGAAAAATTGAATTTAACCGCAAAGATGCAAAGTTTTTGCAAAGCAGGCAAAAAATATAAAATAGTTTCCTAAATATCTCAAACATAAAACTAACTGCGCTTTAATGTCTGTTTTGGTTGAACAATTTCGAGTTTGAGAAATTATATTTCGAGTCCGCTTTTAAGGTCTTTGCGGTTAAATACATACTTACAAGTTATAAAAATTTTTTGTCGTGTGGTGAGCTTTTGGTTTTCACAATGCAGCAGGAAATTTAGCAAAATGATAAGCGGAAAATCCATAATGTATCCATAAACGCAGAGAAGCAAAAATATTGCGATACTAAAAAACATGCAATATGCTATATCTCAAATTTTACGCTGTTTGAAGTTAGTTTCTATTGACTGAATGATTTTTTGCCGTCTGATAAGAAAACTCCGGTTTCACTACAAATCGTATTGAATTTTCCAAGTAAATGTTTTAGGTTTACCTAATCCAAAAAAACCTATGAGAAAGAAATTACAGTATCTTTTTTTACTCTCAATGTTTCTCTGCTCAAATCTGTTCGCTCAGGGGCTAAACAGCATAGTAACCCTTGACGGAACAAACGTTATTGCAGTAGGCGATAACGGAAATATTCTGCGTTCTTCAAACGGGGGGAACACGTGGTCTAAAAATATAGTAGCAGGTTACAGCTTTAAATGTGTCGCAGCTTACGATAGCACCGTCTGGGCGGCATGCAGCAACGGAAAAATAATCCGTACAAAACCCGGTAACAATCCATTAACAATTTTAAATGTCAGCGTAAACTCGATTAACTCGATTTGCGCAATTGACAATCTCACCGCATTTGTCTGCGGAAATAACGGGGAAGTTTATAGAACTACAAACTATGGAGCAAACTGGGACTTAAGAAATTCAGGCATATCATTCCCGATTAAACTAAACTCTATCAGTTTTAAAGATGCTCTCAACGGAGTCGTTGTCGGAGACGGCGGTTACATTTACACTACCGCTAATGGCGGAACAACATGGACTCTGGCAGCAACCCCTACCACCAGAAATCTTCTGAAAGTAAAATACTATGCAACGGGTATTTGCGCAGTTGGTGAGTATGGCGTTCTTCTCATGAAGGCGGGAGCAGGTAATTTTACAGCTGTGAATACAAGAATTCTTACCGATATAAGAGGCGTATCAGGAATTGATTTTAATAATGTAAAAGTTTGCGGCGGCGGCGGATTTATTAGAAATAATTCAGGCGGAAACTCAAAGTTTTTAAATTTTGAAGTTAACCCTATGATGGCAAATCTTGTTGATATATTTTATTTAGATGCCAATACAGGATATGCAGTCAGCAGTCTCAACGATGCAATCATAAAAACAACTAACGGCGGACAAAACTGGAATCTAACCGGCGGAGCAACTGCTACATATACATGGGTTACAAAACTTACTGCTTCAGGCAGTATAGGAAACACTTTGTGCCCTCATCCGAATAATAGAGACGCAATGTTTGTTGTTTACAATACGGGAATATACAGGAGCAGCAACAGAGGAGAAAACTGGACGCAGATTGGCACTATTGCAGTTTCAGGATTGACACTTTCGAGAACGCACTCGTTTTATGTAAACCCGATTGATACGAATATTATGGTGGCTGCAAGTGAATCTTCTCCAAATGATGTTGTGGTAAAATCAACAAATTATGGTGCAAACTGGACGGTATCTTTTTCAAAAAATTTCAGCTCATACGGTCAGCCGCTTGAGCAGGACCAAAACGCTCCAAACAGATATTATTTTGTTCCTGACGGCGGAGGATTTTATAAATCAACCGATTACGGTTCAACATTTACGCAGGTTAGCACTTATCCATTCTTAAGTCCTTGTGATATTGTAGTGATGTATGATAGCGCTAATGTGCTTTATGTAGGGGAAAGCAGCCCGAGCCGGGTATATAAGTCAACAGATTCCGGGGCAAACTGGACTTTGGTTTTGACTTCTTCAGGCAGCGAAATTCCTTCAATCGCCAATAGCATTTTTGATAAGACACAGGCATACGCCACAACATTTTCATCTCCTCTTTGGAAAACAACGAACTATGGAGATAACTGGACTCAGGTTTACACTTTAACCGGTTCCGGCTGGGGTTCTGATATTTGCCGGGAAGACCCGAATTTTTACCTGACGGGCACATATAGCGGTTCAACCGGATATAAAACAACAAACGGAGGGGCTTCATTCTTTACGAGCAGTATTACGACAGGAGCAGGCGCGGGAATTATCGTTATGGAAAAAGCTTATATGCTTGCGCAGCAAACAACGAATCTGCAAAAGCTATCCATCTCATACAATACACCTACAAGCATAGAAGAAACTACGATTTCAAACTCGATACCTGCAAAGTACGGACTGTACCAGAATTACCCGAATCCGTTCAATCCGTCAACCGTGATAAAGTTTGACTTAGTAAAAAATGGATATGTTAAATTAGTAGTTTACAACGAAGTTGGCAGAGAAGTTGAAACTTTGCTAAGCGCGGTTAGAAACGCAGGAACATATGAAGTAAAATTTGATGCTACGGCATTAAGTTCGGGAGTTTATTTCTATAAGCTCGAAACCGAGTCAGGCTCTTTTACCAAGAAGATGCTTTTGGTTAAATAATTTTTTCATTTAATATTCTTTCAGCCGGTGGCATTTTTAAAAATGTCATCGGCTTTTTTTGTTAAAAGATTCACCAGTTTAATGGCATCGAAAAGAAAAGTATTAGCTATAGTCGGACCAACAGCATCAGGAAAGACAAAACTTGCAATAGAAACCGCAAAGATTCTCAATGGAGAAATCATTTCAGCAGATTCCCGCCAGAACTACAAACACATTCCGATTGCAACAGCCGTTCCTTCCGTTGAAGAGCGTCAGGGCATTCCTCATTATTTTTTGCAGGAGCTAAATCTCACTGAAAATTTCACGGCAGGGGAGTTTGGCAAAGCCGGAAGAAAAATTATTGATTCGATTTTTGAAAAAGGTATGCTGCCTCTTATTTGCGGAGGAAGCGGGCTTTATATAAGGTCGTTGATAGACGGTTTCTTCGAGGAAGAAACCCGTGATGAAAATGTCAGAAAAAATCTGTATCACCAGTTAAAGGAAAAAGGGAAGGATTTTATCTATAATGAACTAAAAGAAATTGACAGGATTGCTGCTTCGACTATGCTGCCGGAAAACACACGGCGGGTAATTAGGGCGCTTGAAGTATATTTCACAAGCGGTAAGAAAATTTCAGAGCTTCAGCAGCAAAAGATAGAAATTAGTTTCAGAACAGTGCAGGTCGGCTTGTACCTTGAGAGAAAATTTCTATATGACAGGATTAATAAACGGGTTGACGAGATGATAGAGAATGGCTTAGTAGATGAAGTCGAACGCTTGAAAAGTCATGGTTATGACTGGAGAAAATACAATTCACTCAATACTGTGGGTATTAAAGAGGTGTTCGGGTATCTTGAAGGGGACTTGGAATATAAAGATATGGTGGAGCTAATAAAGCAAAATACAAGACGCTATGCAAAACGCCAGATGACCTGGTTTAAAGCCGATACCAGAATATTATGGCTGGAAGTAAAAGAAGAGAAATCATTAGCCGAACTTGCAAAAGAAACTGCATATCTTTTTAGAAATAACTAAAAAAATTTTCCGCCTTTTGAAACTTTTTAAAACTATTCCGTAGAACAAAGAAAAATCAACTTTTTGTATTCCTCTCATCCCTCTATTTTAAAATCCTAAAGAGCAAAGTTATGGCGGATACTTTACAATTTAGTAACTCAAAAATTTTTTTAGTAGTTGTCTTTTTTTCATTGATTTGTGTAACAGGGAATTCGTTTGCGCAGGGGCAGTCGGTCGCGCCTTCAACACCGCAAATTGATGGGAAAATAAATTCAAGTGAGTGGACGGATGCAAAAGTCTTTTCTGATTTTCATATTACAATTCCCAAATCGAATGAGAAGTTTTATGACAGCACTATAGCTTATATAAAGCAAACTAAAGATGCTTTGTGGTTTGCAATTAAATATTGGCCCAAAGGGAAAGTAATCTCAAAATCACTTATAAGAGACCAGAGTACGGAAGAGGAAAATGAATTTTTTATTCTTCTTGATTTAGAAAACAAGAGGCAGAACGGTTACATCTTTGTTTTCAGTTTTTTGAACAACCAGCGTGATATGCTTGTTTATAATGTGAACAGCAAGTCATCAAGCTGGGATTGGGTATGGGAGTGTAAATCTACCATTTATAAAGAAGCCAAAGATGGGCAGCCCGGATATATTGAAAGTGAAATTAGAATCCCGGTTGATAAATTACAAAACAAAAATCAAAAGCAAATAGGAATAGACTTACAGCTTTTTTCCTATAAACCCGACGGGAGCTATTACTATTATAATTTGATTCCTGATGCCGAATTGTTATCACTTCGACATTTATATACGTTTGACCTTAAGCAGCCTTTTGAAGAAAAGCTAAACATTAGCTTTAACGCAACACCTTACGCTGTTGCAAATAGGTTTAATGATTCAGTTTATAAAGGCACATTCGGAGGCGAGTTTAATTTATCTTTAGATAAGCATAAACTAAAAACGACTGTTAATACTGATGAGTCAACTTTGGAAGCTGACCCGTTCAGATTTTCCTTCTATAACAGAGCTATATTTCTTAATGAGAAAAGAACTTTCTTCAGCAAAGATTTAGATATTTACAGCTCTCCGATTAATTTGTTTTACACACGCTCGATTGAAAATATTGATTTAGGATTTAACTATACTTACAGGAGTGACAAACTGAAAGCCGGCGCTATTTATGTGCAGGAAGAACCGGATGGTAATGACAATAAAAAGAAGTATTTTATTGCCCGTCCAAGATTTTACGAAGATGATTTTAGCGTGGGGGGAATGTTTATTTATACTAAAGATAAAAGCAATGATTATGATGAAAAGGTGTTAAGTTTTGACGGGTTCTATAGATTTCCGAAGAATCCAATAAGAATGGGATTTCAATACGCCAAAAGCTATAATGAAACTAGTGGTCAGACGACAAATGGAGATGTTTATAACTATTACGGTTATTTTCAAAGCAATGATGCTGGAGGACCATTTGCTGACTGGGGTTATTATAGGGTGAATAAAAATTTCAGATCTTCGACCTCTTTCAATGGAATAATCGGCAATCCTGATAACTTTGATGAACTTAATTTATCCGGTGGTTACAAGTGGGTATTTAACAGGAATGTGTTTTCTGATATAAGCTTCAACGGTTCTTACTTTAAAAGCAGGCAGATTGAAGACAATTTTATTAATCAGGAAAGATACGGAGCAAATTTTAATGCAAAGCTGAATTCGATCATGAGATTCAATTATAATTTCAGCATTAACAGACCTAATGATTATGATAACAACGGCAATGTAATTACACGTGAAAATATGGGACAGGAACTCTATATGAATTTCGTTTTCGGTAATAACGGCGGTTATGCCGGATACTTCTTTGGACCTTATTATGGTTCATTTATTAAAAATCCTTATTTGGGAATCAATTTTATTCTGTTTGACAGGTTCGCAGTAAATGCAAGCATAAACTATCTTGACTACTTTGATGTAAAGCAAACTATATTGAATTCAAGATTTGATTTCAGGGTGCTTGATAAATTTTATATAAGGTCTTTCTTCCAGAGAGATAACTACAGGAGGCAGTCTCTTTTAAACACAATGTTTCAATATGAATTTTTTGCAGGAAGTAATGTTTATTTTGTTCTGAATCTTTCCGGCGACAGATTGGAAAAGACGAGCAGATATTTCAAAATAGGGTATGAATTTAATTTTTAAAAAAAATGCCCGGCTGAAAATGTCGGGCATAAAATTTTCACTTTCCCATGAAAAAAAAATAATATACTTTTACTATATCCTCCTCGAAAAAGTTTTCTAAATTGTTGTGGTATAAACCCTCTCACAATAAATA
Organism: Bacteroidota bacterium; assembly: GCA_018266845.1. Taxonomy (GTDB): domain Bacteria; phylum Bacteroidota; class Ignavibacteria; order Tepidaquicellales; family Tepidaquicellaceae; genus JAFDZO01. The sequence goes on along the minus strand of JAFDZO010000043.1, from coordinate 6,690 downwards.
ATTTTTCCCTCATATATAACTTATGAAGTTACGGCTATAAAACTATCTTTATTCCGGTTTCAAAAAATATCCTAACAAGAATTGGCTATTTAGTCCGTAATGTTTTTCGCCATAACTAATTCCCTTATTGTATCCCTTCATTTGAAAACATCTTAAGTTTTTTGTAAAAATATTTATATAATTGTTTGTAAATAATCTTATCAATTAAACCAAAAGGAGATTACCTTGAAAAAACTATTTTTATTTTTACTGATCAGTGCTTTTGTCTCTTCAGCCTTTTCACAGGAAAGGAAGATTTCAAAAGTTATTACTAATTTAACAGAAAACGCTTCAATTGTTTCTCAGAGAAGCGGTTTCATTCCGACGGTAATATTGGATGCAGCTCCGCCTCAATATGCTATCCCTGGTGCCGAAGGATTTTGGGATTATGTTACCAACGGCTCTAATCTCAACAATATTGTGGTCTTAGGACAGAACATTCTTGTTTCATTTGCAAGCACGGATTCACTTGATCCTCGGGGTCAAACAAAAAGGGTAGCTTATTATATAGTCAGTACTGACGGAGGAGCAACTTGGGGGGACCCACTGGCGGTTTCAACTCTTCCTTCTATGAGCGGGTATCCTGAAATACATACTTATCTTTCGGCAGGTGTTCCGCAAGTTGTAATTTCCGGTAGAAAGTATAATGCTTCTAATTCAGCAAGGGGAGGGGCTTGGAAGGATGCCTTCTTAGGATTAGGCTCATTCCAAGGGCAAAACGTACCTGGTGAAGGACGCGACTTTTTTGGAGCGACTTTAACGGGAGATATTATAGGCGGTCTTTCAAGTGTACCTTTTGCAGCGTCAAATAATCCTGCTGATACACTATATTTTGTTAAATACACAGCCAGTTCTAATAGTTTCGGTACTAAATTGAAAATTGGCGATCCCGCTCTTAATCAAACAGGAGGTTCTATTAGATACAGACTTGCTGTTGACGGCACAGGCAATAACTTGCTGGCGTTATGGTATAAAGATTCTGTGAATGCCTCAGGAACAGGTTTTGCCAACAGTAAATTAATGTACTCTACGTCTTCTAACGGAGGAACAAGTTGGGGTTCTCCTCAATTAATACAGCAGGCAAGAGGACTTAATAGCGTCTTAGCTCCGGGAGATACTTGTGGCCCTTGGTTCGGGATTGATGCTGTCTATAAGCCTAATACTACATCGTGGGGAGTTGTTTGGAATACTTTATACCCAAAGCCCGATAATACAGGATTGAACTCCGGCGATAATCAGGCATGCAAAGTTTTATTTTACTCGCCGTCTATTAACGGTGGAGTTCCCACAATCGTTGCTGGAAGCCAGAATATGACTATTCTGTCGGATACCAATTTATTTGTAAATAGGCAGAACATGCAAGTAGGGCTTACTCCCGTTTCACATCCGTCATTAGCTTACTCAGAAGATGGCACAAGGTTATTCTGCGCATTTTCAGCGTTTCAACCCGGCGATTCATTAGAGGGTTTTACTTTCAATGATATATGGTATTCATATTCCGACAATGGAGGACAAACATGGGTCGCACCAAAAAAAATTACAGATACTCATACAGATGATGAGCTTTATCCCACAATATCTATGACAGGAAATTCAAGAACACAGTTCCATCTACATTATCAATCTACAAAAGGTCCGGGAAGCCAAAGTTTCAGCGATAATGGAATAAACACATACAGGGTTTATCAGTGTTATCAGAAAGTACTAGTAACTGATATTAACAATGTCTCGACAGCAGTACCGGAAAGATTCTCGTTGAAGCAGAATTATCCGAATCCGTTTAACCCGACAACTTCGATTAGATTCGATGTTGCAAAAGCTTCAAAGATGACACTAAAAGTTTATGATATGTCAGGAAAATTGGTGCAAACATTATTTGAGAACGAATTAGTAGGAACAGGAACAAACGAAGTTACATTCGAAGCATCAAAATTATCAAGCGGTGTGTATTTCTATACACTAAGCTCTGATAATTACAAAGAAACAAAGAAAATGATGCTTGTTAAATAGCCCCTTTTGGTACATTTACTAACAATATATAGACCTGACGGAGTGATTTCCCGCCAGGTCTTTTTATTTATAGCTGATACGATTTAAAACTACTTAGAGTAAATATCAAAAAGGTCTTTTAAAAAAAGATTTAATGTATTATCTTAGAAAGAACTAAACCGTCATCCATAGTCTTGAAATTTTTCCGGTTATTCTTACTCCTTTCGGCAGTCTCCCTCTTGATTGCATCCGGGTGTAAGATAAAAGATTTCGTATCCCCCGAATATGATATTGATGCTAATCTCCCGTTTATTTCCAGATACTACTCAGTGATGAGTATGCTTAAAGGGAATCAGAATGTCTATGTGGATTCAACCACAAACGATGTTGTGCTTACCGGTAATACTACCGATAAAGATGATCTTTCTAACAGCATAAAATTTAAGGGAGTGAATGTTTCAAATAACGTCGTCATATACAATCGAGATACAGTCATAAGCTTAAAATTTGATGATTCAAGCTCGGTGCGTTCTGCTTATTTTCAGGACGGGATGCTTACGCTGCAATTTAACAATACAAATTCGTTTTCATATAACATAAGTCTTAAAATTCAAAACCTTAAAAGTAAAACATCAAACCTTCCTTTTTCGGCAGCGGGAACAGTACCGCCTAATACATCAATATTCCAAACTTTAAGTCTGGCAAGTTATTATGTTGATAACGGCAATCTTCTATCTAATAAGCTTGATTTTTTTATCAGTACCACTTCTTCGCAGCCTATAGGTTTTGGAAGTTTTGATTATACTGTTACTCCCACTATATTGACATCTGTTTCCGGTAAAGTAAAACCGGACCCGTCTTTCGGGCTAATTGATTCAACCAACGGTCCACTTGGCACAAATGCGCCAAATCAGCCATTAACAATTTCTTCCGTCAAAAAAGCGGAAATAAAAATCCGAAATTTTGTTTCTACTCAAATGGATTTTAAGCACGCATATGTTTACGGATATAACAAATCAGCCGGAACAACCAAGAGATTATTTTTCGACTATGACGGAAACGGTACGCTGGATTCATTCTATAGCGTAACTGTCCCCCCTAAAACAGCAGGCGGAAATTATGGAGAGAAAATTTTAAATATTACTACAGGAAATAGCAATGTTCTCGAATTTATGGGTAATGTTCCTGATAAAATTATTTTTGTAAGAGACCAGTACATTAATCTTAACAATCAGGATGTTACGCTTGTTAATAAAGACAGCATAATTACTTTTTTTGATGTGGAAATCCCTCTAAGGTTTCAGTCAACTATTTACAATTCATATAGAGATACAACTAAGTCAGGGTTTACAAATAAGCAGCTTCAAGACGTGGATAAATCTTATTCGTTAAAGATTTCCACCACTCTTACAAATGCAATCGCTCTTAGATTAAAAGCAAAAATAATAATTGAAGACTCACTTGGCAATCCACTCGTATATCTGACAGGTCGTTATGCCAATCAAAATCCTGATTCTTTTTACGTGCTTGAAGCCGCCGATGTAGGACCGGACGGTTCTGTTCTTCCCAACGGGCAAAAAACAGCAACCTTTGAAGTAGAGATAACTCGAGAAAACATACAAAGCATAAAAAGTTTTGGAAGAGTTTTTGTTGAGTTAAAATATATTACAAATCCTAATGCGGGAATTATTCGCCTGCGCGGCGATGATTACGCTTATGTCCGCAGTCAGGGAGTTTTGCAATACAGAATTGTTCAAAATTAGCCGATGAAAAAAATTATTGCTCTCATATTGCTGGTTACATCTCTTGCCTCGGCGCAGTACTCCGATAATGTAAGAAGTCTTTCTATGGGAAGAACAGGAACGGCGAGTTCATATAACATAGACGCGATGAATCTAAATCCTGCAAATTTGTGTCTTGTGAAGCCCGGCGACAAAACTAAAATGTATATCAACGGTATGACTACCGGAGGATATTTGTTGAACAGTAAGTTTCTTACAGTAAATTTCTATAATAAATATTTTACCGGAGATGATAACGGAAACGGAAAGTATTGGACAAAAGAAGATAAGCTTGATATTCTTGAAAAATCTAAAGACTCCGAATTAGGAATGGGGCTTGGCTACAAATTTATTTCAGCAGCTTTCAAAATTCCTAAAGCGGGGGTTGTAGGGTTTTCAATTGAAGACAAAGTATTTGCCCGTTCATTTTTGCCGGAAGATATGCTCCGGCTTACTTTGTTTGGAAATGAACTTAACCGTTCTTATGATTATTCCGAATACAGAGTAGAGGCATCATGGATACGGCAAATCAATTTTTCCTACGCTAACGTTGCAAAAAATTTTATGAAAAAAACTTTCCAGCAATTTTCCTGGGGAGTATCATTAAAGCCGCAGTTAGGATACTATTATCTTGGCATCAGAGATAACAATCTGAATTTCACAACAAACGATTCGGCGCAGATTACAAGTCACGGTGCAGTTACATTTCTACGTTCGTCTATTTATTCTTCTGATAAGATTTTCTATCCCGGCTTATCACCATTAGCTGGGTTTGGCTGGGGTTTTGATATTGGCTTTAACGGAAAGATAAATAATAAGTGGTCAATAGGTATGAGTATAACAGATATTGGCTATATGAACTGGTATGGAAATAACTATGAATATAAATACGCAGGTGAATTTGTTGTAACCGACCTCGCTAAGTCTGAACAGCTTGATACATTAAGAAACTTAATAAACGGTAAGAAAACGTATATAAGCGCTTTTCAAAAAACTTTGCCCGCAACATTAAGAATTGGTGTTAATTATAAAATTTTTAAAAACCTTTTTGGTGTAAAAGCAGATTCACTTTCAAAAGAGCTTGTTTCTATTTCTGTTGACTATATTCAGGGACTTTCAAAAAATGCTGCCGGTACTTCCACCGTTCCTGCATTTGGAGCCGGCGCGGAATTTTTCTTATCGCAATTTTTTATTCCAAGAATAGGGTTTGTAGCAGGTGGAGCAGAAGGTTTTTTAATATCACTTGGGGCAGGATTGGATACGAAATATATTTTATTTGATGTCGGTACTCATAATATCGCAGCTATTACAGATATAAATAACACTCCAAAATTTTCGTTCGGATTAAATCTGAAACTTAAAATTCCGTAGCTCTTATTCGAGGGGAATAAATTTATTTATTTCTGCAATGTCTATTCTGCTATTGGCTGTTATCAATTTTATATATCCTGTGTTATCAAATCTTCCTGACATTACATATTCATATTTTTCCTGCATCATTTCAAGCAAAAGTACTTTCATGAACCCGCCGTGGCTGATTACTAAAACGTTTTCTCCTGTATATTTTTCTGAGGTCTCACCTATAAACTTTCTGAAACGAACCAGTAAATCTTCATCACATTCTATATCCTCTTCCAGTTTCATTGTCTTTCGTTTTTCGTAAGGCATGCTTGAAAGCATTTTATATAAATCTTCCGTTTCTTCGTGCATTTTGGAGTAAGGAAACGATTCATACTTGCCGAAACATCTTTCTCTTAAATGCGGAGTCGTTGTGTGAGCCAGTCCGCTGCCATTAATAAAAATTTGGGCTGTGTGAATTGCTCTTCCTAAATCTGATGAATATACGGCAGAAAAATTAATGTGCGATAATTCTTCGCGGATTATATGTGCCTGCTCAATACCTCTTCCGGTAAGCGGCGTATCGGTATGCCCTTGAATTATTTTTTGTGTGTTTCCTAATGTTTCGCCGTGGCGTACTATGTAGTAGGTAGTTTCCAGTTGTTAGTTATTAGTTGTTTGAAAAAATATTTCGAATTCGTTAACTGCTAACTATGAACCGGCAACTATGAGATGTTCAAGATATTTTTCCTTCAGCAGGGGAGTAATACGATACCTGTCATCTTTAAAGTCATCATTCATTTTGTTTAGCACATGATAAACCAAATCAACACCTATTCTTTTGCTCCAGTCAATTGGTCCGTAAGGATAATTTGTGCCCAACCTCATCGCAGTATCAATATCAGCTTCGTTTGAAGTGCCTTCCTGCCAGACTAAGTATGCCTCATTAATAATCAACGATATTATTCTGAGATGAATCAATCCTGCTCTATCCTGCGCAACATGAACCTGTTTGAAATACTCAAGCCACGTCTTTACTTTGGCAAAAATATGTTCATCGGTAAGGTGAGTACGCGCAATCTCAATTCCCTTTACTTCCGAAAAAGTTGGGTATAAAGCAGCGCCTATAATCCGCTCGGGACGCCATGATTCAACGCTCTGCTCTAAAACCGGAATACATAAAGAAGATGAGATAACGGGAGTCGTGGCATCATAGTTATCATCAATGAACTTCAGATTATTGAATTTTATATCTCTGTTTATATTTGTAGTTTCGAATATTATATCGGGAAATTCTTTGGATGATTTGCTAAGAATAGAATCCGCATAAAACATATGTTTAAGCTCGTCATTAAGCTTTTCGTTTTCGCCCAGAATTAGAATTTTCTTCATTTATTGAGACAAAAGATTTGAAAAAGGAAAAATTAAAAGAATTTTTAGATAATCTTTACATAAAATATCATAAAAAACACTCTTCAAGAGACCCGGTATGGAATCTGCACCGCTTTTCCGATGAAAAAGATATTGAAATTGCAGGACTTAT
>JAFDZO010000042.1 GCA_018266845.1 Bacteroidota bacterium | reverse complement strand
CATTTCGGGAATAAACATCAAAGCCGATTATCTCGTAATGAAAAAACTTTCCCTTTGGAAGCGCGATTCTCTCGCTTTCCGGGATAAGAATTTCCCTGTTCATTATATCGTTTGCATCTTCCCGTGAGTTTATTCCTTCAAGCTTGAGAGTAATCTGCGAAGAGGTAACTTCGCACTTCTCAATTATGAATTCAAACTCATCCTTCCGGTTCAGCTCAAACAAAAATTTTTTATCGTCAAAAAGAAAAACTCTTTTCAACTTTAAAAACCTGTCGGGGAAATCCGTGATCGGCGTTATCTTCAATACTCCCTTAATACCTAAGCAGCCTGTAACTTTTCCTATGCAAATGAAATCTTTGTAGTTCAATCTTTATTGCTGTTCATTCTTTTCGTGTCTGTCGGGAATTTCAAGAATGGCAATCTTGCCCTGCTTTGCTGCAATTGCGCCCAGCAGAGTTCGGATAGCTTTGGCTGTTCTGCCCTGCTTTCCGATTACCTTTCCTGTTTCCGTTTCATCAACGAAAAGCTTGTATTTAATTTTGTTTCCTTCTTCAGTTTCTTCTATTACTACTGCTTCAGGTTTATCAACCAGGTGTTTGGCGATAAATTCAATGAAGTTTTTCATGTTGATTCTCCTTCCGGTAGTTTTTTAGGAAATCATTTTTAAAGAAAAACTATCTCACCGGGAATTCCGAAAAAAGATTTTTTTCCCGTTTACCCGCCCTTATTAAATCTCGTAAAAGACTTGCGTCTTAACATCGTTCGGAACCATCCTCCTAATGGTTTATACTTTTCTCCCGAAAGATGCTTATCCTCTTCCTTGCGGAAAAGAATGATACTAAATTGCAGTTAAACATTCCAATCAAGGCTGGCATTGCAAGCGCAAAATTGAAATCATAAAACTGATGAAGATAAAATCCCGAGCCGGAAACCCGGGACTCCTATTAAAAAATCTCCTGCTCTCACGCTGTATTAGCGGGAGAATAGTGAAAAATCTTATGCTGATTTTTCAGCTTTTGCTTCTGCTTCTTTCTTTGCCTTATTTTCTTTTCTTCTTATCTTCTTAGCTTTTGCAGTTTCGATTTTTCTGCTTCTGTCGGCTAAGAATTTACCGAACTCATCATTAATCTTTGCATCATCTGCGCCTTTTCTTTTAAGATGAAGTTTTAGAAGGAAGCCCTCGTTGCTGAGAATGCTTCTTACTGTGTCAGTCGGCTGCGCGCCTGAGTTCAGCCAGTAGCTTACTCTTTCATCTTTTAAAGTAACCTTTGCAGGCTCCTGATTCGGATTATAATGTCCGACTGCCTCGATGAATCTTCCATCTCTCGGCGAACGGGAATCTGCCGCAACTATTTTATAAACAGGATAAGCTTTCTTCCCCATTCTTTTTAGTCTTAATTTAACCACGTGTTTGTGTTTCTCCTTTTAATCCGCTGCTATGCGGATTAGTTATTATTATTTATTTTAAAATTTCATTTGGTTCATAAAGTTAGGGGGGAGCTTCATTTTCTTCATCATCCCCATTGCTTTATTCTGGTTGAAGCCCTTCATCATTTTGCTCATATCTTCGTATTGCTTTATCACCTTATTCACTTCCTGTATCTGGTTGCCGCTTCCGTTTGCAATTCTTCTTCTTCTCATTCCATTGAGAATCTTCGGATTGCTTCTTTCTTCTTTTGTCATTGATTGTATTATTGCCTCTATGCGCACAATCACTTTTTCGTCAATTTCTTTTCCCTGCAATGCCTTTGCCGCGCCGGGAATCATAGAAAGAAGACTCGTCAGCGAACCCATTTTTCTTATCTGCTTTATATACATTAGGAAGTCATCAAAGTCAAATTTATTCTTCGATAGCTTCTCTTCCATTTTTTCCGCTTCGGAAAGGTCAAACTCTGCCTGAGCTTTTTCAACAAAGGAAACTATATCGCCCTTGCCGAGAATTCTTCCCGCCATTCTGTCGGGGTGGAACTCCTCAAGCGCATCAAGTTTTTCACCTATACCGGCAAACTTAATCGGCTTCTGCACAACTGCTTTAATAGATAAGGCTGCGCCGCCTCTTGTATCGCCGTCTAACTTTGTAAGAACTACTCCGTCGAAGTTCAGCTTCTCATTAAAATTCTTTGCAGTGTTAACTGCATCCTGACCTGTCATCGAGTCAACAACGAATAAAATTTCAGCCGGCTTAACGGCATCTTTTATCGCTTTGACTTCATTCATCATCTCTTCATCTATGGATAAGCGGCCCGCAGTATCAATCAGCAATGTATCGCGCGCATTCTGCTTGCAATAGTTGATTGCCTCTTTGGAAATCTTCACTGCGTCCTTTTCGCCGTCTATGGAAAAAACAGGAACATCAATCTGCTTTCCTAAAACTTTTAACTGCTCTATAGCAGCAGGGCGGTAAATATCGCAAGCAGCCAGAACGGGCTGTCTGCCTTTTGATTTTAAATACCTTGCAAGCTTTGCGGAGAAAGTTGTTTTACCCGAACCCTGAAGCCCGACCATCATTATAATGGAAGGAATATCGTTCGAGAATTTTATATCTGCCTTTTCTGCGCCAAGGAGAGTAACAAGCTCATCGTTGATAATCTTAACGATTAACTGTCCCGGCGATATGCTTAGAAGAACGTTTTGTCCGAGTGATTTTTTCTTTACTTCATCAAGAAAGGATGTTACAACTTTGTAATTAACATCGGCATCGAAAAGCACTCTGCGGATTTCGCGGAGCGATTCGTCTATATTTTTTTCTGTAATCTTGCCTTCACCGCGTATCTTTTTTAGTACGCCTTCCAGCTTCGTTGATAAGTCGTTGAACATTCGTTAGCTCTGTATGTTATTCTGTAATTTTTTAATCTCCGTTATTCTTCCACCTCCTTTGATTAAAGGGGGCAGAGCTTGTCCCGCACTTGATGCGGGAGGGAGGTCTAAGTAAAAATCTAATAAAACAAAAAATTCGTTCCGGCGCTCCCGATTTTATCGGGATAAATTCCGCAGCGGAACGAGTAAAGTATTTAAGTGCTACAAATTACCGAAATATTAAGATTTTTACAAGGAAATTCGCAAGGTGTGAACGGGAATTTTTTCACCTAAGTATTGTAAAAATAAGATTTGAAATTTGACTTTCAATTAATGATGTTGATTATTAAGTTAATTAACATTTTGCAATGTACCTGATTCATTCTAAAACAAAGAAAAGACTAACAGCTAAGATTGAAAAAGTCAGATTGATTGACTTTAAAAAAATTGAAAAGAGTATTAGATTTTCTTTTGATTGGAACACTGAACTGAACAATACGGTTTACAGTATCAGACTTGAAAACTCCCCCAGAATTCTGGGGCTTATTTCTATTGTTGATTTAGGTGACAGCATAAAGATAAATCTGATTGAGAGTTCTAAAGAAAATATCGGCAGCAGTAAAAAATATGAACGAATCGCCGGATGTTTATTATCCTTTGCATGTAAAATTTCTTTTGAAAAAAATTATGACGGAACAGTTTCTTTAGAATCTAAATCAAAAATTAAAAAGCATTATATTGAAAAATATAATTTTTTAGATTGCGGTTCTTTTCTTTATACCGATGGAGTAAATTCTGAAAACTTAATAAAAGATTATCTATACTAACCGAAAATGAAAACTACTTATAAAAATTTTAGAGATTTTAAGAAACAGACTAATCTTACCGATAAGGAGCTGGCAGAGAGCTTTGTATTTCCTTCTAAATTATCTAAATCTAAGCAGGAGACTCTTCACAAAAAAATTTCTGAATTCAGAAAGAAAAGAATTTCTCAGATGAGCAGTGAAGAGAGGCTAAAAGCAGGTTTGAGAAGATTGAAATACTCAATGGAAGAGTTTATCAGAAGTGAAAATAACAGCGGAAAATATTCATTTAGCTTTTTTCTAAATGAGTATTTGAGTGTTACGAAAAGAAAAGAAAACCAGTTATCTGAAGAAATAAATGTGAGGGATTTGCGTCCGCTGCTTCAGAATAAGAGAAAACCTTCAGATGCTATTATTAAAAGGCTGGCTCTTCATTCAAACAATTTTATTCCTGCTTTAATCTGGTATAAAATTTCCGAAAAGCAAAAAGAATTTAAGTTTATTGATACTGATTTGTGGAAATCTTCTGAGATAAAAAATATTAAAAAGACCCTTAATATCGGTTAGAAATTTTTAATTCACCAATAAAGAAATTCCTTACAAAATTTTTCTCAATTCATTGCAAATACTTGCCCTAAGAGTTCAATTTGCAATTCGCAAGGTGTGAACGGGAATTTTTTCACCTAAGTATTGTAAAAATAAAGATAGATGTCAGTGTGTCCTCACTGCGCATAAACGCCCTTTAATATCTTCGTTCCGTTTCCGAAGCAGAAATGAAACGCTTTATTATTATAAAGTGAAATCTGCTGGTCATCGGGATTTGTGCTCCTCGAAATACCGGAGGGAAAATTATCTCAATGTTACCTTAAAAACTTTTTTACTGTCATCGTTGTTAGTTGCAAGTATGTAAAAAGTATTATCCCTGTATTCGCTTGTTGAGTAAAAAAACATATTCTGAAAATTCACATCTGGAGGAACGTTCGTCTGCTTTATGTAGTTTGTTCCGTTCCATACATACGCGAGCAGACTGTCATTGCCGCCTTCGCGTATGCCGATAAAATTATTTCTTGTTTCACCTTTTATTGTTGACGGATAATCGTAATAAGAATTTTCAAGTGTGAACATTGAGTTCCATCCCGTCTCTGAAAAATATGAAACAACAGTAGGTGAATTGCCAAACTGAAGAATATCAGAATTTAGTGTCTCTACTGATAAATCTTCCGGTTCCGTTCTGATAGCAGTATATCCGCTCTCGTTTATTTTATAAATTGTCCTCTCGAACGAAGGATTGCGCACTATAAGATAAATGCTGCTTCCAGATTTTCCGATTTTTCTGATGAACTGCCCCGGAACCGTATAAGCCGAAAATGTTCCGCTATCATATTTAACATATTTTAGCGAATCATAAAATGTGCAGAAAAATTTAGCTCTCCCGTAAAAAACTAAATTTGAAAGTGATGCGCCGTATGCCACAGGCAAATCAGCTATCGTGTATGCTCCGTTATCGAATATCATAAGCTGTTTTTTGCCGTCTGAAATTCGTGTTCCCGCAAAAACTATATAATTGTCATCATAGATGAACGCAGTGTTTGGATGAAACACATCTGCATTCGGGGTGAAAAGAGCAGGAACATTATTTGTTACTTTATAAAATTTATCAAATGACACTGCATAGTAACTGTTCCTGTCAATGGTAACTACCCGGTAAACATTATTGTCATAAGTTACGGGCTGGTTTGTATAGCTGTACATCTCTGCGCTGTTAGTTGTGCCGCCGTTATTTGCTACAATGTCATCACTCTTGCAGGCATAAAACATGCAGGGAAGAAAAAGAAGAAAAAAGAGTTTAAGAAGTTTTGTCATTTTTTTTTAAAATATTTACTGCGCATACACGCCATTTAATATCTTCGTTCCGTTTCCGTAGCAGAAATGAAACGCATTATTATTATAAAGTGAAATCTGCTGGTCATCGGGATTTGTGCTGCCCGAAACACCCGAAGGAAAATTTGCCTGCTTAGTCAGCGCGCCGCCGCCAAAAACATGAGCATTGTAGCCCCCTGAAGTCAGAATCAGCGTTGTGAAAAAATTCCGCGAGCTGCCCGTTACATAGCTTACATATTCATTATTTGAGCCTGCATAGTATGTGCACACATCGCTCCAGCCTGTTTCCGCAAAGGAGAAAAATTTATGAGCCGTCCCATTGCTTTCAACCTTAATAAAATCGCTGCCCGCATAAAAAATGTTTCCGCTGTTCGACTCCGTGCGTACAGCCGTCAGCGTCCCTCCGTCAATTCTGTAAATCACTCTCGCTGAGTTTATCGCATCGGATGTTACCGCATAGAGCGTTGAGTTTATCCTCCCGAATAAATACGCATTGCCCGGTGCCGGAATTGTAAGCAAAGAGAATGCTCCGAAATCAAATTTGAAAACATTTCTCTGGTAGTACGAGCCTGCAAAAAATTTCCCCCGCTCCGTTACGTAAAGTCCCGTGATTTTATTTGTCGTGCCCGGTACAGTGTAGGTTTGTATCGAGCCGTTATCGTAAATTTTTATGATAGGGGAAAGCGATGCCGTTGTGCTGCCTGCAAAAACTGCGTATGAGCTATCCAGAGCGGAGACATCATAAGCCGTGAATGTCGAGTCGCCAAAGTTTATCTTTGTCTGAACTCCGCGCGAAATGCGGTAGCTTGATGTTCCTGCAATGAAAACATTATCGGCATCTCCCTGCGAAATTTTTGAGACACCTGAAGTTGTAACCGCGCTGATTGTCCAGTTGAAAAATTTATCCGATGCGCCTGAGGAGGGGGATTCAATATCGTCTCTGCTGCATGAGGCAAAAGTAAGAAACAAGAGGCAGATTAACGGGGGAAAAATAGATTTCAAGCTTGAGCAATTATTTTGTAATGATAATTAATATTACACAAGAATATCTAAATTATCAGCGTAAAAAGAATTGCCCGCCATTGTTAGTTGCTCGTTGTTAGTTGCTCGTTGTTTGTTGTTAGTTTTTCGTTACTCGTTAATTGTTAATTGCTCGTACAAAACTCTTTCCTATGATGGTAGAGCTGTTAAGTTCTATATTACTCCGTCCCAAACTCCCGTTTGGGACGACAATCAACTCATAAACATTCTCAAACAGGGGTTTGGGAATGAGAAATACCGGATAAAAAATCGGTATATCCAGCCGTTGTTGGTCTTCTGACCAACAACCATAACGCTAAAAATAAAACCGATGCTAACGTCCATCCGCAAGAAAACGGAGGGATAAGCAATAATTACTCCGTCCCAAACCCCCGTTTGGGACAGCTATAAACTCGTAAACAAACAACGAACAACCGGCAGCTATGTATCATTTCTTTACACTCTAATTTTTCTTAAATTTGTGTAAATTTAATCCTTCTATGTCCCGTGTACTAATTAACAAATATTACAATAATATTGACCGCGCCATTCAGCACGGAAAATCACGTAACGAAACCGCCGTAAGAAATTACTTCTGGATGCTCCTTAATGAATACGCGCAGGAAAAAAATTATGAAGTCATTCCCGAAGTTGCTGCGCTCGGCACTAACGGCGTGAAGGTTTACCCGACGGGATTGTAAAAACTCACTGGGGACTCGATGTAGGCTGCTGGGAAAGCAAGGATGAGAAAGATGTCATTGACGATGAAATCGCAGCCAAAATAAAAAAAGGCTACCCACTTACCAATACACTTTTTGAAGATACAAATACTGCCGTTCTTTTTCAGCGTGGAGCCGAAGTTATGCGCGTTCCGGTGCGCGAGCCGGATAAGCTCGATTCTATTTTAAAAGAGTTTATTAATTTCAAAAGCGAAATTGTTTATCATTTTGAAACTGCGATTGAAAATTTTAAGGCAGATATTCCGAAAATAATTGAAGTCCTAAGAAATAAAATTGAACAGACAGGAGCGCAGAATAAAAATTTTATCTCCGCCCGCAATGCCTTCCTTGAGCTTTGCAAAGAAGAAATTAATCCTGAAATTACCCTTGCCGATATTCGCGAAATGATGATTCAGCATCTTCTCACAGGCGATATATTTAATAAAATTTTTGACGACCCGGATTTTCACAGGCATAATACAATCGCCTCAGAGCTTGAAAAGCTGATTGAAATTCTTTTCACATATTCAGAGCGCAGAAATCTTCTTGAAAGCATTGCGCATTATTACGATACGATTAACGCCGCCGCCGCAGGAATTGCCGACCATCACGAAAAACAAAAATTCCTTAAAGTCCTATACGAAAATTTTTATAAAGTTTATAATCCTAAAGCTGCCGATAGGCTCGGAGTGATTTATACTCCAAACGAGATTGTAAATTTTATGATTGAAAGCACTGACTACCTTCTGCATAAGCATTTCGGAAAAACAATGGCAGATAAAAACGTAGATATTTTAGACCCCGCCACAGGCACGGGAACTTTTATCTGCGATATTATAGAGCATATCCCAAAACAGAATTTAATTTATAAATACAAAAACGAGCTTCATGCAAATGAAGTCGCCATTCTTCCTTATTACATCGCCAGCTTAAATATTGAATATACCTATAAGCAAAAAATGGGCTTGTACGCCGAGTTTGAAAACATCTGCTTTGTTGATACGCTTGATAATACTATTTCAATGTATTATGGCACGCAGACAGGGATGTTCGGGCTTAGCAGTGAAAATGCAAACAGAATTAAAAAGCAGAATGATAAAAAAATCTCAGTTATAATCGGCAATCCTCCTTATAATGCCAATCAGAAAAATGAAAATGAGAATAATAAAAATCGTGAATATCCCAATATAGATAAAAGAATAAAGGAAACATTTATAGCAAAAAGCACTGCGCAAAAAACAAAAGTGTATGATATGTATGCAAGGTTTTACCGCTGGGCTATGGATAGATTAGATAAGAACGGAATCATTGCTTTAATAACAAACCGCAGTTTTATAGATAGCAGAACTTTTGACGGCTTCCGCAAATGTATTCAGGATGAATTTAATTACGCCTATATAATTGATACAAAAAGCGATGTAAGAGCAAATCCTAAAATTGCAGGAACAACTCATAATGTTTTCGGTATTCAAACAGGAGTTGCAATAATGCTTTTAGTAAAAAAAGAGAATAACGATGAAAAATGCAAAATAGAATATGTTTCAATGGAAGATAACTGGAGGAAAGAAGAAAAACTTGAATGGCTTAAAAATCATAAACTTCAGGATATAGTTTTTGAAACCGTAAATCCTGATAAGAATAATAACTGGTTAAATTTATCTGAGAATAATGATTGGGAAACTCTTATTCCAGTTGCCGATAAAGATGTAAAGTCAGGGAAAAAAAGAGCTGCTATTTTTGAAATGTATTCTTTAGGATTATCAACCAATAGAGATGAATGGGTATTTGATTTTAATAGTTCAAAATTAGCTTTAAAAATTAAATATTTTATAGATTCATATAATAAGACATTAACTGTAAAAAATTACGATTTTATTGATGCAAAAATAAAGTGGAGTGAAAATTTAAAAAAAATACATGCAAAACATGTTGAAATTCAGTTTAATAATAAATATTTATCAAAAGTAATTTATAGACCCTTTACAAAATTTAATTATTATAGTGATAAAAATTTAAGTGATAGATTAACTGATATACATTATCAAACATTTGGTAAAAGTTTGGATACAAATAATTTTGTAATCGGATTTTCAGGTATCGGTTCAAATAAAATGTTTTCCAGCTTAGCTACCAATGTTTTATTTGGAGTTGATACTTTAGAAAAGACACAATCTTTACCATTATATTATTATAATACAGATGGAAACAAACTCGATAACATCACCGACTGGGGATTACAGCAATTCCAATCTCATTATAAAGATAAAAAAATCACAAAGGAAGATATTTTTAATTATGTTTATGGAGTGCTTCACAATCCCGCCTACAGAAAAAAATACGAGCTTAATTTAAAAAGAGAGTTTCCGCGGATTCCGTTTTATGTAAATTTTAAAAAATGGGCTAAATGGGGAAAAGAACTTATGGAGCTTCACATAAACTATGAAACTGTAAAGCCGTTCAATTTAAAATTGACTGAAGTAAAAGCAGTTAAGGCGAATAAAAAAGGTGAAGAATTATTTGAAGAAGTAAAAGAGCCGGAAGCGCTTTACAAATACACTCCAAAAGTAAAAGTAAAACTAAAAGCCGATAAGGAAAAAGGAATAATTGAGCTTGATGAAGTAACATCGCTTTCAGGCATACCGAAAGAAGCGTGGGAGTACAAGCTTGGCAACCGCTCCGCCCTTGAATGGATATTAGACCAGTACAAAGAAAAAAAGCCGACCGACCCGACCATTGCGGAAAAATTTAATACCTACCGCTTCGCTGATTACAAAGAACAGGTAATAGATTTATTAAAAAGAGTCTGCACAGTGAGCGTAAAGACAATGGAGATAGTGAGAGAGATGGAGGAGGAGAAGGGGTGATGTTATCTGAGTTTTAAAGAGAATTTTTCGTTTACAAAGTCGAGCTTGAAGGTTTTAAAAACATCATATGCAAATTCCATCCCTAACAAAAAATTACCTTCTATAAAATATGTATCAATAACTTTTTTTCTAATTTTAACTTGACCAATATAAACTTTTTTCTTTCTTGTCTTACCCTCAAAATCACCGACATCAACCAAACGGTCATCCTGTTGTACTAAATTTAACTGGTTTAATATACTTATCGGTGCCGAAATACAATAATCAAAAGCAGTATCGATTTTTATATTTTCATGCCCTTTACCCAAAATTAACTTACCACTTACACATTTTGCAGATAAATGAGGTTTTAAAACTTCTAAGTTACCTCTTAGATATTGAGACCCCATTGTTATGAGTTTTAGTTACTGAAGTTAGACTAATAGGGTCAACACCAATTTTGTAAAAGCTGAATCTTTCAACCCTTATGGCTGCTTTTGCATTTTTATAAGAATTAACCAATGTTCTTCCTAATCTGAAATTTCCGGTATTTTTATCTATAGCAGCATACCATCCGATTTTTTTGGGATTTGCTAATGCAATTTCTTTTTTGATTGTTGAAAGTCTCTTTTTTCTCATAAATTAATTTAGAGAATTTTTAATAAAAAATCTTTACAATATTTTATCTTAGAATTGTATATATAGCTAACGCCCAGTTAAATCCCGCGGCTTTCCTCTTTCCTCGTTCCTACGCTCCTGCGTGGGAACGGAAAAAGGTAACTACGCAGGAGCGTAGTTACCAGTTGGTTAAAACCTTCGCCCTCGTTTTCCCTCTCGTTCCTACGCGGAATTTACTTGTCCAGCTTTAGCGGGATCCCGATGAAATCGGGAGCGTGGGAACGGAAAAAAAAATCCCTCCCGCAAAATCGGGACTGCTATCGCAGTAATTCATAATTTAAAATCCCAATACCCGCCACTCATTACTCAACACAAAAAGATTATAAAAACAATAATTTATCCTCAAAACCCCTTATTAAGCGTAAATTTTTGGTTCTAATAATCAGCTATTTAGTTTCTATATAAAAAAACCCCTTACCCGGTGCAGATCGGGCAAGGGGAGGGGGCTCCTGTACTCATTAGCAGCTATAGGAGACACTCATGGGGAATAAAATAGCTCCCGGCGGCGGATTTTTCCCCTGGCAAACCACCGCCGGCTAACGAGCTAAAAACTATTTTTGCTTACCTTATATCAAGCTCAGAGCTTTCCCGCTCCACATTACAAATCTGCGGTGGGAGGTTTACCCTGAAGAGGTAAGCCGTCTCCGCGCCCTTCGTCCACGCCGCCTGATTCCGCCCCCAGAAAAAGCGGTGCTCGGAATAATCTAAGGCGTTATCATAAGATTTTTTGTTCTCGCCAATGGTAGAAAAGAGATAGACATAATCACCCTCCCTCACTTCGCAATATGGAAACCAAAAGAATTTTTGAGAATCGCTATGGAACGGATTAAATTCGCTATAAGCAGAATCAAATAGAATATAGTTATGCAGATTGGTATCGCTCAGGACTTCGATAAGCAGGTACTCAGCGGCAAGATTGCCGCGTTGATAAGCTGAAATAATTTTCAGTTCATGCATTAGTATAAGCGTTAAGTTCGTTAATTTTCGGGCATAGAATACCCGTTTCATTTCCGACTGTGCCTATCGAAAGATGAACTAAAATTTTATTCTGTATTTCGGATTTACTCCCCCTAAATCCGTTTGAAATGAGAATGGACTAACAGCTATGCGGAAAACGGATGCTCCGGCAGAAAAGCCCTCGGCGAGCAGTTAAAAATTTCCGCTAATTTATTTACGTGATTGAGGTTGTACTTGCTCGTGTGCTTTGAGCTTTCGACCTTTCCTATAAATCCCGGTGAAACGTCCAGCATGTGTGCCAATTCACTTTGTGAAATGTTACGCTGCATTCTTTTCTCTCTAGCTGTATTTATAACGAACTGTTCTATTGTTGTCGTTTTCTTTGAGTTCATTACTACACAAAAAAAACTATTTTTAGATTAACATACACTTGCCTATAGAGAAGTTTTGTGTTATCGCTTTACCGGTTTGAAAATTATGCTTGTTTTAAAGGTTTTTCTTTTTTTCTACCTTTTTTAATTTAAAATTTAATATTGAAAAAAACAAAACAATTTTATGTATGGAGAAAATTATTCACCCTGCTCTCCCAATAGCCTGTTTATAGCTATAGAAAAATCTATTAATCGGCAGATTTTTAAATCACTGATTTCTTCATTGGGTATTAGTGATTACCCCTTTGTTTTGTCCCAAAAACAGCTCCATAAGAAAATTAACGTATTGCGATTTTCTTAATTGAGTAAAATTAAATCTGATTTTTTTATGTGTTAAATCATTTTATTTTTACTTCAAGTCTAATTCCGAAAAATTAAATAAATAATTCGTACTGGAAAATTAATTTTAGTAGATTTAAATTATTACATTGCAAAAATTTCCGCTGTAAATATTTTATTTATTAAAAATACTTACCTATGAATACTAGAAATTTTATTTCTCTTGTTTTAACCTTAGTTTTTTTTCTGTTCACTGATTCTTTTTCGCAGCAGGGATGGCTTAGCCTTCCGCAAAACGCAACTAATTACGATTTGAATGAGGTGAAATTTTTAAACGAAATGTCCGGATGGGCGTGCGGTGAGCTTGGCACCGTGATAAAAACAACCAATGGAGGAATGAACTGGAGTTTAATTAATACGGGTTCATCTGCGTATATGAACTCTGTTCAGTTTGTCAATGATATGACGGGCTGGATAGCTGCTGATGTTAACAATTTTAAAAAAACAACTAACGGCGGGGCGAGCTGGATAAATCAATTAGTTCCGGGCACGGGCTTGTTAGATAGATGCCTTGCGCTTTCAGATCAGATTTGTTTTGCTTCCGGCAAAAATGGAAACCTATACAGAACGACTAACGGCGGGGCAAGCTGGACAGTCGTTCATTCTTCAACTGCTGACTACAACAGAATTTTTTTCATAAACAATCTTACCGGCTGGGTTACTGCAACTAATGCTTTTTTTAAAACAACTGACGGCGGCACAACATGGCAGCAAAGCGCAATGACGGGTTCTAATAAAGGTGTTCATTTTGTAAATGAACTGACCGGATGGGTATGTTCTTATCCAAACGTACAAAAAACTACCAACGGAGGAGCAACCTGGCAGACGTATTTAGTTTCAAATTACGGAAACGTTTTTTATGAAGTTGTATTTACTAATGAGCTTACCGGCTACATTGCGGGCAGCGCAAACAATTATTATGACGGCAGAATATTTAAGACAACTAACGGCGGGGTAAACTGGAGCATGCAAAATTTTACAACTTCAAACGGTCTTTATGCTTTGCAGATGATAAATCAAGGTACTGGGTATGCTGTTGGGGACGGAGGAGTTGCTTTTAAAACCACTAATGCAGGAGAGGTTAATTCAGGGTGGATTTACTCTCAGATTCAGAGTGTAAACAATGATTTGAATTCTGTAAAGTTTATTAACCAGTTTACGGGCTGGTCTTCCGGTGGAAATGGCACGCTTATAAAATCTACTGACGGAGGTATCAGCTGGCTGCCGCTTGCATCAGGAACCACTTCATTTATTACTTCAGTCAATTTTTACAATCCAAGTACAGGCTGGTTTACATCAACAGGCGGAGTGAAGAAATCTACAGATGGAGGCAGCAGCTGGGTATCGCTTGCCGGCGCAGGAAGCTCTACGTACAATTCTATTTATTGCCTTACTGACCAGATTTGTTTTATATCGGCTCTTGACGGCAGGCTTTTAAGGACAACAGATGGCGGTACAAGCTGGCAGGTGGTAGTAACCTCACCCGCCGAGCTTAGCAGATTTTGTTTTGTTAACAATCTTACGGGCTGGGCTTCGGGGATAAACTATATATACAGAACAACTAACGGCGGAACGAACTGGACTCAGACTATTTTGCCGGGACAAAACAGGGATGTGAATTTTATTAATGAAAATACCGGGTGGGTGCCTAATTTTCCTAACGTAAATAAAACGACGGATGGAGGAATAAGCTGGGCAACTTACAATGTTACTTCAAACTCAGGAGAAAGTTTTTATGGGATTAAATTTGTAAATTTGCTTACAGGGTATTGCATTGGTGTCAGTTTTACATCGGGTAAGATTTATAAAACGACAAACGGCGGAGTAAACTGGGCAGCCGAGACAATACCTTCCGTCGCGGGAATTTATAATTTACAGTTTTTGAATGAGCTGACCGGTTGGGCAGTTGGTTCAAGAGGAAACACTTTCAGAACAACTACCGGAGGTGCAGTTTTTATTTCTCAAACTTCTTCCATTGTTCCAGAAAATTTTAAGTTATCTCAAAACTACCCCAACCCTTTTAACCCGTCAACACGGATAAATTACGAATTAAAAAATACGAATTACGTAACGCTCAAAGTTTTTGATTTGCTTGGTAAAGAGGTTGCATCACTTGTGAATGAAAAGCAAAACGCAGGCAGTTACGCAGTTGATTTTAATTCTACTGAATATAATCTGCCGAGCGGAATTTATTTTTACACTCTGGCGGCGGGAGAGTTTAAGGAAACAAGAAAAATGATTTTGATAAAATAAAATTTACAGCTATGAGAAAGCAAAAAATAATTTTATTATTCGTAATTCTTTTATTTGCAGGGAATCTGCTTGCGCAAAGCGGATGGATGCAAATTGCGACTTATTCCCCTTTAAGATTTTCTTCGTGCCAATATACTTCTAACGAAACTGCATATCTTGCAGGAGGCTTTAACATGCTTCTGAAAACCACAAATAACGGAGTAACGTGGATAAGAAAAAAAGCAGATAACTTTCCTTCTGCTTCTTTTGGGGTTATAAAATTTGATTTCAAAAGCAGCAATGTCGGGTATCTGATTGCTTCATACAGCGGAATAGTAAAAACTGAAGATGGAGGTGATAAATTCACGCAGATTTATACCGGCACGCCAGAAACTATGCTTTTTATAAATGAAACTACCGGCTTTGTAACAGACATCTACACAAAAAAATTACTTAAGACAATAAACGGCGGAACGAACTGGATTACGGTTCTGGATACCTGCAATATTTTACCTGTATTCTTTCTCAATGAAACTACTGGATTAGGTGTTCATAAAACAACCTATAAAACTGTAAGAACAACAAACGGCGGCGCAAACTGGAGTGAGGTTTTAACAGGCAGCGTGGACTTTTGCTCCGCAGCGCCTGACGGAAACTTAATAGCCACCATTGGAAATGCCATATGGAAATCAACAAACGCAGGATTGAACTGGAGCACAGTTTACCATCACGATTATTCACTTCAAAATGTGTACGTTATTAACAATAATAAAATTATAATAAAGGCAGGCTCTTTAAGTTTTTTAGTTTCAACTAACGGCGGCGCAAACTGGCAGCTAAAAAATTCACCTACAACTACTCCCTATGTAAATGTTAGCTTTAATTCATTGGGAGAAGGAATGTTTGCAAATACAGATGGAGATATATTAAAAATTACTCCTGATTTGAATTCAGTTACAAGTTTAATTGCTGACTCAATTCGCACTGTATCTGACCTGGAAATTGCGGGAAATTCCAAAGTATATCTGATAGGCGATATTCGAACAATTTCTTCCTCTACCAATAACGGAACAACATTTACAAAGAAATCGTTGCCTTTCAATCTTACTTCGATATCTTTTGTTAATCAAAATACGGGATACGGAGTTTTTTACAACGTTCTTCTAAAAACAAATAATGCAGCATCATCCTGGGATACAGTTTATAAAACATCAGATGGTTCCTTCCTGAGAAACATAAATTTTTTAAATGACAATACCGGCTTTATGTATAAGTCATATTATACAGGAGAATATTCAACGGATACTTTATGCTTTACGACTAACGGCGGAACGAACTGGACATCAACAAAAATTTCCAATTACATCCGTTCATTTTATGAATATGAGGAATACAAAACTTTTTATAACCTACAGCTTTTTGCAAACGGTACAGGGTATTTTAATTATTCTTATTCTCTCAGAAGCCAGACAAATGATTCATTGTATGTGGGATATTACAGAACTACAAATTTTGGTCAGACATTTCAGCTTGTTACATTAGATTCGCTTATGTTCCCCATTAATTTTATCAATGAAAATACAGGGTTCGGAAGGATTGCAAATTACAGTCTTTATAAAACCACTGACAAAGGAACCAGCTGGACACGCACAGGACGCATTCCGAATTATTTATTTGAAAACTTTGTAAGGAAAGTTCTGTTTGTAAATTCCAATACGGGCTTTGTTCTTACCTCATTTAGAACGTTAATGATAATAGGAAAAACTACAGATGGCGGAGCTACCTGGAGCGATAAACGCTTTGACCTGGAAAATGCCTCAGCCACTGATATGAAATTTTATGGTGAGCAGTTGGGATTTATTTATGGCGGAGAGACGGGACAGATTTTCAGAACCACTGACGGCGGCTCTACGTTTGTTGTTCAAACTACGTCAGAAATAACAAGCGTGTTTCTGCTTTCTCAAAACTATCCCAATCCGTTCAACCCGTCAACGCGGATTAATTACGAGTTAAAAATTACGAATTTCGTAACGCTCAAAGTTTTTGATTTGCTTGGTAAAGAGGTTGCATCACTTGTGAATGAAAAGCAAAATGCAGGAAGCTATGTAGTGGATTTTAAATCAGCAGAATACAATCTCCCGAGCGGAATTTATTTTTATACTCTTAATGCAGGAGATTTTAAAGAGACAAGAAAGATGGTTTTGATAAAATAAAATAAATCATTGCTGCCTCCATTGTTAAGGAGAGCCTGCCACGATTTATCGGGAGGGTTTGGAGCGGTAATTTTTATAAATCGCCCAAAGAAATTTTATCAAATGTTGAAAAAACTATTGTGAAGTTGAAAATATTTGCTTAATTTATTTTATAAATCCGTCTTTTTTGGTTCTTTCACAATAACACAATTCCCATGAAAAAACTTTACAAGTTTCATCTCTCTTTTTTTTGTTTATTTTTTTTCTTCAGCGTTTGGGCTGCCAGCTCTGCTAATTCTCAATGGGTTCAAATGTCATCCGGCATTAGTAACACGGAAACCTGTCAGGCGCTTGCTTCAACCGGTTCAACTATGCTTGCAGGAATGCAGGGCAGCGGAGTTTACCGCTCGACAAACAACGGCACAACTTGGCTCCCGACTTCATTAAATAATCAAAGTATATATACATTCTACGTTTCCGGCGCAACTGTTTATGCGGGCACAAGCAACGGGATTTATACTTCCGTTAACGGCGGCGTGAACTGGACTCAGTCTTACCTCGCCGGGCAAGGCATCGCAGCCATTCTTATCACGGGAGGATATATGTATGCGGGTAACAATGTTTCATCTAACGGAGGAGCAAGCTGGAATACTTATCTTCCAACTTATGCTATAAAATCGCTGGCTGCATCCGGCTCTACAATTTTAGCAGCCGCTTCTATTTCGGGAATGTGGAGATCAACAAACAACGGCGCAAACTGGACTATAACTTTTTCTACAAATCCGAATACCTTTCTGGAATCCGGCGCAAATGTTTATTGCGGCACAACACTCAACGGATTAATGTACACCTCAAATGCAGGAGTAAACTGGAGCACAATCTCGCTTCCGATGAGCCAGATAAATTCATTAATCAGTCAAGGGTCATATTTGATAGCGGGCAGGGATTTGAATCTCGGAGTTTTCATTAGCCCGGATGGCGGAGCGGCATGGCTTGAACGAAATCAAGGCTTTGCTCCCGGCGGAGCAGCGTATTCGGTTATGGCTGTGCATTATTATAACGGATACGTTTTTGCGGGAACGTTCGGCGGCTCTGTATGGCGAAGAAGTTACTCAGAACTGCTCTCGCCGATTGGCGTTCAGCAGACAAGTTCATCTACTCCTGATAAATTTTCTCTTTCGCAAAACTATCCGAACCCGTTTAACCCGTCAACACGGATAAATTACGAGTTAAAAATTACGAATTACGTAACACTCAAAGTTTTTGATTTGCTTGGAAAAGAAGTGGCACAGCTTGTAAATGAAAAGCAATCGCCTGGCAGCTATGCAGTGGATTTTAATTCGGGGGAATATAACTTGCCCAGCGGAGTTTATTTTTATACGCTAAATGCGGGAGAGTTTAAGGAGATAAGAAAAATGATTTTGATAAAATAACAATAAAATTGTTATGAAGAAAATTATAGCATCACTTCTAATCCTTTTTGCAGGACAAGATATTTTTGCGCAGGGAATCTGGCAATGGATGAGCCCGGTAGCTACGGGAAATACTGTACTCACTTCTTATTTTATCAATGCGCAAACAGGATGGGGCGCAGGAAGAAACGGAACGATTATCAAAACTACAAATGGAGGTGTGAATTGGAAAACCCAATCCATTGACCGCGCGTTTCAGCCTTCAACAATTTATTTCACTAATGAAAACACAGGCTGGATTGCCGGAAATGCAGGCAAGATCTTTAAAACAACTGACGGAGGCAATTCGTGGGATCTTCAGGCAACACCGTTTCCTAACGACTGCAAGCAGATTCAATTTGTAAATTCCCTCACAGGCTACTGCGCAACTATAGGAAGCTTATTCAAAACTACAACCGGAGGCAGCAACTGGTTTACGCCTCCCATCGGCGGAAATTTTTACGGAGTTCAGTTCTTTAACGAAAGCAAAGGATACCTTTTTACACAGGAATATTTTTTAAAAACTTATGACAGCGGAAATACATGGAGCGCTGTTACTCCGGGATGGTTTTCTGCTGCGAATTGTTTCAGCTTTAAAGATACATCGTTCGGCGTAGTCGCAGGCATGGGATTTTTGTACACAACCACGAACGGAGGGCTTAACTGGTATTCAAGCTATTCGGGTACTGAAGAATTTACATCTGTAAATATGCACCCTTCGTCTGTTGGAATCGCAACAACACGCAGCAATAAAATTCTTCGCACTTACGGCGGCTTATCTTGGACAACAGGCTCTACGCCGTTTTTTAATAGTAATCTTGCATATTACAATTCATTCATAGTAGATGCCGGCAATGCTTTTGTTTTTGGCGATAACGGAGTAATTTTAAAAGCAGCTTCCAATGCTACGGTTTTCACATCGCTCACAAACCGCATCACGAGTTATAATATTAATAATATTGTGTTTGTAAATTCGCTCACGGGGTTTGTCTCATCAAAAAACGCTTCTACTACTTATGGAGCCGGAGGGCCTGCTTTAAAAACCACTAACGGCGGGTTAAACTGGACTGCGCTTCAGATGCCGCCCGGATATTTTCAGAGTATATATTTTTTAAACTCACAAACGGGGTGGATTTGCGGAGACAGTATGAAGGTGGCAAAAACTACTAACAGCGGAGCTAACTGGACTGTACAATATGGCGCTTCTTCAATGAGTCCGTTAGTTTCCATTGAGTTTTGTGATTCACTTTTTGGCTGGACGTATGCAAGCTTTGGCGGATATAACTATAAAACAACTAATGGAGGGACAAACTGGGTATCTTTTACAAATCCCGGTAGTTTCTCAAATATAAAAATATTTTTTCTAAACTCTCTCACAGGCTGGGCTATCGGTACTTCTTCCACTTCTCAAATAAGAAAAACAACTGACGGCGGAGCAACCTGGTTTTCACAGTTTAATACAAACCCGAATAATTTATCGGTTCATTTTGTTAACTCGCAAACAGGATGGATTTGCGGTGGTGAATTTATTTCAAAGACAACAAACGGTGGTACAAACTGGAATGATAAAGCTTACCCCGGAAAGTACTTTAGGGCTATAAAATTTTATAATGCTAACATGGGGCTTTGTATAGGGGCTAACGGCGATATTTTTGCAACGGTTGATGGCGGTAATAACTGGAGCAGCCAATCAAGAATTTATTGTTCTTCGCTTAACACAATAAGTTTTATTGACAATACCAATATTCTTATAGGTGGAGATGCGGGAATAATTCTCAAATCATCTCTCGGAATAATTGATGGAGCAAATTTTATTCAATCATCTCTTTCTGAACAATTTTCGCTCTCACAAAACTACCCAAACCCGTTCAATCCAAGTACAGTTATCCGTTACCAGTTGTCCGTTGCCGGAAATGTTTCACTCAAAATTTTTGATTTGCTTGGAAAAGAAGTGGCACAGCTTGTAAATGAAAAGCAATCAGCAGGCAGTTATGCCGTTGATTTTAATTCTGCGGAATATAATCTCCCAAGCGGGATTTATTTTTATACGCTTAATGCGGGAGAGTTTAAGGAGACGAAAAAAATGATTTTAATTAAATAATTTTTTTATTAATATATATCAGGCTGCTTTATAGCAGCCTTTTAAAACAGTGCATTAGAACCTTAGCGCGAGAGAAGAAAAGTTTTCTCAAACTTTAAAAAAGCGGAGGTCAGCTATGAGAAGCAATGTACTTCCTTTCAAATTGCTCTTCGGAGTAATCACAATTCTTTTTGTTATTTTTTCAAAAAATGTTCAGGCGCAGCTTGCTAATTTTGACTCGGTAAAAACCGTAGTCTCATCGGCAGATTATGATTATAAAAACCCAAGCTTTGAATCCAGTGGTCAAGATTTATCTCAATTCACATGGTTAGCATATGAGCGGTACAATGGCAGCTTATCAGATATTGTGATAAGACAATTATCATTCGCAGGTTATAGCCCGGAAGTAGTAATTACAAATTCAACAGGCGAGCAAAATATTAATCCTGTTGTAAACGGAAAATTTCTTTCCTGGCAATCGAATAAAAACGGTAACTGGGATTTGTTTTATTCAATATACAACGGAAGCAATTGGTCCGCCCCTTCTACAATTAGCAGCACATCGGCAGATGAAATTAATCCTTACATCATAAATAATAATACTGGTCCCATACAATACTCTGCTTATTATCTGCTCTTTGAAAGAGCAGGTGATATTTTTCTTCGAAGGTACAAACTACAGTCTTTATCGTGGGACTCTCTTGAGATAAACCTTACTGATAGCATTAGTCAAAATTGCTCAAAACCCAGACCGGCAGGCTTCTCTGAGTGTATGGTATATTTTTCTAAGGAAGTTTCCCCGGGAGTATTTAAACCGGCTTCTAGAAAATTCAGAGATTATACCAGCTATGTTCAATTATTTCCTCCTGCTGAATATGATTTTATTCTAAGAGACAAAAACTATAATATTTCTTATGGTATAGGGAGTTATTTTACTTTTTCATCAGGCAGTCCGGTCTCCAATGTAGTTGGCTTGATACAATCGAATTACATTACAATTGATACACTCTCCAAAAGAATTCCGGGAAGCCATACAAACGGAAAAGGTTCATTGATGGGAATAGTAACGGATGCTGCGGGTTCGTATTATTTTTCAGCGTTGGGTTTTGTTACAAGGAACAATGATTCTACTTACATATCGTTAATGCCGCATTATTTTAGCGGTTATACAAATATAGTTCTAAAGAAAAAGTATCTTGGGAATGATTCTGTGAAGACAATGCTCGATTTAAGTATTCCTGTTTCACAAGGTAACTTTTATAAAATTTGTGCTGTTTGGGAGCAAAAGATTAATGGGAAATCTGCTCTGGTAGAATCTTACATGTCAGATGTTATCGGAGCTGTGGCTAACACTGGCTCATCAACTAAATATGAACTCATTCAAAACTACCCAAACCCGTTCAACCCTAGCACAGTTATCCGTTATCAGTTGTCAGTTGCCGGAAATGTTTCACTCAAAGTTTTTGATTTGCTCGGAAAGGAAGTTGCATCGCTGGTAAACGAAAAGCAAATTGCAGGGAGCTATGCAGTGGATTTTAACTCAGCGGAATTCAATCTCCCCAGCGGAATTTATTTTTATACACTGAGTGCGGGAGAGTTTAAGGAGACGAGAAAAATGGTGCTGATAAAATGATGGAATTCTATGATATAAATCATAGGAAATTAAAGTAAACTTATTTATTTTTTATGTATTAAAATAAGTATATTCTAAAGATATGGAAAAAATACTTGTAAAAATAAGAGTCGTTTTAATTTTTATCACTATACTCGGACTCAAGAACGTCTTTTCACAGGAATCTTTTTTGCCTCTCCACACCGGTGATATGTTTGTGTTCTATAACGATAACTACTCTCATGGCTACCATTACTATTCATATTCTGTGAAGCGGATTACAAAAGACTCAGTCTTCAGCAACGGTTACCGCTATTATTTTCACGAAGTGTTCGGAGCATGGATAAGGTATGATAGTTTAACTAAATGTGTACTTGCTTTTGCAGATAATTACAACTGTGGAATCTATCATGGAGAGAGATTAGTTGACAGCTTGAACGTTCATCTAAATGATTCTGTAAAGTTTTGTAGCGGGGGAATTCCTAAAATGTGTACATTCGCAGGTGATAGATATATTTTAGGCAGTAATATTTCTACTATTGAATTCGATACCCGTACTCAATCTGCTCCCACAATGTATACAACAATTTCATACTCAAAAGGGATTGGAATTACTCAAACAGGAAGCGCAGTTTTTTTGTACAGTTCCAGCGTATCAAATTTAAAAGGTGCCGTGATAAATGGTATTCAGTATGGAAATCTTTATTCAGGACCCGATACTGTCAATTCGCCATATTTGCCGATTTATACGAACAGAAAATGCATATTTTATTCAATTACGAATCCTGCCAAAATTATTAAGCAATATTGGCTGAATGATACCAGTATTTCAGGCAGACGATTTGTAAAAAATACTATTGAAGGAGGATATATCTCTTACGATACCGGTAAGGGAAACGTTATTAAGCCGGCTGTTTTGTCATGTGGCGGATATAATCTGTTTCAGAAATCTGATAGCATAAAGTCCTCAGTGGGAGATACTGTGAGATTCTGTTCGGGATTGCCTGAAAAAGTTCTTGTTGCTGAAAAAGATACGATTATATTTACTTCATATTCAAGAATTAAAACTTTCAAATATACTTTAAATGGTAAAACGCTTTATAAAACTTATGCTAAGAATTGGGGAATAGTGAGGTATGATGTTGTTAGCGAAGACGGCAGTATTGAGAGCTTTGCATTGAAAGGAATGCAGTGGGATTATTTTTCTGCGGGAGATACTAACACGATTTACTTCAATTTCAATCAGCCTCAGGTTACTAATATGAATTATACTTTTGACGAAAATAGTCTTCAATTAAACTGGACTACAAATTATGAGTACGGTATGCGAACCATTTATATAGAAAAAAGAGATACGGTGTACAACTTTTACAGGGTAGAGAAAACAATCGATGCTAAAGGAATTTACTCGAATACTCAGGTTAATTACAGCACGAGTGTTCCGCTTGATGCATTTGGCAAATATGACTACAGGTTGAGGCTTGTAAATCAGGGTTGGACAGCATATTCATATTTCGATAAGGTAAATTATTTGCCTCCGGCATCTATAGAATTGTTTCAGAATTACCCTAACCCGTTTAACGGCACAACAAAGATAAAATTTAACACAAACGCTTCGGTATTTGTCAACTTATCTGTTTTTGATATTTCCGGAAGAAAAGTTTTTGAAGCTGTAAATGAATCTCTTCCTGCCGGTTATTACAGCAGAACAATTTCAACTATTGCTCTCCCTAGCGGAATTTACTTTTATACATTGAAAGCGGGGGAGTTTAAAGAGACGAGAAAAATGATTTTAGTGAAATAAAATATTAAGCTATGAAAAAAGCTGGCATATTTTCTCTGGCAATTGCTTTTTTATTTGCGTCAAATTTATACTCCCAGTCCGGTTGGCAGTGGTTGAATCCCATTCCACAAGGGAACGGAATTAATAAAGTAAAATTCTATGATGCTAATACCGGTTATGCAGTCGGGCGCAGTAATACGGTGATAAAAACCACAAACGGTGGAGAAAACTGGATACTTGTCAACAATGGAATTCGTTCTCTTATAGGTACCGGAACAGAATTGTGGGCAGGCATACTTAAATCCTTTGCAATTATTAACGAAAATACTGTCATAGCCGGAGGAAACGGAATAATAAAAACCACAAACGGCGGGACGACCTGGTTTTCCATTGGGGGGGATGTTACTAATGTTACAGGAATTGCATTTGCAAACAGTAATACCGGATTTGCTTCAACTTCACTTGGAAAACTCTACAGAACAACCAATCAGGGCGCAACGTGGCTTCTCAACGGAACGTACGGCACTGAGATTGATGATATATATTTTGCATCACAACAGGCAGGAATGTTTTCCGCGATGGTTTCCGGCAGCGTAACAATATACTACTCTACAACTACAGGGGATACGTGGACACAGACTTACACCTCCAGCACTGATTTTATTCATCATTTCGATTTTATTAATTCAACTACGGGGTATGCCCTTACCGATAAATATTCTTTACCGTCTAAATTGCTGAAGACTACTAATGGAGGGGTAAACTGGCAGCTATTGAGAAATCTTCCGTTTGGCTCGGGCTTTGATAACAGCTTTGAAATGGTTTCGGAGCAAACCGGGTACGTTTATTCAAATGTAGTTTACGGAACATTTAGGAGAACAACAAATGAAGGGCAAAGCTGGGACTCGATTCCTTTGAGGGATGTTCCGACTACAGGGATATTTACACTAGCTTTCAAAAACACTTCAACCGGTTTTGCTATGGGTAACGGTGGTGAAACTTTTTATACTTCTAATTCAGGTTCTAACTGGATTTGCAGATCTTCCCAATGGGGGATTCTGCGTTCATTGTATTTCGCAAAATTTTTTGATGATAATAACGGAATTTTGCTTGGTGCCGGTAATATAATAAAGACTTTCAACGGAGGGACAAACTGGAATTTATATAAAGCCAATTGTAATTTTTATACTGCTTATTTTCTTAATGCTCAAACGGGATACTCGCTTGCCTCAGATTCTCTTGTAAAGACAACTAACGGCGGTGTAAACTGGAACCTTGCAGGAAACGGAGTTTTTCCAAACGGGTTGGGCTCTATTTATTTTTTAGACGAGAGCACCGGCTTTGTCGGCGACGGACTCGGAAAAATATTCAGAACTACAAACGGCGGAGTAAACTGGTCTATGCAAACACTGAATACTACAACTGAGAATAATAGTGTCGGCTCAGTTCAGTTTCTTGATTCCCAAACAGGATATTTATTTGATGCGCATCAGCAAAGCTGCGGCTTGTGTCCTCCAACTTACACAACAGTTTTCAGAACTGCTAATGCAGGGATAAATTGGGTTTCTATTTCAAGTCTGAGTAATATTTATTTTGAACGAATGAAATTTATTTCTCCTACTCTTGCATTTGCAGTTGCCTCAGACGGTGTTTACAAGTACACAGGGACCTGGACAAAAATATTAAATTTGTCCAAGATCACAAATGTCTTAGATTTTGTACCTCCTTTAACTGTGACAGTCGAAGGCTACCGTTCAACTGACTTAGGGCAAAACTGGACTGCTCAGGATCCGCAAACAGAGAGTATTTATGATATGTGTTTCGTAAACCAAAACACAGGATTTATTGTCGGCTACAATGGAGCAATATTGAAAACAACAAACGGCGGGGAAACAATTACTGAAATAATAAATCTTAGCAGTAATATCCCGGATAATTTTTCTCTGTTTCAGAACTACCCCAACCCGTTCAATCCAAGCACTGTTATCCGTTATCAGTTGTCAGTTGCCGGATTTACTACGCTTAAAGTTTTCGATTTACTCGGAAAAGAGGTTGCTACGCTCGTAAACGAAAAGCAAAATGCCGGCAGCTATGCAGTTGATTTTAATTCAACTGAGTTCAATCTTCCAAGCGGAATTTATTTTTATACACTGAATGCCGGGGAGTTTAAAGAGACAAAAAAAATGGTTTTAATAAAGTAAAATTTACAGCTATGAAAAAGTTCATAATTTTTATATTCATTATTGTAACTCAAAATATTTTTGGACAATGGATTACGTCGAATGATCGTTACTCGACTTTTTCACAGGATTCTATAAGTAATGTGTATTGGAGGGATAGTTCTACTATCTTCGCTTCCGGCAGAAATAACATGATTATTAAATCGGAAAATGGCGGCGCAAACTGGTCTTACAGTAACTCCGGTATTAATCAGACAACCAATTCAAAAGATATAAACAACTTGAAATTTTTTAATTCAAATACCGGCTTTGCCTCCTCTTCATTCCTTTATAAAACAACAAACGGCGGTAACAATTGGAGTGTTGTCTCCTCAAATTATTATGACAGCTATATTTATGTCAGTCCAAATGTAGTATATGCACTTACTCATGTAGATGCATCGATATATTTTTATAAAAGTACAAACGGAGGGGTTAACTGGGTTCAGTGTGATACACTTCTGCCACCGGCTTATAGAATTAGTTTTGTCAATGATAGTACAGGTTACTGCAGTACCACTAATCAAGTATTTAAAACTACAAACAGCGGGAAAAATTGGATTAATGTATGGTCGGGTATATCTATTAATGAATTTAATTTTCAGGATGCAAATAAAGGATTTATACTTAGGTATAATGAAGTTCTTAACACTACAAACGGAGGGCAAACATGGAACAACGTGAATTCAACAAATTTATACACCTGTCTTTTTTATAAAAATGATACTATGATTTGTTCTTCCTCTTTAACTGAAGCCAAATTTTGTTTCTCAAGTAATGGCGGGGTTACTTTTACAAATAATACTGTAGTTATGCCTTATCCGGAGTACTTTTATAAGACAAGATGTTCATTCTGGGATAAAAACAGATGTGTGCTTACAGGCGGTAAAAGAATTTTTAAATCTACAGATTTTGGTTCTTCATTCACTGATATAGGAGCGGTATCAGGGGATTACACATCAATGAATTCTATTCATATGTTTAATGCCAATGAAATATTTATTGCAACTGATGTATATTTTTGGAAAACCACAAACGGCGGTATTAATTGGGGCAAATTTAATCAGGGGTTGCCATTATCTCAGATAAAATTCACTAATTATAATAACGGATTTGGATTAACTCCTAACAGGGTAAGGTATACGATAGACCATGGCGATACGTGGTCTAGCTTTCCGGTAGTTCCCGGAGTTTACGGTACACATAATTTATTAAGAGTATTAAATGAATCATTTATTGTTCTGGGGTTAACATATACTACTACTGTTTCGCCCGGTACCAGATATACAACAAATAATATTTACACAACAACAAACAGCGGAACAAACTGGAATCTGAAACTATCTGTGCAAGGAGTAGCAGGAAGCAACGGTTATAATTCTAGCGAAACTATAAATGATGTGTTTTTTATAAATTCAAATACAGGTTTCAGCATTTATAATAAATATCAAACACAGGTACAAGTGCCTTCTTTTCTCGCTGAATCAGGTAAAATTTTAAAAACAATTAATGGAGGAAATAATTGGACTACTATACTGGATTTAGATAGTACGCAAGGAGGTAAAATATATTTTATAAATCCAACCACGGGTTATTACTCTGTATACTCTCACTTTGCAAGCTCAACTAAAAAAGGCATATATAAAACTACAAATGGTGGTACTAACTGGAATAAGATAACAGATTTTTACAGCAATAATTTTATTTTTACTGATGAGAATACTGCATTCTCATCCAATGGTTATGCTTCATCTGATGGAGGAATAAACTGGATTTCACAATTCACCCCATATTCACCTAACGCAATTCAGTTTATAAATAATTATACAGGGTTCATAGTAGGTAATGAGGGTGTTATTTATAAGACCACAAATGCCGGAGGATTGAATGTTGGTGTCTCGCAAATTTCTTCAGAAGTTCCTGATAAATTTGCATTGCGCCAAAACTACCCCAACCCGTTCAACCCAAGCACAGTAATCCGTTATCAGTTATTAGTTGCCGGATTTACAACGCTCAAAGTTTTTGATTTACTCGGAAAAGAAGTTGCAGTGCTTGTTAATGAAAAGCAAAATGCAGGCAGCTATGCAGTAGATTTTAATTCAGCGGAATACAATCTCCCCAGCGGAATTTATTTTTATACATTAAATGCAGGAGAGTTTAAAGAGACAAGGAAAATGGTGCTGATAAAATAGAACACAGATTTTTATGATGAGTATGATTGCACAGATTTATTACATCTGTGAATCATATAGATCATATTCATCAGTGTTCCTGTTTATAAATTTCTATGTTCATCGGGATATTTTTTGAAATAGATGCTCTGTACATTCCTTCGCTATTGAAAACCATTTCGATATTTCCCTCTGAATCCACTGCTATCAGCCCTCCTTCACCCTTAATAGAATTAAGATTATTAAATATCGCATACTCCGCTGCTTCCTTTAAGGAAAGTTTTTTATATTTCATTAGAGCAATAAGGTCATAAGCTACCGATTGCCTGATAAAAAATTCTCCGTCGCCCGTGCACGAAACCGCCGCAACGCCGTTCTCTGCGTAAGTCCCTGAGCCGATGATAGCTGTATCGCCGATGCGCCCGAACATTTTATTTGTCATGCCGCCGGTTGAGGTTGCGGCAGCAAGATTGCCATTGCTGTCAAGAGCCGCTGCTCCTACAGTGCCGAACTTCTTTTTATTGCCCGCAAAATCCGTAGTGTGGTCTAGGAAGGACTTGCCCGATGCCTTTGCCTTCTGAAGCTGGTCAAATCTCCTCTGGGTAAAAAAATACTCATCCGGGGCAAATTCAATATTGTTTTGTTTTGCAAATTCCTCTGCGCCTTTTCCGGTGAGTATAACAAAGTCAGATTTTTCCATCACGGCTCTTGCAAGTTTTATGGGCTGCTTTATGTTTTTCACTGCGGCTACTGCACCCGCCATTAGGTTTGCGCCGTTCATTATGGAAGCATCCATTTCTATAGTGCCTTCGTTGGTGAAAACCGAGCCGCGCCCGGCATTGAAGAGGGGATTCAGCTCCATTTCAACTACGCATGCCTCAACTGCATCAAGCGCGCTGCCTCCTGAGCGTAAAATTTCCCACCCTTCTGTAAGTGAGGTTTCAAGGGCTTGTTTGTATTGGGCTTCGGTTTCGGGAGTCATGTTTGCCTTGGTTATTGTCCCTGCTCCGCCGTGTATGGCTAATGAGATGTTGGTTTCCAGTTTTCAGTTATTAGTTGTTAAGAAAATATAAAATTTCAAATTGATGTTTAAGGCGAAAGAAAAGTTTTAATGATAAGTGGTGAATAAAATTGTTTTGAATTCCATTATGGTAATGAGGCAGGAAAATTTATCCCGTTCCGAATTGAATTAGAACGGGATAATGGTAAAAAAAAAATTGTGTTAAAGAATATGTATTAAATTTTGAATCTGTATCCTAAAGCAAAAATAATTCCGTTGTAACTGTCTGATTTTCTGTTGTTCATACGGTAGCTCAATTCTAGAGATAGTTTGTTACCTGCAGCCAATTTATAGTCGAGTCCTGCTGCAAGTGAAATTCCTAATCCGGTTTCGGAAGTTCCCGTAGCAATGGTTGTCCCCGAGACTTTCAAGTCGCTTGCTGAAGAGGAACTAAGTCCTAAACCAACTTTTCCAAACGGAGCAATCATTCCGGCACTATTTTCGTCCTGTAATTTTACGAAACCAAGTATCTGCAAGGCATTAAAAGCACCTCCAGTAACGGACGAACTTACTCCGAGGGACGAGTTATCGAGTGAGAAGGATGAATAGTTCAGTTCGCCACCGAGATAGAATACGTTTCCGACTTTTTGTGAGTAATCTCCTCCTATTGAGAATGAAGTTTTCCAATAGCTTTTAAAATCACTTGGCGACATTGGAAATGTGGCTCCGGCATATAAGCCAATGGATGACTGCGATTGTGCAAAAAGTATGAATGGCATAAATATAAAAGCAAGCAGTAGTGTTTTTTTCATAAAGGGAATTTTGATTTAAAGTTAAATGACAAAGCTAAAGTTATAATTTTTCCATCAAAAATAAAATATATTTACTTTAGTGTAACTATTTTAATATTGTTTTGAATAAATACAAAATAATAAATAATTGTAAGCTTAATTGTATCAACTAGGCGATAAATATCAGTTATTAATAAATAGTTATTCAAAAGTTTTACAGCAGATAATGAATAAGGTAAGGCAGGTTATCAGCTTACCAGTTTTTTCTTCCGCGATAAATTTTGCATTCAAACCCGTCATATTTAGAGATAAAGACAACTCCGTTTTTCATATTGCTTAATGCTTCTGTGTATAATCTTTGGCTTACGTTATCAGGAGGGAAATACGGGTCTGAAATTAATTTTGAACCTGTCCAAATTTTTCCATATGAAGCAGTTAAAGCAGAATCTGCATAGAGTAAATAAATTAGATTCGTATTTTCTCCGGCAGCCCAGTAATAAATTGAAAAAGCTGAATCCGATGTAAATGGAGTCCACGCAGAGCCGTTCCAGCTAGAAAGCACAACGGGAAGCGGGGAGTAAGGCGCTTTTATGATTGCGTTATTTATTTTCATCCGGAAAAATTCGTTTGTTGCAACTTCGTTATTTGCGACAACAATTGAATTGTTTTCATATTTGTAAATCTTTCCGCTTCTTCCGCTTATAAACCATGTTCCGTTTTGAGAGATGAGATTATTAAATCCGCTGCCTGATGTATCGGCAGATGTGCCTCTGAAAACATTTCCATTTTCGTACAGGAAAAACTTCCCCGTGCTTATAACTGCTATTTTACCGGGCTCAAGAATTTTTAGTTCAGTTGGATTATTAGAATAAGCAGAGTCTAACACAACTGAAGTAATTACCGAGTTATTGAAAATTTTCATAACTGTAAGTCCATGATTGTTATAATATTCATCACCGCAGTAGGCATAGTAAGAAGGATTGTAAACATCAAAGCACTTAGAAGTGAACAGGGAATCCTGAAAATCAATTTGGGTTCTTCCAGAAGCAGTGATTCTATAGCATGCCGGAACATGGCTTGTGTAGATAGTGTTTTCATCTGCTAATGCAATGTATCTTGCCGGCTCGAGGAAAATTCCGCGCTGAAAAAGCTCCCATGAAAATCCCTGTTCAGAAGTGCCCGGCGAAACAGGAGAATCGGATTTGCACGAGTAAAAAATTATTGAAGTAATGACTATCAGTATTGCTACAAAAAATGTTTTCATTATGATTATAAAATTAAAAAAATTATTTCGGGTTCATGCAGAAAGAAAATCCAAGTTTAAATTGAAGCAGGGAAGCGGACCAATCGCTTTGGGAAGAATTGTATCTGTATTCTAATGCGGAAGTTAATTTTACGTGATGACCTGTCATATAGTTTATTCCGGGAGCAAAAAGAATGACTATGCCGCCTCCTCCTAATCCTTTATTCACTGCGGTCATGTAAAGCCCTCCGCCTGCTTTAAGATAAAATTGAAATTCATTATTCCGGGCAAGATTATTTTGCAGCTTCATATAAGCATCCGCAGCAATAAATTGATAGCTGCTTTCTTTATTATATACGGATGAAGAATAAGTTTCAGTGTATGAACCTTTGTGATTTGCAAAATCGAGTTCAGCGCCGAGCAGAATTGCTTCTGAAACGGTGTGTTCAAGATTTATATTAAAATTAAATCCGGGCGAATGATTTTCCGCAAAAGTTTTTGAGCCTATAGGCACGCTCATCCCGCCCATGAAGCCGAGATTTGTTTTATTTACTCCTT
Organism: Bacteroidota bacterium; assembly: GCA_018266845.1. GTDB lineage: Bacteria > Bacteroidota > Ignavibacteria > Tepidaquicellales > Tepidaquicellaceae > JAFDZO01. Next base: position 20,180 of record JAFDZO010000042.1, on the reverse strand, counting down.
GCGAAAACGCAAGGCAGGGGAGAAAGAGAAATATGAGAATAATTGATTTCAAAAAAAATATTTTAACTCGCTTAAAAGCGGAAGAGGCAGGGAAAGCCTCTTCCGTTTTTTTTAAATCAGGTTTCTTAAAGAGCAGGAAAAACTTTGTGTAGCGCGGAAAAACCTCTGCCAGAATTTTTCTTTCATTTCATCTCCGGCAGGCTCGGGCATATCATTATGGCTTTCAATTTTTGAGACTGACTTTATTATCGTAACGGTTTTTTCTTCCTTCATAAAAAGAAGGGCAGATTGATTTTGCGAACTTAGCTCAATTTCTTTTACCTGATTTTGAGTTATGGTCAGTTTGTTCTCTTTTTTCTCAACGGAATTTGCTTTTACTGTGAGATGCGTGTTATCAATTTTGATAACTTCGTCTTTCGTTTTTTTGCAGCTTCTTTTAACAGTTGAAATTTCTTTCAAAGATTTTTCAGAAGCTTTTATTCCATCGGGATTAACAAACATAATATCAATCAGCCTGTCTATTCTTGTATATTCCTTAGGTTTGAGGATTTCGGAAATCTGAGAGGAAGTCTTTATATCGTTGGTATTTTCTTTTGCTTTTAAAAGGGTTAAAAGCGATTGAGTGCTCATCAATCTAATATCCCATGCAAACTTTGACCCCCTAATTTGCGCTTCCAAATCTCCCGTATCCTCTCTGCCGACAATAATCAGAATGGAAGAGCTTCCGTTGCTGCTAATCTTTCCTGCAGCCGTCAGCTTATCTTTATAAGCGACCAGCTTTTCCAGATTGATTCTGTAAGCGTCGGTAGTTTTCACTTCTACTATGAAGTTGTGCCCGTCGAAGGATGTCCAAACGCCGTCAAATCCTATTTCATTTTTTCTTCCATGATAAAGCCCAAACTGCACTTCGAAGCCGAGTCTCACCCCTGCTTCATTTACTAAATCCTGTAATGCGAAACCGCTGTCTTCAAACTTATTGTTCAGGCAGCTTTCATAATAGTTCATTAACATCTCTGAGGAAACATTATTAATAAACTCCCTGAATTCAAGAGAAGCAGCATTTGAATCTCTTAGTTTCCCTTCGCCGGCAAATTGAATAATTTGCTCAAGGGATTTTTTTTCAAATATCTCTCTGTTTTGCGCCCAAAGCTGAATTATACTACCCAAGGGTTGATGATTTTATAGTTTTGAAATTCACTTTAGCGTCCGTATGTTTATTAATAAACCACGCCTCCACTCCCCAGTAATCAGGCATAATTTATTTGCTATTTACTTCCGGCTCCGAAGACGCTTACGCTTACTGCTTTTAATTTTTTTCATATCAGAATTTTTTTAAATGAAAAATAAATTTTACTTCGCCAGTATTTTTACTTTAAAAAATACTGCCGGTTTACAAAAAAGAAATTACTTCAGCAACTTATTGTTTATAACGTTTTATATCAAGATAAAAATAGTAAATTTTCTCGCGATAAATTGCTTTGAATAGCTTATTTAATGTAAATTAGTAAAAAGTTTTGCCGAATGCAGAGTTAAGATTTTTGAAATTGTGTTTTGGGAATAGCAGGTATTTCTATGGAAGATATTGCTGTTTTTATCTCGTTTTGTTCCAATTGGATTACTTTTTTTAAGCGGTTTTAAAAGTATTAGCCTAATTTCCCTGAGGTGTATCAGAAAAGTGTTCTCTTCTGTTTTATGTCAGAGTATTGAGAAACATTTTTAGTAAATTTCTTGATTTATCAATTTATACTTTGCAAAAATTATTTAGTTCCATAAAATAAGTAATGTATATTTGGCAGCAAAAAAATAAAGAAATGGCGGTGTATTGTTGCTGCGTTCGGTACTAATTTTGTTTCTTTTCCGAAGCCGTAGCTTGGGAAGAGAGCATTCATAGAAGGCTTATTGAGCGGATTTATCGCCGCTTACATTCTGAAAGCATAACCTATGTTGAGCAGAAACGCATTGACTTCATCAGTGCTTGATTTATTCAATCTGTACTGCGCTTCGATAACGATTTTATTTGCGGTTGATGCTGCAAAGTATGTACCGATTGAGGGCGCGAGTAAAATTCCCGAAGAAACTACGCTCTGAGAGTAAACAACTGAATTATCGTAGTAAGTTGTTCTGCTGCCTGTGCGGGCAAGAAAAGATACGCCTGCTCCAAGTCTCACAAACAATTGAACTTTATTAATGGCTTCCGCACTCTGAAATTTTATAAATGGCATCAAGCCCGTTGTTCTGTAATTGCCAGCACTGTAAGAGCGCGGAGAAACCCGGTTGGTTATCATGCCCGCCCTCACTTCATCAGAGGTAAAATTTGCTATATTTACATCGAAGCCGATAGAAGTGATATTGCTGAGAGAAATTTCAAAATTAACTCCGGTATTAAATGAGGTATTGTAAGTGCTTTTATCAAATGGAACAGAAAGCCCGGCATAAGGTGTAATGTATGAAGCTCCTTTAAGCTGCGCAAAAATCATCGAGGGGAAAATAATAATAAGAACTGCTAAGAGTTTTTTCATGGCAGATTCAGTTTAGTTGGAACTAAGTAATTTTTTGTTGTTACAATCTGAACGAATACCCTAATGTAAAAAGGAACTGGCGGACATCATCGGTATCCGATTTGTTTATCCTGTACTGCGCTTCGAGTACGATTTTGTTTTTGGAATGAATCATTATATTTGCGCCGAGAGAGGGCGCGAATAATAATCCCGTTGATGTAGAAACGGGCGTTAAATTCGTGAAGCCGTTTATCATTGAGTAAAATTCGGTTTGAGAAATTAATGAGGTTCCCGCTCCGATTTTCACAAAGGGCTGCACGGGGGATTTCACTGCTTCGGCATTCTGAAGTTTTGCAAAAACCATAAATCCCATCGTGGCATAATTTCCCGAGCCGTAATAAGTGTACCCTAATACTGCGGGGAAAACAGAGCTATTATTTTTAGAAATTAAATTTGCAAAGTTTACATCAAAGCCGAAGACGGCAGCTTTTGTAAGAGCAAACTCGAAGTTTGCTCCGGCGGTAAAGCTTGATTTATAATTGCTGAGGTTTGAGGGAACTGCTGCTCCGAGATACGGAGTTACGTAAGTTGTGTTCGGCATCTGCCCAAATGCCTCAATCGCGCATATTAAAATTGCCAGCGCAAATATTTTTTTCATAGAATTTATGGGTCAATAAAATTAGTTTAGCAGTTTTGATATTTTTTTAAAATGTCTTAAAGATTCCCGCCAGATTTTTTCTAAATCGGGAATCTCTTTAAATTGTTTATCAAGACTCTTTTCCCATTCACCTTTAAATTTTTCTTTCTTTGCTGTTACAGTATCGTAAAACTCAACGGGATTCTTTTCTTTAAATTCTGCTTTTTTCTTAAAATACTCAATGCAGCTTTCCAAATTATTTTGTTCAATTTCAAGCAGATACCATACGTCATACAAATCTCTTGGCACAGTTCTTTGCATCAGCGACCTTAGTTTCTCGGCTATAATTTCATTTATAGTATAACTTTTTAATGAATATTCTTCGCTTAAATCCGAATACTGATTCAAGACAGTACTCTCTTTAATTTCATCGCATATTATTTCGTTGTCGCTTATATCAATTTTAATATCTCTCTTTTTTATATCTCCGCCCAATGGACCAATGTATCCTATATAGAACGAATAATTTCCTTTTGTGTTTATGGTTTCATCACGGATTTCTAATTCTAAGCGCGATTCATTCTTAATCCAGTTAATAATTTTTTCAAACTCGCTTTTCAGACTAACGGTATTTATTTTTCCTTCCGCAAGAGTAAAGTCAAGGTCTTCGGAAAGCCGGTAATCACCTATGTAAAGTTTTCTTATCGCAGTTCCGCCTTTGAACACAAGCAATTTATTCAGTGAATCATTTTTGGATATTGCATATAAAACCCATCCCAATATATAATCTTTTTCAATTTGAGTATCGCGAAGTCCGTTTTGGTTTGCAATTTTACTAATTTCACCGGGCTTAATCATAAATTAGTTTTCCAGAGAATTTTTAATTTCTTCGAATTTTATATTCTCCTGTATGCTCCATTGCGAATGATATTTTCCTTCAGAGGGCAGGGAGGGGTCGAGCGGAGTATAAACTTTTGTAATATTTGATTGCAGATACTTTCTAAGCATGTATAAAATATCCAGCTTCGATAAAATAAATCCGAGTCTTTGCATCACAGCCTGCGAATCAAATTTTTCCAGATAATTCAGCATCTTCTCTTCGCTAATTTTATCACGAGCTTTGTAAATCGCTTTAACAATTTCAGTTATTCCTGAACCATATCCTGGTTTATACAGGCAATCTATAAAGGTTTTTTCCAAATCGCTGCATTGAATTTTATCATACTTGTCAATCCATGTATTTTCAAATCCGAAGAAATGTTTTTCATTAAAGTATATGAATTCAAATTTTACGCTTCCTATTTTTTTATGCTTCGGTATAAACTGTTTTGAAGTTACAACCTGCTCGGTTAAAGAGGGCTGGGTAATAAGACCGTGAATATCCAATGCGCTGTAAAACCCTATATAGTAGGGTGAATTGTTGACAAGCTCTTTCGCAGTTAAGTGCCAGTCCGGCAAATATGTATCTGCATTTTCACCTAAAGGAACTATACAATACAATCCTGCCGAAATTTTTCGTATTCGCCCTCTGCGCGCTATCGAACGCAGAAGTTCGCTCACATTTGTAATAGAACTATTTTCAATAATCTCTATGGCATCCTGAATATTGAAAAAATTTTTATTCTGCGAAATCAGACTTTCAAGAAGGAAATTCGCTTTTCCCGAGAGAATTCTATTATTTGTATTCAAAATACAAGAAATTTTCTTATAAATATAATATAAAACATATAAAATTATATATTTTATATTAAAAAATAAAGAGATTTTCTTGTATTATGAATATGAACCATAAAAAATTACTTTGTTAAAAATCCGTCGTTAGCTGAACGCTGCCGTAAGACATTGCTGTAAACTCATTGCGAAGCTCATTTCCGTTTTCATCGGTGATAATCATCCGCAGTTCGCCGCGCTCTGCCTCTTTTTGAAATGAACACACAAGCGATTTACAGTCCTCGAGGAAATACTCGGCGGGGAGAACACCTTCTACAGTGTTTGACCGAATCGCTCCGTTGGGAGAAATTGTTTTGTAATAACCTGTATAGCGGAGCTTATCTGTGCCGCTTAGGGAGATTTTGTATTTTCCAGATTTCTCACCGGAGTTTCCGCAGGAAAATATTATCAGCAGACAGATTGAGACTGCTGAAAAGAACTTAAATTTATGAAGCATTTGTTTTTGTAAGTTTACATCTACCCGTTCCACCCCCTTACAAAAACTATCGGGTTAATGCTTACATAAAGTTAAAGGTTTTATTTTTCAAATACAGCGTAAGAATTAATATGAGCTTACCTTCTTACACCTTTATAAATATAAGATTTTCCGCTGGAGTAGATTTCTCTTGAAGCGTAAATTGTTCCGTTAAGCATTGAAACGCTTAAGCCCGTTGAATCCTTAACGGGAAAATTAGTATCTTCCAATATTGCTCTTCCGTTATAGTACCCTCTTACGATTTTATTTGACGAATCTCTTGCGCTGAAATAAAAATTGTCTATGCTTTCACCTGCAATAGACTGAAAATATTTTATATTAGATGAAAAAAAAGTTATCCAGCCTTGCGGGCTGAGATAGGAAAGATTTGTTTTGCGGTCAATATCCTGCCATTCTTTAACAATCTTTCCTTTGATATTATCTATCCAGATATTTTTTGCGTCTGAAAGAAATGAGAAAGCCTGTAAACTGTCATTTATGATTTGCGCAGCGCTTACTGACTGCTGATATGTATCAAACAAAATCACATAAATCTTACCATCCGATTTTGCCAGTCTGCCTGTATGCAATACAAAGTTACTTCCTTTAATTTTTTTGCCGAGAGAATTTTCAAATATAAATAAACTATCAGACGTATTGATTAGCAGTTTATTTGTATCCAGCAATAGGAAATCAAAAATTCTTGTATCGTAATATCCTCCATAAGAAAAACTTATTGTATTCAATATACCTTTTTTAAAATATTTTATTTTTGTGCTTATGGGATAAGAGTAACTATAAGTATTTGCAAATGCGAAGTAATCTGCATTGAGAAATTTTATGGTTGAGCTAAGGAAATCAGTTTCTTCTAATTCAAGACGTGTCTTAACTCCATTTTGAATTTTATAGCAATTGGAAAAATCTCCGGCAATAAGCAATGTGTTTTCATCAACGATTTGGATTTGAGTTGTATAAAAAACTGAATCTGTAACAGACCACTTGAATATACCGCTTCCTTCGTCAGGTGAAACAAGCCCGTCGTTATTGCAGCCTGATAAAACTGCTAAGGCAGTAAGCATCAGCGAAGTAAAAATCATTTTTCTCATATAAAGAATTTATTTCAATGTATGAGAAAATATTTTTCTGCGCAAAGATTTTTTCGGAGGAAAATTCCATTTTTTAAATAACTGTTAATAACTGGCTTGGGCAAAATTCACGGCGAGTGATGCTCGCAGGTTTTTGGAAAATTTCTTCAGCGGCGGAATTTATTTTTATAAACTCGAAACAGGAAATTTTTCAGAGACGAGAAAGATGGTGCTTGTGAAGTAAATTCAGTTTCGGTTGCTTGCTATATGTTGTTTGTTTCTTCTTTGCTACGCCGGAGCGTAGCAACGAGAAATGAAAACAGGTGAATGAAAAATCCCTTTGCAACTATGCAGAGGGATTTTTTTTGCAAAAAAGAAATAAGTTTTTAAAACAGAGTCAAGAGCTTCAAATATGTTGAATTTTGCGATGATGTTATTATGTAAGTAGATAAAACTATAAAGCTAAATTGTAAAAAAATTCCTATTTTAGAAAAAAAGCTAAATGAAATTTTTTCTTGCAGCAATAATAATTTTTCTTGCAGTAATAATCTCTCCTTTTAAGTCGTTTGCGCAGCCGGGTCATTCTTATGACAATTCATCAATTGCGCGGCTTATGACTTTCAGAATACTGTTTAAAGAAAATCTGGATGCGGAATCAAAGCTGCTGAAGCGCAATAAAGTGAAAAAAATTTATCTTAAAAACAGCAAAGATGATTTCTGGTCTGAAAGAATACGTTTCATAGATGTTAACGGCTTAATAAATATGGAGTATTCGTTTGACACAATGCAATCACCGGTTAGCGCGGTAAGAATAGTATATGATTCTATAAATATGCCCTCCATTATTTATCAGACAGATGAAAGCGGTTTGACGTATATTTCACACTTCTATTATAAAAACGGGAAGATAAGCTCTATAATTTATTCAGGGGACAGTATTGATTATTACTTAAGCGCTCCGGTTTACTCCGATAATCCCGGCGAGCCGATGCTGACAAAGATAAAAATGCAGCGATATGATGATGACTATTATTATATAAATTTTAAATACAGCGAGTCGGGAAAATTAATCCGTGTTTATGAAGAGGGTTCGCCGGATTTGTATAAAATCTTAAACGAACCGGATAAGATAACTTTAACAACAGTTGAAAACGATAAGATAGTTCTTGAGTTTAAGAATAATATCGCGCAAAAAATGTCTCTGGATTTTGATGGCGGCAAGGGTTATATCAGCTATGAAAACAAATTTAGCGCATCGGGCTTGCGGGAAAGCGTAACGGTTTCGTATAAAGATATAGACGGTAAGATGCGTAACTATACACAATATTATCAATACGAGTTTTACAAATAACACATGAAGAAAATAGTTCTGGCTCTACTAATTTTTATCTCTTCTTCTGTCTCTGCGCAGAGTGAAAGATATAACCCGGATGGGATACTTTCTTATTATCTGACTTTTACCCTTATGCAGAGATTAAACGAAATAAATGAATCATGGGTAAAGAAAGAAAAAGTAAAAGAATCGCAAATTGTTGAAATCGAATCCGGCAGAGTGATAGATGATTTTAAATACGACAGAAACGGCAGGTTAATACAGAGCTATTACGGATTTGATATTAATACTTTGGCAAATAAAAATTTATTTGTTTCTTATAATAATTCGGGAAGCCCCGATTCGATTACCATTGGAACTGAAAAAAAGAAAACGACGCTGATTATTTTTTACACTGGAAAATACCCGGATTATTTGATAATCAATTATGATTCTACAAAACATATAAGGTATAATTTTGAAATTTCCAATGGAAGAATAAAAAGATTGGTTAACGAAAATTTTAAAGATAAAGAGCTGGCTTATGAGTTCAGTTACACGAATGAAGATGTAAAAGTCTCTTTGAAGTATGGAGGCGGGAATTCCATTGATAAATATTTTGTGAAGAACTTGCCGGAGGAATATAGTATCGAAAATGATTCGGGTGATAAATTAGTGTATAAGATTGCCAATAATGAAGTAACAAAGAATATTTGCTTCTATAAAGGAATGCTTATCAGCGAAATAGAATACACAATTGATGAGAACGGCGTTCGGGGTGAAGTTTTTTCCAGAAACGGAGTAGTTTCAAAAAGAAAATATGTTTTTAAATATTATGATGATTAAGAAAAAGATTAGAAGAAAATTTCAACATGAGAATTTATGAAGCTATGCGCCGATTTTTCCTCTCCTGCGCCGGAGAGGAAGTACTCTAATTTTTATTCCTGCTTGCTGCTGAAAAAATAACAAGCTCAATTCTTCTCATAAATCTCATAGGTATAATTCAGCTTTTCGGTTTTAATAATTCCTCTGTAGCAGTGATAGTTTACATTGATGTAATCAATCACACCTTCATTGGTATAGACATAATCTGCGACGCGCATCACGTTGTAAGTGGAAAACTTCAGCAGCGAAACACGCGAAGTGATACGCTGATTTTTTATCACATAGAATACCTGATCCAGCGGACCTATTCCGTTCACGGGGTCGAACACGTTTTCATTCGGGGAAACATGGGCAGTATCTCCGCTGTAGCGGATATTTACAAAAGCCAGATTGTTATCGGTGAACTTTACCGAAGCAAGCTTTCCAAGAGTGTTATAGTCAAGAGCAAACTTCGTTGCTCCGATTTCATCAACGCCTAAGTTTGCAACAGTGATGTTCTTCACCATATTGTTTACGCCTTCATAAAAAAATCCGTATTGTTTGCGGAAATCTGAGTTCTCTTTAATGGCAGTTATTGACTTCAGATATTTATTTTCATAGATGAAATCCATTCTTACTTCAGGGAGAACATCATTATAGTTTTTATCAATCAGCACGCATTGCCCTGCATCATTGTATTGGAAGATAATATTTTCATAGACATTTTTCGGAAATGAATCTAGCACCGTATAAACAACTTTCCCGAGCTTGTCATAGGTAAACTTTGCCGTATCTTCAAACTGGTAATATTGCGAGATGTTTCCCTTCAAATCGTAAAGCATGTATTCAATCTTTTTCCCGTTCTGGTCGCTGACAGTAACTCCTGCAATCCGGTTCATTCTCACTTTTCTCTGGTCAACTTTTATTACGCTGTCAAGAGCAGTATTAGTGATAAGCTGAAGCAGGGGCTTTTGATATTTGAAAAACTCCGAATATTGCGCAAACGCATTTGAGGATAAGAGGATGCAGCAAAGCAAACAAAGGTATAGAAACTTTTTCATTGGTGAATTTTGGGAATTTTTGATTAATTTTAAATTTAATATTTAGCGGGAAGAAAATACACTCACATTTTTCTCATAAAACATTACTCATAAAAACTGTATTCAAAAACTGACTTTTTTTCATTTGAGTCTGACTTAATCACGCTTTCGGTTATTAATCCTTTTTCATTGTAAATATATTCCTCCTGTGTTGTGATAATTTTAGAAGGGGTTTGTGTCTGCAAATACTCTTTGGTCTGATACTCAAAAACTTTTTCGGTAATTCTTTCATCTTTAAATTTATATTTATTACTGAAAATCATTCCGTACGAAATTTTTAGTGAGCTGTTATCATAGGTTATGCTATAAATTTTTTCACCGTCTCCGGTTTGTACGCTAATAACCCTGCTTTCAGCATCGTATAAAAAATTATATGTTAAAGCAAAGCTGTCGAAGGCTGATTTCGTATAAATCATTTTCGACATCCTGCCTGCTTCATATTCAAAACTCCATTGGCTTTCGGTGCCGGCAGAATCACAGTTGATTTTTGCCAGCCTGCCATTTTCATAGGAGAGAATGTAATTAATGCGCTGCCTTGCATGGCGGAAATACGCGCTTGTTAAAATGTTTCCTTCTCCATAGCCAAACCGCCAGTGCGTTTCAATCGCATCGGTCTCCGGGTTGAACGTATAATAATCTTCTATGTACCCTTGTGAGTTCACAAGCATCTTCTCTTCTGTTTTCTCTCCTGTTTTTATATATACCTCTTTCACTTTGTTTGACTTCATAACTTCGGCATCCTTCAGAAGAATGTCTTTGAATAAGAGCGTTCCCATTACATACCTTTCAGGAACTTCGATTGCGTAAAACTCTGCGTACTGCGCGCGCGCATTGATACTAATGAATAACAGTAAAACTAAAATTAGTTTATTCATAAAATTTTTTAGTCTGAATAATATTCGTATTCGTAAAACCTTGTGTGATTTCTACCGAGGCGGTCTTTTATTTTAATGTATTGAATTAAACCGTCAGGCTTATAAACATATTCCATAAAAGCTCTCCCAAAACGTCTTTCACCATAATCAAAATATTGCATCGCAATTCTGTTGTTCTTTAGCGTAGTAATTTCAAGGGGTATTTCACCCGCGACAAAGGCAATGCTGTCTTTATTCGTGGCATAAATTTCCCAATCTCCGCCGATTATAGGCTTTCCGTTGTTATGAGTTGTATCAGGAGAGTAAAAGAATATTGACGAAACTGGCTGACCCCCGTATCTGTAAAAATGCAGAACATTCACCGGCTTTCCGTTTAAATAAAGAATACTATCAGATTCATAAAATTTTCCATCATAATTAATAATTACAGACTTGAGGTCATTATTTGTATAATTCAAATTATGTTCTATATCTCCAAAACCCAAAAGCGTAGGTACACTCTTTATCTTTTCAATATTATTTTCATTGTTGTAAAATACAAGCATTGTATCAGGGCGGTAACCACATCCGACTTGTGTTTTTAAACGCCGCTCAAAGTACCTGAACGAAACGGCATATCCTTCTTTATTAATATTCATCATAAACTCAAGCACATTTCCGTAATCATAAACAGTAACCTTTGAAACTTTATTATTTTTTAAAATTTCCCTGTCTAATTTCCAAACATCATCAAAATAGATTTTTCGGGTTAAATATTTATCAACTTGTTCAATATTTAAGTAGAAAGTATACTGCGCGCGCGAGCAAACTGAAGTGAAAAGCAAGATGATTATCACAATAAAGCGACACATAATTAATTAGTTTTCGTAATATTCATAAATATATCTTCCGATTTCAATTGTAAAGTCAGGGTTGTATGATTCCACATATTCCGGTACTCCCTTTTCATCATAATAACTTCTGTATAAATCCAAAATTACTTCTTTTTTGAAAGCACCGAAATACTTCCCATATTCACTAAGCTCAGTGGTTGTTTTTGCCAAGTCTAACAATTTAAGAAGTGTTTGTTCATCAGCTTTACTAAAATTTATAACAAGTTCACCGTTAATAATGCCGTCAAAAACCAAGTAACACTCTAAATAGCCGTATGGAGATAATACTGTTAAAATTTTTTCATCTTTAGAAAATAGATGAATCGTCTTTCCTTCATACATAATGGAATCAAGTGTTCCATTTTTTCCTCTGAAAAATTCGTAAGACCTGTTTCTGCCTTCGATTGTAATTTCGGATACTGCAGCAATCTTTCCTATATTATCATAAATCAAGGTAACTTTTTCACGGCTTGATTCATCAGCTTTACATTCATACGAAGTAAGCCGGTTATTTTCGTAAAAAAAACTATAATCATCTCTGCCGTAAATTTTAGAATAAGATTTGTACTCTATCATGTTATTCATATTATTGTAAAAAAGCTCTGCCTTAAATACTGTATCTTTGCCGAGAGAATCAAGCTCTACGTAGTGAACAGGCAGACCCTCTCTATTAAAATCACATGTAAAGGCATCCTGTCCCTTTATTACATAGAGAACTTTCTTTATTTTATTCTTCTTAATTGTAAAGATTAAGTTTTTTTTCTCAAGCTGTAAATATTCAGAAATAGCCTCTTGTAATGGAGGATAATTTCTTGCTACAAGAGAAGTATATTGCGCGCCGGCAGATGCATATAAAAAAAATATAAATATTAAAAATCCTTTTTTCACTTCTTTGCCTCTACTGTATCGTACTGGATTTTTTTCTTTCTGAAAAATTCATCATCGTACAAATGTACACCAACTCCCGGACCTCCTTCAGGGCAAGTCTTTCTTGCAATAGGTTCTTTTTTAGAGTTCCATATTTCGCATGTAAACTCCGCCATGAAATTTTCATCATTAAAAACATCAGCTTCAAATTTTTGACAATCTGTTATCGGTATAACTACCGGAATATTGAGCCTGTGCATTGAAGTTGCAAAATTTTTCATCATGCTTTTTCTAAGTTTTATGGGAAGCGACATTTTTTCATCGGAAGTAATAGAAAGAAAGAATGCAATTGAATCTTTTACATATTCGCGATTTATGCCTGCCGAATCCGGCAGAGCCGTGAGTTGAATGAATCCGTTATCTGCACCTGTAGAATCTCTAATCATTAACTTATTACCGGAAAAAATGCTCACACGGATATTTCCGCCTTCACCTTTTTTTACAATATAACAGAATACTTTGTTTGCCTTCATTGTCCTTACCTCTGCTCCGGCGGGACCATCGACAATAATCGAATCAAGTGATTCTTTTCCTGCGGGAGTAATATAGCCCTGCATGGTCGTTCCCGGTGTCCCTTCAAATTTTATAGTGAACTCGCTTGCAGGCGCGCCGGATTTTAACTCTGTAGAGAACTGTTTTCGCTCCGGCGGCTTTTCTCCGCAGGAGGCGAAGAAAAGTGCCATAGTGAATATAGTCAAAGTTAAGAACGGCTGTATTTTATGACTCATACTTTTAATATGTATTATATTTAATGGTGACTTCAGTATCGCCGATTTTGCTGCTGCTAAAAGCCACTATACTTTTGCTCTCATCCTAAAGCGTTAGCATAACTCTTTTATCGTCAACCAAAAATACATTTATCTCCAATCCGTCGCATTCTGTTATAGGAATATTGCAGGGAGCTATCAAAAAAGCAAAAGACGATTTTTTAAAGTTGAAAGAGTTCATTTGTTTAGTGAAATTCGTTTAGTAATACTTGCAAACGTATTCTGTAAGTATGCGGTTGAGATTTTTATCTACGACGAACCCAAAGCCGTTTGAATTTATTTCAGTGAGAAACTCTTTAAACTTTTCGGCATAATAATTTTTTTCGTGAAGGCATCGAGTATAAAATTTTGTCCTCGTTTAGCATGATATATGAAATAATACTGCGTTCATTTATGAATGCAATTTCACTGCGTAGATTAAGAATTTGCCCCTCACCATAGGTATCGTTGGGTGTTAAATGGAAAACTCTTTTAGTCAGTATAATATTCAAACTCAAGGTTACAGTTTATAACATCATCGCTGCCTGTATTGATTAGAAAATTGTTCATAATGCCTGAAGCATTATAGTCGTATATTTCAGAAGAAGCATTTGTCGCCTGCATAAATTCAATAAAACTTGATAATTTATCTTTGCCATCTTCAACTTTCAAGTTTTTTAAAATACTTTTATCAACATTAGCTAAGCTGGATGTCTTTAGCAAAATTCTTGCGGTAAGGCGGTCGTTAGAAAAAGTTAAAATCTCAGAATTTTGTCGGGGCTCCGACATCATAATAAATTTATCTATGGCTTGAAAAATAATCTTTATGGAATCTCTGTTATCTGTAAATACTGTTGCTCCTTTATTACTAACACTTTTGGTATTTGATTTCCTTTGACCGTCTAAAAGTAATGTCAGCTTCTCTATTTTATCGTTATTCTCATCGTATGATATTACTATTTCATTTTCCTTCAACTCAGGCCAATCGCATTTTACATTTAAAAGCTTTCCGTTTTTATAAAAAAGCTCTATGTTATATTGAAATTCACTGTTTAAGTAGTATGAGATTTTTGATGGCTCATTGGCTGAAACATAATCAATTAGATATTTTTCAACCTCAAGATTTTCCCGGATTTGTTTTTTGATTTCAACGGGCATTCCTTCTTCGTTAAGTATCATTAGGAATATTGTCCGTTCATCTCCGGCAATGGCTTTTACTTTTTTAATTTTGTTGTTTTTAAAAGTAGAGGCTTCTGCTATATAATATTCTCTCAGTAGAGAGTGTTTAATTACAAAGCTTTCAAGAGAATAAAAATCTCCAAAGTTTAAAAGCTGCGCATCTGCCTTTGTAAAACATGCAGATAAAAATAGTAAAACGATGATTTTGTAAAATCTTTTATTCATAATATTTCCAGTTTATTTTGATATTCGTTGTAATGCCGTCTTTGTTCAAACTTGTTCCTTCGTTTCTAAGCCCATTTTCACCAAAGGTATATTCTTCTGATGAAATTATACCTTTTTCTCTATTTGTTTGTGTATGTTTACGAAAAATACTATTTGTATATTCAAAAACATCTTCAACGATAAAACGATAGTTCATTACAACTTTATTTTCGGAATACTCAAAAGCATATTCAGTTTTTCCGATTTCATTCTGTACAATTGACAGCCTGCCGAAGTTGTCATACAAAAATATTGTAGTGAGTGCGGGTTCATTGGGGCGAAGTAAAACAATTTTTTCCACTTGATTGCTTTTTTTTCCGCTTCCATAATAAAACTGAACTACGTCCTGTTCGGGGATGTCAAAATCTGTTTTTATATAATCGAGCTTACCATTTTTGTAATGAAGGCTGTGCGCTTCATAATTGCCGTTTCCTTCAAATTCAATATATAAAGGTTCGTGCGAATTATTTTCATAATTAACTTTGAAGGTTGTTATTAGAAAATTATCTTCGTCATAAACCTTCCTGTCATAAATGTATCCTTCGGTGTTTACAAGGCTGATTGCGCGAAACTCTTGCCTTTCACTTTGGTATTGTGTAGTAATCTCTTTTACTTTAAGTGTCTTCCATAGTTTTGCTTCAGTGTCTAGTCTATCTTTCAGAACAATATTATTTACTATGAAATCCAAAATGTTTCTAGTATCTATTTTAAGCACTGCCTGCGAATACCCGGTGGATAAGCAGATAGAAAACGTAAATAATAAAATAAATGAGAAGGCTTTTCTATTCATAATATTTGTATTGGTATTTTATTACTATTGCCGTAAATGTTGTATTTAGCTTTTAAGGTTCATTTGTGCCATCAAAGTATTCTGCGTAAATTTTGCCCGTAATAAATTCGTCTATGCTATACGATATTCTTGAATATGGATAGCCGTTCTCATTAATTAATATTAATATAAGAAGGTTTCTCAATGAGATTTTAATATTTACTTTACATCTCTTATTATCCTTACCACTTTATAAATTTTCAAAATCTCATCTTCATTGTAAACTTCGGGTTCATATTTTGTATTAATAGAGTAAAGCATTACTGTTCCGTTTTTGCGGTTACGCTTTAGCAGCTTTGCATTCGCTTCAATCGTATCAACCGATTTAAAAACGCACACAACAGCAGTGCCGTCTTTCAGCAGGTCGGGCTTATCTACGCAGATTAAGACATCGTAGGGGTTTATATAGGGAGCCATAGAATCTCCCTTTGCAATCAGCCCGAACACTTCGCCGAACTTTGTGAGAGAGGGGAGAAAGAGATGCTCCTTTACTTTGTCATTATCCCATTGGGAAGCCGGGCTGCCGCAGTAAACATAGGAGTAAAGCGGTACGCTCCTGATTTTGCTTCTCTCTGGCGCAGAAATTTTTTGAATGAACATTTCGCCCTCGCCGCTGATAAGCCATGAGAGATTTACATTCTCAAATTTCTGCACAAGTCTCTCATAGAAATCAGAGTTAGGTTTCACCTTTCCATTTTCATACCGGGAAAGGTAACCGTTATCAACGCCAAGCCTGACTGCAAGCTGATTTTTATTTAGCCCCAGAGCTTCGCGAAGCTGCTTCAATCGTGTTTGAATCATTTAACAAGTGATAGTATTATGTATAGCCTAAGTAAATTATTTCTGTCTGCTTTAAAATATTTTATCTATATAAAAACAATCCGGCTTTACATGCCCCCTCCTTAGCAGAAGGGGGAGTGTAGTTTCTACAAAATCATATAATTCACAAACGCTGCTATTACGAGCAGCACAAGTATTGCCAATAAAATTTTATGATGTGTTTTCATGAGAAATTTGAAATCTGAAATTCAAAATTTGAAATTAATAATATTCATACTTATACTTGAAACTTTTTGTGTATAGCTGATTTCCGCCGGAGGATTTTGTAATTATAACTGTATCAATAAGTCCGTTCGGCTGATAAGTGAAAGCTGTTGTATAAATATATATAGTTTCTTTTATTTTTTTAATCGTTGTGTACGATGCAATTTTATCCCCTTCAAAAATAAACTTCATATATTTTTGGTAATCATAGTCAGCCCGCGGCGGCATGTAAAAAGCAGAAAGGTCGTCCTTTACATCGGGAGCTTTTATCGTCATTGATTTATCGTCTGCGCTGACTGTAAACGCAATTTCGGGAGTCGGGATTGTTACATCGGTAATTTTTTTGATAAGCCGCGCCTCCGCATCGGTTTCGATTTTAAACCGCGTGCTTGTGCGCTTTCCGTTGTAATTCAAATCAGTGTATAATGAATCGGGCATTTCATCCCTGTAATAATATTTACACGTATAGTCAATGCCGTCATAGCTTTCGCTTTTCAGACCGGAGTACTTTCCGAAATCATGCTCGTAAAAAAATGCAGTCTGGTCGGGGGAGTGGTAAATGTAGCTAATCTGCCCGCCGATGTTGTATTTAATATTGTATTCCGTTTCATCCTCTCCCATCAGGTAAAGCTCGCTGTGTGTAATATAATTTTCAATCAGCCCGCGCGAGTTCACCTCAAACTTTTCAAACTCCGGCTCGGAATCATTGCCCGCAGTAATTAATTTTACTTTTGCCTCGCGCAGTCTTTTTGAGTCTGCTTCAAAAAATTTTTTCAGGTTTGTATTTACCATCAGGTGCAGCGTGGCATACCTGCTTGTGAAAGGGAAGTTGTACTGGGCGAATGAAACTGTGCTGAAAAGCAGCAGTAATAAAATTATTTTAATCTTCATAGTATGAATAATCATAAAAAAGTTTTGTGCGGATTGCATCTCCGCCGGTATAGATAAAAACCTCCGCGCTTTCTATTAGCCCGCTTGGTTCGTATCTGAATGCTGTTGACTTTACAAGTTTTTCTTTAGCGAAATACTCTATTCTTGTTATTCTTTTGTTGTTCAGATAAAATCTGCTCTCTGCATCTGTGTTGTGAAAATATCTTATCAGCGTGTCATTTACAGTAAACTCAATTTTATTTTTTCCCTCAGCGCGCGAAATTAACTTACCCATTTTATCATAGCCGTAATATATTTTTCCGTCTTCACCGGAAGATGATTTTATTAGCTCCAGTGGATTTCCGTTTTTATCTTTCTTAAAAATATAAACTGAAGAATCGCCAACAATTCCTTTATCATTGTAGTAAACCGTATCCGCATCGGGCGAACGAAAAAAATCTGCCAGCGAATTTTGAAACGAATATTTATTAGTCTGCTGAGTAGCCGAGTTCACCATATACACAATTATCTTCTTCGTGATTTTTTTCAAGCCGGCGGAATCGTGTATGAAATGCGTTTCCTCTCTGCCTGAGTTATCTTTTATTATGCTGTCTGCGGTATAATTTTTATTCAGAAAAATTGTTTCGCTGAAGCCGTTAGCTTCAATAATCCTTATCTCAAGTATTCTGTTTGCAGCAAGAATTTTTTTATCTTCTTTAATTATTTCTTTAAAAATAATTTTATTCAGAAAAAATGTCTCGCAGTCGTCAAATCTTTCAAACTCAGCATACTGGGCGTTTACATTAGTAAACGAAAATAATATGAAAAAAAAGAAGAGAAAATATTTAATAATACTCATACCTGAAATACTTTTTAAATCTTCCTTCCTTGTATGTTTTTTCATTAGTGTCGAAATCCGTCTGAAATTCAGTGTAATCTGTAAGAGTGTAATCAGTCAATCCATTTTCTTTGTAATGATATTCAGTATTTAAATATATTGGCCTGTTTTTCGGTTCAAGAAATGCATTGTAGTATTTCCCGAAAGGATAAATGATTTCCTTCCGAAAAATTCTGTTATTTTTAATTATGTAAAACTCTTTCCCCAAATCTGGAAAGTTATCCAGCCATTCTTCATCAAAATCAGACGGTATAAATGAAATTGTATCTTTATTATAAAAAACACTGACTGAGTAATATTCTTCTCCACCATTATTTAATGTTGAATAACCTTTGGCATTTAAAAGAGAATCATACTTGTAAATATATCTGGGATGATTTCCTTTCCAGCTGAAGTCATTCATAAAAGTTCTCGTCTCTATAAACTTATTGATTCTAATGTAACGCTGCTCAAAAAATTCTACTTTATAATCATCTCCAATCGGACCTTCAAAAGTGAACATTGTGCTTTTTAATGAATCGGGAGTAATTACAATTTTGTATTCTGTATCAGGGAAACCTGTGCCTTTATGCGTTCCGTTATGATGTATAATAAACTTAACTTCGCTCTTTTCTTCGTTAACTTCGATATTGAAAACTTTATTACCATAATTCATGTATCCAAGAAAACCGCCGAAGTCGTTACGTACATCCGATTTCAATATGGTATGCCTCATCAGATTTCCGCGCTCATCAAACTTTAAGCTGTCGTAAATAATGCTTCCTGTGGAATCGGTTGTCATTGCAGCCTTCACTTTGCAAACTCGTAATATATTTGCATCGTTTCCAAAAACATTTCTTAATGCATAATCTTTAAGAAAAAAATATTCAAAGTTATTCAGATGAATTCGCTCTGCATATTGCGCATTCGCAAGGCTGCAAGTTAAAATCAAAACAAAAATTATTTTAATAGTCATAGAAACCTTTTTCAGCATGGTAGTTTGTAAGTCTCAAAAAACGCTAAAAATGAAGTATTTTTATCTCTTATTTTACTTTCAAGCTCAAAAGTAAAATAAAAAATTCCTTATTTTACTTTGGTAAACTAAGGTAAAATAAAAAACACCTTATTTTACTTTCAAGCTCAAAAGTAAAATAAAAAATTCCTTATTTTACTTTGGTAAACTAAAAGAAATTGAAATTACTAACCGTAAAAAAGTAGTTTTTTTACTTTACCGCCCTCTGCTCCGGCACTTCTGCTGCGCAAAATTAATGGGGACAAATTTTTACCCTCACCCTTAACTACCATAAATAATTAGTCATTAAATGATTTACTGCATTAATGACGCAAATAACGCTTGACATTACTGTAAAACTGCCGTAATTTTGTATGGTAGTTTTTTGTAAGCTATTGTTTATTAATTCAAGATAGAGGATTTCGGATTTAAAGGAAATGAAGAGAAATTTCAGATTTCAGAGTTCGGATTCCGTATTTAAGATTTAAGATTTGAGATTAATGAGTTCATAACTCACAATTTTGCTTTATACATTCTACTTACTACTTAATACTATAAAAAAAATGGAACCACAAAAAAAAGTTGACGAGTACACTCGCTACTGCATAACGCAGGAGGGAAAAGAGTACCTCCGCAAGCTGCTGGCGAAAAACGAGCAGGATTCTTCCGCGCTCGAAGAAGATGAATGCGAAGTCAATATGCAGGAAGAAATAGATTTTGAAAACCTCCGCATCATTGATGACGAAATAGAAGAGCTTTCCGATGAAGAATTCTTCAGCGATGAATATTATAATGATGAATTTTTTAAGCTGAACGAAGATAAAAATGACGATGACTATGACTTTTGGAAAGAGACACTTTAGAATAAAGTTTATAAAGTAAAAAGTTTATAAAGTAAAAAGTTTATAAAGAAGTTTCGTGCTAACTAACCCGTTCAATCTGTTTTTATTACAACATTCCGGCGTTGCAACAGGGATACGCAGCAGTTTTCCGCCGCTACGCAG
>JAFDZO010000041.1 GCA_018266845.1 Bacteroidota bacterium | reverse complement strand
ATCAAATCTCCATGCAGTCTCTTTGCATAAGCGCGCGCCATTTTAATTCCGCCCACATCAGGAGTAGCGATTGCAAGATTCGGAATTCTCATTTTCTTAAAGCTCTCCATAAATACCTGCGAGCAGTAAAGGTGGTCAACGGGAATATCAAAAAATCCCTGCACCTGCGGAGCGTGCAAGTCCATAGTAATCACTCTGTCTGCCCCGGCGTTTGCAATTAAGTTTGCCACAAGCTTTGCAGTGATTGCAACGCGCGGCTGGTCTTTCCTATCCTGCCTTGCATAGCCGAAGTACGGAATGACGGCATTGATTCTTCTTGCCGATGCTCTGCGCGCAGCGTCTATCATAACTAGCAGCTCGAACAAATTATCGAACGGTGGATTTGTTGACTGTATAATAAATAAATCAGCGCCTCTGATATTTTCTTCATACTTAACCCAAAGTTCGCCGTCAGAGAAAGTTTTTATGGAAACTTTGCCCAGCTTAATGCCGTGCTTGCCTGCAATTTTTTTTGCAAGATATTCGGAATTTCTTCCTGAAAATACTTTGAGATTTGACATTTTATAAGGAATGATGCTTAATTGAAGTAAAGCAAGTTAGTCAAAGAAGATTTTACATTCAATTAACTTTGAGGTGAAGAAAAAGAAATTTTAATTGAAAAATACAATTAGTTTATAGTTATTTTTAAAATTTAAAATTAAAATTATAATAAAATTATTAAAAAATTGATATTACTAAATATAAGAACTTAACGGATGAAGATTATGATTATAATAACAAATAAATTATGATATTATTTTACCTCTTGACAAATATGTTAATTTGTCGTATTTTTTTTAAAAAAAAATACCCCATGCAAAATAATTATCTTACTAAAAACGCAGTTACAGTTTCAGCTTCCAATTCAGCATTTGCAGCAAGTGCAGACTTCATTTGCGATGGAACTAATGATCAAGTAGAAATTAATGCAGCCATTGCTGCCCTTAATCAAGGAAGTACCGGAATAAAAGGCACGGTTTATTTATATGCCGGAGATTATTTTCTCTCTGATAAAATATTTTTGAAAAGTTCGATTGATATTATAGGCATGAACAAGTATGATACACGACTTCAAGCTGGATTTAATGGAGCTCCTGTATTTATTACTGTAAATAATAGTTTTCAAGACACGGTAGTACAGTTTTCTAGATTATCTAATTTTACAATACAACGAAATTATTCTGAAGAAATTGAAACGTATAGCCCACCATACGCTATTTATGGGTGGTTTGACCATTGTGTTTTTGAAAAATTAAGATTAGACGGTTTTAGTCAAGCAGGAATAAGTTTAAATCCAGATAATAATGAAGGATTATATGGTTATGTAAATATAGTTCAAGAATGTGAAATTACGAATAATCCGGTGGGAATTTATATGAATGAAAAATGTTTTGATAGTTATCTATTAAGTAATAATATAGGATCATCGTCGAAAAATATCGTAATCGCGGGGGGACCTATTAGAATTCTACACAACCATTTAGACGGAAATTCACCACAACAACCTGATTACAATATATATTCTGATAGAGATGTTAGATCAATTGTTATTGCTAATAACATTATAGAAAATGCAAAGAAGGGTGGAGTTTATATTACTAGAGATTCCAAAAATGATTCTGATCCAAATTACTTTACAAACGTTAGTATAAATTCTAACTTAATTAGGTCTGAGAATATGCTAGCTGCTGATACATATAATTATATCGATTTTGTTTCAGATGGAAACAATCCTGATATGAGAAATAAAGGAATAGCTATTACGGGCAATTTATTTGAGCAAAGACAAGGAAATGTTTTAAAGCATGCTATAAATTTGGAAAATTGTGATAATTGTACTATAACGGGTAATGATTTTAGTATAGAGGGCGCAATTAGTTCTTATTTACCTTTAATTAAAACTACAAATTGCACGGATGTGCAAATTTGCTCAAATGCTAATTACCCTGACCCAAATGTTATAACCGAAGCCTTAATAACAGATGCAGATTATATACAAATTAACAATTCAAAATTTGTTGGTAGTTCTTCTTCGAGCGGTAAGAAAGGACAAATTTGTTATTCAGAAGGATTTTTGTATATTTGTGTAGGAACTAATCATTGGCAAAGAGTAGAAATAAAAGATTTTCTCCCGGATTAAATTTAAATTAAATATATGAAAAATTTTATTTTTTTTATTCTAGTAATGTTTTTTGGAACAAATTTATTTTCACAAACGCTAGTATGGAAAGACAGTTCATCAAATGGAGGAGGAACTGCTTCCACACTACCAATTTTTACAGTTATAAGTGGTAATGAAATCTTCGTTGTAAAAGAAAAAAGAACACCATCGAGTAATCTATTAATTCGAAAGATTAGTCAAAATGGGGCTTTTATTTATGAAAAAACTCCATTCATTGACAATATAGTTTCCTATAATCAGGCTGTAAGCGATAATAATGGTAATATTTTAGTAACCGGATATATTTCAAACAGCTTTTCAGGGGGGTCAGGAGGTTTTCTGCTTAAAATAAGTAATGACGGTAATTTTGTGTGGAAAAAAATGTCTCAATATTCAAACTACGATATATTAGCAGATACTTCAGGTTATTATGTGTTGGCATATAATCAAAATCCCGCATTATGTATTGTTTATAAATATGATTTTAATGGAGTAATATTGTGGGAAAAATATTTCCCACAAAGCAATGATATATGCGACGCCAAAATCTCATTTGATAAAGCAGGGAAAATCTTAATCGGGATTACTGTTAAAAACACCGGTCTTTATATTGCAAAAATGGAAAAATCAGGATTTGAAACTTGGAATTTATTAGTTCCAAGCAATGTAAGCTACAAAAATAAAATTGCAAATATTACTTTTGATAATCAAAATAATTTATTTATTGAATGCAGTACTTTGTTAAATACAGAATCAATTTGTTCTATTGTAAAAATTAGCAGTAATGGTAACTTATTAAATAATGTCACAACAAATTTTTTTAACGGTGAGAACGAAGAAATATTGGGAGGAAATGTTAATCAAACAGGCAATCCTTTTATATTTGTCCGTAATTATGATTCAACATCAGCAACTAAGAAACTACTATTAGCTTTATATGATAATAATTGCAATTTATTATGGTTTAAAAATATTGATTCCTCAAATTTATATGCCAATATTGTAAAAAATAATTCTATCTGTTCTAACAATATAAACGATATTTGTATTTCTTATTCAAAAACCGCAGTATCCGGAAATGATACATCTATAATTAAAACATTTAATTCAAATGGAGTTTTAATAAATTCCATTACTCTTAATAAGAGAATTCCTGCTTCTGTTTTATATAATAACTCAGGGAATCTAATAGCTACTTTTTATTATAATCCCAATGGGAGTGTATGGGATACTTTTATCTATAATTACAATTTAAATACCGGAATTACACAAATTGGTTCATCAATTCCTGAAAAATTTTCTTTATTACAAAACTATCCTAATCCTTTTAATCCTGTTACAAATATTCGCTTCACAATACAGAAAACAGATTTTGTTAAGCTAAGGATATTTAATTCACTCGGAAAAGAAGTGCAGCAATTAGCAAATCAAAATCTGAATGCAGGAGAATATGAAATTAGCTTTGACGCATCCGGATTAACAAGCGGAGTATATTTCTACAGATTGGAAACGGAAAATTTTACAGATACAAAAAGAATGATACTGCTTAAATAAATTTTTAAAATAAAAACCTGAGCGATTTTTTTCAATACTCGTTCCGATGCTCCGGCTTCGGAACGTAACAAAAAAACCTGAGCGATTATCTCACTCAGGTTTTATACTTTATACATACTACTTTCTACTTAATACTACTAAGGATTTTCCACCAACAACGGGTCGGGATATGCATCTTCCCTCGATTGAATGTAGCTTTCTTCCTTATACCGCATCGCAACAAAGAGGAACAGCACTGCCGTTATTCCCATTAAAATTACATAGAACCAAAAATATGCCGCAGTGATTTTTCCCGAAGCATCTTTTAAGCTGGTAACGAATGAGTTAATTTGAGTATCTAAAAAATTTCCGAATGAAACCGAAAGCAGCCACAAACCCATGATGAACGACTTCATTGTGTTCGGTGCCTGCGTGTAAGAAAACTCAAGTCCTGTGATTGAAATTAAAATTTCTGCAAGAGTTAAAACAACATAAGCAAATACCTGCCATATTACACCCGGCTTTCCTCCTGCATCAATCATTCCCTGCGGAATTGCAATCAGCACGTAGGATAATGCTGTAATAAACATACCTATGGAAATTTTTCTAAGGGGAGTAAGCGGCCAGATTTTATTTATCTTCGGATATAAAAAAAGAGAGAAGATAGGTATCAATGTTAAAACTAAAACGGGATTGATTGCCTGAATCTGAGAATCTAAAAGTGTGAATGAAATGAAACCGAGATTAACTGTTCTATCCATATTTCCCGCCTGAATTACCCATGATGAACCGGTCTGATCATAGAGCGCCCAGAAAACGGCAATGAAGAGATACATAATAAATAAATTTGCTACAGCTTTCTTTCCCTGCGGGCTGAATAAATCACGTTTATATGTTTCCCAGCCTGCGGGCTTTATTGCAATAAACTTATGCCGCCCCATATAAAAAATTATTGTAGCAACTAACATTAAAGCTCCGGGAATACCGAATGCAAGGTGCGGACCGTATTGGTTAAGAAGAACCGGAGTAAGAAGTGATGATATAGCTGCGCCGATATTAATGGAGAGATAAAAAAAGCTGAAGACTTTTTCCAGCAGGTGTTTATTTTTTTCCTGGAACTGATCGCCCACGTGAGCCGAGACGCAGGGCTTAATTCCTCCCGAGCCTATGGCAATTAATGTAAGTCCGATGCTTAAGCCGAGCCGGGTATCATCAAGCGCAAGAGCTAAGTGACCGAGACAGTAAACAATGGAAAGGGTGATGATTGTTTTGTATTTTCCCCAGAGGATATCGGAAAGAAATGCGCCGACGATAGGGAAAAAATAGTTTGCTGTGCTGAACCAGTGATACCATCCGATAGCGTCAGTCTCATTCATCAAATCCTTTTGCCCGCTGTGATTCATAATGTACTGCGTCATGAAAACAACGAGAATTGTTTTCATTCCATAGTAACTGAATCTTTCAGCAAGCTCATTACCGATAATGTAAGGAATGCCTCGCGGCATTTTGTTGGATACGGTAGTGTTATCTGCCATTCTTTTTAATTATGAATTCTGAATTATGAGTTATGAAGTAGTTAGTGTTCTCCTAGATATTTAATCAAGCAATTAAAGTTATTTTTATAGGTATTGAATTTTTCTCTTATTACTTTGTTTGAAATATATACTGTTTTATTATTTTTTGAAATTTTATATCCTTCCATTTTTACAATAGTTTCTGAATTTATCAACCATAAGTTTTCCTTTATATTGATGTCATTGATTTTTCCGTCAAATGAAATCAATGCGTAAAATAGATTTCTTGCAGAAGGGAATGTACCTGTATTACATATTATCCAATCATCACTTTTTTTACTTACACCTTTAACTTCTATAACAGCTAAGGAGTTTTTAGATGTTTTTACAATTATATCAACTCCTTTTTTATTTCCTAACGATAAATATGCTTCAAGTCCTATTCGATTAAATAAGCTCATCATTAGATACTCTGAGGCTAAATGAGTATTATAGTTCCTTTCAGCACTTCTTTTAGGCATAGAAGTAGTTTTAATATGTTTTGTTTCGCCCTAAACCTTTTTGAATGGAGATCTGAAAATTATGGTTTACAATTCATAACTCATAATTTATAACTCATAATTCTTAACAATCATAATTTATTCATCAATATTTTAATCTTATCTATAATCAAATCCTTATCAAGCTCCGTCATGCAAATGTTTCCTATGGGGCAGTCAAGCAAACTACAATATAAGCAATTTAAGTTTTCATTTACAATTGTAAGATTTTTATCTCCATAGGGACCTTGCAAAGCCGGATTGGTCGGACCGTAAATTCCCAGCACAGGAATTTTCATAGCGCATGCAATATGCAGCGGGCCGGAATCATTGCCGATAATTATATCACATTTTTGTATGAGAGCCGCTAAATATTTTAACGGGCTATCNNTTGTGCGGAAACTCTTTGTGAATTGCCTCGCAGTCTTCGCGTTCTTTCTTCGTTCCCCAGATAAGAAGATAGTTTACATCGTAAATTTCATTCAGCTTTTTCAGAAGTATAATATAATCTGCCGTTTTGTACCGCTTCGATTCCCATCCGCCGGTTTTAGAAATGCCGATTATTCTTTTTCCTTTAATGTTATTGCTTTCTATAAAATCATTTGCAAATTCTTTATGCACAACGTTAACGGGAATGAACATGTCTTTTGTGAAAACGGGGATTTCCAGTTTTCGCAAGGCATCAAGATTAAAATCAATGTTATGTACTTCGCCGCCTCTGCCGTCAGCCATTATGTTATAAGCATATTTTCTTCCTCTGAAACGGAAACCAAAGCGGTACTTCGCTCCGCTTAAAAAAGTAATGAGCGCTGTACGAGGATTGCAATAAAGGTCAATGATTAAATCGTAATTCTGTTTACGGATATTTTTAATTAAATGAAAAGAATCGTCCTCGCTTGGCGTGTAAGTAAATGCTCTTGTAATGTAAGGGTTATCAAATAACAAATCGCGGGAGTGCTGCAGCGTTAGAAAATAAATTTCAGCTTTCGGAAAGTATGCTTTGAGATTAGGAAGAACAGGCGTAGTAAGAAGTATATCTCCCATCCCTCCGAATTTTATTACAAGTATCTTATGTATTTTATTTTTATCTATTACCAAATTAAATATGCTCTACTATTATAAAATTGTTTTCAATCACTTCGGTTTCTTTATTTCTTTCTTTGTAAAATTTCTTTTCGGACCATTCACATTCTTTATATATAAAACAATTGTTACATAAAGG
Source organism: Bacteroidota bacterium (assembly GCA_018266845.1). Lineage (GTDB taxonomy): Bacteria > Bacteroidota > Ignavibacteria > Tepidaquicellales > Tepidaquicellaceae > JAFDZO01. The sequence goes on along the minus strand of JAFDZO010000041.1, from coordinate 12,047 downwards.
ATTTACAGCCCTGCATCTGTTACGTCCGAATTTAATCAGGTTAGTATGAAATGAAACCTTTTCATCATCGGGAATAATTTCCGTCGCCTGCTCAAATGTTTTTTCGGGAGTATTAGCTTTTACAATTCCCGTTCTGTTTAAAACTCTGTGGACGTGAGTATCAACCGGGAAAACACTTCTTCCCATTGCAAATGCAAGAACACATGAAATTGTTTTAACGCCAAGTCCGTTATATTGCAGCAGCTCTCCGTAAATATCCTGATTGCTTTTGCTATGCAAAAAATCCAAATCAAGCTTGCCGTAGCGCGCTTTCATTTCCTTCAGCATAGTTTTTATCTGCGGAGCTTTTGTGTTTGCAAGTCCGCACACTTTAATAAGCTCCTTGATATTATTTAAAGGAGCGTTCATCACATCTTCCCAGCTTTTGTACTTGCTTCGTAAGTTTGTGTACGCTTTATGGGAAGACTTGTCAGTTGTATTCTGCGAAAGCTTTATTGCAATAAGAACGTCAAGAATATTTTTACTGCTGTAACCCGTGCTTTTCGAATGGTATTCGGTTTCAAGAGCATCAATTATCTTCTGTATTTTTTTTCGAGTCATAAAAAAATAAAATTAGCTAAAATAATTCTTAGTTAATATTAAATTCAGAGTGGAATACTTTTCAACCGCAAAGTTGCAAAGATTTGGCAAAGAACGCAGAGAAAGTTTTGTTAAATAAAACTTGTCTTTGCGGGCTTTGCTTTCACTTAGCTTCTTTGCGGTAAAAAATAATACTTCATTTAATAAATTGTACAAATGAATTAAATTGCATTCAATGTTTACTGATTACAATAAAACCATCAATTACCTCTTTAAGCTAGAACGCAGGGGAATAAAATATAATCTTAACAATATAAAGAAGCTTTTAAAACTCCTCGGCAATCCCGAAAGAAATTTTAAATCTATTCACATCGCAGGAACTAACGGCAAGGGTTCGGTTTCCTCTATAATAAATTCTATTTTAATCGAAAGGGGATTTAAGTGCGGGTTGTACACCTCTCCGCATATTTCGGATTTCCGTGAGAGAATTTTAGTAAACGGCGCATGGTGTTCAAAGAAGTTTGTAATAGATTTTACAAACAAAATTGATAAGCTGATTAAGGAAATAGAGCCAAGTTTTTTTGAAGTTGCTACTGCCATGGCATTTGAATATTTCTCACAAAAAAAAGTTGACTATGCAGTGATAGAAACAGGACTTGGCGGCAGATTGGATTCCACTAATGTATTAATACCGGAGCTTTCAATCATAACAACCATTGCAATTGACCATGTAGATTTTTTGGGAGATACAATTGAGAAAATTGCCTATGAAAAAGCAGGGATTGTTAAGAGAAAAATTCCGGTTGTTACGGGTAATTTAAAACCCGCCGCTTTTAAAGTAATAAAAGCTAAAGCAGAAAAAACGAAATCGGAATTAATAAATTCAGCTTTAAAAGAAATAAAAATTTTAAAAAGAAACGAAAACGGATTTGATTTTTCTTTTGAGAAAACTAAATATCATTTTCCCATAATCGGCGATTACCAGCTGCATAATTTAAAAACAGCTATCACTGCGGTTGAAGTTTTATCAGATAGAAATAATCTGTCAATTTCCGAAGATGATATTCAAAGAGGATTATCGAATATAAAACTAAATTCTAATTTTTATGGGAGATTCGATATAATAAAAGATGCTCCGAAAATTGTAACGGATGTTTCTCATAACGAGCAGGCGTTTGAAAATATTTCAGCCAATCTGAAATATTTTAATTACAAAAAGCTTGTGATAATTTTCGGAATGATGAAGGATAAGCATTACAAAAAATGCCTGAATATTCTCGGAGAAATTGATGCAAAAATTATTCTAACGCGCCCTTTATATCCGCGCGCAGAAGAGCCGCAGAAATTATTCGAGGCTGCAAAAAACAAATCAAAATTTATCCCAATTCAAAAACTCGATGAAGCATTTACCTACGTTATGAAATCTGCGGGTAAAAAAGATATGATTTTGGTAGCGGGTTCTTTTTTCTTAGTAAGTGAGTTTCTGGAGATATTCAGAAAACATTATAAGTAAGGTTTTACAAAATTTGAAATGAATTTCATTACTTCTGCCAGCGTCTCATCAACAGTTTGGTGTGTGTTATTAATTGAAGTACCAAACTTCGGCTTATGAACATTATTTTCGTACATGTAATCAATGCGACTCATTTCCCATTCGGTAAGCTCTCTTCCTCCTCTGTTTCTTTTTATGGAATCTTTTTGCGGAACAAGATTAACTACAATAGGCTCTAATCCAATTTTTTCTGCATACTCAAACATAATTCCATCATCACCAATTAACGGCCATGTGAGTATCGGCAGATAACCTCGTTGACTCCATTTCTTTGCCAGCTCTAATGCATCCTTAATAATATATTCAGCAATGCTTTCCAGCTTATCATTTTCCGCAAAGTGACGCAGATGATCAAGCTCTATATTAACTGATTTTCTTATCTTTGAATGAAGCGCAGCTGCGATGGTGCTTTTTCCGGCATTAATTGAGCCGTTAATCCAGATTATTTTCATATTAATCAATAAAATACAAATAAAAGAATTCTTTTTGAATTTAATTTCTCCTCTGGAAAACGCAAATTACAGTTTAAAATAATTTGATGACATTTTCAGAAATAAAAATTATCGGAGTTATCGGCTCGGGCACGATGGGAAGGGGAATTGCCATTTCAACGGCAACAGCCGGATACAATACAATCTTATATGATATTGCCGATGAAATAATTTCCAAAGCAAAGGTATCTATTGACAAAGACTTACAAAAGGGTGTTGATAAAGGCAAGCTGACTGCCGAAGCAAAAGAACAGATTTTAAACAGAATAAACTTCAGCGCTGATTTTAACTCGCTTGCTTCTTCCGATTTTATAATCGAGGCAGCACCTGAGAGTATGGAGCTAAAAAGGAAAATTTTTTCCGACCTTGATAACATCTGCCGTGATGATGTGATACTTTCGACAAACACTTCTTCTTTATCGGTTACAACTATTTCAACTATTATAAAGAAAAATCCTGAACGTGTTATAGGAATGCACTTCTTTAATCCTGCTAACATAATGAAGCTTGTTGAAATTGTGAAAGGTGATTTTACTTCGGATGATGTAATCAAAACAACAACTGAGTTAACTCTCGCTATAAAGAAAGTTCCTGTGCTTGCAAAAGATACTCCCGCATTTATCGTGAACAGAATTGCGCGTCCCTTCTATGGAGAAGCTTTGCGCATCTTAAGCGAAGGCACCGCTGATGTAAAAACAATTGATGCAGTGATGAAAAACTGCGGAGGTTTTGCGATGGGACCGTTCGAGCTTATGGATTTAATCGGTATTGACGTTAACTTCTCCGTTACTAAATCAGTGTACGATGCTTTTTTTAATGATGCAAAATACCGCCCGAATTTTATTCAGAAAAAAATGGTTGATGCTAATCTGCTGGGCAGAAAAACAAAAAAAGGATTTTACAATTACGAATAATGAGCCACGATAAAATTACATATGATGAATTTAAGGAAGTGCTTCAGAAAAATTCTCAGAGAATTACTCTGCCAAGATTAGAAGTGCTCAGAATTTTGAAATCTAATCACAATCCTCTTACGATGTCTGAAATTCACGATAAGGTAAACCTGCTCCATCCGAAGAAAAAAGTTGACCTTGCAACAATTTACAGAACGGTTAATCTTTTCGTTGATTTAAAAATTGTTTCAGAGGTAAATTTCAGAGATGAGTTCAAACGATACGAGCTTGTCTTTGACAGGCATCATCATCACCATATCGTTTGCAAGAAATGCAAGAAAGTTGAAAATGTTGAACTGTGCTTAATGAATGAAATAGAAAAGATGCTTGTGAAAAAAGGATACAAAGATATTTCACACTCGCTTGAGTTTTTCGGTGTCTGCAAAGAGTGCAGCAAAAATTAAAAACAGAATTTTGATAAAAGCCATAATATTTGATTTAGATAATACGCTGATGGATTTCATGGTAATGAAAAATGCAGCCGTCAGCGCTGCCATCATTGCCATGCAGGATGCCGGATTGAAAATTTCTTTTGAAGATGCAAAAGCAAGAATAGACGCAATCTATAAAGACCACGGAATAGAGTTTCAGACAGTCTTCGATGAAATGCTTCTTGAGTTATACGGAAAAATCGATTACAAAATTTTAGCTGCCGGAATTGTTGCATATAGGATTGAGCGCGAATCAAATCTGAAAACTTATCCCGGCGTTTTTTCTACTCTGATTGAGCTTTTGAAAATGGGAATAAAGCTCGGCATTGTTTCCGATGCTCCTTCCAAAGAAGCTTGGCTTAGACTTTCTCATTTAAATCTTCATCATATATTTGATGTGATAATTACCTATGATGAAACTCGTGAAAGAAAACCTTCACCTGTACCATTCAATATGGCATTGGATAAATTGAAGTTAAGACCTGATGAATGTTTAATGATTGGCGACTGGGCAGAGCGGGATATTGTAGGCGCAAAAGTTGTAGGTATGAAAACGGTTTTTGCAAGATACGGAGATACATTCAATACGCAGCATCCGGGTTCGGATTACGACATCAGTGATATAAGAGAGCTGATAAAAATTATAAAGAAGGAAAACGGAATAGCAGATGATTAGAGGAGTTGGCATAGATATTATTGAAGTGAAACGAATAAGAGAGATAATGGAAAAGCATGGCGACAGATTTTTTCAAAGAATTCTTACAGATACTGAAATAGCTTATTGCAAAACTTTTTCAAAGCCGGAACTTCATTTTGCGGGAAGGTTTGCAGCTAAAGAAGCATATTCAAAATCAATCGGTACAGGCATAGGAAAGGAATACAGCTGGAAGGATATAGAAATTCTCAACGATAAAAAAGGAAAACCCTATATCAATCATACGAAAGATAACGAGTTTTCCAAACTTAGATTTAATGTAAGTATTTCACACACCGAAGAGTACGGCTGCGCAGTGGTTACGTGCGAGGAAGTTTAAGATTTTAAATCAAAAATTTTTTTGAGGTTAAAGTCTAATTTATTTAACAATTCGGAATCCAGCTCACCTAATTTTCCCAAGATAATTCCTTTATCGACAGTAGCTATTTTATTTGTTTTTATCAGAGAGGAAACTTTTAAACCTGATTTTGAAAAGGTAGTATCATTATCTAAAATCAAAATGTCAGTCTCATTCATAGTTTTATTAATTACTGAACTTATAAAACAAATAATAACATCTCTATCATACATTCCTGCAGCAAGAACAATCGCAGGCCGTACTTTGCTTTGAGACAAATCTGTGAAGGGAAAAGGTGTTAATATTATATCACCCTTTTTCATTTGTAACTTTCTTTAATATCGTTTACGGAGTATATATTTTCTCTTTCATCATTTAAAAAATCTAAAGAGCTACTCTCTTCTTGCAGTTTCATAATGAAATAAGTATTTAAATCTTCATTAATTTCATTCACCACTATCTTCTCAGCCTCTTCAGCTTTTGCTATTAACCTGTTAAATTCTTCTAGGTTAATTAGAATTCTGTCTTTAGAAATTTTTTGAATATTTATATTCATTATTTTTGTTTTAATTTTTTTTAATCCACCCAGTCACAGATAAATACGTTTGTCTCGCCTTTTATTCTGTCATTTCTGTTTGAACAGAATACAAATTTTTTGCCATCAGGCGAAAACATCGGAAAGCCGTCAAACTCGGGACAGTTGGTTATCTTTTCCAATCCGGTGCCGTCTATGTTAATTGCATAAATATCGAAGTTTCTGCCTTGAGGGTCGTCTATGTTCGAGCAAAATAAAATTCTTTTCCCGTCAGGGAAAAAGAATGGTGCAAAATTGGCTGAGCTATTGTGAGTGATTTGTGTTTTGTTGCTGCCGTCTGCATCCATAATATAGATGTCAAGCAGAGCGGGTTTAATGAGTCCCTGCGCAAGCAGGTTTTTATATTTTTCTTTTACCTCTTCATTTTCAAATCTTGTTCTTCTATAAATTATTTTTTTGCCGTCGTAAGAATAAAACGCGCCTCCGTCGTAACCCAGCTCATCCGTTAATTGTTTTACGTCAGTACCGTCAAGGTTCATGCTGTATAAATCGATGTCTCCATTTCGTGTTGAGGTGAAAACAATTCTGTCTCCAAGGGGAGAAATAGTTGCTTCTGCATCGTATCCTTTTTCGTTTGTAAGTTGTTTCACGATATTGCCGCTTTCATCGGCTATAAAAATATCATAAGAATCATAAAGTGCCCATACGTAGCCGTTTCTGAAATCGGGTTTTGGCGGACATAAATCGCTTACCAAATGTGTTGATGCAAAGAGAATATGCTTGTTATCCGGCATGTAATAGGCGCAGGTTGTTCTGCCTTTACCGTTGCTTATCAATGTCTGGTCAGAGCCGTCTATATTCATTCGGTAAATCTGATCGCACTCTCTCGAATCCCTTGTAGATTGAAACGAAAGTTTTTTGCCGTCGAATGAAAAATATGCTTCTGCGTTTTCGCCCCCGAATGTAAGCTGCTTTATATTTTTAAAATGTTTCTCGCCTTCAAAGTACAAAGTGTCTTCGGAAATTTTTTGCTGAGAAAGTTTGGAACTGCCTGTAAATAAATAAATTGAAATTAATGCTAAGATAAGAATTGGAATTATTTTTTTCATAACGGAAAAGGGTTATTGAAAAGTTAATTTAATGAATTTTATTCATCGAATCTCGAAGCGCTGAAAACGCCTTCCTGCTGATTTATTTTTTCTATTATATCGTTTAACTGTTTAAGATTTGAAATTTGTAATATAAAATTTCCCTCGAACATTGATGCCTTTGTAACGACATTAACGCTCTTGATATTCACTTTGTAGTTTTTAGAAATTGTATTTGTTATGTCATTTAAAATTCCCGCTCTGTCTTCTCCTATGATTTTTATACCTGCCGTGAAATCACCGATTCCGCTGTCGTTCCAGTTAATATCAACAACTCTGTGCGGGTCCTGCAAAAATAAATGGACAAGATTTTTGCAATTCTTCCTGTGAATTTTAACCCCTTCTGTTTTTGTAATAAATCCGATTACTTCATCACCGGGGATAGGATGGCAGCATTTTGCAAAAGAATATTGTAAGTCAGATAACGAATCGTTTCCTATTGAAATTTTATTCTGCTGCGCTCTTGCATCATTAACGAATTTGTCAAATGAAGCGGCAGGGTCGGATGACTTTGCAATTTTTTCAGTAAGCTGCGGACTCTTATCAAGATTTTGAATTTTTACCGCGTCGGAAAGTATTTCTATTACTTCATCAGCTTTCTTTTCATCGTGCGCAACTTCATAGTAGAATTGCGAAATTTCTTTGTGTTTTAATCTGTGTATCACTTTAAGAAAAACTTCCTCACTGTAGTGAACTTTGTTCTTCTTAACTTTTTTATCCCAGATTTCTTTTCCCTTTGCGGCAAGAACTCTTTTTTCTGTATTGAAATATTTTCGTATATCCGATTTTGCTTTGTGGGTAACAACAAATTTTTCCCAATCTCTTTTTGGAGTCTGACTTTTTGAAGTAATAATTTCAATCTGGTCGCCGCTTTTTAAAGGGGTATCCAGCGTAACAATTTTACCGTTAATTTTTGCGCCAATACACCTATAGCCGACTTCAGTATGTATATCGAATGCAAAATCAACGGCTGTTGCTCCCGAAGGCAGAACCTTCAGTTCGCCTTTCGGAGTAAAGCAATAAATTTCATCCTGATATAAATTCAGCCTGAAACTATCCATTATGTTGGAAGAAGTTTCATCTTTGGAAGCATTCTCCAAAGACTCACGAACCGACTTCATCCAGTTTTCAAGATTCTGGTCATTGATGTTTGTATTTTCTTTATACTTCCAATGAGCGGCGACACCTTTCTCTGCAACTTCGTGCATATCTTTAGTCCTTATCTGAACCTCAACCATTTTCCCTTCTTTGCTTACAAGAGTTGTGTGTATTGACTGGTAGCCGTTTTGTTTAGGAAGAGAAATATAATCTTTAAACCTGTCGGGATTTGGAATGTAAATACTGGAACATATGCCATAAGCGGAGAAGCAGTCATTTTTATCCTGCGTATCGAGAACAATTCTGACAGCGAATAAATCGTAAAGCTCATCGAAGCTTTTGTTACGGGATTTTATTTTTTTGTAAATACTGTATAAGTGTTTTGCTCTCCCGTAAATATCAAACCTGTAACCTTCAGCTGCTAATTTTTGTCTTATCGGTTCAATAAATCTGTTTATTAACCTGTCGCGCTCTCTTTTCTTTTCATTTAGTTTTTTGGCAAGCTCGTCGTAAGCCGGTCTATCAAGATACTTAAATGATAAATCTTCAAGCTCAGCTTTTACGTTTGCAAGCCCGAACCTGTGAGCGAACGGAGCAAAAATTTCAAGCGTCTCCTGCGCCATTCTTATCTGCCGCGGATTGGAAAGAAATTCAAGTGTGCGCAAATTGTGAAGCCTATCCGCGAATTTAATTAACATCACACGAATATCTGATGTCATTGAAAGAAGCATCTTGCGGTAAGATTCCACCTGCTTCAATTCGTAATTTTCAAAAATGCCGTCTATTTTTGTTGCGCCATCAACGATTTCGGCAACCTTATCTCCGAACTCAAGCTTAATATCTTTCAGAGTAAATTTAGTATCTTCTACAACATCGTGCAAAAGAGCAGCGGCGACAGATACATCATCAAGCGCGATTTCTTTTGCAATAATGGAAGCCACTTCATAGGGATGAGAAAAAAACGGTTCACCGGAGGCGCGCTTATCATTTTTGTGCGCATCTAAGGAAAACTGAAATGCATGAGTAATCAATTTGTCATTTACCTTATTTGCAGGAATGTTTTTATGACAAGTTGTCAGCAGTTCGTCTAATTTTTTCTTATATAAAGTGGATAACATGATTTTATTATTTATGTGCCGAACATTCTATCGCCTGCATCACCAAGCCCGGGGAGAATATATCCTTTGTTGTTTAACTTATCGTCAATTTTGCAGGTATAGAAAGACATGTTTTCTTTTTCCTGTGCGCTGAAACGCTTATCAATCGAGTTAATTCCTTCGGGAGCGCTGATAAGCGAAACAATTGAGATATTTTTTATACCCATACTGAGCAGATACTCGATTGTAAAAATCACGCTTCCGCCTGTTGCAACCATAGGGTCAACAATAATTACTTTTAAATGCTCTTTATCTTTTATCTGCGGGAATTTGAAGTAATACTTTACAGGTCTGAGGTTCTCCTCATCTCTATATAACCCGATATGGCTTACAATAATTTCAGGGTAAAGCTCAGTAAAGCCTGCCGTCATCCCTAATCCTGCCCTAAGAATTGGGAGAAGCACAACTTTGTTTTTAATTTTGCTTCCTTTAGCTTTCATTAAAGGAGTTTCAACAATTTTTGCTTCGCTGTTTAATTTAGAAAACACATCAACTGCGAGAATGTAAGAAATTTTTTCAAGCGAAGATTTGAACTGCGCTTTCCCGGTTGCTTTATCGCGAAGAATTGTTAAATAATGAGCGACAAGCGGGTGATTTACTTCATTTACTTTCAGCATTTGTTATAAGGTAAGTTTAAGAACTTGTATATAAAAATAATCCCGCCGGAAGCGGGATTAAAGTAAAATTTCAAAGAACAAAAAAAAATTATTTTATAATTGTAAGGCTTAAGCCGGAATTGTTTTCTTCAGAGTTTTTAAGCGCTTGCCTTCCATCTGAAACTTTTATATCAAGCTTAGCAGTAGTACTTGTTTCTTTCTTTAGCAAAATTCCTTTTGTGAGGTTGAAAACTACAGTAGCTTTTCCGTTAAAATTTGAACTTTCGAGCTTTACGGTGCTGCCTTTTTCTTTTAGCTCATCTTTTAAAACCTGAATAGAAAGTTCTCCATTAATTGTTACAATTGTTTCGCCGTTCTCGGTTTTTATGTCAGCTATTTTATAGGAGATTACATTTTTTGCCGGGAAATACATAATCTGCATCTCTGTAGATTTTGTCCACGCGCTGTCTTTTTTAATCGGGGCTTCAGGCAGGAACGGAAACTGCTGCTGCATCTCGCTTTTAAACTGCTCTTCAAAATTAGTTTTGATTTCGGATTTTACCTGCTGGCTGATAGTATCGCCAAGTGATTTGAAGATTTTATCGTAAACTTTCTCCAATCCATAAAGATTAGAAAGTTCGCCTCTGGCTGATACTCTGATGAAGAAATTTTCACCAACTAACGAATTGTAAGGAATATTTTCAGGCTGATTATAGACGGAATCTTTTACATTTGAATTATAGGAAATTGTTATAGTGGAATCGTTTTGTGTACCGGAGTTTGTAAGCTTTACGCTGTCAATTTTTATTTTATAAGTAACAATATCTTCTTCTACGTCTGAAACTTCCTGAGTGAAGTAATACATAGTAGTTGCTGCCTGAGAAAATTTGTTTTCTTTGCTTCCAAGAACGCTGGCTGCTATACGGCTGTTTTTTGTTTCCATGCTGTATCTAGCCGTTTCGCCTTTTTTGGGTTTCAGCTTTAATGTAACTATATCGCCTTTGATAAACTCGCTGTTAGAGCCGGAATTTTTTGTGGAATCTTTTTTTTCTCCGCCGTCTTTGTTGCAGCTTTGAAGGGTGATGAATCCCGACAAAATAAATACAATAGATAAAATTGCCGGTGAAAATCTTTTTAACATTATTAATCCTTTTGTTTTAAACAATTATAAAAAAACTTCAAGCGCAATGATGGAAAAAACACGCTGAAGTTTTACTTTTTAAATATATGTAAATGTACTTTTTATACGGGAGAAATTAAAGGCATAAGGAAGCGGGAAATTATCTCAACGGATTCGGGGCGCCTCCCGAATCAAAGATTCGGGCAGCGTAGGTAAATAATTGAAGAATTCAATTATTTACCTACGCTGTGTCCCGATTTCATCGGGACGAGGCGCCCCGGATAAAATTCAAAACGTAAAGGTCATACCCATTTTGAATGTGCTGTATCTTAGCGGAGCTTCATTGGTAAAGGGCCAGTTCATATGCTCTTTTCGCAGCTGGTAAATGCCAAACTCGTATGCGCTTTTCAAAACGAAGTTTACAACCGTTCCGGCAACGGGAGTGTTTTTCATTATTCTGCCTGTAAATTCATCTAAAACTTCTGCGCCGCAAAGTTCTATAAGTGAGCTTACCATTTGCTGCCCAAATAAATGCCGGGGGAATATATCGGAAACCTCATACTTAGGCTGGAGAGAAAACCCTTTTGTAATCTGGAGGTTTATTCCTGCTTCAGCAGAAGTTCCGAACCTGAATGCTTCATTAAAGTTATCGAACTTATCATAGTCTGCAGGGTTTAAAGCGGCTGATTTATCAAATGAGAATCTTGACCATGTGAATGAGTTGGCGTTGTATGGCATAACCGTGAAGCTGCCGAATTTTAATCCGGTGCCGTCTTTATTTCCAAAACCGAATCTCCATAAGCTTGAGTTAATTCCAGCGCTGTTTTTTTGAGATGAAACATCGGTGGTTGCATTGCTTAAAAATAAGTAGTCGTTGTCATAGCGGATTACGTTTTTTGAATATTTGCTCGTAAATTCATTAGAGTATCCGAGATGAAGTTCAATCATGCCGGGTTTTTTGAAATCTGTGTTAATTCCGCCCAGATTAATTTCTGAAATACCGTAAGAAAGTTCAATAGTTGGTTTTTCACTAAACCAATAGAATGAAATGAACGGGTAACGATTTTCTCCGGCTCTTTTTGCCTGAGCAAAACTTTGTGAAGCGCAAATGCTGAAGAAGAAAGCAATTGTTAGTAAAAGATACTTTCGCATAAAGTTATTTTTGTTTTCCGTAATATATTTTTAGACTGAAATAAATCAAAAAAGTTTCGGTTCATAAAAATCAATAAAAATTTTGTCTGCTTTTACCATTGAAATTTTTCTCAAAAAAGTGTAATTTTATTCTTCTCAAATTTTGAGACGATTTTTTACAAAATAAGGGCGATTAGCTCAGCT
>JAFDZO010000040.1 GCA_018266845.1 Bacteroidota bacterium | reverse complement strand
CCTCTCAGACCAGCTACTGATCGTCGGCTTGGTGGGCTATTACTCCGCCAACTACCTAATCAGACGCAGGCTCATCCCAAGGCTCCAAAGATTTAACAACTGTCACTATGCAGTGCCGCTGCATCATCTGATATTAGCCTACCTTTCGGTAAGTTATGTCAGTCCTTAGGGCAGATTACCTACGCGTTACGCACCCGTGCGCCACCCAACTTTTCAGTATTGCTACCTAGAGTCAAGTTGACTTGCATGTATTAAGCACGCCGCCAGCGTTCGTCCTGAGCCAGGATCAAACTCTCCATTGTAATAAAATGTTAAGTTTGATTTCCTTAGCTACAAGGTTTTAACTTTCTTTTTGAATTACACACTAAACTTGTATATAGCTAAATATAAAGCTTGTGTTAAAATTATTGGTATATTTTAAAGAACTTTTTTATCGTTTTTTGCACGAATTACAAAGTTAATAAGAATCCGTTGAAAAGTCAAGTTACTTATCGTAACATTTTAAACTTTTTTTCAGGACTTGTTAAAGAACTAACTTTAGAAATTTTAGTACAATTTTCGAGTGAATTACAAATATAAACAAAACATAAAATTTCTTTTAGGCACAAATTTTGGGATAGACTCACTCTTATTTTGCTGAAATTATGATGAAATATGCCGGATTAGAATAGTAAAACGCTTTACAATTTATTAAAGTTCAAATTGTGAGAAAGGCAATTTTTAACCGCAAGTATTATTAAATCAATATATTAATTTCTGCGGAATTATCGGCTCTGCGAAATAAAGAAACACTGATTTTTATGATGATACAAACTTGCCATCTTACCGCAAAGGACACAAAGGAAATATAGAAAAATATTTTTCAATAGTAATTGTAACACAGTTCCCCTTCTTGCCAAGGAGGGGCTAGGGGTGGTTTACCGAAGAATATGGAGACAAACATTACTTTAACCCCCCTCTACCCCCCCCTTGTTAAGGGGGAGAACATTTATTTACCGCACCACTACAAACTTCCCTATCTTTTCTTCCACTTCTGCTCCCGAAGAATTTTTTCCGCTTGCTCTGAAGATATATATCCCCGATGAAATTTTATTTCCTGCTTTATCTCTTAAATCCCATTCTGCTCCGCCGTTGCCGTCTGTTTCATTTACCTCGCTAACGAAATTTCCGTTTAAATCATATATTTTTATGTTTGCTGAAACTGTCAGATTTGCGAACGTAACAAAATCCTGTCCAAGATTTGAAGCCCAAGGATTTGGATAAACATAAACCTCGCTCAAATCTTCTTTGTTAAAAATAAGTCCGAAGCTGCCTCCCGCGCCTTCAACGATTTTTATTCCGCCTGATGAATAAATATTTTTTGCAGTAAGAATATATGTTTTGCCCGTTGCGCCAAGCGGAGCTTTATTTTCGAGTGTGAGATTAATTGTTGAACGGTTAGCATCGAACGAAATACCGCTAATACCAATATCAAAAGGCGCAATAGAGTAGCTGCTTTTATTAAAAGCGCTGGCTGAATCCAAAGGAAGATTGAACTCAACTTTCAGTTTGTTCTTATCAATTAGCGTTAAATTCCTTATATAAAACTTTACAGAATCAAACTGGGATACATTAAACGTTACAGATGACGTATCAACAGGTGAAAAATAAAAATCCCGCAGCCCGATTGCCTTAAGCGAATAATTTCCGTTTGCAAACCTGTTATTATAAATCAGGAGATATTCATTAGAATTTTTTATTGCGATGTTATCGGGGCTTCCAATTCCATTTACAGTGAACGAATTCAAATTAGGAATGACTGACTGAATGGTTTCGCTAAGCCTTACACTCACATATCCGTTGTTTTCAGATTTTGCTGAAAGCAGGCGCGGCTTATTGTGCACATATACTTTCTGCGCATCGGATAAATAACTTTCCTTATAACCTCCTATAGTGGAGACAGAGGAAATTTTGTAATAGTAGTTTTTTCTGTTGGTAACTTGCCCATCTGCGTAAACAGGAGCATTCACTGAATCTATAGGAGTAAAGACCTGATTTGAATCCGTAGAAGATTTATAAATTTTATAGTAGCTTACATTCTGAACGGGAGCAAATTCAATTCTTACCTGATTGGAATCTATACTGTAAGCGGATATATTTCCGGGAGTAACGGGTCCCGTATAGCTTACATTTTTCTCGTAGAAGAACAGCGTATCGTTAACAGTATTCAAGCCGATTTCATTTACTCCGTTGCCGTCAAAGTCATGCACAATCTGGTTTACGGTGTTTATATCCGGCATATAATAAACCGGCTCAAGATGACCTTTAGCAGAATTGTATTTTAGAATATAAAAATTCGTTCCCGTGTTAATTAAAATTTCATCTTTGCCGTCCGCATCTATATCTCCGGCGCGTGTTGAAGTTTCAGTATAATTTTTATATCCGTTAATATCTATTACGTCGGCAGCTTCAAAATTTTCTCCGTTTGACCTGTAAACTGTAAGCTCATAATACTGGAGCAAGTCGCTGTTATTGCTTACCGAGCCGAGCGCAAACTCTTTAATGCCGTCTCCGTCAAAGTCTCCGCAGATAACATTATCTGCTCTGATTGAACGGTATGTGCTGTCGAGAAATATTCTATGAAAGTCGGCATCATTGTTTGAGCCTGGAGGCGCGCTTGAATAAATTGAAATTGCCGTCTGGGGCAAATCGGAGGTATGTGATTCAAATGAATTCGTAAAAATTATCTGCCTGTACCCGTTCTTAAAGAAATCCTCGACGATGACATTTTGCGAACTCGCTTCGGAGAGAAAATTTCCAGAGCGGTAATACGGAAGTTTAGTCAGTTCGGCGTAATTATTTCCGCCTGTATTGGTAAGAATTTTGAGAGCGTAATCTTTATCGGCAAATCCGAGAATTTCTTTCTTGCCGTCATTATCCACATCGGCAAAACGCGATGACCAGAAATTGTTATTAGCTGAATCTTTCCACACTAATACATCCGGCATAGAGGTATTGGATGACTGCGTATAAACATATCCGTTTCTCTGCTGCGAGATTAGAAGGTCTAACTTCCCATCATTGTTAATATCGGCAATATCGCGGGCTACTTTATAATCGCCCCAATTGTTGTTTGAAATTTTTTGAAACGCCCCGGATGAAAAAGCATAAGCGTTTAATCTCAAATTGTTTTTTATATCGTTAAGAAGAATATCTTTCTGTCCGTTTCCGTTAATATCAACAATCGAGTAGCATGATTGAGCATTAAACAATGAATAATTTTTCTTATTAAATCCGTATTGGTTAATTTGATTGCCCGCAATGAAATTAAAAAGCGAATCGGAGCGTGTAACTGATTTGCCGTTTAAAGACCGGGCTTCGATGTAATATTCATATTCAGTTCCCGGGATTAGATTGCTGCTGCTGATAATTCCATAGTGAGACTCCGTAATAAAGCCAATATTAGGGGTGCCAATATCTGCAAGGATAAAACTGAAAGGCTCATTGATGTTTTTCCTTTTGTAATAAATTTTTCCGAGCGTGCGCTTATTGGTGGCAAAAGCAATCAGCTCCGATGTATTATTTTTATCTATTATGCTACCTGATGTTACCCCTGTTATTACCGGAGGGTTTTTATCTTTGAATATTACCTGCCGGTGTTCAACTGTTCTTCCTGAGTTGCTGTTTATTGCAAGGCGAAGCGTGTAAGAAGTATCGGGCAAAGAAGAAATATTCCACCTGTAAACTGTATCATTTAAAACCTGCCCTGATTGATTTTGCAAAAGCGGAATCCAGTTTTCTCCCTGATAGCCGATTGCATAGTAAAGCGAATAAGACTGAAGCAAAGGCGATGCAGCGGAAATGCAAATAGGAACAGTATCCCCGTAAGTTGTATAATCCTGAAATGGAAAATGAATTCTAGCGACTGAAGGAAACGTAACATTTTGGAGGCATCTTAGCACATTAACTCTCCCAGAAGAATAAAGATTATCCCAACGGGATTGGTTCGGAAACAGGGTTGTGTTGGCAACTAATATTCCCCTTATTTCTTCATTCGTAAGATTCGGGTTTAAAGATTTCATCAAAGCAGCAGCGCCTGTAACAATCGGAGCCGAAAAGGATGTTCCGTTTATGTAATCGTAATCGCCGTTGAACGACGAGCTTCCCTTTCCTTTTCTCATCGTTGTTAAAATCTGAAAACCCGGCGCATAAATATCAACTGTAGCTCCATTGGAGGAAGCGGAAAATCTTGCATCATCAGGCGCGGAAGCTGCAACGGAAATTACTTCATCATAAGCAGAAGGATAGTGCAGGCGGTCTGTGCCGTCATTTCCTGCCGAACACACTATCACTGCATTTTTTGAGTAGGCAAACTTAACTACATCTTTCAAAAGATTACTATAAACGTAATCGCCAAAACTGAAATTAAAAATTCTCACTCCCTGTGATAGCCCGTATAAAACGGCATTTGCAACATCATCTTCTTCTCCAAACCCTTCCGCATCGAAAGCGCGAAGAACAAGAACTTTACACTTAGGAGCGACAGAAGAAATTCCGAGCGAGTTATTGAATGCAGCATTTATTATTCCTATAGCAGCCGTTCCGTGAGAATTTTTGTTATCGTCAGTCGGGTCATTATCTGGTGTAAGGTAATCACCTCTGCGTGGGTCTCCAGTAAAGGGTTCATCGGTAAAATCCCATCCGCGCCAATCATCAATAAATCCGTTGCCGTCGTCATCAATTCCGTTTGCGCGTTTATCCCGACCAAGCGCATCAAGCCCTGTTTCCCCGAAATTGAGCTTGAAAGAATTTTGCAAATCGGGGTGAAGAAAATCAAGCCCGGTATCAATCACGCCCACAATAACATTTGAATCGCCTTGAGAAATATTCCAAGCAGATTCCATTCCTATCAAAGGAAGGTAATACTGATTTGAATAATAAGTATCGTTAGGAGTAAACGAAACGTTCTCAACTTTTAAAGCTCTGTTAAGCTCAATATATTCGACAAATTCATTTTTAGAAAGAAGGGAAATTAAGTTTGACGAGTTAGTCTGCGAGACATCAAGAATGAAAATTCTGTCAAGTCCTGCCGGATTATCCGCAAAAGATGACTGCCGGATTTTTTCAAACAACTGTTTTGAGTTTGCAGCGTTAAACTTACCTAAAGTTTTGGTAACGGAAAATTTCTCCGTTTGGATAGAATTATTTTTAAATGCGTTCAAAAGCTCCTGCGGCGCATTTTGCTTCAGCTTTATTATCACCTGAGCATTCTGAGCAATTGATGAAGACGCTGACACAAAAAATAATATCAGCAAAAATATTCCGGGAAAAAACTTTTTTGAAAAAGGCATTAGTAAGGTTAAAATGAGGTATAAAACTGCTATAGGATTTCCTGAAAAGTTAAAATATAAATTTTACTTTTTAAGGGGTAAATTTCAAGTGAGAAAATACAATTTCCTACGCTTTGTAAGGTTTAACATTAGCGCTAACCAGCATATCTATAAGTACATCGAGCCTGCGTTTGAGGTTTTGCTCGGCATAGTTATACATATTGGGATTCAGAATAAATCCTGCATATGCAAAGCCGGGCTGCTCGCCCATTACAAAATAGTTACTGAAGAAACCGCCGATGCTTTTTAGCTGCCCGGGTTCGGGGGCAACACCAACAACAACCTGATACCTGTTATTCAGAGCGCCCGGAGCAGTAGTTGCAAAGATGTGAACATGAAAATCTCGGTATGGTCCTGAATACCCTGTTTCAGTACGCTGTAAACCAATTTCAGCGACTCCTTCAATTGTATCCAGCATTGCAGAAGTTTTTTGCACATATGTTTTAGATGTGAATCTTTTCATGTAGAAAACAATGAAGAGAACACAAACTATTGCCGCCCCTATTAAAACTAAAGTACTGCTTATAGCTTCCATAGATTTTATGTTTTGCGAAATTAAATATCTTGAATAACTGCCTTGCACCCCTATTTACAAATTAGCTCTTTTGCCCGCAGCGGCTTTAGTTTCAAGGAATAAAACGTATTACGCTTTGTAAGGCTTTACTTTTTCTTGTGTAAGCACGTCTATAAAACTGTCAAGCCTTTTTTTAAGATTACCATCTGCCTCATTAAAAATGTGAGGATTAAGCATAAATCCTGCATGCGCAAATCCTTCGTGCTGATTTGTTACAAAATATGAACTTGAGTATTTCTCAATCTTTTCTGCATCATCTTTTTCAGGAGCTATAACGGCAACCACCTGATACCGGTCATTTAAAGTACCGTCGCCTATAGTGTTAGAAACGCTGACGACGTAATCTCTATAAACACCTTTAAATCCGGCTTCGTTTCTTTCAAGACCAATTTCGTTAATGCCTTCAATTTCGTCTAAAGAGATTGATGATGTCTGAGGAACTGCAACAGTAGAAAGATTTTTTGTGATGAAAATGATAAGAAGTACAGATATGCCCGCTATGCCCACTAGTACTAAGATACTAGTTAAAGATTCCATAGTTATTATTTACATAAAAATAACTATGGAATCAAAAATTAACAATTCAATTTATTTTTTTATTATCTTCTTCTGTTCCATCAGAGTAAACACCTGTGAGCGAAACAACATTTCCCGCACCGTCTAGATTAAATCTAACTCTGAAATTATCTCTTGCTTCTATTGTAAAATAGTTAGCTGTTATAGGAAACATTTTTGTTCTGCCAAGAACTCCCGGTCTTTCATATATAAGCTGGTTATTCTCGAAGTAAATTTTTCTTGGACCGTAGTCGCCTGCATATTTTTGTAAATCAGCAGAATTAATCTGAAGCGGATTTAGCTTTGAGTTCAAAAGCTCCAATGACCATTCATATTTTTTCTTTTCTTCAGGAGAATTTGTTTTCGAGATTCTCCTTTTAAGAATTTCCATTTGCGCAATATTCAACGCATCAGTACTCTTGCACTCAATATCAGGTGAAACTCCGGTACCTTCCCAGTTGGTTTTTGTAATCGGATTGATTGCTCTGCCGGTAGGAATAAAGCAAATGAAGTTTTCAGTAATTGCCACACCGCTGCCCGGATTTGCTCCGCCTCCGGTCGTTTCACCGATTATTATAGCACGCTTAAGATTTTTTAAATTATAAGTAAATTCTTCTGCTCCCGAAAAAGTATGGTCAGAAGTTAAAACATATACATCTACATTAGGAAGTTTTTTTCCGGGCACTGTTTCCAATGTCCAATACTCTGTTGTCTCATCTTTTTTTCTATAGTATAAATCATTAAGATGAACTTTTCCGTCAAACAAATAGCTACAAAGGAACTGCACCATATTGGGATCACCGCCGCCGTTCTCTCTTAAATCAAAAATTATTGCATCTGTATTTGCAAGAAACGCCATTGCAGATGCGCCGGTTTCTTTCGCAATTCTAGCATCTGTAAATCCTCGCAAATCAAGATAGCCGATGTTGCCCGCAAGAATTTCTATTTTCTTAAATTGATAATTTACAGACTTCATTTCCTCTTCATATTTTTTTGCAATAACAGGGTTATTCTCTTCGTCATTCCCCCCATATAAAAGGTCATTTGCCATCTGGGGATTAAATCCGAAGCTCAGATGTTTATCATGGGCTACCGACTGTAAGTCCTTCGTAATTTTTTGAGCAAACTCCATTGGGTCATCAATTTTATCATAAACGCCGTTCTTAAGATTTGTATTTAAAAGCTGTTCGACTTTTTTTGCTAAGTCAAGAAAAACATAATTTTCTACCAGCTCTTTTGAGAGATTTGTTATAGCATCAGATTTCATTTTGGCATCAAGCTTTATTTTAGGGCTTTCCTGCGCATGCAGTTTAAATGACGACATCAGAGTAAATTTTAAGATTATTAAGATTATTATAAAAGTTTTCATAAATTATTTTTTGAAATATGACGCCTTAGGATTAAAAAAGTTGCTTTTAATTCTTCAGCGGTAAAATCATTTTAAATGTATCGCGTATATATTTTTTATCACTTTCGGAAATCTCTATAGGAGTAAAACCAAATTTTGTATAAAGATTGATTGCGCTCTTTAATTTATGGCTCGTGCTCAGATAAATCATTTCTGCATTATGCTCCTTAGCGAAATTTACTGCGGCTTCGCAGAGCACAAAACCTGCCTGCTTCCCTTTTGCTTTTTCGGTTACTGCCATTTTGGAAAGCTCAAAATGATTATTAGTTTTAATGAGAGCGCAAGTTCCTACTACCTCACCGTCAATTAAAGCAAAGAAAATCATTCCGCCGCCGTTTATTACTTCCGTTTCGGGATTATTTAAAACTTTCTTGTCAACAGGTTCTACTTCAAAAAATTTATTCAGCCATTCCAGATTAAGGTTTTTGAAATGAATTTTGTATTCAGGTTTATACTTTTCTATTTTCACATTTTCACGCAATCTTTTTTTAACTTTCCCTATCACTCTTTCATAAACACTTTTTTCATCCAGAGCAGATTCCACTTTATCCAGAATTTCAAGTATGTTAATCCCCATAGAATCGAACATCTCTCCAATGCCCGATTCAAAATCTTTCCACAGAGGCAAAAGCTGCGGAAGCATAGCTTCGCCTTTTTTAGAAATCATTATTAGTTTTTTTCTCGTATCAACTTTATCTTTTACGATTCTGACGAGATTTTTTTTCAGCATCCCGTTTAATATTTGAGTAACGGCAGGCTGGGAAATACCTATATGATTTGCTATTTCTGTTACCGATAAAGAAGGGTTATCTTTTAATAGATAAAAAACCGCAAAAAATCTCGGCTCAAAATCTAAATTCAAGGATTTATAAATTTCAGAGCCGTCCTGCAGCATTTTTTCTGCAAGCAATCTTATTCTTGTCGCCAGAGCAAGCCGCCCGGCTTTTTTTATAACATTTGATCTCATCGTTGAGGGAGTTTACGTTGTAAAATTTTAGAAGTTACATAAGGGCTTATGTAAATTTATCAAAGATTAAATTTATTTCAAATGAATTTCAGATTGCATAAATTACATATCAATTAAAAATAAAAATGAAAAAACCTTCAGCTAACGAAAGCGCTCAGTACTACCACTACTACATAAACCAAAATAAAGGAACCGATGTTTTAGGCAATCTTGAAAAACAAATTTCGCAGGTAAAAAAAGCTTTCGGCTCCATCCCTGCATCAAAGCAGAATTTCCGGTACGCAAAAGGAAAATGGAGTATAAAAGAATTGCTGGGGCATCTGAACGATGGCGAAAGAATTTTCGGCTACCGCGCTTTAAGAGTTGCGCGAAAAGACCTGACTCCTCTTCCCGGCTTCGATGAAAATCTGTATGTAAAAAATGCTCATTTTGAAAAAAGAGATATGAAGTCTTTATTGGAAGAATTTGTTTATCTTAGAAAAGCTAACATCGAAATGTTTAGAACTTTTAACGCGAAGGAGCTTGCACTTAAAGGAACGGCAAATTCATCCCCTATTTCAGTGAGGGCGCTTGCTTATATTATTTCAGGGCACACAATGCACCATCTTGAAATTTTGAAAGAAAGATATTTATGTAAACTTTAAGATTTTAATTCGTAATTTTTTTCAAAATGAAGTTATCTCTATCAAAGATAACTTCTTCTATTTTTCCGTCAATGTTCACAGTAAATTCCTGCGCGCGTTTATCATTATAGAAAGTAAATTCTTTTGTAGTCTCATCAGTTTTCACTTCTACTTTTACAGGCATAATGTAAACCTCTTCCTTCTGCATTTGAATTAAAGTAAAAGTAAAATCGTTTCCGGTTTTTGTATATGTGTATTTGTAATCAGGTCTGCCTGTTTCTTCAAAAACCCATTGATTAAAAAACCAATCCAGATTTTTCCCGAATTCATCCTCGCAAATTTTTTTAAAATTATTTGTCGAGGCATTTTTATATTTATAGTGTGAAAAATAGTTTCTGAGAATGCTGAAAAAAATTGAATCACCCGTAACCCCCCGCAGCATGTGCAGCACCCACGCCCCTTTTTCATAGGAAGTTCTGCCGAATAAATTTACAGGGGGATTGTATAGTGTTCCGTTAAAATAAGGTTTATCTATCCTGCTCATAAAGTGTATTAGTCCGTCTTTACCTTTATTATATTCAATCCATAGACCTTCGGCATAAGTTGCAAATCCTTCGTTCAGCCAAATATCTTTCCATGAGGCGGGCGTAACGGCATCACCAAACCATTGATGCGCCAGCTCGTGCGCCACAATATTTTCAAACTCCCTGCCCCCCGTAACCGTATTATAACCCATGCTTGAAATTGTCTGATGCTCCATAGCGCCGTTCATCCAGCCGAACATTGCCATTCCATAACCTTCGTTTACAAAAGGATACTCTCCAAATAATTCAGAAAAATGGTTTATCATTATGGGAGTTCTTTTCCAATCGTACTTAGCATCATCATAGTATTTTGGAAAAGCAAAGTAATTTATTTCCATCACTGAATCATTTAGCATCCTACAATCATCTGTCCAATGCCTGAATTTTCCAAGATTGATTGAAACAAGATAAGTTGAAACCGGATATTCGGATTTTCTTTTTTCTTTTACTACGCCATCCTCAACAATCCTGTTGATAACTTTTCCCTGCGTTGCGAGCATAAGGCTGTCAGGATATTCTGCTTCGATACTAAGTAAAAACTTATCATTTATTCTGTCTTTACAGGGCCACCATGTAGGAGCATAACTCGGTTCACTAAGAGAATAGACATTCGTCGCGTTCCCTACTTTTCCGAAAACAAACGAATCAAATCCTTCCGTTTTAGGAGTTCCGTTGTAGCCAATTTCCATTTCTACAGTATCATCTTTCGCAAAACTTTTTTCAATTATAAGATAGTTATCTCCTCTTGTGAACGGAATATTTTCACTCTTATACTTAACGAATTCCACATTCATATTATCATAAAAATTTAGATAAAACTTATTCAGGTTATCGGATAATATTCTTGCTTTCGTTGTTACATTTCCAAAAAGTATTTTGTTTTTTATATCAAACCTAAACTTTAGGCTA
The DNA here is from genome assembly GCA_018266845.1 of Bacteroidota bacterium. Lineage (GTDB taxonomy): Bacteria > Bacteroidota > Ignavibacteria > Tepidaquicellales > Tepidaquicellaceae > JAFDZO01. Next base: position 28,400 of record JAFDZO010000040.1, on the reverse strand, counting down.
TTCTCCAGCGCATCAAATTTGTTCTGCTCTTTTACGATAAGCGAGTCTTCTCTGCGCTCGTTTTGAATAAACTGATTTTTAATTTTATTAAAAAAAGGAATGTAACCGCAGGAGAGGCATAGGAGAGAAACTAAAATTACTGACACTTTTTTCACTAGTAAACTCTTTTACCGTTTTTATAAGTCATTTCTACTTTTATTGAACGAATATTTTCTTCGGGGGATTCAAAAATATTTTCGTTCAGAACAATTACATCAGCTCTTTTTCCTTCACGCAACGAGCCGGAGATTTCATCTTCATTCGTCCCGTAAGCATTGTTAATTGTATATGCATCAATGCAGTCTTCTATATTCATTTTATGACGGGGCAAAAATCCGTTTTCAAAACCCTTAGCCTTTCTTGTAACTGCATAATAAATTGTTTCAAAAGGAGAAGGACTTACTATGGGGAAATCCGTACCGAAGCAAAGCCTTACATTATATTTCAAAAGTTCAGGATAATTGTGAGTAGTTTCAAAATCGCTTCTTAAAGATTTAGAAGTCGAGGCATCGGAGAATAAATGCGACGGCTGTACCGAAGCAAGAATTTTATAAATATCAAAACGCATAAAATCAGCAGGCTGAATGTGCTGCGCGTGTTCGATTCTGAATTTCCTGTTACGGACACCATTGATTAAATCAAGCTCGGCATTCATGTTAAGAAGCTCAGTTACGGATAAATCCCCTATGGCGTGCACTGCCATTTGATAACCAGCCTTATCAATATTCAAAGCAGTCTTATGAAAATCACCTGAATTAATGTATTCAGTTCTAATACCGCGTGAGTTAGTATTTTTATAATTTTTGTGATAGTATGCCGTGCGGCTTGAAAGCGAGCCATCATAAAAAGCTTTGAAGCAGTTAAATTTTATCTCATTAAAACTTTCAAATCTTTTTTTATGAATATCTATGTTATAAAACTCTTCAAAAGGAAGAATGGAGTTTATATTAAGATTTAACTCTCCTTCATTTAAGATGAATTCATAAATATCCAGATCTTCAGGCAAAGTTATATCAGATACCGATGTAATCCCCAGTGAATGAAGTTCTTTAATTTGTTTTTTTACATCGAGGGCTTTTTCTTCCAGTGATTTCTGGGGAATCATTGATTGAAGCAGATACATAGGACGCTCTTTAAGTTCTCCCGTAAGTTTTCCTTCTGCATCTTTAATAAGCTCATCATCATTAAATGAATAACTTTCAAAAGTATTTATAAATTCTAAAGCTCTTGAGTTTACGAAGCAGGAATGAATATCAAAACGCGAAATGAACATCGGTACATCACTGCAAATTTCATCGAGAAAATTTTTATCTATAGTGAACTTCTCGGTAAAGTTTGAATCGGAAAAGTATCCGCCCTGAATCCATTTACCCGGCTTAAGCAAGGAACGATATTTCAGAATTTCATTTTTAAACTCCTGTGCAGTTGTTATATTTCTTAAATTAAGTTCCGAGCTTACAAGCGCTCCTTTAACAAGATGCAAGTGGTTGTCATTAAAAGCAGGAAGAACCGTTTTTCCCTCTAAATCTATAAATTCATCATATTCATTTTTTTTATTTAAAGCATCGTGATGAGAGCCGATAAAACTTATTTTCCCGGTATTGGAATCCATTCCGAGAGCGCCGGCATAATAGTTTTTTTTCAGCCAGATTCTTCCGTTTGTAAAAAGAGTTTTCATATTATAATTTAAAAAGTAAAAAACAATATTGATATGAATTTTAAAATGTTATTAAGTTCTGTTTTCCCTCTAATATTTTTCTTAACTATAAATACAAAAGCTATGAGCCAAACTTTAAACACATCTCTCTTTGATAAACTTGCCGGGAAATGGGAGATAAAAGATAACGACGGAACAATGTATGAGACATGGGAAAAAGTAAACGATACTCTATACAAAGGCATAAGCCAGATGATAATTAACGGCAAGGTTGTATTTGAAGAGATAATGAGTCTCGAAAAAGATACCGACGGCAAATTTTATTTTAATGCTTTGATTAAAGATAGAAAAATTAAACTCGAAGTTGTGAAGGCGGAAAATGATGAACTGCTCTACGAAAGCGATACCGATAAAAACAAGGTAAGCTATAAATTTGAAGGAGATAATTTGCGCGCCCGGATAATAAGAAGAGAAGATAATACAGTAAAGGAAGAGTTTTTCTTCACTAAAAGTAAATAATTGCATTTTTTTACTATTGCGCGATAGTTAAATTACAGGTTTATAAAATTAATTATGCCCGAAACAAAGAATATAAAATGCGTTTATGACCCTCTGCAGGAGCTAATGGCTTACTATGCAGATAAAAAAACAGAAAAGAGAGATAAGTCGAACGATGAAAATCTCCCTATAGAGGAAAAGCTCAAAAACAGAATTATTGACGGTGATAAGATAGGTATTGATACCGAGCTTGAAGCTGCTCTCAAAAAATATTCTGCGATTGAAATTATTAATGATATTTTGCTCGACGGAATGAAGGTAGTCGGCGAGCTTTTCGGCTCAGGGCAGATGCAGCTTCCGTTCGTGCTGCAGTCAGCAGAGTGCATGAAAACAGCCGTAAAGTATCTTGAGCCGTTTATGGATAAAGTTGAGGGAGATAATTCCAAAGGCACAATTATTCTTGCCACTGTAAAAGGCGACGTACATGATATTGGAAAAAATCTTGTTGATATTATTCTCACGAATAACGGATACAAAGTTATAAATCTTGGCATAAAATGCGCCGTGGAAACTATGCTTGCTGCATACGAAGAACATAAAGCCGATGCAATTGGTATGAGCGGACTGCTTGTAAAATCAACCGCTATTATGAAAGAGAATCTAGAGCTAATGAATCTGCGCGGGCTGGAAATTCCTGTTATTCTCGGCGGGGCTGCGCTAACAAAAAGATTTGTAGAGGGCGATTTGCGCGCTTTGTATAAGGGAGATGTTTACTATGCTAATGATGCGTTTGACGGACTGAAGTTTATGGAATTTATTGTTGACCATAAAAAACGCGGAGTAAAGCCGCAGCTTGAAATATATATTGACCCGCGCGGAAGGACACAGCTTCCCCCCGATATGTTATTGGAAAAAGAAAAATCCGATATTGGCGCTTCTATGGATACTTCAATAAATTTGATAAACCGTCAGGAACACGATGCTGATTTCAAAAAGGAAATTTCTTACGATAAAGAAAGAAAATCTTTCGTAAGAAAATCAAATGTAAGCGTAGATGCAAATGTTCCGAATCCGCCTTTCCTCGGAAGTAAAATTATTGAAGATATTCGTCTCGATAAAACTTATGATTATATAAATGAAGTAGCATTATTCAGAGGAAGCTGGAATGTTTATAAGGGAAAATCTACCGATGAAGAATATAAAAAAACTATAAATGAGCAAATTATTCCTGTATTTAATGAGCTAAAGCTGAAATGCAAACGCGAGAATCTCCTCACTCCTAAAGTTATTTACGGATATTTTCCATGCCAGTCATACGATGATGAGCTTATAGTTTATAAGCCGAAAGGAATTTCAGAAAACGAAATTCATTCAGAGTGGAAAAATGTTAATTTTGCTAATCTTACCGCTGACGATGTGGAAGAATGGCAGCACTTTATTTTCCCGCGGCAAAACAAAGACAGGCATCTTTGCATCAGCGATTTCTTCAAATCGAAAGAATCGGGCAAGCTTGATATTGCGGCTTTTCAGATTGTTACCGCAGGTGAAACTGCAACAGAATACGCGCAAAAACTTTACGGTGAAAATAAATATCAGGACTATCTTTACTTCCATGGATTTGCAGTTGAAACAACCGAAGCGCTTGCAGAGTACTGGCATAAAATTGTCAGAATGGAACTTGGTATAGACGGCAGCGATTCGCCTGGGATAAAAAAATTATTCTCGCAAGGTTATCAGGGTTCAAGATATTCGTTCGGATACCCTGCATGCCCCAATCTTGAAGATAACAAACAGATGTTTGAAATTTTAAGACCGGAAAGAATAGGAGTTGAACTGACGGAAGAATTTCAAATGGTGCCTGAGCAGACAACAAATGCTATTATCGTTCACCACCCGGAGGCAAAGTACTTCTTTGTAAGATAGATTATTTTTTCTTTGACGGCTCGGGTGTATTCGCATTGCTTTCTTTTACATCGTCTTCATCTATTTTCTGGACGCGTTTAGCTTTTTCTTCTTTTGCTGAATCATTTTGCTTTCCGTTAGTCGTATTCGATTTTTCGTTTACAGTAACCTTATCTTGTTCCTCTTTGTTTTTGTTCTGAACAGGCATATAACTGTATGTAAGAGCTGCATAAGTATCTACCCTTCCATATCCATAATATTTATCCCAACCCTGCTTATCCTCCCGGGTATCTCCTACCAAATCCTTTGCTGTGGAAGTAATTATTCCTTTAAGCTCTTCGGCAGTGCGGGAAGGTTTTTGTGAAAGCAGCAGAGAAGCTATGCCGCTTACTATTGCTGTGGACTGCGATGTGCCGCTCCACATTGACTCATAATTATTTACATTTTCATAATCCAGTCCGTATATTTTATTGCCCGGAGCAACAACAGAAATATGTTTTCCCCAGCAGGAACCGCCTCCCCATGTGAAACGCAGACATCTTGTATCGTCAGTGTCTGTGGCTCCTATTGCAAATACTCCCTTTATGCTTGCAGGATAATAATCCTGATCATCACCTTTATTCATCATTGCTGCGCAGATTAAAATGTTTTTTTCTATCGCATAATCTATTGCGGTCTTTAATGTCTTTGAATAATCCGAACCGCCCTCACTCATATTAATTATATTTGCTCCGTTATCTACTGCATACTTAATAGATTGCGCCCACCAGATATATTCGCCGTTATTATTTGAGCTTAGATTTTTACAATTCATAAGTTTGCATTTCTGGTTAACGCCTGCAAACCCGATTGCATTGTTGGTTGAACATCCGATTACAGAGGCAATGTTTGTGCCATGTCCGAACCCGTCAGTAGGTGTATTATCTTCGTAGGCAAAATCCCAGCCTTTGTAATCATCAATATATCCGTTGTCATCATCGTCAATTCCGTTATCGGAAATTTCCTTTTCATTTACCCAAATTCTGTTTTTCAAATCAGGATGGTCATCTTTAATGCCAGAATCAAGTATTGCTACAATTATTTTATCGCTTCCCTTCTCCACATCCCATGCGTTAATAATGTTAATGTCCGCGCCGATTTTAGCATTTCCTCTTCCGGTAGGGGGAATCTGTCCTTCGTTATTCAGATACCATTGTTTTGAAAACATTTCATCATTAGGAGTAAAAGATAACTTTAGCTCCTTTTTTCCCGCCGCCTCTCCTATGAAAACAGGCTCGGAGAACTCCACAAAATCTTCAGATGAAAAATCTTTAACCGCTCTCTCAACTGACTTGCTGTTATATGTATCAAAGTGCAGCACATAAATTCTGCCCATTCCAAGTTTTTCAAACAGCTCTGCATCGCCGTTATTCAAACGGAAAACCGGCTCGGCTTTGTTAATGCTATACTCTTCCATTATTTTGTCAAAAGAAGAAACACCCGCGCGCAAAGAAATTTTTCCTGTGGCTTCGGAAATTTTTAATTCTTTTTTAGTCTTAACAATGATTTTTTCCGGTTTATAATTAAGCCGTTCGTTTTCTTCCGAATTAACAGAAATTGCAAAAACCAATTGGAGACAAATAAAAAGAAGTGTTGTATAGTTTTTTTTCATCTTTAAGAATTAAAATCTGTAGCCCAAACCAAAACTGATTTTTAAGCCGTCAAGAAAAATTTTTGAGTTCATATCTTTATCGAGCGAATAGGAAATTCCGTTTAAGGTAACATAACTTAAAGGAAATTTAGATCTAACATTGTATTCGCCGTCTCTGAATCTCATTTCCATAAATGTCATAAAATTTTTCTCGAAATAATACTCAATTCCGCTTAGAACTACTAAACTTAAACCAAAAGATTTTGAAATAGTTTCACTTTCAAAATTCAAAATCTTTCTCTTCCTGTCGCCGGAGTAAAGCCCGATTCCGCCTCCCAGATAAATATTCAGGTTTTCCTGAAATGAAGGAACATTAAAATATACGGTTAGTTCAGCAGGAAAGGATGTTATTGTTTCGGTAAGTTTAAGCCTGGCAGTAGTTGAATCCCCTTCCAGAATCAAGACTGCATTATTATCCTGAATACGGACATATTCTCCGCTTAAGCCAAGATACAAATCGTTTCTAAACAACTTCGTTCTTATTGTAAAGCCGTAGCCATAGCCTCCCGAAAGCTCAAGAGTGGAGTTTCTCTCCACAATATCAGGAGAGTACGGGTCAAGCTGAATTGTCGCAGAGGAGACATAATTCAGAGAACCGGTTACAATAAAGTCATTAAAAAAAGAAAAAGGGCGGTTAGATTGCTGCGAAAAAATCAAAGAGGGTAACGCAAGGACAAGAACTAAAAAAATATTTCTTAGCATTGCCTATATTATCAAAATTAAAATACAATATCAATGAATGAGAGAAAACTGTATAAAATAAAAAAGCAGGACACTTCAATCAGGTATCCTGCTTTTTTTAAAAAAATTTAAAAAATATTAGTTAAAAAATCTGTCTCTGTTATCTATAATATCAGCTTCGTTTTGCATCTTTTGCAGCCATTCCTGAACTATTGCCTGTTTCTTTTGAGTAAGGAGGCTGTTTCTAATCTCATTATATGATTTAAGGAAATCATCGTTGTTAAACGGAGTAACGCTGTTAAGCTGAATTAAATAATAACCCCTTGTCCCCTTAACAGGCTGAGAAATCTCCCCTTGTTTCATAGAAAAAATAGCATCTGTAACAGCATAATCCTGACCGATTTTCGGAGCGGGTTTTGATACAGAAACGCTGTCTGCATTTTCAACAGTTGAAGGAGGAGTCAGATTTCCGAGCGACTTAATATCGTTGTTCTGAATTTTAGCTTTAAGGTCAGTTGCCATTTGTTTAAGAACAGCAAACTTTTTCTTTTCGACAACTTTGGGCTTTACCATAGTTGTTTTTATCGAATCGAAATTTCTATATCCTGCCGGAGTCTTATCAACTAATTTATATACACCATATCCGCCTTGCATTTTTACAGGTTCAAAAACTTTTCCCGCTTTACTGTCTAAAGCGAGCTTCATTAATTTTTTATTTTGTCCGGCTCCCGGAATAAATCCGTCTTTCAATACATCAGGTGTAGTTGTGCACACAAGATTTAACTGCTTAGCCAAAGTATCAATGTTTCCGCCTTTATCTACATCAAGATAGAAGCTTTCTGCCTTTTTCTTTGCGATGTCTTTTGTCCGCGCTCCTGCAGTTACTGTTTTCTTAATTTCAGCAACTTTGAATTCCTTCTTTGATTTTCCTTTTACCTGAATGATATGGAAACCAAATTGGGTTTTTACCGGACCAACAATTTCACCGTCTTTTGCGTTGAACGAGGCATCTTCAAATTCCTTAACCATAGCGCCTTTTCCAAACCATCCTAAATCACCTCTTTGAGTTTTTGCTGACGGTTCATCTGAAAGCTGCTGGGCAAGCGCATTAATATCTTCCCCGGCTTTTACTCTTTTTAGAATATCTTCGGCTTTCTTTTTTGCTGCAACTGTATCAGTGCCAAAGTTTACAAGTATGTGAGAAGCGTTTACATATGTGTCTTCTCCTTCTTTTGAATCTATAAAGCGCAGAACTTTGTATCCGTCATTACCGATAATAATATCAGAAACATCTCCGGGCTTTGCGGAGAATAAAAACTTAATTGCATCAGTGCCAAAACTATTAGGCTTTTGGAAAGCATCATTATACGGAGCAATTGAATTTTCATTTACAAGTCTGATGAGGCTTGAGTCTTCAACACCCGCAGTTTTAAAATCCTTTAATAATACTTCGAGAAGTTTTTTAGTAGCGGCAGAATCTTCAAGTGTAGCAGCGTCAGAAAATACTACGTACTTAAACTTGACACTCTCATCAACTTTGAAATCTTCCTTATGGTCATCATAATACTTTTTCAACTCATCATTTGAAGGATTATTAAGATTAGTATCGGTTACCATTCCCATATCTAAGGAAGTATAAGAGATATTCGCAAAGATTTTATCGTCTTTGTACTTCTGCAAGACATCTGCTTCAGTAACTCTCACACCTGAAGTAAGCACTGCCTGAAGCTTTTCGGATAATAAAACTTCGCGTAGGTAGTTTTCAACCTGATTCCAGAATTGAGTAGCTTCTTTACTTTTCATTCCGATTGCCTGCTGATACATGTCAGTTCTGAATACACCGGTCGAATCCACAAAATTTCTTTTTATCGGGTCAGGAAGCTGGTCAGGTCTATTCATAATCCAGTCAAGGATTTCTTTATCGCTGACGGTAATTCCGTATTTCTTGATTGCCTGCTTTGTGATTGTCTGCGTTACAATACCGTTCCAAACCTGTTCTCTTATCTGCTGCATCTGGGCATCGTCAATATCCTTCCCGTTGTTTTGCTGGCGCATTTGCATTGCCTGCTGCTCTACAGCCTGCTCAAATTGCTGATAAGTAACTTCCTCTCCGTTTACCTTAGCAAAAAGCATCCTGTCTTCACGCAATCCTAAAAGGTTCATACCCCACTCAAACACAATCGTTGCAAGAAATGCAACTATTACGATTATGATAATTACGGGCATTTTGTCGCGTAATTTATTCATAATACCTGTATTATAATGCTTTTGCTCTTTTCTATCTGTCATTAGTTAAAGTGAACTCCTTATAAAATAATGTATAAATATTTGAAATTTATCGGAATAAACATTAAAGTTAAAACTTTCGGGAGGGAAAATCAATTCAATTAGAGGGTAAAAAGCAGGTTACGATTTTGCGTTTTGTAAACGTATAATTGAATAGCCTAGAGTGGATTGGACAACTTCTTCAGCCAACTTTGTTAAATTTTGAGAAAATCTTAGCTCAACGTTTCTTTTAGCTAATTCCTCCTTCGGATTTTTGATTTCAACTATGCTTAATGGAACTACCGGTTCATAAGAGATATAATATCCGGCATTCTTATCCAGCAGCCTAAAAGTTTTCCGGGGAAGCTCATATTTATAAATTGTGCAATTCTCTATTTCTTCTCTCCATGACTCCTCTGCTGTAATAATAAATTCTGCTTTACTGTTTCCGAAAAACTTAATTTTATCTTCTCCTGAAGTTTTAGAGTTCAAAGAATATGAGACTCTGGGACAATCTCTGGGAAGAAGATAATTATGTAATTTGCTTTCCGATACGGCAAAGACAACATTTCCGTTAATTGAGGAATAATTTTGTGGGGAAGGTCTGGGATGAAAAATTTTTATATCGGGTTCTCCGCTGATATGAAATAGTTTTTGCACAAAATTTTAACTTGTGTTTATTTTCAACCTCACCAAGCAAGAGCTTGGTAGGAGATATTCTGTATCACATTATAGATTCCACATACGAATACGGGTCTTTCCTCTTTTCATAAATTTCGTTCAGGTTTTCATCCAGACTTCTCTTTTTAGCCGAATCCCAGAAAGTAAAATTCAGTTTATTATGAACAAGCTCGTATATTTTTTTTGTAAGATTTGCTATTCTTTTTTTCTTTAGATAACCCGACTCTTCCAAATGCGCTTTATGCTTATCAACTTCCGCAAGTAACTCTTCTATTCCCTTATTCTGGCTGCCGATAGTTTTCAGAACATTTATAATCCAGTTATCTTCAGTAGGCGGTTTAAGGTGAATAATGTTTTTTAAGGTAGCAGCAACACCGTCTGCGCCTTCCCTATCGGATTTGTTTAAAACAAAAATATCGGCGATTTCCATAAGTCCCGCCTTCATTGCCTGTATGGCATCTCCCGATTCGGGGACAAGCACAACAATCGTAGTATCCGCCGTTTTTGCAATATCAAGCTCTGACTGTCCGACACCTACCGTCTCGATTAAAATAAAATCTTTTCCTGATGCATCCAGCACATCACACGCTTCTACAACGTTCATACTCAAGCCGCCAAGCGAGCCGCGCGTAGCCATTGAACGGATATAGACACCATCAAGCATTCCTATGTCATTCATTCTTATCCTATCACCAAGAAGAGCGCCGCCCGTGAAAGGGCTTGTCGGGTCAATTGCAATCACTCCTACTTTATATCCTTTTGAAACAAGCAGCTTTACCAAAGCGTTTGTTAGTGTTGACTTCCCTGCGCCGGGAGGTCCCGTAATACCTATTTTATATGCGTTTCCTGTACGAGAATAAATTCTGCGAAGGATTTCGTCCCTGCCTTCGGTTTCATCTTCAACAATAGAAATTGCCCTGGCTATTGCCCTTTTATCTCCGCTGAAAACTCTTTCTAAAAAATTATCATCTATTTTCATTACTGATTTTTATCTCTTTTTTCTTTCAGTGCAAGCTCCCACTTCCACGCCGTCGAAAGCGCGTTTGCCAAATCTCTTTCCGTTTTCCATCCCAGCACATCGCCTGCTTTATTAGTATCTGCGTAAATAGAGACAACGTCGCCTGCTCTTCTTGACCCTATTTTATAATTTAACTTTACACCTGTAACTTTTTCAAAAGTCTGTACAACTTCAAGAACTGAATTTCCTACTCCAGTTCCTAAATTAAAAATTTCAAGATTATCGCTGCTCTTCTTTTCCATTAATCTTTCAACTGCCTTAACATGTGCTTTTGCCAAGTCAACAACGTGAATGTAATCACGAATATTTGTTCCATCGGGAGTATCGTAATCATTTCCAAATACAGTTAGCTGCTCTCTAATGCCAATAGCCGTTTGGGTTATAAAAGGAACGAGATTATTCGGAACTCCAAGCGGAAGCTCACCGATTATTGCTGTATCATGAGCGCCGATAGGATTAAAATAACGGAGAGAAATTACACGTAAGCTATCTGCCTGCGAAACATCTGCAAGCATTCGCTCACCTATTTGTTTTGTAAATCCATAAGCAGATTCCGCTTTTTTCTCCGGGGAGTTTTCCGTTACAGGAAGCTCATCCGCCTCTCCGTAAACAGTGCACGAAGAAGAGAATACAAAATTATTCAGTTTATTTTTAATAATGCAATCGAGAAGGTTCACCATTCCAACAACATTATTATTGTAGTATTTCATGGGGAACTGCTGAGACTCACCCACCGCTTTGAACGCCGCAAAATGAATTATTGCGTCCGCATCTTTTTCTTTTTCGAGACAATAGTTCAAATCTTCTTTATTGCATAAGTCAATATTATAGAATACCGGCTGCTTTCCTGTAATTTCCTCAATTCCTCCGAGGACAGATGCATCGGAATTAGAAAGGTTATCAATGATAGCTACATCATAGCCCGCATTCATAAGTTCGACTGCCGTGTGCGAACCGATATATCCTGCGCCGCCTGTAACAATTATTTTTTTCATAATACTATTTTTCCTATATCTCGTCTGAAATATTTATTTTCAAAATCTATTTTTTCTATTGCACAATATATATTTTCAAAAGCAGAATTAAAAGATTTTTCAGAACAGGAGACCACTGAAATTACCCTTCCGCCATTAGTAAAAATTTTTCCGTGCATCTCTGATGTTCCCGCATGAAACACGTGAACATTATTATCTATATTTTCTAAGCCTGAAATTAATTTCCCTTTTTCAAATTCATCGGGATAGCCGAGCGAAGCAAGCACAACGCACCCTGCAAAAGCATTTTTAATTTTTAAAGAATAATCTTTAATTTTATTTTCAGAAGAAGCCATTAATAATTCGAGGAAATCGGAATCTATTAATGTGAGAACTGCCTGTGTTTCGGGGTCGCCAAAGCGGCAGTTAAATTCAATTACAAACGGTTCTTTTTCTTCTGTTATCATCAGCCCTGCATACAAACATCCTTTGTAATTTCTTCCTTCTTTTTTTAAAGCAGAGAGAACGGGCTTAATAATTTTCTCTTCTGCTTTTTTTAACACCTCATCATTACAGAATTTTACCGCGGGAGTGAATGCACCCATGCCGCCTGTATTTTTTCCTTTATCTTCTTCAAAAATTCTCTTGTAATCCTGGGCGGGAGGAAGAACAACAAAATCTTCTCCATCGGTGATTATAAATAATGAAACTTCATTTCCCGTTAAAAACTGCTCTGCAACAAAGTTCAATCCTGCCTCACCGAAAATTTTATTTTCAGTTAAATCTTTAATACAACTTTCAACATCAGAATCATCATTGCAAATAATAACACCCTTTCCTGCTGCAAGTCCATCAGCTTTTATTACTACAGGATAATTTACCTCATCTATAAAAGAACTTAACTCACCGAGATTTTCTGTATTGAATGCTTTAAACTTTGCAGTCGGCACTGAATATTTCTGCATTAACTCCTTTGAGAACACTTTACTTGTTTCAATTTCCGCAGCTGCTTTTGAAGGACCGAAAATTTTCAATCCCTCTTTTTCAAATTCATCAACAATTCCAATTGAAAGCGGAATTTCCGGTCCTACAACAGTAAAATCTATTTTCTCATTTAAAGCAAAATTTTTTAAGGATTGAATATCTGTCGAAGCAATGTTTACCGGATTGGCAAATTTATTTATTCCGGGATTTCCGGGGGCTGCATATAAAACCGAACCGGAATTTTTAAACGAAGGGGAGTTTACAATCTTCCAAGCCAGAGCATTTTCTCTTGCGCCGTTACCTATAAGCAAAACTTTCATAGGAAGATTTTAATTAAAAGGTTAGTCTATGTCTTTTAAAAGATTAAATTCTTTTGCAAGTTCATAAGTAAGATTTTTTCTGTCATATTCCTCAAGCATCTCTTCATTTGCCATAGGCATAGTTCCGTTTTTCTTTTCATCGTAATATTCTTTTATTGCGCGGGCAATTTGTTCGGGATTTTCATCATCAATAAATTTTATCGCATTATATTTCTCAAGCATTTTTTTCGTTACCCCTTCGGGGATGCACGCAATAATATTTTTTCTGCTGCCGATATACTCACCGACTTTACCCGGCATTGCCGCATCTTCATTTTCTCCGCGTGAAATCATAAGGAACAATACATCTGATGCCATTACATACTTTACGCAATTAATATGCTCTAAGTATCCTGTGATATTCAGATATTGCTCGATGCCGAGATTTTTTGCAATCTGTAAATTCTCTTTTGAAAAAGTACCTATAAAGCAGAACTCAATATCGTTTTTAAGCTCGGGATATTTATCAACGAAAGCCTTAATTGCCTCGAAATAAAATTTCGGATTACGCGTATAAAAACTTCCTGAATAAGACACTCTGAATTTACTTGTAGAAGGAAGTTCTGAATGAGCTGCCTTTTCAAAATCCTCGCTGTCAAATCCATGTGAAATAATTTTTACATCGTTATACTCAATATTGCCGTAGCGGGATATAATATATTCTTTAACTCTTCTGTTTGTTGTAATAACTTTATTCGCAATTTTGAGCACACCTTTTTCAAGGCGCATATTTTTCAGCTTATGATAAGGTGTCGGATAATAATTAAGCACGGGGCTATCAACCCACGCATCGCGGTAATCAATTACAAGTGGAATCTTATATTTTCTCTTAACTTCCTGACCAATTAAAAAGTCAGTGTATGGCGGAGCAGTTGCAAAAACTAAATCAAATCCGTTATATTTTGACCATATCTCATCAATTTTTTTAAGAGCTTTTTTCTTCCATCCTATTTTTGAATCGGGAATAAAAAAGAACTGCGAGACAGCGCTGCGCAGCTTTCGCATATTTTCTTTCGGAGCTTTTACTATTATTTTAGAAGGATCGAATGGCTTATTGCCGGTTCTCTCTATTTTAATTCCGCTTTCAATCGCTTCTTCAAGAAGTGAGTTATCTACTGCAAAATATTTTTTAGGTGAGTCGGTTATTACAACGGGCTGCCAGCCGTAGTCTTTAAGATATTTAGCAAACTTTAGCGTTCTCTGAACGCCGCCCATTCCCATAGGAGGGAAGTAATACGATATTATAAGAACTTTATTCAAAAATTATAGAGAGATTAATTCCTTCGGGCTGATGTTTAAAATTTCGCAGCCTTTTTCTTTTACAACTACGTCGTCTTCAATTCGTACTCCGCCCAAGCCCTCGACGTAAATTCCGGGTTCAATTGTTACAATGTTATTTACCTGTAAGGTATAATCCGTTCTGGGATTAATAGAAGGTCCTTCGTGAATATCGTAGCCAAGTCCATGTCCAAGTCCATGACCGAAATTATTTCCGTAACCTTTTTCCTTAATATATCCTCTTGCGTATGAATCAAGCTTCTTTACTTTTATTCCGGCGCGGACTGCATCAACGGCTCTTTTTTGCGCTTCTAAAACTATGTCGTAAATCTTTTTACATTCTGAAGGCAGTTTTCCGATTGCAATTGTGCGCGTCATATCCGATTTCATTCCTTCTACAATACATCCAAAATCAAGCGTAAGTAACTCATTTTTTCCGATTTTTCTGTCGGTCGGTCTTGCATGAGGAAATGCGCTGCGTTCGCCGGAGGCAACAATCGGGTCGAAAGAATCTCCTGAAGCGCCGTATTTTTTCTGGCGGTAAGTAATCTCAGCAGATACTTCTTTTTCAGTAAGCCCGGGTTTTATTATTCCAAGCATTTCTGAAAAAACCTTATCCGTAATAGCCACCGCCTGTTTTGTAAGCTCAATTTCTCTTTCATTTTTTTGTGAAGTATATTTCTCTATTAAGGCGTTTACTCCAACAAATTTTACGGGAGCAAATTCCTTTTTAAGGTTTTCAGCATCATTAAAGGTAAGGAAGTTCGATTCAAAGCCGATTTTCTTAAGTCCGTGCTTATTAGCTAAATCTGAAATATAGCCGTAAGAATTCTGCTTGTATATTATGACGTTAAAGTTCTTGTAAACTTCAACTGCTGACTGGCTTTTATAGCGAAAATCCGAAATAAAATAATCTTTATCTTTTGTAAGCAGCAACGCTCCGGCGCTGCCCGAAAACCCCGATAAATATCTGATATTTGAGAGATTTTTAACAAGAAAGGAGTCAACCCCTAGTTTCTTGAAATTGCTTTTTACGGCTTCAATTCTGTTCATAAAATTAATCGGAAAATATTAAAGATACCTATTTTGCAGTGCATTTTCAATTTGAAAAAAAGTGCTTTTTGAATGTTTTTGTAATTATTGTAATCTCAAGATAAAAATGCGCTCATTAAGTCATAAGAAGTTCAGGAAATTACTGGATCGTTAAGAGAATTTCATTTTGAATTTATTATGACGTTACTTTTTTGCCACAAAGACACCTTCATGCAGAGCGAAAAACTATCCCCCATCCTAAATGAAAATTTTACATAGATTAATCACAATTCAAGCAACTCTATTTACATTGACATTTTTCACTTTTACAGGTAAATTTAGGTTTTTGTGTTTTTGAAACCCATAACATTTAATCATTAATACCGGAGATATAACTTGAAGAAGAATCTTACGAGAATTGTTCTCACCCTTATTTTCGTTGCGCTGGCAATCTATTTTCTGATTCCTACCTATACCGATTATAGCCTTTCCAAGGAATTAAAAGGAAAAACAGGACAGGATAGCATAGATTTCATTGACAAAAACGGTGAGAAACTTAGAAACGCCCGAGAGAAAAGAATAAAGCTTGGTCTTGACCTAAAAGGCGGAATGTACGTTGTGCTTGACGTTGATATAATTAAGCTGCTCGAGGACCTCGCTAAGAAAAAAGACGAAACACTGACAGCAGTTCTGAATGAAACAAAAGAAGCGACAAAAGGAAACGATGAAGCTATCTTTACTACATTCAAAAGCAAACTTCAGGCAAAGGGACTTACGCTGAAATCGTACTATGGCGATATTCGCGATGAAGAAAAGGATGTTGATAAAAAGCTGAAAGATGAGATTGACGGCGCTTTAGACAGAGCAGTTGAAATCGTAAGAAACAGAGTTGACCAATACGGTGTTGCTGAGCCTCAGATTCAAAAAATCGGCGGCAGCAGAATTATCGTTGAGCTTCCCGGTATCAGCAATCAGGAAGAGGTAAGAAAACTTCTTCAGGGAACTGCTTTGCTTGAGTTCAAACTGCTAAAAGACCCTAACTCAATTAGTAAAGTGCTTGAACAAATCAATTCTGTTGTAGTTGGAAAATTGGATAGCAGTTCAACTTCTGATTCATTGAAGATGAAATCTATAAAAAATGATTCATTGACGAGCAAAACGTCATTATCCAGCAGCGATACGACAAAAACAAAAAATCAGACTGCGGGTAAAAATAAAGCAGATTCAACTAAATCTAAAAATAATTTAAAGGATACTACTAAACTAAAAAAAGATTCTCTAAAAACTAAGAAAGATAGTACTTCTTTAGCCGATACTACTAATAAATCCCCTGCCGACACCAATAAACAGATGTCAGAAGAAGAGTATAAAGCTAAGTTTCCATTTATTTCATTATTAATTGCGATGCAAGGCGGTGATATAGCAGTTCTCGATGAAAATAAAGAAAAAGTTGAGAGGATGTTATCAAGAGAAGACGTAAAAAATATTATCCCATCAGACATGGTTTTTTCTTGGAAAAATAAAGCTGATGTTGATCAAAAATCGGGTGTAAAATTTTGGATTCTATTTCCAGTCAAAAAAGATGCCGAGCTTACAGGAAAAGTAATCACCAATGCAAGAGCTAATATTGACCCCAACAACAATACCCCTGTTGTAAGCATGGAAATGAACTCAGAAGGCGCTGCCGACTGGTCGAGAATAACAGGTTCAAACATTGGAAAGAGAATCGCAATCGTACTTGATAACGCAGTATTCTCCGCCCCTGTTGTAAGAAATAAAATTTCTGGCGGTAACTCACAAATTGAAGGAATGGCTAATAGTCAGGAAGCAAAGCTTCTTGAAATAGTTCTTAAAGCAGGCGCGCTACCTGCCCCTGTAAAGATTATAGAAGAGCGTTCCATTGGACCATCCCTCGGAGAAGATTCCATCAAGGCAGGTATTTTTTCATCTGTTGCTGCTCTTATTCTTGTAGCCTTATTTATGATTGTATATTACAGAATGGGCGGAACAGTAGCCGATCTCGCGCTGTTAGTCAACGTTCTTTTCATCCTTGGTATAATGGCTGCATTCAAAGCTACACTTACAGTTCCAGGTATTGCAGGTTTAATTTTAACTCTCGGTATGGCAGTTGATACCAACGTTCTTATCTTTGAAAGAATAAGGGAAGAATTAGCCACAGGCAAGCCTTTGAAAACTGCGTTGGAAGTCGGTTACAAGAAAGCTTTTTCAGCTATTCTTGATTCTCACGTAACGAGTATCATCACAGCTTTTATTTTATATGGTTTTGGAACAGGACCTATTCAGGGATTCGCTGTTACATTGCTTGCAGGTTTAGTTGCAAACCTTTTCACGGCTATCGTAATTACTCACTTCATATTTGATATAATGCTTGAAAAAGGCAAAGAAGTAAGTTTCGGATAAAAACAATTTTAAAATTTTTTAACATAAGTAAATGAGATTATTTCAGCACACAAATATTGATTTCCTTGGAAAGAGAAGAAAATTTTATGTTCTTTCCATTGCAATAATAGTGATAGGTATGGCAGTGTTATTCACTAAAGGAATTCCGCTAGGGATTGACTTTCAAGGAGGCACGGAGGTTCAGTTGAAATTCACAAGTGATATTAATGTCGGGCAATTAAGAAGCACTATGGATGAAGCAGGGTTCGTTGGAATGGAAATCAAAACCATGGGAACGGATAAAGATATTCTATTAAGAACTCCGCTGCAGGAAGAAGGCACTTTAGTTTCCGATAAAATTCAAAAAGCTATAAAAGATAAAATTTCAGGCAACGCATTCACTGTTCAAAGAATAGATAAAGTAGGACCGAAAATCGGAGCAGAGCTAAGAAAGAATGCTATGTATGCGATTATTTTTTCTCTTATAGGTATTTTCATTTACCTCGCATTCCGCTTCCAGTTCATTTATGCGTTGGGCGCAATTATAGCTCTTGTTCACGACGTTCTTATTACCCTTGCAGCAGTAGCTATAATTGATTTCTTAATCCCAAGCATAAGACTTGAATTCAACCAGCAGATGCTTGCAGCATTCCTTACGCTTGTAGGTTTCTCTGTTAACGATACAGTTATTATTTTCGATAGAATTAGAGAAAACATTAAGATTCACAAAAACGAAGATATTGAAGCTGTAATGAACCATTCTGTAAACGCAACATTGAGCAGAACTATTATTACCAGCGGTACAGTATTTTTAACAATTTTAGTTTTATTCATCTTCGGCGGTGAAGTAAATAGAGCATTTTCTTTTGTTTTTGGAGTTGGTATTATTACCGGTACGTATTCTTCCGTCTTTATTGCCAGCGCTGCGGTAGTTGACTATAAGCACAGAGTAATGAGCAAGATTGCATCAAAGCCAAGATTAGCAAGATAATTTAAAACTATTTTTTTAATTGGAAACATTCGAAAAAAATATCAATAACGGCTCCCTTCACATTCTGATAAAGGAAGATTCAATCGGATTGACCGATTTACATGACTTGAACAATATTGTAAATAAAGAGCTGACCGATGAGTGCAGGGAAGTTGAAATTGATTTTGCAAATGTAACTTCTATTAACAGTTCAGGACTCGGAATTTTGATAGCATGTTATAAAAAAGTAAAATCTATGAATAAAGAGCTTAGACTTATAAACCTGAATGATAAGCTGCTGAATGTTTTCAAAATAACTAAGCTCGATACTGTTTTCGGATTGTAAATAAATTTCAAATAATTCTCATTTGAATTTTTTCAAATTTTAATAACTCAAAAATCTTCAACCAAAAGTTGAAGATTTTTTTTTGTTCAAAAAATCAGATAATGAATAATCAAATTACAGTTTTAGTAGGACTAAATTGGGGCGATGAAGGTAAAGGAAGAATGGTTGACTACTTTGCGCAGGATGTTGATTATGTCGTAAGATATCAGGGCGGAAATAATGCGGGGCATACTGTTGTAAATGAGTTCGGGACTTTCAAGCTGCACTTAATTCCTTCAGGAATTTTTAATCCTAAGGTTACTAATGTATTAGGAACGGGAATGGTAATAGATATTCAGGCATTCTGCGAAGAGGTAGATGAGCTTGAAAAATCCGGCATTGACTGCTCTAACATAAAAATCTCTGAAAGAGCCACCATAACTTTTCCTTTTCACAGATTGGAAGATGAGCTTGAAGAAGAGCGTCTTGGCGCAGGCGCATACGGCTCAACTAAAAGAGGAATCGCTTACGCCTATGGCGAACGCTATCAGAAAAAGAGCATACAAGTAGGTGAACTGTTTTACCCGGAAGATTTAAGAAAACATGTAGAGCAGTTAGTCGAATGGAAGAATCTTCTAATTACCGGTGTTTACAAAAGCAGCAAAACTGTTTCAGCTGAAGAAACTATGGACTGGCTGAATAAATACGGGGAGAAAATTAAAAAATATATTTGTGATGTTACTGAGCTTTTAGGAAATGCTGCCACGGAAGGGAAAAAAATTATGTTTGAGGCACAGCTTGGCTCGTTAAGAGATATTAACTATGGAATTTATCCCTACACAACTTCTTCATCTGCATTAGCATCGTTTGCCCCTATAGGCGGCGGATTGTTTACGAAAAAAATAGATAAAGTAATCGGCGTAATGAAATCGTTTTCTACCTGCGTTGGAGCAGGACCCTTCGTAACAAGAATGAATGATGAAGATGCGCATAACCTTCGCGAGATTGCTTTTGAGTATGGAGCAGCAACAGGCAGAGCGCGAACAATTGGACACTTCGATGCTGTCGCTTCAAGATACGGCGCGCAGGTTCAGGGAGTAGATGAAATCGCAATTACAAAACTTGATAGTCTTTCAGGACTAAAAAAATTAAAAATCTGCACAGCATACAATATTGAAGGTAAAAGTATTAAAACTTTTCCTCTTACTCCTCTGCTTGAAAAAGCAATTCCCGAATATATTGAAGTTGACGGCTGGTCTGAAGATATTTCAAAGTGCAGAAAGTTTGATGAGCTTCCTGTAAGCGCTCAGAACTATATAAAAAAAATCGAAGAACTTATCGGTTATTCTATAAAGTATATTTCTGTTGGTCCTGAAAGAGAGAGTTTGATAATTAAGTAGAATAAATTTTATTAAGTTCATTAAGTAACAGCTTCGCCGCGCGAATATGTCCGGCTTCGCTTACATGAATACCGCTTTCAAAGAAAAGACTTTCACCATATTCATTTTCACAACCCAAAAGATTAATAAATGGAATTTTTTCATTCATTGCTTTCTTTTTAAAATGTAAAAAGAGTTTCTCCGTTATGTTGTTCTCCACATCAAGATAAGGGCGCGAGGCAGGACCTGCTATAATTAGTTTAATATTTTTTTGTCTGCACAATTCCATTATGTCGGAAACCAGCCTATCATATACTTTAATGGCATAGCTAAGATTGCCTGATATTTTTCCTAACAAATAGTTTAACTTTATTTTCGCTTTGTTTATTCCTTCCGGCTTTTGAATGTTCGGGTTTGGCAAAGGCAAAATAGCCTGTAGAATTTCCTTTTTTTCAGAAGGAATTATGTTAAGGAACGGAATTGTGAGAGCGCGCTTTATTTTTCCATCGTCAGAATATTTGTAAATCAGTTTTGCTATGCGAAGCACCTGTTCTACCCGAATATGGAAAAGTAACAAATCTACTTCGCTGTTTGCAACATGTGTTCTAATTTTTTCAAAACAATTTGTAAACCTTTCGTACCTGATAATATTTATTAATACCTTCTTTTTATATTTTCTCTCAAATTCTTTTTTAGCGATTTGATGATATAGTTTTTCTTTCGGAATATTACTCTGCGCCGTAAAGCACCCTCCAGCAATAGTAAGCTTGAGCGCTTTATTCATGATAAATTTTCTTGCAGAAGTATATTCCTGGGGGGAAATTAATGTGCGCTTGTTTGAAATGGTAAACCCTTTTCCTTCGTTATATGATTCAAAATCATTTACTAATTCCTTCGCATATATTTCACATTCATTTTCATTCAACTGTTTTCTATACCCATTAAGCTGTTTGTAATCCGGCTGAAATTTTTTGCACAATTGAGTCTGCCGGTTTGTAAGTGTGATTTGACCGAAATCAGAAGAACAATGCGTAAATAGTTTTGAAAGCATAGACTGAAATGAATAATCATCTTGTAATTTTAAGAACGGAGAATTTATAAACTGCATTCCGGCAGATTCAATTATGGATGTAAATTCTTTCACCCATTCCCAATATTGCCGTGAATTTTGATGAAAAAACGGGAAAAAATTATTATCAATATTGAAATCACAATGACCGAATGCTATTCTTCTTAACCGGAGGTTATTAAGGTTAACAATTGATTCCAAATTTTTAAAACCTTTCTTCGTTTCAATAACAGGAATTATTTCAGCAGCATTCACTCCGGTTTTTTCAAGAGAGTTAATGATTAATTCTACTTCTTCCACTGATTCTACTTTGGGAATTAGAATGGATTTAATTTTTTCTTTGAGAAACGATTCTGAAAGCAGTTTAATATCAAGGATAAATTCTTTTGAATGATAAGAATTTATTCTTATTCCAAAGTTAACATTCAAAGGTCTTAAACCAGAAAAAATTTTCCTAATAAAATTTCGTGCGGAATTTTTTAGCGAAGAGTTATTTAAAGGATGCCTTAAATCCTGAATACTGTCCTCAAGGTCAAGGCATATTACATCGGAAGAATCACTAAAGTTTTTTAGAACTGATACTAAATCACTTCTATTATAATTGATAAAATAAAAAGCTGTTATAGCTTTCTCACTCGTACCCGTATTCACGCTTAAAATTTCAATTACTTACAATATACAAAGATATACAGTAAAATAAATGAAATTTGACGGGTAATTAGTGTATATCTATCTTCTCTTCTTTAATTTCAATCGGCTCGATTATCTGAATTTTTTTCTCCTCTACAATTGGAGATTTCACTGGAGGAGTTTGTATTGAAATCGTTTTTTTCTTTTTGTCCAGCATTGCGTCGAATGAAATTAACCCCGCGCCGGAAAACATTGTGCAAAGTGTGCAGGCAAGAAAAACCCAGTTATATGTGAAAGGTATTTCAGCATCATTCTTTAGAGTGATTAGAAAACTCACAAGAAGCATCGAAAGCACAAACGAAGTTATCGGTGTAAAAAAGCCTATGATATATAACGCGCCGAAAATGACTTCAATAAAAGGAAGGATGAATCCGAAAATAAACGCAATGTTTTCGGGCAGAACGCCCATTCCTTTTACAGCTTTAATAAATTCCTCAAGATGTAAAAGCTTTGATGCTCCAGCAACTAAAAAAATTCCGCCAAGTGTAAGGCGGATTAATAATAATCCGAAAGAGGCATCGCCTCTTGCTTTAAAGAATAGTCTCATATAAAATTTATATGTCAAAACTTATTAAAAAGTTTCAACTCTATCAACTGAAATTAAAATATAAAATATTGGATTTTTTATAAAAAGAAAGACCTGTCAGGATTAAAAACCTAACAGGTCTGAAATTGTATTGCCTTTTTTATGAAAAACTAAGCAATCGCGCTGACACTTTCAGGCGACATAACTCTTCTAGGATTATCTCTCGGCACTACCCTTCTCATAAAATCAAAAAATAATTTCGTTGTTGTGCACGAGGGACAAATGCCAATATCGCCGTCCCAGATTTCATCACAAAATGCGTCTGGCAGATTTTTATAAATAATATCGGTAGCTTTTTCGTGAACTTCCCAAACCCAGTCAACGCTTGGAGCTTCTTTGCCTTCGTAGTCAGTCCCCACCATTGGTATAAATGGACTCATTATAGGAAATATTCCTTCCGAAGAAAGGTAGTTTATTCCTTCTAAAACAGATTCCATCGGCTCAAGCCCTACAACAAATGAGCTTAATGCTCTTGCAGGCTTTAATAAATCTCTTGCTTCCTTTAGTGATTGTATCCATCTATCTCGTCCTACTCGTCTTGTTTTTCCCGGACAGATTTCATTAAAAATTTTCTCATCCCATATTTCAAGATTGAACGCAACTGAACTTATTCCTGTTGAGCATAAGTACTGTGTCTCTTCTATGTTTCGTGTAGCAGTTATTGCTGTTACAATCGGAAAATATTTTTGAGCAAGGAGAGGTTTTAGCTTTTCCAAAATCTGAGGAAGGTTTCCAAGACCGTCATCTTTGGCTGCGCCTGCCGTCATAGCAAGGTGTGAGCAGACTGGATTATCTATTATTGCCTCTTTTACTACATCGTAAATATCCTCCGCTTCTTTAGTTGTTACTACATGGTCTCTGTTTCTCTGCCTTGCAGGGACTATATTACAAAACTTGCACTGCTCTTTTTTTGCAAAATAATTGCACGCATTATCAAAGCACACACGAAGACCGCAGTCCCCTCTCATTGAAGCTACTTTTTTCATCCACTCACCGCTGCGAGTTTTTTTATCATAGTAATCGGGACGGTTAGGCCATCTCACTTCGCAGATTTCAATTCCGTTCTTTAAAAGAATTACTGCATCACCGCTCTTATGAACTTTAAAGGGAGACTTTGGGCTATATCTAACATCTGCATACAAGTCATATGGCAAAAGCATATCATTCGGCAGCGGGCGCGAACCGTCTCCTGTGCCTTTATGAGTTGCCTGAGTCATTTCAAATACCCAGAATACTTTTTCCATTCCTCCCTGCCCTACAGTAGTCATCGCTTCATCGGAAAGCGTAAGTCCTTCTATAAGCAGTTCTGTTTTTAATCTTATTGCTTCGTCTAAGGTCATTGTTGTTTAGAATTATCCTTGATTTAACTCGGGGAACACCAGATTGATTCTTTTTTCCATTTCAGAAGCAATCACTTGCCCTGATTCATCACCCTGCTCTCTCAATCGCCCGATTATATTTTTATAGCTTTCCTCATCCCTGTCCTGACTTAATTTGAAGACAGTATCAAGCTCTTTAATTTCAATTTCAAAAGCAACTATCGCCTTCATCAATCTTGCTGTAAATTCTGAAGGCAGATTATCATATATAGTTGTAGATTCGCGATTATATTTTTCGAAATGAAGAGATACCATTCTAAGCGCATCAACTATTGCTTCATCATCTAAAAATTTGATTACGCCTTTTGCATGAACACTCATGAAATTCCACGTCGATGGCGTGTATGGATTTTTATACCAAGTACCGCTAACGTAGGTGCTATGCCCTGTAAAAACTGCCAGAACATTTTCATTTTGAAGAAAAGCCTTGTGATGGTCAGTGTTTTTCATAAGGTGACCTCTTAAAATTTTTCTGCCGTCTTTTTCTTCAATGAAAACAGGAATCTGTGTCGCCACCGGTTTATTTTCCGAATCGCATCCTGTTAAAAAAGCAAACGGATATTTTGCTATAAAATCTTTAATATCCTGTTCATCTTTTGCTTTGTGATATGGGAGATCGTACATTATAAAAAATTTTATTTAATGACTTCTTCAGATTCCAAAATTAATTTTTCGTTGGACAATTTATTGCCGGAATGATAATCAGTAAGACCTGCATTTTCTTTTACAATGTCATAGATAAATCCGCCTGTGAAGCACTCTGCGCAAATCGGAGCATCTTCTTTCCAATATTCTTCAGTTCCAAGAAAAGGAAGTTTTTTCAGCATAATATCCGCAGCCATTAAATGTGTTTCCATCATCCATTTGTAAGTGGGTGAACGGAATCCTTCAAATGCGCTTCCGGTTTCAGGAGAGAAAGGCACAACGATTGGAACAATTCCTCTATCGGCGCACCACTCGACACCTTCAAGCAATGATTGTCTTGGTTCAAGACCCGCAATCATAGCGGAAAAAACTCTTCCGGGTCCATAGTAATCAACAGCTTTGATTAATGATTCTTCCCACAACTCTCTACCAATGAACGAATCCTTACCCGGCACAATAGCTTTCCAATATCCTTTATCAAACACTTCAAAATTATATGAAATGCTATGAAGCCCTAAATCGTAAACGAGTTTTACATCATCAATATTTTTTGTCGGGGAAATTGTCATTAAAACTTTCGTTCTTTCCCTGTCATTTTTATAAGGAAATCTTTCGGCAAGCTCTTCAAGAATTTGAATTGTTCCGCCAAGCCCCTGTTTTTCGGGCGGCGTTCCGCGTGTTAAAATTGATTTCGGGTCAGGATGATACTGCTTTGCAGCAGCAATCACATCTGCAACCTGTTTAGCATTTTTTCTGGCATTGGAAATATTTTCTTCTGGATAAAAATCCTGCGCGGGAGTAAGATTGCAGAACTTGCATTCCTGCTTTGTACGGAAGTAATCGCAGTAATAGTTCCATGTAAAATTCAGGTTACACGTTCCGTTATAAACCACAATTTTTTCAAACGGCGTTAAGTCGTTTGTAAAATTTTTAGAAAAAGGCGGAAGCGAAACAAAATCAGCCGGGCAAATTTTATTATTTGCCTTATCCTGAATAAATAATTTATCCTCAAATATTCTTAACCGGAAATTTGCCTCCGGGTTTTCTCTAATCTGCACAAAAACTTCCAGCGGCAATTTTAATTCCGCAGGAAGAAAACACATAGCCCGTTCTTTATCCCAGCCCTGAGTTTCAAACAGGTCATTACGCAATTCGTTCAAACGAACACCGTTAATGAGCAAATCGCATTTAAGCTTTATTAATTCTTTTCTATCCAAAGTAATTTAAAATAGGAATGTTAAATAAAAAAGTCTTGAACCCGTAATACAGATTCAAGACTCAAATTAAAATCGTAAATTCAGGAAACATTATTCCCATGAACCTGCAGGCGGGAAAATCGAGTGTGATTTTTCGCTTGCATTATCCCAAGAACCTGCCGGCGGAAAAATCGAGTGTGATTTTTCATTTGCAGAATCCCATGAACCTGCCGGTGGAAAAATTGAATGTGATTTTTCACATGTAGTATCCCATGAACCTGCCGGTGGAAAAATTGTGTGTGATGAAGTTTTAATTTCGTTCATTCTCTATGTATGATATTATTTAAAAACTGTTACAAAACTAAACATTTATATATAAAATTCAAATACCTTTTTTTCTCTTTTTCATATTTTTTAAGCCGGATTTTTTCAAATATGAAGTATTTCATGAGAGAAAAGACACTTTTTGAACACCTTAAATCTTGAAAAAACATATACCAAAACTTACGCCCCCTCGTAAGTTTTCCATTAAATTACTGTTATATCAATATTCAAAAATTTCAAATTTCCGTATAGTTTGAAGTATTTGAAAAGAGCTTTCTAAAGTTAGTAATTTGAAAACAATTTTCAAATACAAAGTTACCTATTACTATATATAGGAAAATTTTTTGGAAACTGTATTGACATATGCGTTACGAAGCTCCCGATTTTATCGGGATAAATTCCGCGTCGTAACGAGTTCGAAAAATTTTGTTGACAGAAATTTTATTGGAAATATCTCTTATAGTTCCGATTAATATTTCAAAAAAAAATCTTCACCACACGACAAAAAAAATTTTATACTTGTAAATATGTATTTAACCGCAAAGAACGCAAAATATGACAGCAAAGTTCGCAAAGACCTTAAAAACGAACTCAAAATATGATTTCTCAAACTCGAAATTGTTTAACCCAAACTGACTTTAAATCGCAATTAGTTTTATGTTTAAGATATCTAGGAAAAATATTTTATATTTTTTGCGTGCTTTGCCAAAAACTTTGCATCTTTGCGGTTAAATTTAGTTTTTTAAGAAAAATTTTTGTCGTGTGATGAGAAAAAAAATCATTGCCCTTAAATAGACTTGAATAAAAAAACGAAGTGTGATATATTGTTAATTCTGCGGGAATAGCTCAGTTGGTAGAGCGCAACCTTGCCAAGGTTGATGTCGCGGGTTCGAGTCCCGTTTCCCGCTCTAAAGCTGTTCAACTAGCGGACAGCTTTTTTCTTTTACATAATACATTTTCGGCGTGGTACCCAAGTGGCTTAAGGGAAGAGTCTGCAAAACTCTCATTCATCAGTTCGAATCTGATCCACGCCTCAAAACACAAGGTTATTCTGAATTTCAGGATAACCTTTTTTGTTTTTATATTTTCACCACTAAAACACCAACAGCACAAAACTGCACTAAATTAAAGATTAAAGTTTTGTGTTATTTAGAGTATTTTGTGATTTAGTGTTAAAAATTTTTATGAAAAGAATTACTTTATATTACAAAGATATTGACCTTAAAACTTTCCCGAAAGAAGTTTACGAAACGGAAAATCTTCAATTATTGTGCTTTGATAATACAGGACTTCAGTCATTGCCCGAAGATTTAAACTTTCTTTCCAATCTTGAAATTTTTGATATTACTCATAATCCTGTTCAGCACATTCCCGATTCAATAAAAGAATTAAAGAACTTAAAATTTTTATACCTAAGCTATCTTGAGCTAACCGGGCTTCCCGATGCAATCGGCGATTTGCCAAATTTATTCTATCTGAATATCTGTTATAATAAAATAGAAAAGCTGCCCGCGTATATAGGAAATCTTGAAAGCTTAATTGAGTTTCGCGCTTATGATAATTTTTTAAAAAATCTCCCTGATGAATTTACAAAGCTGCACAGCTTAAAAGAAATTCATCTGAATAAAAATCATTTAACATCTCTTCCTAATGAGATAGGAAATCTATCCAATCTGCAAAAATTAATTTTAGAAGATAATAAAATCACTTCCCTGCCTGAAAGCATCTGCTCGCTGACTAATCTTTTGGAATTAAATTTGAGAAACAATAATCTCTCCTTTCTTCCTGAAAATATTTCTAATTTAAAAACCCTTCAATATCTGGATTTAAGGAATAATAAACTTACCTCTTTACCTGACGGCATACATGAATTGCCCAATTTGAGAAAACTTGATTTGAGATGGAATGAGAATTTGGAATTACCTAAGTGGATAGAGGGGTTGCAGGCGAGTGGATGTATTGTTTATTATTAAAGAATAATAAAAAGCGAAAGCCCACTTCTTGCAAATACAAGTCTTTGACAAATTTTAATTCTCCCCTTGAGGGGAGTACTTTCGCGAAGCGAAAGGGAGGGGTGTTTGGGAGAACACCCTCCGCCTCGTTTTACTCGGCACCTCCCTCAAGGGAGGAATTTTTGTTCTTGTCCCGACTGGTATATAGTTATCAAACTTTACAACTGACCTCACCCCTGACCCCTCTCCTTATCAAGGAGAGGGGAAACTATTTTGGTTCTCCGTCCCAAACTCCTGTTTGGGACGGAAATAATGCGTGAAACTCCGTTTCACTGCGAAACAGAGTTTCGCAAACAATGCATTCCCAAACAGAGTTTGGGAATGAGAACCAAGATTTTACAATTACAAATTAGAACTTAACAGCCCT
>JAFDZO010000003.1 GCA_018266845.1 Bacteroidota bacterium | reverse complement strand
ATGAAGAGCAAACTGGCGGTTTAAAGTAGTCCGCGAAATATTGTTTTTCTTTGCAAGCTCAGATGTTTTGAGAGGAGCTTCTTCTGCTTTTAAAATATCTGCTAAGATTGTATGTAAGAAAGGATGGTCAAATATTTTAAGTTTTGAGAGCCAGTAATTTTCAAGAAATGAAATCTTTTGCTGAGTGTTTTTTAATTTAAAAAACTGCTGCATCCTCTCGTTGTAATCATTGTAAGGCAGAAATTTCGAGATACATGTTTTTTTATAGTGGAGTAAATTTTTTTCGAGAAAAGAGTTTAGCCCTAATGGCTTAAAATAAATTGTAACTTCTGTTGTGCTTCCCTGATATGTAGTTAAACCCGGTATCTCATCATCAACAATCAGTAAAGAAGTTACTTTGTTGTTTTGATTTTCTTTTATTGCTAAATTGCTTCCGTTCACTTTCGTTTTTGCATTTGCAAAAGTTGTTACGTAAATATTGTGAGACGGAAATCCGAGATAAGAAAGTTTTTTAGCTCCGGCTTTATTTGTAAGGAAGTAATAGCAATCAATGTATTTTTGCAGGACGGGATTTTGCGGTTTGAAAAACTTAATATTCAAATGTAATCATTATCTTTCAGTTTAGAAAAAATCGGTTGAGCGCAAAATCGGAATTCTATGAACAATTTAACGCTAAGTTCACTCATAGCAAAAATTGTTAAAACAGTAAAATAAACCTCACCTTGAAAAACCCCACAATAAGTTACTGTAAAATAAATAATTTATTTTTGGGGTAGCTGATTAAGCGTAAGTTTGGCAAAAAGCTCAATTTTGGCTCCTATTTCAGGTGTTTTGAAATGGTAAAATGGAACGAGCTGCCTTTGCCTAATGTGCTTTCCACCCAGATTTTTCCACCGTGCTTGATGACAAATTCGTTGCAAATCAGAAGCCCCAAGCCTGTGCCCTTTTCACCCGAAGTGCCGTCGGAGCTTGCTCTGGTTTCCCACTTAAAAAGCCGGCTGATTTGAGATGGCTTCATTCCCACTCCGGTATCGGAGACAATGATTTCAACAAAGTCATCGCTATCCTTTGTGGCAATGGAAATTGTCCCGTTTTTTGTGAACTTATTGGCATTGGTAATGAGATTGCGAAGTATGAACCTCATCATATTTATATCGGCTTTGAAGCTCAAGTCTCTTTCGCAGTTATTTTCAAGCCTGTTATTTTTTGATTTCAATAGTAGAAAATATGCTTCTTTCTTTTTCTCGGTCATTTCAAAAATATTCAACGGCTTAAAGTCAGTAGTTTTGCCTTCTACCTGCGAAGTGCCCCATTGTAAAACTTCATTCAACATCGAAAGGGCATTAGTCGCATTTTTTTGAAGCTCCGTGAAAATTTCATCCATATCTTCCTTGCTAATCTGGTTTGATACATAAAGCGATGTAACCTGCTCGATTACTCCCAGCGGATTTTTTAAATCATGGGCAAGTATCGAGAGCAGCTTTGTATTGATATTGTTTATTCTCTCAATTTCATTGCTTTGTGTATATAGAGTTGTAAGGGTATCGGAGAGATTGTTATTCTTCAGTTTCAATTCAAGCAGGGCAATCACGTTCTTTGCTAAAATCTGTAACGCAAATTTCTGCTCCTCACTCAGCGTTCTTGGAACACTATCCACTACGCAAATTGTACCGAGCTTGTTTCCGTCAGGCGTAATCAAGGGCATCCCTGCGTAGAACTTATAGTTAGCTTTCATTACCAGAGGGTTATCGTGAAACCTGTCGTCTTGCGTAGCATCATTTACAACCATCAAGTCATCACCGTTTATTACATGGGCGCAAAAAGCAATTTCTCTGGGACTTTCAGTCATATCAAAGCCCACTTTAGATTTGAACCACTGCCGCTTTTCATCAATAAGAGTAATTGTAGAAATAGGCGCTTTGCATATTATAGAAGCGAGCTTTACAATTTCATCAAAGCTTTCTTCCTGAGGGGTGTCAAGAATGTTATACTCCTTCAGTTTTTGAAGGCGTTCCTTTTCATTGGCAGGTATGGGAGCAGCTATCATTTTTTAGTCGGCTTTTGAGAAAATTATTTTTATTCCGGGAGCTAAACCTAATGTAAGCTCAATTTTATCCAGTTTGTAGTTTGCTATACTGATTTTGTCATAGTAATCACTTGCTTTAAAAAGGCAGTTGAGAATAATTTTTACAATTTTCTTATCCTCTGCCTCTTTCATGATTTCTTCTTTTTCTTCTTTTGTTACCTTTTTATTCTGATGAAAAATTGCTCCGATTTCCGGGGGTAATCCGAGCGAAACTTCGAGGTCAACGAGAATAAACCCCGACCTTTGTATCAGTGCATTTGAATCAGCAATCTCCTGAAACACCTCTTTTACTTTACCCGTGCCTTTATCTTTAAACTGACCTATTATTTCGTCCCTGTCTTCTCCCCATACATTTTCCTTCATATCATCTATTTTTTCAGTTACGGAAGAAAGACCATCCTGCAATTTTTCTTTTAAATTATCTGTGAGCATTCGTTTTTATTTGAAAAATAAAAATAACAATTGGAAGTTATTATTGAAATGAAAATCTAATTTGCCGTAAACAAAACTTCTTTCAGCTTTGTAATTCTTTCTTTCGACTTCTTATTAGTATATCTGATTGTAAATAATGGAAACTTGTTTTCGCTAATGTACCATTCAAACGATTCTATGTAATTGGAATACTGTGAATCTTTAAAATTTTTTGAGTCGCCATAATAGTCAATTGTGTGCAGCCTGATGCAATCATACTCTCTATCGTTTATTTTTAGCTTCCCGTATGAATCGTAGTCAATAAAAAAATTCCCGTAATAATAATTTCTGATACTGCCTGATTCAAGATAAAAGC
The DNA here is from genome assembly GCA_018266845.1 of Bacteroidota bacterium. Classification (GTDB taxonomy): domain Bacteria; phylum Bacteroidota; class Ignavibacteria; order Tepidaquicellales; family Tepidaquicellaceae; genus JAFDZO01. Next base: position 69,764 of record JAFDZO010000003.1, on the reverse strand, counting down.
TGAATTCCCTGTTAAGAGTGTCTTTATATGCGAATGGAAATTGAAAAACTGTTTTGGGGTTTTGCAAGGGTATGCTAAAAATGTAGCTCTTAGAATAGTTTGCAGTTCCGAGGTAAATTATTTCATTGGGCAGCATTTGATAGTAAGTATAGACGTTCACATTCTTTAATGTAACAAAGCTCGCAAGATTGCTTGTCGGAAATACTTCAGCAACCGGAGTTGTGTTTATTCCTACATAAAAAATTGTTACGCTGTCTTTTGAGAATGTAAGGTTAAAATTCCACCGGATATTATCGCCTTTTTCTCCTGCTGTTACCCCGGTCGTATCGGCTTTAATTTGAGAAAATCTGTCTCCTGCTACAGGCAGAAATTCGGATGTCATAGTAAATTGAGAAAAAGCTAAAAGCGGGATGAAAAAAAATATTATTGAAAAATAAATTTTCAAAATAATTAATTTTTTGCTTTGAAATTTGCAAGGCGCATTTCAAGAAATATTTTTGAGTCGTAGTCACTATAGTCGTAAATTTTTTCAAAATAATCATCTGCTTTTTTCTTATCCCCTTTTCTGTAATAAATTTTCCCAAGCTCAAAATAAGAATGCGGAATATGCCAGACTTCTTTCTTTGGATTAAGCATAATAGTCTTTTCAAAGTATTCAATAGCCTTTTGTAAATCTTTCTTCATTAAATATGAATGCGCAGCCCCGGAGTAAAGCGATGCCTTATCATCATCATTATTAAATTTCCCTGCGTAAGTAGAGCCAAGAAGTTTCTCAAAGGTTTTTACGGATTCATCAAAGCTGCCTGCATCTCTTAAATTATTTGCGGTGATTATCATCGAATCTATATCACGGAGGGCGGAGTTAATTCTTTCTCTGCTCATTCTATAAGCGTATTTTTCAAGTTCGCCGTCTCTTTCTTCATTAAACTTCGTCCGGGTCTTTGAGTAGAACTCAAGAGCTTTATTTCTGTTTCCTGTCAGTTCGTAGCAAAGCCCAAGCGTATATAAGCTGATGTTATACCTGTCTTCGTCGTTTACATAACGCAGGTGTTCCTCAATTACACGTATCGCTGAGGCAAAATCATTTTTCTTAAAGTAAGCATTACCAAGCAGGGCATTACCGCCTTTTTTCATTTCATTTTGAAGGGAGCGGTTATTTGTTTCAAGCGCTTTATTAACTTGAGTAATAGACTCATCTACACGGGTTCTTTCCTGCAGCATCATTGCATAAACCAGCCTGAATATAGGGCTTTCAGGGTATTCATCTACAAGCTGTTTTGCATAATCAACGGATACGGTGCTGTTATCTTCCTTCTCTGTTATTGATGATATGGAGTAATAAACCTTTGCTTCAATTTTTGTAAATTTTCCTTTTTCTAAGGACGTTTTCAAAAGGTCGAGACCGTTTTTTATATTTCCGTCAAAGCCGATTATGGAAAGAAGCCATTGAAATTTTTCAGGCACAAAGCCGATAGCAATTTTATAAAGCCCCAGCCCCATATAGGCATCGTAGTAATCCGGTTTCTGTTTTATGACATCCGATAAAATTCTATAGCCGTCATTTCCGTTAGATGCTGCTTTCAGCAAACTTTTGTTCAAGTTAAGAAGAATAAGAGAGCGGTATGAGTGCGCAAGCCCTTTATAGTATAAAGTCTCAATATCGTTTTCATTTTTATCGAGTCTTTTATCGCACAGCTCGATTACCTTATCTGATAAATCTAAAAACCTGTCGAGCATTTTCTCATCTCTTGTGGGTAGCGCGCGGTAATAATAAATCAGCGCCTGATAAAAATATCCTTTTACATCTTCAGGATTGTTTTTTTGAACGGAGATAAACTTCGATTCGGCATCATCGAATTTTAAATTATAAATATCGGTTAATCCTGAACGAATATCATCATCTATGTTTAAAGAAAAAGAATGTTTGGAAAGCAAAGATAAAAGTAAAAAAATAAGTAAGAGGGTTTTCTTTGTCATAATTGAATTTAACAACTTATCCTGTCAAAAAGTTACAAAAATTAGTAGCTTACAAGTGAATTGGCAATTGATTATTTTTCACAATGCACTATTATAAGAGACTTTTCAGATACCTGAAGCCGTATATCAAGCCTTTGATTATGGCTAATTTGTTTATGCTGCTTGTGGTTGTATTCAGCTTGCTTTCAGTGTTAATGGTTTTTCCATTTATTGATTTGCTTTTTAAAGAAAATTCATCAACGGCAACTTCTCAAAATATCACTTCTGTTTTTGATATTAAAGTTATATTAGTTCCTCTCACTGCATTCTTGCAGGGGCATAGTAAGATGCAGGCGCTTTTATTTATTTGCATTGCGATTATATTAACTTTCGTGCTAAAGAATTTTTTTTCCGTAATGCAGACCTACTATATGACAATTGTTGAGCAGGGAGTGTTAAAAGATATTCGCGCAGAATTGTACAGACAATACTTAAGATTGCCGTTAAGTTTTTTTACTGAAGAAAGAAAAGGGAATTTAATTTCGCGGCTTATAAATGACGTTCAAATAATGCGGGATTCCTCCATTGCCGTTATTAATAGTTTGTTCCGCGATCCTCCGATGATAATCAGCTATTCCGTGATATTATTTTTGTTTAACTGGAAACTCACACTTATTATCTTTTTGCTTGCTCCGGTTACTGCATTGCTATTAAGTAAAGTCGGTAATTCCTTAAAACGAAGCAGCCAGCGCTCGCAGGAAAAAATTTCAAACATTACTTCAATACTTGACGAGTCAATAGGGGCTATTCGTATAGTGAAAGCTTTCAATATGGAAAGTTATGAAATGAAAAGATTCGACTATGAAAACGAACGTTATAAAAAAGATATAATAAAGCTCGATAGAAAAAGATCGCTTGGTTCACCGATTTCTGAAACAATTGGTGTTATTACTTTTGCAATTATTTTATACATAGTCGGTTATCAATTGATAAACGGCACAAGCGATATGACTGCCGGTTCTTTTATAGCATATCTTGCTTTATTTTTTAACATGATGCCGTCCTTAAAGTTAATAGGTCAAGTATCTAATGTTGTGAAAGAAGGTTCAGCAGCATCTGAAAGAGTCTTTAGCTTGATTGATATAAAACCGGATATTGTAGATTTACCTGATGCCGTATCAAAAAAAGATTTTTCTGATTCGATTGAATTTAAAAATGTTTCGTTCAAATATGAAAAATCTTCGGAGATATTAAAGAATGTAAACCTAAAAATTAGCAGGGGCGAGGTTGTAGCCTTAGTGGGTCCCAGCGGGGCAGGCAAATCAACATTGGTAGATTTAATTCCCAGATTTTATGACGCACAGTCTGGAGAAATATTAATTGACGGGACGAATATAAAAAATGTTAAGGCGGGCGATTTGCGAAAACTTATGGGAATTGTTACACAGGAAACTCTGCTGTTTAATGATTCAATAAGAAACAATATTGCTTATGGCGAGAGTGAAATTCCGCTGGAAAAAATAATTGAAGCAGCAAAAGCGGCAAACGCCCATAACTTTATTTCGAGACTGGAGAAAGGGTACGATACTGTTATAGGTGATAGAGGCATAAAGCTTTCCGGCGGTGAAAGGCAAAGGCTTTCTATTGCGAGAGCTTTATTAAAAAATCCGCCAATCTTGATTTTAGATGAAGCGACTTCTTCGCTTGATACTGAATCGGAAATCTTAGTTCAGCAGGCAATAGAAAGACTGATGGAAGGAAGAACATCAATTGTGATTGCGCACAGGCTTTCAACCATACAAAATGCCGATAAGATTGTTGTGATTTCAAAGGGGGAAATTGTTGAGACAGGTAAACATTCTGTCCTGCTTGAAAACGACGGCGTTTATAAAAAACTGCACGGCATACAATTCAAGTATCAGGAATACAAAGGGTAAAGTTTCAGTATTATGAGAATTTTCTCACTATCATATCTGTAATGTAAGCTACCGGAAAAAAGAGATGCACTTAGCTAAAATAAGATACAAAATAAATATAGCAATACTCGTTTGTCTCACCATACAGATTTTTTCTGCAAGCTTTTCTATAGCAGTATCTTCTATTTCATTTGGCGTATGGGGAGGGCTTTGGCTTTTTGAAATATTTTTTCTTGACAGGAAACTCATTTACGATAAAGATACTTTCGGGGAGTTAAAGTGGATAAATATTTTTATAGGTCTGTATATTTTTATAGATATACTTTCGCGGGTATTTGCATTTTATCCGCAGGACGCTTTGATAGGAGCGAAGCGAAATCTGTTGTTCCTGATTTTTTTCGTCTGCACGATGAAGATTTACGATAAGAAAATTTTGTTCAAACTGCTCGTAGCCGTTCTTGTGATTCAGGCATTAATTTCTACCGGCGAGCTGGTAAAGTATTTTCTTACCATAGGACACGGAGTGAATAGCAAGGATTTCGGCGAGATAAGAATTGATTACCTTGCGTATCCGCTTACATCCGGCGAAATAAAAATGCTGATATTTTTTCTCTTCTTCCCTCTGATTTTTTTGAAAGAAAAAATTTCGTTCATTGATAAGAGAGTGATGATGGGTTTACTGGTTCCTGTTTTTGTTTCTATGCTTTTTACGCAGTCAAGAAATGTTTTTTTGGGGATATTTTTTTGTATGCTGATTACAGGCATCGTAATAAATAGAAAATTTTTGATAGCATTTCTCGCCGTGATTATACTCGGCGGACTGCTTCTTCCTCCGAAATATACTGCCAGAGTGAAAAGTATAATTGATACCAATCACAATAGCAATGCTCCGCGTCTTACGATGTGGGAAAACGGCTGGAGAATGTTTGTTAATAATCCTGTCCTTGGAGTAGGAGATAATAAGCTGATGGAAGTATATCAATATTACCGCCCCGAAATGACTCCAAACGAGCATTCGCACTTACACAGCAATATTTTTATGATTTTGGCTACTAACGGAATATTCGGTTTTCTCGCATGGGTAACTTTTTTCTTTTTGATTTTTTTGAAGCTGTTGAAGTTTTACAGGATGAATTTATCAATGGAAAATAAGCTGTTGATATTCGGCAGTATTCTTATTTTGATTTCCTTTCACATATCGGGAATTTTTGAGTGGAGCTTCGGCGATGCTGAGGTTTTTTCAGTTTTATTTTTTCTTTTATCAGTGCCGTTCAATATTTACAAGTTTAACATTTCTTCAACGTTTAAGTCCTATATATACAATTGAGCAGAAAGCCGAAAATTTTATTAACGAACGGTTCCGATATTTATTCGGGAGGAGAGTATTTTGTTCTTGAGTTCGGAAAAAAACTGAAAGAAAGAAATTATGATGTTACGATTTGCTGTCATCCGGGAATACTCCTTTATGAAAAAGCAAAACGCTTCGGGATAAATTTATTTCCGGTTGAGTTTCCTGTAAAAGGGCAAATCTTCAAGTTTACAAAAATCATTTACGATTATATAAAGCAGAATAAAATTGATATAGTTCACACTAATAATAACTACGACAGGACGGCAGCCGGCTATGGAGCTAAGTTTGCAGGCGCAGGACATATAACGATGAATCACTCTTATCATTCAATCTCGCATAATATAACTCAGTATATACGAAATCAGTACTGCACAAATTATTTTTTGGTTGACGGCTTTTGCACTAAAGAGCTTTTATCGAAAGAGGATAAAATCAACGCTGGTAAAATAAAAGTAATTCATCTCGGAATTGAGCCTGAAGCTATGAAGCGGGATTTTACTTTAAGAAAAAAAATTAGAGATGAATTCAATATTAATGACGATATTGTTCTATTCGGAAATACAGGGAGGCTTGTTGAATTTAAAGGGCAGGAATACCTGATAAAAACTTTTGCGCAGGTCTGCGGAAAATTTGATAACGTAAAGCTGATGATTGTCGGTAACGGAAAGCTTGAAAAAGATTTGAAGGGTTTGGCTGCTAATCTAAATATATCAGATAAAATAATTTTCCCCGGATTTAGGGATGACATGCAGGCAGTGTATTCATCGTTTGATGTGTATCTGCATTCGTCAATTGAGGGAGGGGGAGAGACATTTCCGTTCTCGGTTTTGTATTCGCTGGCGCAGGGGATTCCCGCTGTGGTAACGGATGTAGGGGATGTAGCAAAAATGATAGAACAGGGAGAGACAGGTTTTTTTGTCCCTGATAGAAATCCTGAAGCAATGACGGAAAAAATTATTTATTTATTAAATAATAAAAACCTCATAGGAAAATATGGCAGTAACGCATTGAAACTATTGCATAAAAAATTTACTTTAGATATTATGTTTGATAATATTATTGACGTTTACAATAAAATTAAATTAAAGAATTGATACCGTTTAATAAACCATTTATAACTCAGTCTGAACAAAGATATTTACAGGAAGTAATTGAGAACAATAAATTCTGCGGAGACGGTGAGTTTACACGCAGATGCAACGAGTGGCTGAAGAATTACTTTGATACCACTAAAGCTCTCCTTACAACTTCCTGCACGCATGCCCTTGAGCTTACCTCGCTTTTGATGAATATTAAAGAGGGCGATGAAATTATTATGCCTTCATTCACATTTGTTTCCGCGGCAAATGCCTATGTTCTTCGCGGAGCTAAAATTGTTTTTGTGGATATACGCCCCGATACTATGAACATAGATGAAAATAAAATTGAAGAGGCAGTTACGTCGAAAACGAAGGCGATTGTGTTAGTTCATTATGCGGGAGTCGGATGTAATATGGATAAGATAATGGAAATTGCGGATAAGCATAATTTGTTTGTTGTAGAGGATGCTGCGCATTGCCTTAACGCAACATATCACGGCAGACAGCTTGGCAGCATAGGGCATTTCGGAACGCTCAGCTTTCATGAAACGAAAAATTTTCAATGCGGCGAGGGCGGGGCGATTTTAGTGAACGATGAAAATTTTTCCGAGCGCGCCGAAGTTGTAAAAGATAAAGGAACTAACATAAATAAATTTAAAGCCGGAATTGTTGACAGGTACAGCTGGGTAGATATAGGTTCCAGCTACTCACCAAGCGAGTTTAATGCTGCATTCCTTTATGCGCAGTTTGAAATCGCTGATGAGATTACCAAAAAAAGAAATTTATTGGCTGATGCTTACAGGGAAAATTTATCCGCGCCGGATGCAAAAGAGCATCTTGAGCTTCAGACTATTCCCAAACACTGCAAGCCTAATGGGCATATATTTTATTTTAAGCTGAAAGATTACGATGAGAGAAAAAGAATGATTGCTCACTTAAAAGAAAACGGCGTGCAGTCTGTCTTTCACTATGTTCCTCTTCATTCTTCTGCCGGAGGGAAAATATACGGAAGATTTTCCGGCGAAGACAAATTTACAACTAAAGAAAGCGAAAGGCTTCTCCGCCTGCCTTTGTATCACGAGCTTGAGGTGGAGCAGGTAAATTTTATCTGCGAAAAAGTTAAAGAATTTTACAAGTAATATGAATGCAATAGAATCGGAAATATTTTTAAAAAAATTTAAAGTAAGCTCTCTTTCTGTAACGTATCTTCCCGATACCTTTCTCACGAATGAGATTGCAGAGAGCGAGAGTCTTGATTTGTTCGATAATGTTTACTCTTTAAAAAAGTACCCCATAGATTTATCGCTCGATTACGAATTGAATGAAGCAGGAGATATTGCTTTGTTTATTTATATGAAATCAAATTGCGATGATGACGGAATGCCTGTTGATAAAAGCGCTATACAGTTTACTCTTATTGCTAACGGAGTAGCGGGCACTACTGCTCTTAGAGAGAACGTGGATATGCAGTTTATCATTCATTCGTTTGCCGTTTTATTCGGGCAGGTGAGGGGCTATCTTGCAAGCGTAACGTCTCAATTTGAGTGCGGAACTTACTACCTTCCGGCGATTGATGTTGAGCAGACAGTAACGAAAATATTGGAAGAAAGAAATAACGGAAGCAGGCAGCTATACGATATAAAAATTCCTGAACTGTAAACTATATGACAAAACTTTCAGTAAACGTAAATAAATTTGCTCTGATAAGAAACAGCAGGGGACATAATAACCCTGATGTTGTACAAGCGGCAATTGATGCGCAGAGGTTCGGCGCTGACGGAGTTACGGTTCATCCGCGCCCTGATGAAAGGCATATCAAGTATTCCGATGTTCCCGCAATTAAAAAAGTAATTACAACAGAATTTAATATAGAGGGAAATCCGCGCGAAGAAAAATTTGTAAAGCTGGTTTTAGATAACAAGCCTGCGCAGGTAACTCTTGTGCCCGATACGCAAAACCAGTTAACTTCTGACCATGGCTGGGATACTATAGGAAATGAAAATTATTTAAAAGAAATAATTTCTGTTTTTAGAAACGCCGGAATACGAACTTCAATTTTTGTTGACCCCGATGTAAAAATGGTTGAAGGAGCAGCGAAAACAGGAGTTGATAGAATCGAACTATATACGGAATCTTATGCGAAAAATTTTTTTAACGGGAAAGAAAAAGCTATAGCGGATTTTGTTTCTGCTGCAAAAAGAGCTAATGAGTTAAATATCGGAATTAATGCAGGGCACGACTTGGATTTAGATAATCTAAAATATTTTTATGATAATATTCCGGGCTTGATGGAAGTTTCAATCGGTCATGCGCTTGTTTGCGATGCGCTGTATATGGGTTTTGAAAACGCTGTAAAAAAATATAAAGAGCAGTTAAAGTAGCTATCTTCTTTTGTCCTCACTCCATAATAATTTTTTCTTTAAAGTATCGAAGTAAGTTTTTCCCGTCCGCTTTACAAGCTTAACAGTGTAGTCAGCTTTTTTCAGCCTGACTTCTAAGGGGGATTTTCCTGAAATATATGTCTGTCCGTCTGCCGTAACGCGGGCTATGGAGCTTCCTAATGTTCTGATAGTAATATGCCCGTCATCGGGGATAATTATCGGGCGTATATTTAATGAGTGCGGGCAGATTGGCGTTACCGAAAAAACCGAGCTTTGCGGACTGATAACAGGTCCTCCTGATGAAAGAGAGTAGCCGGTTGATCCCGTTGGAGTTGAGATAATTATTCCGTCGGCTATGACTTTAAATATTTTTTCATCATTGTAGAAGGCATCAATGTTAATCATTCTTATAGAGTCGGCTTTATCAATTACAATATCATTCAGCCCGAATATTTTCTTGCGGTTTATTTGCGCTTCAAGGATTACCCTTTCTGTAACTCTGTAGTTCCCTTTCAAAATATCATTAATAAAATGGGTAATCTCATTAGTTCTGACCTCTGCAAGAAATCCAAGATTGCCAAGGTTTACCCCAAGAATAGGGATGTTTCTGCTCCCGACAAGGCGGGCAGAGCGGAGAAACGTTCCGTCTCCCCCCAATGATAAAAGTATAATATCTTTTTTTCTTAAAATGGAATTTACTGAAGCGGAAAATTTTTTAAACTTTGATTTCGAATTTGTACGGAAAAGCTTTGAATCAATAAAAAACCCGATTTTCTTTTTTAACAGAAAATTTCCTATATCTTCTATGACAGAGTGAAGGTTTTCTTTTTCAATATTTCCCGTGATGCCGAATATCATTTATTTTCCGTTCCGCTATCTGTTTTCTCTTCAATTTTTTCTTCCGGCTTAGAGCTTTCCTCAACGTAGTTTAGCTTTAAATCAGAGAGAGCGCTTTCTAAAAACCTTTTCTCCTCCTCAGCAAGATTGCCTTTGGTTTTTTCGGAGAGCATTTCAATTAAATCAATTGTTGCCTGTGCTGCCATTAAATCTTTTTCTATTTTATCCGAAACCGGATTTTTCAGTTTTCCAAGGTGCATCATTGTCTGCATCTGGAAACTGTAAACAAGAGAGAAAAAAAGCTGAGTTGATTTATCTTTTTCCATATTGATTATAATATATCGGTTATTTTATTTTTTGATAAGTTTTTATTAGCCAGTCTTTATAGAGGCAATTTTCTTCGGTAGCAAGTTTTTTCCTGTAATAGCCTATTTCAGATTTTCTATTTGAAAGCTTATACAAAAATAACTTATCCATATATGTTAAAAAATTGATTAAAATTTGCCTTCTTTGCTGGGTGAACGTCTTGTTTATTTTTATAAACTTTTGGAATGATTTTAAATCGTTCAAACCTTCGTTGTAATAAGAAAGGCTGTAGAAAATCATAATTTTCATAGCCCGGATTTCAAGAAGAAAAACGTTGTCTCGAATTTTGTTGAGGTCTGTGAGGCAGTTGTTGAATTCTCCCAAAGCGAAGTTCAGATTAGCGGCGCCAAAATTTCTCGCATCCTGTTCCAGTCTTGGATTCACCTTGCCGCTGAACTCTGCAATAAAATTTTTCAGCCAGTCATACTTCTCAAGGGCAATAGAGTTATTAATAATTATTTTGTAAAGATTAATGGGAAGAAATTTTGATTCAAAGCTGATGTAGTATTCGTTATTGAGCACAATTTCGCAAATATCAAAAATTTCTTTTTCGTAATCGAAATTATCGCTTTTATTTCTTCGGAGGAAACAGTAGGAGATAAGTTTAGAATAATGAAAGTAAATCTCGTTTCTGTTCAGCTTGTCCTTATTCTTAAATAATTCTTTTCTGTAAGCATGATAATATTCAATGTTATTCTGATTTGAAAATGCTTCTAACAATTTCAGGTAAAGATTAATAATGTATGTGTATTTGTTATACGGTTCAATATTTTTTATAAGCTGTTTTATGTTTAAATCGCTGATGACTTTATCAATCTTGGATTTTACATTATTTGTATCGCTTGTAGAAAGCAAAATAATGGAGTTAATATAATTAGACATAAGCTCCATAATGAAAAAATTAATAAAATTAACGTTCACATTTAGGAAGCTTTGTGAAAGAATTTCCACTGCCTTTTTTGGGCTGTCGAAACCGTAGTTCATTATGTAGTTAATTCTGTAGGTATCGTAACTAAAGCTTGTATTAAAGAAATCCGAATCAATATCCTCTTTAGAAATTTCCTCCATTGAGAGATTGAAAATATTCTTATAAGAAAGGTTTTTCAGGTTTCTTCCAAAGTACTCTTGGAGCAAAAATTCATTCTTTTTGAAAGGATTTTTTTGTATGTTAGATACTATCAGATACTCTTCGAGCAGCTTTTGCATTTTAGAAATCAGGTTTGTGATTGTAGAATGCTTATATGCGCTGCCGGGGTAGAGTTTTTTAAAAAGATAATTTGTATTGAGCTTTTCGGAGGAAAAATCAGGAGAAAATTTCCTCAGTATTTCAAAAAGTTCAACAATCTTTGAAAGATTATTGTAGAACGGAGATTGAAAAAAGTTCTTAATGAACTTTAATTCTTCGTTAGAAGTTGATTTCAGTATCTGAATTATGTTATGTTCTCTCAAATCCATTTTTAAGAAATAAGCGGAAAATTAACTAAATTTTTTCTTTAAAATATTAAAAAAAAACTAAAAAATAAACAATATTCATCATTTCCGCGTTTTTTATGCACGGAAAAATAAAAAAAATTTCTTTGCATATTAAATATTCTTTGATAATATTTGTATAGATTTTAGTTAAAAGGTAAAATTAACCCACAGTATGAGAAAAGTATTTTTAAAAATCCTTTTATTTGCTTTACTAATATCAGGAGCGGCGTTTAGTATTCCTTCATCAGTATTGGCTGAAAGTAGTTCAATAGCAAACTCTTCAAAAGTCGAAGAGGAATATAGATATGAAAAGGTACTCATTAATGATGTAATGTATATATTCGTTTACACGCTGGATTGGAAATTAGTAAATATTTACCCGGAATCCTGCGGTCCTCATGGAGGAGGCTAGTTCTTTAAAAGTTTGAATTGTTTTAATTAATTGAATTAATAATGGTGAATCAAAACGCTCCCTCGTTTTTTTAGTTTTTTCGGGGGAGGTTTTGAACTCTAAAAGCTCTTTGAGTTTTTACAGTATAGTTTGGGAGAAATAAATTTAAGCCCCCCTTCAGTTTATTCTCCCGTTTACCATAAGAGTTTCTCATAGCTAAAATCTCACCTCGTTAAAATACTCCATCTTTTTAATACTTTTTCGGATGGAGTATTTTTTTTTGCCCAAAAATTCCTTTTCTACTTACCTTTTTTTCTCACATTTTTTTTCATATTTCGGTTATTTTTTGAAATATTACACAAACTATTAAAAAAATACTTTACATTTAATAAAAAATTTCTATAAATTTGCATAACTAAACCCCTAAAAATTTGTTCAATGCGCTTCTTCATATAGCAGCATGCAACAAATTTTTCCCCGGCGCGCCTCAGGCTTATTTAAGTCCTGATGCTTCATTATATAAAAATCTTGTTTTCTGCATTGCTGAAGCTGAAAACAAAGACCTGCACAAGGTATTAGCGGAAAATAATTTTCCTGTGGATATTCTATATCGTGAAGTTGATGGCAAAGTCGTTTTTATTTTTAATCATGACGATAAGCTGAAAGGCAATTTCCGTCTTGCCGCCGAAATAATCCGCCGCCTCAAAACAGAATACTCTTCTAAAATTTTTGCGCACTGCGATAGAGTGATTTTTGAAGACGAATTTTCCGAACATGCCTTCTACTATATTTTCTATAATTACGATGTTCCTGATTTCAAAAAAGGAATACTTGTTTCTCATTCCCTGTTTGCCCGTTTAAAGAACAGTTACAGCTTTGCTCCTCAAAAAATGAACGGCGGGGATTTTTATTTTCTCAAAGATGAAATAAAAAAGAAGCGAACTGAATTTTTCGGACGGGAAAAAGAAATAAAAACTCTGCAGAAAAGCTACAACAGGCTGAAGTCAGAGCTATCAGGAATAAATTTTAATTCTGTTTTCATCAGCGGAGAGCCGGGCATTGGAAAAACTGCCTTAGTGAATTATTACTTCAACTCCCGCTATTGTAAAAATTGTTTTTATTTGGAAAATGAAAATTACGGCAGCGCCTATGGTCATTTTGTTAGTCTGCTGAAAAAAATATTTAAAGATGAAAAACCGGAAGTATCTCTACGCGCTTTTGCAGCTAAGATAAAAGATAACAAGCTAAGGAGTAATCTTAATTCCTCTATACCCGATTTAATTTCCTTGCTGAAAGAATCCTCTGCAAAAAACACACGCGATGAAAATAATGAAAACAAAATTTTAGCAATAAGAAATTTTATCGGAGCGCTGGCATATTTGTGTTCAATGGAAAAATCGCCTCTGGTAATTGCATTTGATGATGTCCAGTGGGCTGACTCACGCACTGTAAAAGCAATAAACTTTATTCTCGATGATTTCAGAAATGACTTTGAGCGAAATTATTCACTTCAATTTATTTTTATCCACAGAACGGGTTATAAAATAAACATTAATCAGGATGCCGGTGAGAAAGAGGAAATTTATCTCGACTCGCTTGAGCCGGAAGCAGCGAAAAAATTTATTGAATCCCTACTGATTAAAAGCGGATTAACGTTGTCAAAGAAAAAGCAAATTGAGCTGCTGCATAAATCGGGCGGCAATCCTTTATTTGTGCAGGAGATTGTAGAATTTATTAAAGACAATAAAACTGCTATACCTGACTCCGTAAAGGAAATTATTAAAACCCGCCTTGAGCTTCTGCCGCAGAACCTTGTTATGTTTTTGAAAATTTCCTCTGCGCTTGGAAAAGAAATTGATGCGAAAATCGTAAACGGAGTTTTACTCAAGTATAATTTTAATGCAATAACGGAAGACGAACTTTACCTTCTTTTCGAAAATAATTTTATCACAATTAATGATAAAGAAATTTTCTTAAAGCACGATTTAATTTTAGAAGGAATATATGATTCAATTGAGAAAGATGAAAAGAAACTAATTCACGAGCGCATCGGCTTTGAAATAGAATATATTTACAGCGATAAAATTGAGCATTACTATTTCGCTCTCGCAGATCATTTCACAAAAGCGGCGCACAAAGAAAAGATGATTGAGTATCTGGAGAAAGCGGGTGATAGGGCGAAAGCAGAGTGGGATTTAGAAAAGGCGAGAGGGTATTATGAAAAATATTTGAAAGAGAAAGAAAAAAAATCTTTAGACTGTAATTTTCTTGTTAAACATTGTAGTGTTTTGTATACCTTGGGTGATTGGAGTGAATTAAAGATTTTCATTAATTGGATTAAATCCACAGATAAATGTGATAAAGAAATACATCATAGTGTCTTGCTTTTATTGGCTCAATTTTATTTAAACACTGGAAAATTTTCATTAGCTTTAAAATATTTTTTAAAAGTTTGTAATTTTGGATCACCGCCACAAAAATTACAGGCATATTCTGGCGCGTGTGACTTATTTATAAAAAGGGGAAAACTAAAAGACGCAAATACATTTTGTAATAAATTACTATTAAATTCTAAAGAGGAAGATGATTTGGTGTACATTTCTAAGGCTTATAATTTTCTTGCTAGGTTAAATGCTATTGAGGGGAGACACGAAGAGGCGCTGAAAAATTTGCGAAATAATTATGAAATACTTCGAATATTGAACAACCGATTTTTATTGGGTGAAACATGTATTAAAATCGGTAGTATTTTTTTTTCACAAAAAAAATACTTGCAATCTGCAAAGTTTTTCCAAGAGTCGTATTTTTATTTTTCAAGTATCGGTGCACTTAAAGAAATAGCCATGTGTCTTGGAAATATGGCAAGTTTGGATTTTATTTCTGATGACTTTACTTCATGCGAAAAAAAACTACAAAAGCAAAAGCATATTTATAGATTGCTTAACGACCAATTTAATATTGCGATATTGAATAATTCTTTGGGGAATGTGAATATGAAACTTGGTAGATATAATATCGCACAACAGTATTTTTCCGAAATGTTCTCTATTTCCAAAAAGCTTAAATCTATACAACTTATGTCCATATCATATTCAAATCTTGGGTTAATAAATATGATAAAAGGAAATTACAGTTGTAGTTTGAGTTTTTTTAAGAAGCAATTATTTATCGAACGTTCAATGAAGAAAAGTGAAAACATAGCAAAGTGTTTGCTAAATATTGGGTGTGTATATAGAAGACAAGAAAGGTATAAGCATGCTTTACGAAATGACCTAAAAGCTCAGAAAATAATAAGTGAAAACTTATTAGATAAATATTTAAAAGAAGTTTACCTGAATCTAAGTGAAAATTTTTTTTATTTAGGGAGAAATATTAATGCGTTAGAATATATTGGTAAATTTCTTGAGATAGGCAAGTTTTTAAAAAATGATATTCTTTATGGAACGTTTTATAAATTTTTTTACATTGCTTTAATAGATTGTGACAGCAAGTCGACTTTTAAAACTTTTGAAATATTAAAGAGACTGGATAATATCCTTGCAAAAATTAAGGATAAATTGGTTTATGCAGAATTAAGTTTTCGATATTTTTTATTTTTATCTATTATGAATGAAAAAAAAATAATCAAAACGAGAGATTTTTTGCAATATAAAAAGAGATTTAGTAAAAAATTGAGACAAATCTATTCTGCATTTCCAAGCCACGATGTAAAACAATATATTCAGAAAATTTCAAAATAATAAATATATGCTAATAAGAAAAAATATCTTAGTGTCTTTTTTAATTCTATTATCTTTTAATAGTGTAGTAAATAAATGCCGGGCGGTTGAAATAAAGCTTGAGAACAATTGTGGAAAAAACTTGACTCAATTATTAATATATAAAAAATTATATATTAGAAATGAATCGGGATATAATAATAAATATTCCATATTTATATATTCTGCTAAAGACTCGATTAACCCAGCTTACAAATATTGTTTGACGGGTGGGGAGTACTTTTATGTAAACAATATAGACCCGATGTTTATTTTTAGTAAGGTGATCATTTTATCAAGTTTTGATGGGCTTAATTTAGAACAAGACTCTTTACTGATAAATAAATGTAAGGATCGTAGTAGTTATTCAAATGATTACATATGGTATGAATTCACTCAAACAAAAGATAGTTCCGAATTTTATCTAAATGAAATTACTTCATTAGTAATTCATGATGATGATATAAACTCTAAAATGCGTTACCCTGAATTTCCGGTAGAGTCTATCCCACACGCAGAAAGTGATAAAATTTATCGTCTCTATATTAATAATGAATCGGCTAATTATAATAGCTATAATCTCTATGTTGTTACTTATAAAAATAACTATACTTTACGTGATATTGATAGTCCTGTAAAATTTTATTTTGATTTATCTTTTGGAGAGGAGATTAAATACATACTAATTGAAAGTAGTTATTACGATAGGGCTGCAAATACAATAAAACTTGAACCTTACAAAAACGTTTTTAGAAACACTGATTATAGTGATAAAGTTTGGTTTGAATTAACTAAAACAGATGATAACCCTCCCTTAAAAGATAATAAGCAAAAATCCAAAGATAATAAAGGTCCCGATAGGTTTGTTATGAATGTAATTATTCACGAAGATTAATGTGAGTAAATTATAAACAAAATCAGAGATATAGAAAACTATTTGTTCAAGTAAATCTTGCTTCTCTAATTTTTATTCTACTAATAAGAAGGCTGTTCCTAAAATAATCCATTACTTGCTTATCAAATTTCTTTCCGTTCTTTCCAAGAAACCTTTTCAATTCATAATATATTTTCATCTGCTCTTTTGCTGTAAACATTTTGTAAACCTGATACCGATAATACAACGAGGGAAATTCTTTAAGGAGTTTCCCTTCGTTTTTATGTAAGTAAGTCAGAATTTCTTTTTCCAAATAAATTGGAGCATCCGATTTATTCATTGCTTTCATAATCAAATGCTCCAGCTTTACAAAAGTTATTATATCACCGAATTTACTCTCCATAATTTTCAAATCAATCTTCTTTACAACAATACTTTTTTCTAAATAATTTGCATAAGCGTAATAGCAGTCATCAGCAGTAATGTTTATATCCTTAAAATCAATTTCCTCATACTCCTTCTGAAAATGTTTTTTCAGCTCTCGTTTCCTCAGCGATTGCAGCAAAGCATTCTTCCTGTATCTTTCATCTTTTTCAAAAATCAAAAACTCAAAATATCTTTCTAGTATCTTACAGAAATCCGATACCAGCTTCATCACTCTGTTTTCGTTGTATTTTTCTCCTTTGTAAACATAGTCTGATATATCCTTCCAGGTGAACTCAATAATCCTGTCATCTCGTTTTTTTTTCTTTGCAAACGAGTAAAACGCCCTGGCAGTTTTGCTGTTAATAAACACAGGGGAGTGCAAAAAATCATTAAGCCTTTCAAATTCTTCTCGCGAAAGCGCCTTTAAATATTCTATAATTTTCCCTTTAACCATAAAAATTGAATTCTTTGAAAAACCGCTAATTTCAGAAAATCAGGATTTGAAATGAAAATTTCTCCTATGAAAAATAAAAAATGAACAAAAAAATTGCCCCTGAATCATTTCAGAAATTGACAAAAATTTTTTAATAACCGTTTTTAAATAAAAGTAAACTTGTGATGTAACTAAAAACAAAAGGAGGTTACAACTATGAACTTCAAAACTTTTCTTTTTGCTCTTTTAGTTGCTGCAAGCTTACTTTTCTCCGGCAGCTACAAAGAAGCAAATTCAAAAGCCCCTGCTTTATCTATTGAGCTAACGCTCAATGGCGAAGATTACACTTACGTTTACCAAAATGTTGAGGGCGTAATGTGGGTATTCGTGTATGATAAAGATGGAAATCTCGTAACTGCTTATCCTCTGGAATAAGCATTACGGCGGGCTGTAGATTTTTCTACAGCCCGTTTATTTTTTTCAAAAACCACTTATGGAAATAAACCTGCTTCTTTGAACTTAATAAATCTCTGATTAGTTTTTTTCCGGGTTTGTTTTTCTTTTCATAGTTATCTAAAAGCAATGACACAATATGTGTAAAGTTCATCCATCTTTCCATTGTTTCAGGTGAAAGAAACTTGTTAGTGGAAAGAAATTTTTTAAAGGATTTTAATTCCGTTCCGCACTCAAAATAAAATTTTTGCTCTATAAAAAGCAGCATACGCAAAGCTTTCTGGTCTATTGCAAAAAGGCTTCCGTCCGTTCTGCTTAGATACTCCAGAGAATTACCATAATCTCCCTTGTAAAAACATAGCAAAGCTTTTCCAAAATTTAGCACATCGTTTCTTTTTTCTATGCTGATGGCATCAATGTTTTTTGTTAAAAAATTTTCTGCGTAGTCATAATTTTCAAGCTCAAGCGAATTCTCAAGAGCTATTCTGAATAAGTTTGGAGTCAGGCTTCTTGTTATTTCTTGAATGAAATATTTTTTACCGATAAAATCTTCACAAAGCCCGTGCAGCTCTTTTCTGAAAAATTCTTCCTCTATACTGTTTACTATTTTCAGCCTGCAATAAGAAATTAATTTAGAATAATATCCGCTCAGCTGTTCCCGTGAAATCTTCCTGGTATTTTCATTTAAAAACTTTCTGAACTCTTTATAGTAAGCGTTATCGTTAAAGTTAAGATACATATTTAAAATCATAATCAGGGCGTTAAGAGTATCGCTGTCTTCATTCTGAGGTTCAATACTCTTTGCTATCTTTGCGAAATCCAAAATCTTTATTATCTCATTAATCTTTTTATTTACTCCGTTTTTCTGATAGAACGAGAAAATAATTCCGGCGTTGAGATAATCATATGCAATTCCGATGATAAAATGATTGATGTATGAAATAAATGCTTTTTGAAATTTCTCATATAGAAATTCCAAGTCGCTTGCCTTAATAGAATTTTTGAAAGTATATCTCAAGTTCATTTCATGGGTGTAGTGAATGTACTTGTGGAAGAAAAAAACGTAATCCTTATCGGGATATTCCGAGAGCAGCTTTTCATTGTTAGTAATCGCTTTTGCAATCCAGCTTGCGCGGTGATTTTGAGTATGATTTTGCAAAAGATAAAAATTCTGCATTAGTTTATCCTTATCGTATTCATTCTGCGCCAGATACTTTTCTATAAGCTTAGTAATCTCGCTCATTATCCACCTGTAGTTCGAATCGTTGTACGCCTTATCTTTGTACACTCTTGAGTATAGAATTTCTTTCTCAAAATTTTCTCCCTCGTATAACGGGTGAAATTTTACAATCTCGGAGAAATACGAGGCGATATTTTTGTTTGAGTTAAAGTACGGAGATGAAATGAACTTTTCAATTTGTTCGATTTCACTTTTGGGTAATGACTTTAAAAGCAAAACTGTGCCATGCTCTTTCAGTTTCATAGTTAGAGCTTTTCAGGGGTTAAAATTGTTTTGCCAGCAGGGAAAAATATAATTGACTTAAAAATCCCCAAAAATAAATCAAAAAACAACTTATTTGTTTTTTGAATAGTGCTGCGCTTCTTTGCCTTACCAGCAATCGAAGATTTTTTTCTCTGCGCGCAAAAAATATTTTTTCAATATTGGAGATATTCAAAAACATTAAAGACTTTCTCCTAACATTCTTGTGTCAAGACTATCCAAATTCGGGACGCGGAGCTAACTCGCCATGTAAGCTCCCTCCCGAAACGGGTGGGAGAAATTAACTAATCTAATTATGGGAAAACTAATTGCAAATGGGACAATTGATCTAACTCAATTTTGGCCTTTGAATACTAAAGAAGAAGGAAGTGATGGTGACACTGTGAAGGTTGTACTAGAAACTGAAAATTTTGAATATACTAACGAAAATGGTGTGACAATAAATTCAAACGTCTTATTCAATGCTGGAGTTTTTGATAAAAATGGAAAGTTCAAAAAACATATCAAAGAAAAAGTAGTAAAAGTGCGATTACAGGGAATTGATGCGCCTGAACTTCATTTTGAAAACTATTGCCAAAATATGGGTAAAACTGCTGCTTATGAATTACAAAAGCACTTAGATCAGATGACAACCAAAACAGAGAATTTGATAAATTGTCAATTATATACAGAAAATGTATATGAACCAAATGATGTCTTTGACAGGTACGGTAGATTTGTCGGAGATATAATTTTTTGGAATAATAAAGGAATTCGAATAAATATAAATCTTTGGATGATTGAAAATAGTTTAGCATTCCCTACATATTATGACAAAATGCTCAAATCAGAAATAGATGCTATAAATTCAAAGTTAAAAAAAGAAAAAATAAATATTTGGGAATTTTATTCTGAAGAGATAGCGCCAATTGATAAATCTTTAAGATTTGTTATTGGATCTCAATATGATGCGCAAAAAGACAAACAAAAACCGGTTCTTTTTCCTAAGATATTTAGACGTCTTGTAACATATGATAAGGAATTAAACGGGAGTACTTTTTCCATTTCCGGGTTCAGACAATTTCTAATGAAAAATCAAGAAGATTTTTTCTTCAGACTGGAAGATTACTTTGATTACTTAAATCAAAAATTAGAATATTCAAGCTTGATAAATAAGAAAATATTCATCTATAATTTATTTGATGATTCAGGAAAAATGTTGTTTGAACCAAATGAAATAGTTTTTAATGAATCTTCAACGGTACTTAAAGATAATAATGGAAATCCCATTTTAAAATTTTAATTAATAAAACAATTTTTTTGAAATGAAAATAATTCTATTGCTGTTTTTTTTTACTGCTCTCTTTTTCGTATCTAAGGCTTTTGCAGATCCAACAGATGATATAAAAAAGGAAATAATTAAGGTTACAGAAAAAGTTGAAGAACTAGATAAAAATGTCAAAACTTTAGAAAAAAAGAACGAAGAAAGTATAAAAACTTTAACAGAAAAATTTGAAGGTATTAGTGAATATAAAAAAGATCTTGATACTTTTGAGAAAATTATAATATGGATTACTCCTGTAATGTTTTTATTTTTTTCATTCCTTTGTATAATATTTTTATTAAAATCTAGGTTCGATTTAGGAGATACTTTATCTGAGTACGTAGAAATTCCAAAATTTGATTCTTCGGGAAATGCAGTTTTAGACAGTAACAAAAATCAAGTTAATGAATCTGTGAAGAAAAAAAGTTCAAGCAGATTTATAGCTTTCTTCTCCGGGTTAGCAGCAATAATTATATCTTTGAGTATAGCAACTTTTACAATTTATAGAATAATAAAATACCCTTATGCAAAGCTACCTGATTTTAGTAATTTATTGGCTTTTATTATTCCTCTCGGAATCGGGGTCATACCTTATTCTTTTAATAAGGTAGCAGATGCATTTAAAAATTAAAATTATTTCAAACTTAAAAAATAAATATATGCCAAAAGTAAATGTAGAAGTAAAGTTTACAGGAACTCCATTTGATAGAAATTATATAACGATAGAAAAGCAAAAACCTGTTTTATTATTAAAGACATCTAACGATTTATGGAAGCAATTCTTTGATGAAATAGAAACTTATGATGACTTTTTCAATTTTGCTTTTTCAAGTAAAGGTATAATAGGGGACAAAGGAAATCTTGAAATAAAAATAGGGGATGATATAATAAAAAAGTATCCACCAGAAGAGTACTTAGCAGAAAATGAAGGCTACATAGCAATTGTCGATAAAATTAAAATTAAAAAATAATGTCTATCAATTATAAAATCATAGTTATAATTTGTTATTTTATTACTGTAAATAATTTATTAGCACAAACTTTAATTCAAGATTCAAAAGGAAAAGATTTTCTTTACCAAAATTTAAATGGTTCCATTAGTGTAAATATAGCTGATAAAAGTATTCAAATCGGTAATTTTTTTAGGCTTGATGAAAAATGGAATATTGGTTTGAATCTAAAAGGAAAATCTAATGGGAGTATATCATCATTATTTACCGAAGGTGGATTCACTCCTAGTGCTAGCTCAAGTTTGGTACTAAATTATAATTTTCGAGATAGTAAAGAAACAAATACAACAAAAATAATTGACCAAATAGTAATGAGAAATAATTTACTAATTGATGAGTTATTATTACCTATGCAAATCTATGAAAAAAAATATATAGAAGACTTAAATAAAATAAATATACCATTAGGAGAATCTGATGAGATAAAAATAAAACAAAAAGAACAAATTAAATTACAAAATAATAAAGTTAAAGATTTTTTTGAAAACTTATTAAAAATATTAAATACATTGGAAAATGATTATATTGAAAAAGCTATCAAAAACTCTTTAAAAGAAATGTTTGCTAACTTAATATCTTATAACCCAGAAAACACAGAAGAAATACTAGTTAATGAAAAAATAGAAAAATTTATTAATATTATAAGTGAGCAAAGAAAATATTTAATTGAACAAAACACTAAATATGACGTTAAAACTAAATTGAGCAGTGAAAATTCTATAGAAGAAAGTTATATAAATAATTTAAATGATGCACGAATTCAGATTGTAAATAATTTAAAATCGTACTCTGATAATTTAAAATCGAAACTAGATAGTTTTAACAGCAAATTTTCTGCAAATATGCATGGTAAGTTCTCGTCTCCTAATGTTTCAAGTTTAAGTCTTATTGGGAATATATCAGCATCAAAATTTACACTTTTTGATAAATCTAAAATTTATGCAATACAATTACATGACACTTTGAACTATATTTATTCAATTGCCTTCTTCTATAATTTTTATTGGAAGAAATTAAATTCATTCCTAAATTTTTCAATTGGAATTAATTTAAATGATAACAATGTTGAGGATGATTTAGACGAAGTCAAGTTAAAACAAAGCTCTACTTTTTCTGATAGTTTGGGTATTAATAAAAGAATTGTAGAGAAAGATATAGTTGCATATTCTGGAGATTACAACACTTTTACATCTTATAGCATTAAAAGTGCATTTTACAGTAGGATTTTAGATTCCACTCCTTTCGCATTTTCAACTTATACTAATTTTAAAATTGCTAATGATAATCCATGGCTAATAGGTGTTGGGATATATTTAACACAAAAAGATAAAAACTCTTTATTACCGTTAATTGGTTTGACATATGAATATAATAACATTCTAAAAAGTGATAAAGAATATCCCGCAAGCAAAAGGCATAACGTTAATTTAATTTTATCTATACCGATAGATTTTCAATTTTAGTTTACTTCATTTACAATTTTCACAATTTTGCCTAAGTTTGACTTTCACGCTCCTAATGAAAGTCAAACTTTTTTTATTTATACTGATTCTCTTTGCAGTTAAAACAAATGCGCAAATAATTTCTGATAACGTTCAGCCGGGACTTAATATTGCGCGTTCGTTCAACGACAATTCATTTAATCCTGCCGAGTTTTATGTTTACATTCCTGATACGGGAGCAGTATATTTTAATCTTCATTCTGCATTAGGGTACAAAGTGAAATTTAATGAGAAAAGCAATTTCTGGTTTCTGCCCTATGTGGAAGTTGAAAAAAATACTTTCAGAAAAACTAAACGCGATAATTTTAAGTTGGGAGCGTTAGCTAATGTAAATATCTCTGATGCTGCAAAAAATTTTATACTCGATAATTTTTTAGACGTGAGGTATAAAAGGGATTTTGTTACAAAAAAGTATAATACATATTCCTTCACTTATTACATCAATCCCTATTTTCCTTCGATAAAAAATAATTTTGTAAAGGCAATTGTTCCGGGAGGCACACGGCTTTCCATAATTGAAAATGTTTTGAAGTATAAAAATAATTTTGCGCTTGGGTTTGATTATACAAAAAGGATTGATGATGCTGCTTCAAACTTCGACCAGAACTCATCGGCGCATTTGAAGTTTGACTGGAGTATCTATTTCTTAAAAGAAAAGAGGGACTTGGTTGATTTGAACGTTAGTTATTATTTCGGAACAAAGTTCAGCTACGATATTTACAACAGAAAATATTTTAATTTTTTCAGGGGGAACATTACGTATTATTTTGTGAACGACGGAAAAAACAGCGCCGGCATCAGATACGAATTTGTGAGAGGGGATAATGTTGTGGATGATATTGAATATGACGATTATCAGAAAATTGTTCTTACCTTCAAACTGGTTTTGTTTTGAGAAGAGGAGATAAGTAATTGTTTTATCAGAATTATCTTGATTTATTCGTTGAGTGCAGGTTTGAAAAAACAATGATTTAGCTCAAAACTTACGAGGGGGCGTAAGTTTCACCCCATATTTTTACAGCAATTTAGCGCTTTTATTTTTAGCCCCCTTACCTTTTCAAAAAAAAATCTCTATTTTTGCTAAAACGGAATAATTTTGCTAGGAATAAAACGCTCCCCAAAATCTGCCCCCCTTCCAAAGCAGGAGGATTTTAAAGATTTAGGTCTCGGCACAAACGCCGCGAACCCAAACCAGCGTCTGCTGAACTTCGATGGCTCGTTCAATCTGCGTCGAACGGGGCTTTCATTTTTTGAGCGCTTTCACTTCTATCAGAATTTGCTTGCAATTTCATGGTCGAAATTTATATTCTATGTTTTGCTTTTTTACATTCTCGAGAATTTTTTCTTTGCCTCGCTTTATTATCTTATAGGACACGAAAACCTCCGCGGGGCAGAAGGCATTTCTGCGCTTGAAAAATACCGCGATTGTTTTTTCTTTTCGGTGCAAACCATTACAACCGTCGGTTATGGTCATTTGGCTCCATCCGGTTGGATGATGAATATCATCGCTGCAATCGAAGCTCTGCTCGGATTGCTTGTTTTTGCACTGATAACCGGACTTTTATTTGCCCGATTTTCACGCCCTGATATAAAGCTTCTTCGTAGCAAAAACTGTTTAATTTCTCCATATAGAGATATTACCTCTTTGATGTTCAGAATAGCAAATACCCGGCACAGTCATCTCATTGATGCCCAGGTCGAGGTCTTCATTGCTTACAATAAACTTGACGAATCCGGGAAAACCATAAGGGCTTTTGAGAGCCTTAAACTCGAACGCCGCATGATAAATATGTTTGCTCTTAGCTGGAACATTGTGCATCCTATTGATGAGGAAAGCCCGTTTTTTTCTAAAGAAATTGAAGATTTTAGAAACTCATCTCTTGAAATTCTGGTTCTATTTAAAGCCTATGATGAGAGGATAAGTCAACAGGTGCATCAGAAGTTTTCCTATACCAATGAGCAGATTATTATCGGAGCCAAGTTTTCTAAAATGTATTCAAACGACTCTGACGGCTATGTGAACCTGATGCTCGACAAAATTGACGAATTTGAAAGCGCTTCTCTGCCGGTTCAGGCTGAAAATTTATAGTAACAATTTCGGGAAATTTTAGTATAAAATATTAACCAAATCAAAATGATGAAAACCTTAATAACAGCAGTTTTTTTAGCTTTTTTTGCTTCTGTTTCTTTTGGGCAGACAGCAGACGATGTTGTCAATGCCTACATTAAAGCCATTGGCGGAATGGAAAAAATTAACTCTATCAAATCCGCTAAAGTTTCCGGTAAATTCAGCGCCGGCAGCATGGATATTAACTTTACCCGCCTCTACAAACGACCCGGCAAAATGAAGATGGAAATGCAGATTCAGGGCATGACCATGATTCAGGCTACGGACGGCACGAGTGCCTGGATGCTGAACCCGTTTCAGGGAGCGAGAGAACCGGAGAAGATGTCTGAGCTGGATGCCAAATCCCTCAATAATAACGCGGATTTGGAGAGCAAAATCGTGAACTACTCTGAAAAGGGAGGCAAGGCTGAGTTTATCGGCAAGGAGGATATGGAGGGGACTGAGGTCAACAAAGTGAAGCTGACCGACAAGGACGGAGACGTGAGCTATTTCTTTTTTGATACGCAAAGCGGGCTGCTTTTGAAGCAATCCACGAAAAGGAAGATTGGCGAAAAAGAGGTGGCTACGGATTTCATTTATGGCAATTATAAGTCGGTAGATGGGTTTTTGTTCCCGTTTTCGGTGGAAATCAATGCGCCGGACTCGCCCATGGGAGCTTCCCAAAAGGCGGTGATTGAGACGCTTACCCTGAACGTTCCGACAGAAGATACGGATTATGTAATGCCTGAAAAAAAGTGAGTTTCGGGGTAAATTGCTGATTTTTTATATAGCAAAACTTACGCCCCCTCGTAAGTTTTTTCATAAATTATTGTTTAAATAATAGTATAATTTTGGAGACTATGATTGAAATTGTGTAAAAACAGTAGTTTGTTAGAAAACGGGGGTTTGTAAATATTGTAAAAACAGTTTTATTGTTGATTTATAGTAAGGGGCGAAAGCCCCTTCTTTGCTTACTATAAAGCTTCGCTTTATATGTACTTTTGCCTTGATGCAAAAGTACCAAAAAATCAAGACCACGTAAAAATTTGCTAAAAATTCTTTCGAAAAAGCTGCTCGAAAAAAACTCGCCTTCGGCTCAAACAGTTTTTCTCGCTTACGCTTTTTCTTAGAATTTTCCGGGCGCAAATTTTTAATGGTCGGGTATCCTTTCCGAAGCCGGAGTCCCGCTAAAGACGGGATGTACCACATCGGAACGAGGGGAAATTTTTAATGGGCGTTTTCTATTTGTGTATGAGTTTTGTTTGTTCCCCTCCTTACCAAGGAGGGGGAGGGGTGGTTTAACGTAGGATTTGTTTCGTCGCCGCTGTTGGTGTTTTCACCAATAGCTATAAAGCTTGTTGTTGTTGGTCAGAAGATCAACAACGGCGTAAATATATAACTCCATTTTTTATTTTAGGCTAATATCAAAAGACGCAATATCAATTAAACTTGATCTTACACCATGGGCAACAATATTACCCCAACTACCTTTTTTAGATTTTATTTCTTTATTACCATCTTCATAAATTTTGATTTCAAAATGGCATAAGTTTGTAATTCTAATATCTTGTTCAACATTTGCAGTAAATTTGTAAATCTTTTTGATCACTTCATTAGAGGTAGGGTCTTTTTCAAAACCTCGTGGAAAAATACCTTCAATCTGATTTATTTCCCCAACTTTTATAAAAAAATATCCTCTAGATTCAATAACTTCATAATTTATTTCGTGAGGTTTAGGTACTGTGTCATCATTCCCATCCCATTTCTCATCAAATTTTTTATCGGTTATTTTTAGATATACATCGTCAATTTCTGAACAAATTATATTATTAGAATTTTCTCCAATTAAATTATTTGAAAGTCCAAATATTCTTTTTAATTCAACACATTCAGGCTTCAAATTACCTTGTTCATCCAAAATATCTTTGTCCTTAGTCCAATGACACAAATAACAGTTATCGTTAAACTTTGTTAAAAGATCATTTTTTTTATCATTAGAAGGGAGAAGTCTTTCTGGGTACATATACTAATTCAAATTTTCTTTTAATAATATTATCTGTTGGTTCATTTTATCAAAATTACCATAATTACTATATTTAACTTTTTTGTTTTCATAAATACTGTAAGCAATATTCATTTGGTCGTTGTAAAAAATTTCATATCTAATATCATCTCCATTTTCCAAATAAATTCTATAATAAATACTATCACTATCTGTTAAACTAAGTGTAATTAATTTAGAATTATCAAAATTCTTAATGACAAATTCAGATGAATAATTAAAAGCTTCTTCTAGATTTTTATCATAGTATAAAAATCCGTAAATTTTTTCTTTTTGCTTTTCAAACTTATTTCTAATATCGGATTGTAAGTTTATCAATTTTGCATAAGGATCAAAATAGTATCGAGGGACTTTATTTAGTAAGTTTTCCAATAGAAACTCTAATCCAATATTATCGTGAAATGCAAATCTTTTTCTTAGAGATGTGGTGTTTACAATTTCATACATTTTCTATTTCAATAAATTTATAAAAAGATAATTTTATTAAAATGACTATTAGTAATATAGCATCAATAGAGGTATATTCAAAATCATCCATTAATCCATGAGAAATTTTGTTTCTTAAGTTTTTTCCTATTTTTTCTATTAAAATGAATTTCATAAAGAATAAGTCATCTTCACTAATATTTTGAGATAATTGTTCGTCGTCTAATAAACTATTAATACTTTTTTCCATTTTCACTTTCCCATCCCCTTGAGCAACGTAGAAAGTAGGTATTGATAACTTTTCACAAAAAATCCTAAGCAAATATTCAATTTTAATTCCTAAGGAATCAATACCGCAAATTAAATTTGGAATATAGCCTTCCTCGTGCACACATTTTTCTAATTCAGACCATATTAAATTTATACCTGGTATTAAATTATTTAGAGGTTTAATTTCAAATGTATCCTGTACATATTTTTTGACAAAAGAAGTGCCTAACCAGCTTGTTTCTAAAGTTTTAAATAAATTATTTCTTGTAATTTTACCTGATTTAATTCCATTAAAGAAAAAATATTCCAATTTTTTAAATGCAAATTGTGAATAAATATAATAAGTATTTAATAAAGCCAATCTTTCTTTTTGTGCAGGTTCAGACGGATTAAAAAATTCAATTGTATTACCGGATTTATCTTTTATTTCAGTAACAACTATATTAAGCATTAAAGAGTTCTTTTCCATTTCTTTAGCTTCTTTTTTTATAATGCTTAGCTTTTCAATGAAAGGGAATATCCCTAAGATTCTTATCAAATCTTCATCAAAATATTTTTCGAGCATGGTATCTAATGTCTCTTGTGTACGGTCAACTTCTGCTTGAGGAATATCGTGCGAAAATTTTGTAATACCGATTCCTGCTCTTTTTTTTAAATATAAATCAGATAATCTTTTTACGTTCTTTTCGTCTTTAATTTCTTTATAAAGTTTTAATGCGTCTTCGATAAAACTGATTTCAACGGAATTTTTTTTAATTTCTGCTTCTTTTGCTAATTTTTCATATGATTCAGCTTGTTTAATTTTCCAATTTAATTTATCTACCCCTAATATTACACATAATTCTTCTCCTTTCTTTGCGAAATCTATAGCAAAGTGATAATTTATATCTTTATTGAAGTCATAAGCATCATTAATTTTAGTTAAAATTATTGATAGGTCAAATTTTGCTTTATATTTTGTTAAATCTTTTTTTATGAAATCTACAGAATGGAAAACAAGAAAATTTTCTTTTGCATTTTTTGTATCTGCCGTAATAATTCTCATGTAAAAAAAATCTAGAACTGCAAATTGGATAGATTCAAAATCATTTTTATTTTTGGCACGTCCCCTTAAAATAAGTAACAAGTCATCAAGGGCACCTATAAAATATTGATTATAATATTTATCATCACCTATTTGCAACATCTTTAAATAGTATTGTTGAACTAGCTTAAACAAAACTTCTGTAAAATTTAGTACCCAATTATCTTTCTTAAAGGTTTTATCAATAGAATTTATATATAAAATAATTCCATATTCAGATTTTAGAAATAAATTTTTAGTATCATCAAATCTTTTTGAATAATAATTAATTTGTTCTTGAGTTAAAGAATCTCTATTATGCAAAACTCCAGAACCTATATTTTTGGGAAAATATAAGTTCTCATATTCAAATTTTGCTAATAAGATAGAATTTGAATCATTTAATTTTTCCAATTCTGTTATAATATTTCCAAATTCTCTTATAATATCATATCTATTACTTTCGTCTTGATCACTTGCGTCTAATTTTTGTAAATATAATTCTAAAAGATTCATCGATTAAGAATAATTACTTCTAGTTAATATATGTGGTTAAATATAATTTTTAAATCTATTACTTTTCCCCCTGCTTTTCCCCCTCCCTTTTCTAACTCTTTTGTAATATTTTCGTATAAAATTAAATCCAATAAACCTAACCTCAATTTTTATGAAAAGGGTTCTCTCTATTCTTCTTCTTTTTGTATTTACCGTTTTAACAATTTTTTCTCAGGCACAGGCACAAGTAAAAGTTACATCTTCAACGTTCGGAATGTTCGAAGGGCGGCAGATTGGTCCTACCGTAATGAGCGGGCGGGTAACAGCCATTGACGCAGTGAACAAAGACGCGCGCATAATTTACGTTGGCGCTGCGGCGGGAGGCGTGTGGAAATCAATCACGGGCGGAACGCTGTGGAAGCCGGTGTTCGATAAATACACTCAGTCAATCGGCGATATAAGAATTGACCAGAAAAATCCTGAAACGATATGGGTAGGCACGGGCGAATCGAACATGCGAAACAGTGTTTCGGTGGGAGAGGGACTTTACAAATCAGTTGACGCAGGGGAATCGTGGAAGAAGGTGGGACTTGAAGGCACGGAGCATATCAGCAAAATAGAAATTGACCCGAGCAACTCGGATGTTGTTTACGTGGCAGCGCCGGGACCGCTATGGGGAGACTCGCCGGAGAGAGGGCTTTACAAAACTATGAACGGGGGAGCGACGTGGGAGAAGGTTTTATTTATTGACGATCATACGGGATGCGCCGATGTGATGATAGACCCGAAAGACCCGAATGTAGTTTATGCTTCGATGTGGGATTTCAGAAGAAAGCCGTGGTCGTTCAGCTCGGGCGGACCGGGCAGCGGGCTTTACAAAAGCACTGACGGCGGTGTAACGTGGAACAGAATAGATAAAGGATTTACCGATGGGCTGCTTGGAAGAATAATTCTGGCAATGTCGCCTTCGGACTCAAAAATAATTTACGCAATTGCAGAGGCGAAGAGCACTGCGCTGTTTAAATCAACTGACGGCGGCGAGACATGGACTAAAAAAAGCTCATCATCCAACGTAACGGCAAGACCGTTTTATTTTTCGGTGCTAAAAGTTGACCCGACTAACTCGAACAGATTGTACAGACCGGCGTTTAATTTATCAATCAGTGATGATGCGGGGGAATCGTGGTACGATGCTTCAACGGAAGGCGGATGGGTGCACTCTGATTTGCATGCGTTGTGGATAGACCCGAACAACTCGGCGCACATGTTACTGGGAACTGACGGCGGAGTGTATATGTCTTTTGACAAGGGCAACAACTGGATGTTTCTGAACAATCTTCCGCTTGCGCAGTATTATCATATTGCAGCAGATATGGAAACGCCTTATCATATTTACGGCGGCTTGCAGGATAACGGTTCGTGGGTTGGTCCTTCAAGCGCTCCGGGCGGAGTGAGAGGCAAGGACTGGGAGCCGATCGGCTTTGGCGACGGGTTCTGGGTTCAGCCTGACTTGACGGATATAAGCTATGTGTATTGGGAATCGCAGGGCGGAAACATACAAAGACTTAACAGAAAAACAAGCGAAGTAAAAGATATAAAACCGCAGCCGCTGAAGGGCGAGAGCAAACTGAGATTTAACTGGAACACTCCGATATACATGCCTTCCAGCAATCCGGGCGTGCTGTATATGGGCGCGCAGTATTTGTTCCGTTCTACAACGAGGGGCGATAGCTGGGAGAGGATTTCGGGCGACCTTACAACTAACGACCCGGAGAAGTTGAAGCAGGAGGAATCGGGCGGATTAAGCGTGGATAACTCAAGCGCGGAAAATCACTGCACGATATTTACCGTGGCTGAGTCGCCGATAGATAAGGAATTAATTTTTGTTGGAACAGATGACGGGAATGTGCAGATTTCAGAGAATGGCGGCAAGAGCTGGAGAAATGTGGCAGCAAACATTTCAGGGCTGCCGAGGTACTTGTGCATTTCAAGCATTGAGCCAAGCAGGTTTGACAGGAGCGTAGTATATATAACAGTTGATGGGCATGCAATGGGAGATATGAATTCGTATGTTTATAAAACAAGCAATTTGGGAAAAACGTGGACAAAGATTTCAACGAGCGATATAAAGGGATTTGCTCATAAGGTAAAAGAGGATTTAGTTAATAAAAATCTTTTGTTTACAGGAACTGAGTTCGGCGCGTTTATGAGCATTAACGGCGGAATGGACTGGGTGCAGCTGAATTCAAAAATTCCGAATACTCCAGTGAGGGATATAGTTATTCATCCCGTAACGAATGACTTAGTGCTTGGAACTCACGGAAGGGGAGTAATTATTGTAGATGATATTACGGGAATAAGAAATCTGAGCCAGAAGATATTGGATTCTGAAATGGCATTGATTCCGACAAGACCAACTATCTGGACGGATGATAACAGCTTCGGCGGATTTCCGAATCAGGCGGGAAATTACAGAGGGGCGAATCCGAACACCGATGCATTGATATTGTATTACCTTAAAGAAAGACCAATGACGGAAGACGTGAAGGTGCTGATACTTGATGACAAAGGCGAAGTGCTGCAGACGATTCCGGGCTCTAAGAGAAAGGGATTGAATAAAGTTTATTGGGATATGAGAATGAAGCCGCCGAAAGTTGCTTCAGGCGCGAGATTAGATTTCGGAGGATTTAATGGTCCCGAAGTGCTGCCGGGAGTATATAAAGTGAAGTTAGTCAAGGGTGATAAGACGGTTGAGGGGACGATTGAAATTAAGGTTGATCCGAAATCGGTTCATTCGCAGGAAGACAGGGATGCAAGAAGAAAGTATCTGATGGATACTTACAAGATGTCGGAAGATTTGGCGTTTCTTGTAGATGTGTTGAAGAAAGCCGGTGATGATGTTAAAGATAGAGAGAAGGGGCTTGAAGAAACGAATTCGCTAAAAAATGATTTGGGGGACTTCTTTAACAAGGTTGAAAATGAAAGAAAAAATTTGACTGAAACAAAAGAGGGAACCGGAATAATCGGCGAGGAAAAGCTTCGTTCAAAAGTGAGTGATATATTTACAACGATTTTGTTTTACTATGGAAAACCTTCCGAGCAGATATTAAATAGATATGACGGGCTGCTATTCGAGCTTAACAACTCAAAAGCAAATGTGGATAAAATTTTCAAAGAGCAGCTTCCGATTCTGAATAAAAAATTAAAGGATGCGGGTAAGCCGGAAATAATTATTCTGAAAAAGGAGAAAGAGGCGAATTAGCTTCCGGTTATATGGTGTAAAAAAATGCCTGAAGGATTTATCCGACAGGCATTTTTTTTTGGAATATTATTTTTATAATCATAATATTAAATCGTCGGTTTTTGGAATTTCTCTACTTGTTGATGAATTTTTTGTGTTCTGACATCTTTTAAATTAGAAATTTTTTGAATTGTTGTGGTATTTGAGATAAAAATTTTTTGAATATCCACGCCTTTTAAGGCGTGGATATTGGTTATACCAATTATTGGCTTTAGCCAAAATATATGCCTTAAACCAAAATTTGGATACATATCGTATTTTCTACAGAGGGAAGAAAACCATTTCTATTTGATTCCATAAGGCAGAAAATTTTCACTCATATCTTAGAATATTCAAAATCAAAAAATATTTTCATTGATAGAATAAATGGTTATACTGCCATGTTCATATTTTAATTTCACTTAATAGAGAAGAAACTCTTTCTAAGACTGTTCAATATTTAAAAGGTGAGTCTTCTCATTGGATAAACAAAAATAAATTGACTGAAGAAAAATTTTCTTGGCAGGACGAGTATTTTGCTGTTTCTGTAAGTGAATCAAAATTAAATGATGTTAGAAAATATATTGAAAATCAGGTTGAGCATCACAAGAAGAAAACATTTAAGGAAGAGTATGATGAGTTTATCAAGAAATATGGATTTGAAGAAATGAAGTAAGTTTTGGCTAAAGCCAATATACCTGAACTATTTGTATCCACGCCTTAAAAGGCGTGGCAATAATTTTCAGAGGTTTTGTTTTGAAGAAATCAATTCTAATAAAAAATCTTGTTATGATTTCTTCAACTTTGCTTCAAGATGCAGTTGAAACGGCTGGTTTTGTGTTTGAAGATAAAGTTTATATTGAAGCGCGTCATCCTCTAAGAAATATTCACGCCGTGTTCTCACAGGTCTTTCGTCATTGCTGAAGTAAACACTGTCGCAAATAAATTTTTCAGGTGATTCAAGTGTTCCTTTCATTACTTCCGTTCTCCCGTTATTCTGTGAATTTATAAAAGTAAAAGTGTCCGGTTCTTTTCCAAGAATAAAACTGCTTTCCCAATGGAGAACACTGTTATCTTTTTTGCGCCAGGTTTTTTGAAGGAAAGTTATTGTTGTGCTATCGAGGGGTTCAATTGTTAGCTCTTCTAAATAATCGGCTGATTCTATGGTTGGGTAGGCAGCGTGCCCTTCACCCTTCCAGGAGCCGAGTAGAAAATTTAAATTTTCAATCATATCAATTTTTTTCTCATACAGATACTGTGTTCCTTATCTGTATAGGGTTCGTATTTTTCAATATCAGAATATCCCAGTTTTCTGTAAAGATATATTGCAGCGTGCTGGAGTGTTCCGGTCTCTAAAACGGCATAATTAAATTTTTTTTCCTTAGCCCAGGCTTCCAGTCCGGCAAGAACTTTTGCAGCAATGCCTTTGCCTCTATGCTCGTTTAGAGTAAACATTCGTTTTATCTCAACGGACTTATCATCAAAATTTTTAAAGCAGCCGCAGCCAACGGGAATATTATTTTCGTAAACTACTACAGCGGGGAGAGTTGTTTTGATTACATTGTGAGGCGCATAATCTGCCTGAACATCTCCGTAAGTAGCCCAAAGCTCTTTATCAAGCTCTGAGACTAACTTACGAAAATCAGGATTTTCACTGTCAGTTCTGACAATTGAAATCATTATGAATTTGGTTTATTTCTTTGCCATCAGGTTAAGAGCGCTTCCGGCTAAGAACCATTTTATCTGCTGTTCATTAAAAGTATGGTTAAGCATAATCACATCTATATCTGCATTCGGATCTGCATGAGTAACTCTCATCATAACTCTTTCACCGGGAGTGAGGTTTGTTACATCGAGAGAAATTCTATCGTCTTCGAGAATTTTATCATAATCGTTCGGGTCTGCAAAAGTGAAAGGAAGCATTCCCTGTTTCTTAAGATTTGTTTCATGAATACGCGCAAAAGATTTTACAATAATCGCTCTTCCACCAAGGAAACGCGGCTCCATAGCAGCATGCTCTCTGGATGAACCCTCGCCATAGTTTTCTTCACCGATTGTAACCCAGCCAAGTCCTTTCGCTTTATAGTCCCTTGCAACTTTCGGAACTTCGTCATAAGCATTCGTAAACTGATTCTTTATTGAGTTTGCCTTATCGTTGAAAAAGTTTATTGCGCCTATGAACATATTGTTTGAAATGTTGTCAAGATGTCCTCTGTATTTCAGCCATGGTCCTGCCATAGAAATGTGGTCAGTTGTGCACTTGCCTTTTACTTTGATAAGCACGGGAAGATTTTCAAAATCTTCTTTAAGATTTGGCGCAGCAAATGCCGCAAGCTTTTGAAGTCTTGTGCTTGCAGGGTCAATTAACACATTTACGTTTGCACCGTCTTGCGCAGGCTCGATGTATCCGTTTTCACCTTTTAAATATCCGTGTTCAGGAAGTTCGTTTCCTGTCGGCACTGCTAACTTAACATCTTCGCCTTTTTCATTCTTAATTGTATCTGTAAGAGGATTAAAAGTTAAGCTGCCTGCAAGAGCGAATGCGGTAACGATTTCCGGCGATGCAACAAATGCGTGAGTAGCAGTATTGCCGTCGTTTCTCTTCGAGAAATTTCTGTTATAAGATGTAATGATAGAATTTTTTTCGCCGTCTTTTACGTCATGTCTTTTCCATTGTCCGATGCAGGGTCCGCAAGCGTTTGCAAGCACCATGCCTCCGACTTTTTCAAAAGTCTCAAGCTGCCCGTCGCGTTCAATCGTTGCTCTTATTTGTTCAGAGCCGGGTGTAATTACAAATTCAGATTTCGCTTTTACTCCCTGAGCGATTGCCTGATTTGCAACAGAAGCGGAGCGCTCCATATCTTCATAGGAAGAATTTGTGCAGCTGCCGATAAGAGCAACTTTTAATTCTTCGGGGTAATTATTTTCTTTTACTGCATCTTTGAATTTCGAAATGGGCCATGCAAGGTCAGGTGTAAATGGTCCGTTTACGTGCGGCTCAAGTTCAGATAAATTTATTTCAATAACCTGGTCATAATATTTTTCGCTTCCATCATCGGCTCTTAAATAATCTTTTATCTCATCAGCAAGAGCGGCAACTTCAGCGCGCTCGGTTGCTTTGAGATAATCTGCCATTCTGTTATCATAGGGAAAAATAGATGTCGTTGCTCCGATTTCCGCGCCCATGTTGCAGATTGTTCCTTTACCCGTGCAAGAAATAGACGCAGTACCTTCGCCGAAATATTCTACAATTGCTCCTGTACCGCCTTTAACTGTTAAGATACCTGCAAGCTTGAGGATAACATCTTTAGGTGAAGTCCAGCCGTTCATTTTGCCTGTTAGCTTTACACCGATGAATTTCGGGAATTTCAATTCCCACGGCATACCTGCCATAACATCAACAGCGTCAGCGCCGCCGACACCGATTGCAACCATTCCAAGACCGCCTGCATTAGGTGTATGCGAATCTGTTCCAATCATCATTCCACCCGGGAAGGCATAATTTTCAAGAACGACCTGATGGATAATTCCTGCGCCCGGTTTCCAGAATCCAATGCCGTATTTATTTGAAACGCTGGCAAGGAAATCATAAACTTCTTTATTCTCATCGAATGCGCGAAGCAAATCTTTTTCGCTGCCGACTTCCGCCTGTATCAGGTGGTCGCAGTGAACTGTTGAAGGCACGGCAACTTTCGGAATGCCCGCCGACATAAATTGCAAAAGAGCCATCTGCGCAGTTGCATCCTGCATAGCAACTCTATCCGGCGCGAAGTCAACGAAATCTTTTCCGCGCGCGCACTCTCTTGATGTTTTTTCCCATAGGTGAGCGTAAAGAACTTTTTCAGCGTAAATCAGAGGTCTGCCAAGAATCTTTTTAGTTTCATCAACTTTAGATTTAAATTCATTGTAGACTTTCCTGATAAGGTCTAAATCAAATACCATTTTTCACTCCTTAAATTTTATTAATTATATATTATGAATTTTTAAAGTAATTTTTTCAAATCTTCTATATTATCAACAGGAAGATTGCATTTGTAATTTTCGCAGATGTAAACCCTCGGTGTCTTGAAATCTGCGATTATATCTGTTATATACGGAGCAGATTCAAAAAGTTTTTCCGTTGCATGTATTACAATCATATTCGGATTATATTTTTTATTTATTTCGCTAAGCAATGAAATTGTTTTCTCGTCTTTCAAATCTCCTGTGAAAATAATTTCTTTAACCGGTTCTAATAACATATTCAGCGCGCAAAGCATCTGCGGAGAAGTAAACGGCATTCTGTTGAAGTCGCCAGAAAATGCTCTCAAACTTTCCTCTGCCATATCTTTTAATTCTTCATCGTCAGTTATTACTGATAGACGTAAAATATTCTGAAGCTGAATTGAATTTGCCCCGGGTTCAGCGCCGTCATAGGTATCTTTTGTTTTTAATACTATATCCGCTGTGTTTTCTTTTACATCGAAGTAACCGCCGTTTTCAGTATCGTAAAATAATTCAGTTGTTTTGTTATTCAAATCAATTGCAAGCTGCAAGTCTTCTTCATTAAATCCCGCTTCGTATAAATCCAATAGAGACTTAATAAAGTAAGCATAATCTTCCAGCGTGCCATCAAATCTTGCTTCACCGTCTCTGTATCTGTGCAGCAAAGTGAAATCTTTTTTCATTAGATTTTTACAGATGAAATCTTTTGCTTCATTTGCAGAATCAAGATATTCTTTTTTAGAAGTAACTTTATATGCGTAAGCATATGCTGAAATCATAAGGGCATTCCACGAAGTTAAAATCTTATCATCAAGATGAGGTTTGGGCCAATGTTCCCGTACTATATATAGCTTTTTAAGAGAGGAATTAATTTTATCTAGCACTTCATTCGGGGGCAGCTTAAAGTGTTTTGCCGTATCATAAATATCGTAAGCATTGTATAGAACATTTTTCGTTCCGAAAACTTCATGCGGGTCATTAAGCGTATTGCCGTGCGGAAGAATTCCGAAGTGATAGTTAAAAATAGCAGCATCATCACCAAGAGCATCTTCTATTTCTTCTTTTTCCCAGAGGTAAAATGCGCCTTCTTCTTTTTCTTTTGGATTATCAGCATCAAGCGCGCTCTCTGCATCTTCGGCGGAATAAAACGCTCCGCTTTTATCAGTGAGTTTATTTTTTACATATCTTAAAATTTCTTCAGCAACGTAAAGGAAAAATTTATTCTTAGTAATAACATAGCAGTCGAGAAACGAGCATACAAGCTGCGCTTGATCGTAAAGCATTTTTTCAAAGTGCGGAACGCGCCATTGGCTATCTACGGCATAGCGGTGAAATCCGCCGCCGATATGGTCGTAAACTCCGCCGTCATACATTTTTTTCAGAGTGAAGGTAACTATATCTTTTGCATCGTTTTTATCGAAGGAATAAAAATACTGGAGCAGAAAATTGAAGACAACAGGTCGCGGAAATTTATTCCCCTGACCGAATCCGCCATAGGTATAATCATAAGACGAAACGCATTGCTGATAGCACTTATTGAAAACTTCTTTCGTTAGCGCAGAGTCTTTTTCATCGGCTTTGCTTTTTTCGGAAAGCACTTCGAGTATCTTATCGCTGCTTGTATATATATCCTGTTTTTTTTCTTTCCATGCCTTATCAATTTCATTTATGATGTCTTCTATACCCGCTCTGCCGTATTTTGCTTTAGGCGGAATGTAAGTTGCGCCGTAAAATGGTTTAAGCTCGGGAGTGAGAAACATACTCATGGGCCAGCCGCCTGAACCGGTCAGTGCCTGTAAAGCAGTCATGTAAACGCGGTCAACATCGGGACGCTCTTCGCGGTCAACTTTTATATTAATGAAAGTGTCGTTCATCAGCTTCGCAATTTCTTCGTTTTCGAAAACTTCGCGCTCCATTACGTGACACCAGTAGCATGTGGAATATCCTATAGAAAGAAAAATCGGTTTTTGCTGTGTGCGGGCTGCTTCAAACGCTTCTTCGCCCCATGGGTACCAATTGACGGGATTATAGGCATGTTGTATGAGATAAGGACTCTTTTCATTGATTAAGCGATTGGGCTTCAAAGCAGGATGAATTTTTGGATAAATTGGAAGATACGCAAACGCGAAATTTTATTAAATGGATTTTTTGAGTTGCAAATTGAATGAAACTTTGTTTCATTGTTCTTTTTGTCTTGATACAAAAAGAACCAAAAAAATCAAGGCTGTATAAATTTTCCTAAAAATCACTCCGAAAATCGCGCTCGAAGTAAACTCGCTTCGCTTTCGCTCGCTCAAACAGACTTCTCGCTTGCGATTGTTCTCGTGATTTTATTAACGGAAAATTTATAATGCCATTTTAGATTGAAATTTTTCTCACAATTAATATTAAAAAAAAACATCTTAAATCTAATATCTTAAATCATAAATGAATTACATTGCTTTCCTTCGGGGGATAAACGTCAGCGGGCAGAAGATTATTAAAATGGCAGAGCTTGCAAAAATGTTTTCCGATATGAAATTTAAAAATGTGAAGACTTTTATTCAAAGCGGTAATGTTTTGTTCGAGTCGAATGAAAAAGATACGGTTAAACTTGAAACAAAAATTGAAAAGCAGATTGATAAAGTTTTTGGTTTTGATGTAATGGTTTTTGTGAGGGCAAAAGAAGAGCTTGAGAAAATTGTTCAGAAAAATCCTTTTGCGAAGATAAAAATTGAAAATCCCAAGTTCAGCATTTTATTTGTAAAAGATAAAGATGCCGGAAAAATAAAAGTGCCTGTCTCTTCGGATAAATTTGCAGTTGAAATAATTGGTGCTCAGGGGAGCAATTATTTCTGCTCTGCAAATCCTGATGTGGTAGGCTCAAGCGGAGGAGCGAATTTATTTATAGAGAAAGAGTATAAGATAAAGGGGACTGCGAGGAACTGGAAGACGGTGATGAAAATTCTGAGCTTGGAATGATAAGTTATTAATTCAAAACTTTAACAAATCAAATAAGAGCTCGTAATTTGTTAATTTTGATTTCTTTTATTAACAATGTTATTCACCAAATTGTAAATCATTTGATTAAGAATTCTTAATTCTACCGGACCATAATCAGTAAAGTCTTTAAATTCTATTTCCTTCATATTACCAAGAAAGAATTTTAATTTTCTACGTGAATCGTGCGGGTGAGTAGAATATTCGGTTTTTTCTATTTTGTTTAAATTAAGATACTTTAATATAGAAAAGAAATCAGCGAATTCTTCCTGTGTGATTTTATAGAAATACACACCGTTTTTTTTCTTAAAAGATCCGTCCGTATAATTTAAGAAAATCTTACCCGAATTACTTATAACTAAATCAAATTTAGGACAACTTCCAAAGCAGAAAGACTGATGGAGCGAAACGACTGAAATTTTATAATTAATTTCATTGTCGATTTTTTTCCGGACATATACATCATAAAAATTCTGTTTAGAATTTCTTAATATTAAAGTATCATCCGAAAAATGTAAAATCTCGTTTTTACTCCAAATGTCCGAGTTGAACTGCCTTACAAACAAGAAATTATCTTTTAAGATATAGTTTGTTTTAAAAAGATATGTGTTATTGAATGTCGAGTCTGCGTTTTCAGAATTATTTTTTTTTATTTTACGTTCCCTATATGTATAAACTAAATTAGATTCATATAAATTTTCAAAAAAAATTATTTCTTTCTTTTTTATCTCGAAAGCTTCAAAGGGATAAACATCATCCATAATAAATATCCTCTCACCTCTGTCGTCAGGATTATTTAAATCAATTGTAGAAGAAGTCCAATCAATATTTAGAGAATCACTTTTTTTGTTTGAATCGATAGTACAACAAATCCATAGTGTATCATAATAAATAGGTTCCTCAAATTGTATTTTTTTAAATTTCAGATTATATATGGAATCAAAATTTTTATAAGAATAAATTTTGTACCATAAACCTTGAAAATCTTCCTGATTTAGTTTTTGCGAATAAGAGAGGGAAGTGAGGGAGGATAAAATCAGTAAGAGAAATAATTTTGTCCTCATAGGATTTGCATTTGTATAAAATTACTTAATAATATAGTTAAATGGCAATCCTTTTAAACCTCCCCCTAACCCCTCTCCCGCTAAAGCGGGACTTGATAAATGATAGCTTACTAAGGAGGGGGAAGACATCTCAACTCGTTCTGATGTAGCGCGTCCAGCTTTAGCAGGAGTGGAGAAGACCTGTGTGGTTGTTGGTCAGAGACCAACAACGGCAATGTTTGGATTCCTGCCGGAGTTTACCCCGCATTTGCAGCGGGGCGTGAATAACAGAGTAGATTGCGAAAATTTGTTTAATTTTTCTTTTGTGCCCTTAGTGTTTTTGTGGCAAAGTTACAGATTATTAAATTGATTAAATTTCTTAAAATTACTATCTTTGAATTTGTCTTTTTATTTGCATCTCAAAAATGAATAAAGACATCCCGCCTGAACAGGTAAATACCAACGAAAAAAGCTCTAAAAAGTCCGTTATTAAGGATTTTTTAAGCAAGCCGATAGTCAAAAGCGACTCCCGGTATATGCAATATTCAGGTTTGGGGATTACACTGGCAGCAGTGATACTCGTTTTTTTATGGATTGGAATGAAGCTGGACGACTGGCTTAAAACAAGTCCGTGGTTCACTTTGGCTCTGACTATGATTGGTTTCTTTGGAGGCTTTTATAATTTTTATCTGACCATTCAAAAGCTGGCAAAGCAGGATAAGGAAGAAGATAAAGATTACGAAAAAAAATATAAGCACTGACACTCGATGGATAAAAGCTTTAAGAAGTTTGTTCTGAGGCTGTTTACAGTTAGCGTGATTATGCTTCTTGCTGCTTTGATTTACATGCTTGCAGCAGGAAAGAACGACTGGCGCGGAGCGATTTTTACTTCGTTCATTATCAACTTTCTGAATGTTTATGCCGGAGCTTTGATTCTGGTAAGAAATAGGGAATTAGAGCCGAAGAAGTTCATAAATGTTGTTCTCGGTTCGATGGTGCTGCGGATGTTCATAAATTTACTTCTGATTTTTTTATGCCTGCAGGTTTTTAAGTTCGACAGGCTGGTTTTTGTAATAAGTTTTTTTGCGTTTTATATAGTACTGCTTGTTCTTGAAATAATGTTTGTAACAAAGGACTTCGCAAAAAAACCTGAAAATAAAGTTTAAACAAAAAGGTTCTTAATCAATTGAAAGTATTGAAAAATTTAGTACTGCTTGTTGTTGGCTTAATAGTTTTAAATTTCAATAACGTTTTCTCTCAGGAGAAAACTCATCA
Organism: Bacteroidota bacterium; assembly: GCA_018266845.1. Taxonomy (GTDB): domain Bacteria; phylum Bacteroidota; class Ignavibacteria; order Tepidaquicellales; family Tepidaquicellaceae; genus JAFDZO01. The sequence goes on along the minus strand of JAFDZO010000003.1, from coordinate 27,770 downwards.
GGAAGGCGCTGCGCCGAATAAAACGGAAACCCATTCGCCTGCCGGAAACACCGAACATCACGAAGAGGATAATACAAAGCTCGATATTATAAGTAAGGTTGTTGACCATGATTATGTTGATTTTTATATGTTCGGAAAGCTTCACCTGCCAAAATTTGCTCCGGTTCATTTAGGACCTATCGAGCTGGATTTTTCCATTACCAAGTCAATGTTCATGATGCTTGTTGCATCTTTACTGCTTGTAATTGTGCTTGCAGCGGCAGCATCATCAAACACAAAGAACAGAGTGCCTAAAGGTTTAGGCAATCTAATTGAATCTATTATAGTGTTTGTACGCGACGACATTGTCGTTGCAAATATGGGTAAGGACGGGCTGAAACTCCTTCCTTTCTTCCTAACGATTTTCTTCTTCATACTTTTTGCAAACTTCATTGGTCTGTTTCCATTTATGGCTCAGCCGACAAAGAACGTAAACGTAACCGCTGCTCTTGCATTGATTACATTCGGCGCAACTCAGGCAATGGGTATGAAAAAGAACGGAGTATGGGGTTATCTTAAAGGACTCGTTCCTCCCGGAATTCCTGTTTTCGTTTTACCAATTATGATTATAGTGGAGTTTATCGGTTTGTTCACAAAGCCGTTCTCACTCCTTATGCGTCTATTCGCCAATATTACAGCAGGCACAATCATTATTCTTTCGCTTGTTGGTTTGATTTTCATCATGGGATATGTAGGCTCTGTTATTGCTGTACCGTTCGCGTTGTTCATTTACTTGCTTGAGATATTCGTTGCATTGTTACAGGCATATATTTTCACGATGCTTTCTGTTCTATATGTGAATATGGCTATGCATCAGGACCACTGATTTCGTTGTCCGTTTTTCGTTGCTCGTTATCAGCTTAAAAAAAGAAATTAAATTTTTTAAATAAAAAAATAAATTAAACAAACAAAAGGAGAATAAATCAAATGGATTTAGCTTATTTAGCAGCAGGTATTGGCGCAGGTTTAGTAGTTATTGGCGCAGGTATTGGTATCGGAAGACTTGCAGGTTCAGCATTAGAAGCATCAGGAAGACAGCCTGAAGCAATCGGTGATATCAGAACATCAATGATTATCGCTGCAGCTCTTGTTGAAGGTGTTGCGCTTTTCGGTCTTGTTATCTGCATTCTTTTAGCTACAAAGTCATAAGATTTTTTAGTTACAAGAAAAAAGTCCAAGATGTTATTTAGGTTTACCGGTTTTTATTATTTAAAAACCCGGTAATTATAATTTTTTATGAATCATGCATTATTTAACACTACTATATAACTGGTCTGTTGTATTGCTGTTCAGTGAAGGCGGCGAGCATAAAGGTTCGCTCCTAACGGTAAATCCGGGTCTTATCATCTGGACGATAATAATTTTCGTATTATTATTATTCCTTTTAAAGAAGATAGCATGGAAACCGTTATTGACAGCATTGCATACACGCGAGCAGTCTATTAAAGATGCAATCGAGAGCGCCGAAAAACTGAAAGCCGATTCCGAAAAGATGATTGAAGAAAATAAGAAGGCAATGGCATCTGCTAATGCAGAGTCAATGAAAATTCTTAATGAAGCAAGAGAAGCCGCAGAAAAAGTAAAAGATGAAATCGTACAAAAGGCAAATGAGCAGGCAAAACAGATTTTAGAGCAATCGAAGCGCGATATACAGACTGAAAAGGAATCAGCTTTATCCGAATTGAGAAGCGAAGTTGCTGACTTAGCTATCAAAACGGCAGAGAAGGTGATAAAAGAAAATCTTGACGAAACTAAGCAAAAGAAAATCGTCAACGATTTCCTTAATCAGATTCCTTCAAGCAACTAAGAGATACTAATTGATTTTTTGTTTTAGAAACAGAATCTAAACTATTTATTGATGCATTACAAGATTTTAAGACGATACACTCTCGCATTATACGGAGTGGCAGAAGAAGCAAAAAAGCTGGACGAAGTAAAAAAGGATGCTGATTTTATTATCGGTATGCTGAACGAGTCCCGCGATTTATTTTTGTTCTTCCAAAGCCCCGTTATAAACAGATTGAAGAAGAAGAGCATTGCAAAAATGATTTTGGGGGATTCAATCTCGGAATTAACAATGAACTTTATAAATCTTCTTATAGAGAGAGGAAGAGATAATCTTTTGAAATTTATTTTCGAAGATTATCTGGCATTAAGAAATGAAAGACTCGGCATAATGAACGTAACTGTTAAGACTGCCATTGCACTTGATGCAAAAGAAAAGGAAGCGATGCAGAAGAAAATTGACAGCTTTATTAAGCTGAAAAGCAATCCGACGTTTGAAGTGGATAACTCAATTATCGGCGGTTTTCAGATAAGCTATAAAGATACAATTCTTGATGCAAGCATAAAGTCGCAGCTTGATAAGCTGAAAAAGCTTTATAAGAGCGGCGATGCAGAGTTAAACTAATTTTTAAAAACAAATTTAAAATTTAAATTTTTATATGGCACAGGTAAAATCAGATGAAGTTTCTGCGATATTAAGGAAACAGCTTGCCGGGTTTGAAAACGAAATGGATTCCTATGATATAGGAACAGTATTGTTTGTTGGTGACGGTGTTGCCAGAGTTTACGGACTCTCGAAATGTATGGCAAGTGAGCTGATTGAGTTCCCTAACGGCGTTTTCGGAATGGCGTTGAACTTAGAAGAAGATAACGTTGGATGTATTTTGTTCGGTGACTCTTCTTTAGTAAAAGAAGGCGACACTGTAAAAAGAACAGGAAGAATCGCTTCTATGCCGGTCGGTGAGGCAATGCTCGGGCGCGTTATTAATCCGCTCGGTCAGCCGATTGACGGCAAAGGAGAAATCTCAACCGATAAGTTTTTACCGATTGAAAGAAAAGCTCTCGGCGTTATGCAAAGACAGCCGGTAACTGAACCGCTTCAAACAGGTATCAAAGCAGTTGATGCTATGATTCCGATCGGTAGAGGACAGAGAGAGCTTATCATCGGCGATAGACAGACAGGTAAAACTGCTGTTGCTATTGATGCTATCATCAATCAAAAAGGAAAAGATGTATTTTGTATCTATGTTGCTATCGGACAAAAAGGTTCTACCGTAGCATCGGTATTGAAGAGCTTAACAGAAGCAGGCGCGATGGAATATACAACGATTATTTCTGCTACAGCATCTGACCCTGCTCCTATGCAGTTCATTGCTCCTTATTCAGGCGCAACACTGGGCGAGTATTTCAGAGACAGCGGAAGACATGCTTTGGTAGTTTATGATGACTTAACAAAACAGGCAGCATCTTACAGAGAGGTTTCACTTCTATTAAGAAGACCTCCGGGACGTGAAGCTTATCCGGGTGACGTATTTTATCTTCACTCAAGATTGCTCGAAAGAGCATCAAAGCTTTCTGCTGATTTAGGCGGCGGAAGTTTGACTGCATTACCGATTATCGAAACACAGGCAGGCGACGTATCTGCATATATTCCTACAAACGTAATCTCAATCACTGACGGTCAGATTTATCTTGAGCCGAACCTCTTCAACGCAGGTATCAGACCCGCTATTAACGTAGGTATTTCTGTATCCCGTGTGGGTGGTAATGCTCAGATTAAAGCGATGAAAAAAATCGCCGGTACACTCCGTCTTGACCTTGCTCAGTACAGAGAGCTTGAAGCATTTGCTAAGTTCGGTTCTGACCTCGATAAAGCTACATTACAGCAGCTAAGAAGAGGTGAGAGACTTGTAGAAATTTTGAAGCAGAAGCAGTACACACCGATGCCGGTTGAAAAACAAATTCTGATTATCTATGCTGCTACAAGAGGATACCTTGATGAAATTCCTGTTGGCGAGCTTGCAAGATACGAAAGAGAAGTTATTGACCAATGCGAAAGCCTGCACGGCGCAATATTGACAGATATACGAGAGAAGAAAGAGCTTACCGATGAGATTACAGAAAGATTAAATAAATTCTTAAAAGAATTTACGGAAAGATTTAAATCTACCGTTAAATAAATCACATTAGAGATTGGCAACACTAAAAGAAATAAAAACCAGAATTAACGGTGTAAAGAGCACTCAGAAGATTACCAAGGCAATGAAGATGGTTGCTGCAGCAAAGCTTCGCAGGGCTCAGGAAAAAATCATTCAGGCAAGACCTTATGCTGAAAAGATTGATGAGCTTTTGAAAGGGCTTCTTCCTTCCGTTGATACCAGCTTAAACGTTCTCCTTGAAAAAAGAGAAGTAAAAAATAAGCTTGTAGTTGTTGTTACTGCTGATAGAGGACTTGCAGGTTCATTCAATACTAATCTTCTTAAATTTGCTTACAACCACATCGGTTCAGGAGCAAATACAAAAGTAATAACAGTGGGAAGAAAGGCGAATGATTCTTTCAAGAAATCAAAGCTGGATGTAGTCGGCAACAATCCGGGAATTTTCAACAGTCTTTCAATTGAGCTATCAAATGAAATTGTTAACGATGTTGTAAGAAGATATATCAGCAAAGAGATTGATGAAGTTGAAATAGTTTACAATGAATTTGTAAATGTGGTGAAACAGATTCCGAGAGTTGTAAAGTTTTTACCTTTTGCAGCATCGGAAAGCAAAGCTGACGAAAAGAAAGCAATGAAAGCAGATTTCATTTATGAACCCTCGGCAGAAGCAATTGTGAATACATTAATTCCGAAGCAGTTGAATGTTCAGTTCTGGAAAGCATTACTTGAATCTAATGCAGCGGAGCAGGCAGCAAGAATGACGGCGATGGAAACGGCGACTAGAAACGCATCTGATTTATTAAAGGTGCTTGAGCTGTCATATAACCAGGCAAGACAGGCAGCGATTACGAAGGAAATTCTTGAAATTGTCGGCGGCGCTGAAGCATTGAAAGATGCGTAAATAAAAAAGCAGCTTAGTTATACAAATAAATAATATTCAGTAACCCTGATTTGAGAAATCGAGTCAGGGTTTTTTGTTTTTATAATTTGAATCACAGCTTTTGCTGAACGGGAACACAGATTAATATGATTTTTATGATGCCACAGATTTTAATACAACTATAAACATTATTTTTATTGAAATATCGGCAGGTAATTAATTTTATCAGTGAAATCATATACATCATAAAAATCAGTGTTACAAAAAGAGGTAAAATGTAAAAAAAGGGAGCAGTTGGAATGCTCCCTTTTAGTTTATAGGTTTGGGTATGAAAAAAGATTGGACTCCTAATAAAATCTCTGCTCTTTATGAAAACACTTCTTTTGCAATTACAAATACAACTAAAATGAGAACAGCTAAGTAGTAGATGTTTTTCATATGAGAAGATTTTATTTGAAAGAATGGATAAAATTACTTCAATCACATGATAATGTCAAGATATTTTACTTTAATTTTTCTGCATAACAAGTAGTAATATATAGCTGTTTGAAAATTGATTATTTTGCAGGGGCTCTGTTGCGAAATAAGATTAAAATATTGTGTAGTCAAAATCAATTGTTACTGAAAATGCATTTCTTTTGTTATCTTCACCGTATCCCGCCCTGATGTGAGAAAATAGCTGTGAATAAATATTATAATCTAACTGACCTGAAATATTATAGTAATATTCATTAATTGACGGATTACTATAATAATAATTAATATTACCATTTTCTGAAATAGCAGGGTAATAGTAGAATTGTGCAATTAATGATAAACCAGCTGTACTGTTTAAAGAATGTGTAGCATTGATAGCAAAGCTTATCTGAGATTTATGTCCATTCAAATATTCAGATCCATTTGAAGAAAAGACTCCTAGTCCGCGATGCGGAACATTAAACTGAACATTATTATAATCAGAAAGCAAACCATAAAAAGAATAATAATTGGGAAACCACTCTATGAAACCTCTAGCATCATTATTAAGCATATATCTGTAAGAAGTTGTGAATAAAAGATTAGTCTTGTTTGAAACCGGTAATCCGTAAACTCCTGAAAACTTCAGATAATTTTCTTTTGGCTTTTCATCGCTAAACACCTGGGTTTGCAGCTGGGCATCCAGTTGGTATCCTATATATCTCGGATAAAAGTAGTACCGTCTGCTGGCATTTAACAAAGTTTGTAATAATCTTACGGAACTTTCGGCATCTAAGCTTTTGTTTAGTTCATTGTTTTTTATCAAAATTGCTTCGGCATCTTTCATAAATGCTATAGATTCATCATCAAGATAATCGTTCAGATAGTTTCCATTTCTAAATTCAAAAAGTTTTTTATCAAGTTCTTTAAGAGTTTGTTGTGATAATTTTTTAGTAATAATATTTTTCTTAAATAAAATTTCAGAAACTACCTGTGCACGCTCTAATCCTTCAGCATTATTTATCCTTCCGTAACCTAATCCGGTCCATAGAAATCCCTGACCTTTTATACTAGAGTATCCATTGCCTCCATTATAATTGTTGCTTTCGGTTCTTAGTTCCGTAGAAGCTGCAACAGATAAATATACCGAGTTTGGTTTAAAATAGTGAGAACCGCCTGCACCAAGATAAACAAAATTTGAAAAACTATAATCATAATCTCTGCTAAAACTCTCTCCCCGTTCTATTATTGTTGGGTCATAATAATTTGAACGGTAATAACTTGTATATGCATTTGCCTGAAGAAAGTATTGTGAAGTAGGAGTAAATTTCCATTTATTGTAAACTGAGTTAATGCCAAAATTAAAGTAATTACCATTCTCGCTGTTATGCTGATAACCAATGTTATTTGTCCCGAGAGTTAATTTTTCACCTCTTATTGTATCATTTAAAGTATAGTCTTTATACAAATTTTGCCCATATATATTTGTTACTAATAGAAGTATAAGTAAAAAATCAAGAAGTATTTTCATTTTACGTAATGATTAATTAGGATATTAATAAATTAATGCTGCAAAATGGTAAATGCAATTCTAAAAGTTTTTGAATTGTTATTATAAATCAGAAGCACAAAATTGCATTCTATGATTTCGCGGATAAATAATTTTTATGTTCTTGAAAAAGAAAGTGAGTTTCTAAACAGAAGCATTAAAGGATACACAGTAGAAAAAATTGCAACTTTTGAGAAAAACAGGCTGCATATAAGCTGCGCCAAAGATGATAATGAAATTGTGCTTGAGTTCAATATTGAAAATGATTTCACTTATCTTTTATTGAGAGAAAGTTTTATTCTTCCGTCTAAAAATACTGCTTACATATTAGAAGAATGCTGCGGTAAAAAAATTTCAATGGTGTCATTAGTAAATGATGACCGTTTGATAAGCATTTTTTTTGAAGATAATTCCTGCCTTCTTTTTAATCTAATAAATCATAAACAAAATTGCTTTTACGTAGAGACTGGAATTGTAATCTCTGCTTATAAAAATGCCAAAGATGTTGAGGGAAAAAAATTAAGCGAAGTAATACAGATGCAAGCTGCCGATGCAAATGATGAGCGGAAGGAAATAAGTAAATTCGGTAAAGATGCTTTTGAGATTGTAAACGATTTAGGAAAATTGAAAGAAATTTATAATGCTCCAAAATACTTTCTCTATAAAAAGAATGAAAACATTTTTATTTCATTTTTTGGAATAGAAAAACCGGATTATGAAAAATACGAATACGAGAATATTAATGAGCTTTTAATAAACTGGGTAAAGTGCAGATATAAGGAAAAAAATTTCGGAGAAGCAAAGGGTGAGATTCTTAGCGCGCTTGCAAAGAAACTAAGACAGGCGGAGAAAAATGTTTTGAGCTTAAAAACACAGCTTCAGAATATAAATGAATCCCATAAGTATAAACTTTATGGCGATAAAATTCTTGAAAATATTTGGAAAATAAAAAAGGGTGATACGGTATTTGAAATACCGAAAGAAAATATTTCAATTAAATTGAAAGAACAGCTTTCTCCGCAGGAAAATGCGAATAACTATTTTGAAAGATATAAAAAGCAGAAAGGTTCAGTGGCATTGATTGAGAAAAAATTAGCAGATACCGAAGCAGCGAAGATGAAGATTGAAGAAGAAATTGAATCGGTAAAGAACAATGAGGATTTTAAAAATTTAAGAAAATTAGCAATGAAGGAAGAAAAAGTAAGAGCAGACGAAACGAATAAGTTCAGAAAATTTAAAGTTGATACGGATTTGGAAGTTTGGGTAGGGAAGGACAGCGCAACGAATGATTTGCTCACGATGAAATACTCGGCGCAGAATGATTTATGGTTTCACGTGCGGGGATTCAGCGGCTCGCATACCGTTTTGAAAACAGGAAACAAAAAAGAAATAGATAAGAAGTTCATTCTCTCCGCTGCTTCAATAGCAGCATACTACAGCAAGGCAAGGAATGGCGGTAACGTTCCCGTTGCATATACGGAGCGTAAATACGTGAAGAAGAAAAAAGGATTTAAAGAGGGGAGTGTAATTATGGAAAAAGAAAAAGTAATATTTGTGAAACCGGGCTTGCCGGAAAATCAAAATGACTCTTAAAGCTGCTCCAATATTTTGGCAGCAGACTGGAAATTGCCATTTTCGATGTCTTTCTCAAGAGTTTCTATTTTTTCTATTTTACTGAAATCATGATTTTCAAATTTTAATTTAAAAAGTTTCTCTTTAATAATTGAGATGTCATCGGAGTTTTGTATAGAACTTTTCAAATCGTTTATTAAAAACGAAAGAGGGTTGTCTTCTATCACAGTTATTTCCGTTTCCTGCATAATTCCTTCTTCAATTTTCTCTTCGGTAGGTTCAGCTATTAGTTCATTAAAATTTGATTCTATGTTTTCATCCTGTGATTCTAATGCAGTTTGAGTTTCCTGCGCCGGAGGAATGGGCAGAATGATTTCCGGCTCACTTTCTAATGAAATCTCTTCCTTTATTATTTCTTCTGCCACTTCTACTTTTGCTATTTCCTCAGTTATCTCTTCGGTTACTTCTATATTTTGCTCTTCAATAATCTGCTGCTGCGCGAAAGAAGAACTTTCTTCCCTATGAACCGGCGGATTATTAGTCTCATAATCTTCCTTATATTTTCTTATCGAATCAAGAGTGAAATTCAAATGAACACCCAAAACAGACAACTCAAAGTCAAAATTATTTACTTTGTTATCATTTATCTTATCGTGAAAAAGTGATGCCGATTTTTCCAAATCATCCGCTCCTATATACTTCGCTTCTTCAGCAAGAGTTAACAGGCGGGATTTGACATACTCATTTTCGTTTAAGAGATATTTATTTTTTACGTCAGGTAAAAAATCAACATAATCATTTTCAAAATTCACAAGGATTTCATTGTAGGTATCTATATTATCGCCGGCATTTGCAAGTCCTGCCTTGAAATCAATTCCCCTTAGACTCTTAAATATGCTGTCTTCTTCAACTTCTTTTATTTTTTCAGTATCAGAATCATGTGTCTCTACAGGGACATTTTCTTTATCGCCTGAACTCATGCTCTCTTCTTTGAATCTCTGCTTTTCTTCCTGACGCTCAGCATCATTGTTTGAAACAGACTTCTCATAATTTTTAATCATCTCTTCTTTGCTGCTCAGTTCTGCCTTGAGAGCTGCTATTTCGTTCCAGAGGAGTTCATTCACCCGCTTTGAATCAATAAGCTCGTTTACTTTTACATTATACTCGGAAACTTGCTTGTTTATTTCAATCTCAAGTGATTTTGAGGAAGTATTATCTTTTCCGTAGAAAACAAATTTATAGCCGTTTTCGCTTTCTTCACGGGAAACAAAAAAATTGAAAAAAAATGCTTTGCCTTCTCTGGCTTTTTGCTTTAGCTTTATCTCCTGATTTGCATTGTTGAAAAATTCAAATTGAAAATTCTGCCAGTTTAAGTTCTCAAATATTTCATCGAAGAACTTTCCTGCAAAATTTGATTTATCTCCATTAACTGCCCGGTAGAAATTTTCGTTTGCAGAAAGAAATTTTCCGTCTGAGTTTGTTTCAAATATTACAGCAGCCCGGTTAAGTTTTGCGGAAAGTAATTTGTTGTCTTTTACTGCGGAGGTGAATAGTTCATTCAGATTATCATAAGAACGGGCTTTATCCTGAAAAGCGCTTTCAGCCTGCTGTAACCTGCCGGAGGTTAAACTCAGTTCCTGAGTAAATTTTGCTGTTTCAGTTGAGTATTTTTCTTTCAGTGAGCTAACATTATCTAAAGAAGATATTATCGCGGCAAGAGTTTCTGAAAACTCTTGCAGTATTTCATTTAAGGAGTTATCGGGTGCAAATAAAATTACTTCTCCTGTTTTCTTCTCTTCACTGGAAATATCGGAGGAGACGGAAAAGTCTGATGCGATAAAATCCTTCGTGAAATAATCTTTGTTTTTATAAATTAAGCTTAGTGAAATACCGCAGTGGGAAAATTCCTGTGAAAAGTCGTAAACCAGTTTACTTAAAGTATCGGCTATATTAGCAAAGTCAGTTTTTGAAGCAATTGCCATTTTAATAAAAGCGGAAAACTTTGCGCGCAAAAATTCATTTGTGTAGTCTGTTATCCAGCCTACTATATGTGTCAGATATTTGCTTGAATCAAAAACTCCTATACCGGTTTCTTTTACTATTCTAAAGGATGAAGAGTTTTTTATCTGATAAGTAACATGATAAACCGGAGCATTGTGAGAAATAACAGGCTGTTCATACTCACCGGTAAAATCTTTTAAGGTATTTACCTTTTCGATTCCGTTGTAGATTTTTTTGTAATTGTCTGAAATATATTCAACTCGCTTATCCTGTAAATCGCTGATTCTGAAAAAAACCACCTTGCTTTCGTTAACAATATTTTCTAAAGGGGATTGGAAATAATTTTCAAAAAATACTTCCTGCTTCTCTTTATCTTTTTTCGGTTTCTTTTTCTTTAATATTTCCTTTACGGCTTCCTTTAATTCCTTCTTGCTTAAAGGTTCTTTCAAAACAGGCTTAATGAAAAAATCATTTTTCAAGCTGTTTAGCATAGGAGCAGACTTATCCTCTGTGAGAATTACCAGCGGAATATTGCTGCATTCTTTTACCATACTTTGCAGCAGGTGATTGCTTTCAAGACAGGGGAGATCAATGATAATTAAATCAAAGCTGTTTAATTCTGAATCAAGGTTTTCTAATGATGTTGATTTTACAATTTTGTAGTCTTTGTACAAAATATAGTCAACATAGTTTAGCAAAGATATGTCACGGCTTAAAGCAAGTATTTTCAAAGTAGGGATGGTTTAATGCTTTAAAATACGAATTAAACTTGAATGTGATAAGGAAAAAAATTGGAGGAAATGAGTACCGGAGGAGGGACTTGAACCCCCGACCTGCGGATTATGATTCCGACGCTCTAACCACCTGAGCTACTCCGGCAAAACTATAAGTTACTCATTTTTTGAAATTTTCTCAAGGGTGAAATTTGGCAATGATTGTAGTTTTTTATTCAATTATTTTTGTATAAGAAGCGAAATTTTGAAAAGGAAACCATGTGATTGATAATTTGAGCAGCGGGAAAAGAAAAATTGATAAGCTTGTTGCGAGGGCTGTTTCTGTTCTTGAAAATTCTCCTGAAATATCTCTTGAGCTTCTTATCAGGGCTTTGAATTCCGCTGCGGAAACAGAGTATAAAGAGGCTGAGGCTGCGGCTCATTATCAGCTTGGAAGAGTTTATACTGCTCTGGGAAATTATCCCGATAGCGTAAAGCATCTTAAGGCTGCGCTGCCTATTTATGAAACTTTAGATGATAAAGAATCCCAAATGAACGCGTTGAGCCTGCTGGGAATGAACCTTGCGTATTTGGGAAACTCTTCCGATGCTTTGAAGAATACATTTGCTGCGCTTGAAATTTCCGAGAAAAACGGTTATGATACCTTCACTGCAAAGCTTTTGAATAACTTGGGCAATTTATATTATTCCAAAGATGACTTTGAATCGGCAAAAACTTATTATCTGCGTTCGATTCCTCTTAAGGAAAAATTGAATGACATAAAAGGTCTTGGTGCAGCATATACGAATCTTGCTACGACGGAATTAATGCTTAAGAATGTTGATATTGCATTTGACTATGTATTGCAGTCAATTGAAATAAAAAAGAAATATACAGACACCGTTAAAGATGAGGCAAGCCTTGCATTTGCCAAAAATATATTAGGCTCAATAAAAAGGCTTCAGAAAAATTATTCCGATGCTTTGAAAATTTATTCGGAAGTGCTTGATATTTATCTGAGGCAAAGCAATATGCTAATGCTTTGCGAAACTTATGCTCTTATCGCAGCAACATATATTGATATGGGCGATAAGAAAAGCGCTCTTAAAGCAATAAATGCTGCCGAGGAATTTACGGCTAAAATTAATGCCGTGAGGATAACTGAAGAATTTATCAGATTAAAAAATTTAGCGTCAGAGTAAATTTTCTCTCTTAAAATTATTAAATTTTAATTCAAATACGAAATTACTATTATATTTTAAACTATTTAGAATGAGTAAAAATATTTTTAACATTACGTTATTTTTTGTTTTAGTTGTTACACTTTGTTCATGCTCTAAAAAACCGGATACGATTTTTACTAACGGCAAAATATATACGATGGATAACAACAACACCCTTGTTGAGGCTGTTGCTGTAAAAGACGGAAAAATTATTGAAACCGGGAATACCAAAACAATAACTGAGAAATATAGCGGAGCCAATAACGTTGACCTTAAAGGAGCTGTTGTTATCCCGGGATTAATAGATGCAAACGGTTCTTTGATTGAATTTTCCGAAAATCTCAATTATGTGAATTTGTATTATGTAAGAAACCTGAATGACTTAAAGATTGCCCTGTCTGAAAGAGTTAAAACTTTGAAGGCAGGAGAAATTTTAGGAGGCATAGGACTAATTGAAGGATTTCTTTCGGAACAGGAGCAGGACAGATTAAACAAATACTTCCTTGACTCTATTTCGTCAAATAACGGAATTTATCTTGTTAACTTTGATGCCAGCCTTGCTTTTGTAAATTCAAAACTGATGTCAACACTTGCAATTGATGATAAAACTCAGGTCAAGGGTGAAGGTGAGATTGTAAAAAATGATAAAGGCGAGTTAATGGGAATATTTGTGGATGATGCAACCGATATTGTTAAAGAGAAACTCCCTGAAATCTCCCATGAAGAAAGAGTTACTCAAGTAGGAAAAGGCGTGAAGGAACTGCTTAAATACGGTATAACGGAAGTGCACGATAGAAGCATAGGTGAAGGCGGGCTGGAAGTTTTTAAAGAACTGATTGATAAGGGGAATTTTCCTATAAGAATGTATGGAATTTTAACAGGTGATGATAAGCTGTTTGAAGATTATCTGAAAAAAGGAATAGAAGTAAATTACAAAGATAAGCTGACTGTCCGTTCGGTTTGTCTGGATTACGACGGAGGTTTTGATATTCAGGATGCCGCAATGAAAGATGATTATAAGGAAGACCCGAAAAGAAAAATTCCTTATAGTGATGAATTTGTAATAGAAAAAATATTTAAGCAGGCGATTGAGAAAAATTTTCAGTTCAGCGTGAAGACGGTTGGAGACAGGGCATTCAATAGTTCTCTAAATGCGATTGAAAAAATTCTCAAAGACAAAAATCCGAAAGATCACAGAACAATTTTAAGCTCGGTAGAATTTACCGACCCTGCTGATGTAAACAGGCTGAAGGAGTTAAAAATTATTCCAAGTGTAAATCCTGAAAAGACACTGCTTGATATGACGGTCATTCCCCAGCTTATTAATCCTGATGTCAGCAAAAAATCAGGATTGTGGAACTCTATGCAAAAGTCTTCGGGATACATACTTACAGGTTCTGAATTTCCTTACAACCAAATTAATCCTTTTATCCAGATGTACTATCTTGTATCAAGGCAGTTGGTTGATACTAATATAGTTTTTGCAGGACAGGAACAAAAGTTGTCATTGCTCGAGGCGTTGAAGTCGTACACTCTCTACCCCGCTTTTGCCGGATTTGAAGAGTCAGTAAAAGGCAGCATAGAAAAAGATAAGTTCTGTGATATGGTCGTAATCTCCAACGATATTTTCAATTCAGATGTTAAAAAACTGTTAGACACAAAAGTTTTAATGACTATAATAAACGGGAAAGTTGTTTACGATTCCAGAACTATCGCTAATTAATGGAAAGAATTTCTAATCCGACAATTTTAGATATAATAAAATCTTCAACTGAGCTATTAGCAAAAAAAAATATTTCTAATCCAAGGCTGAATGTTGAACTGATGCTTTGCGAAGTGATGGATTGCGACAGAGTAAAGCTGTATCTTGATTTTGAAAAACCGCTTACAAAAAGTGAACTTGAGTTGTATCGCCAATGGTTTAAAAGAAGATTGAATTATGAGCCGCTGCAATATATTACAGGTAATGCTTATTTTTTCGGTTATCGTTTCAGAGTAAATGAAAACGTATTGATACCAAGGCAGGAGACAGAAATCCTTGTTGAAAAAATCTTAGAAGATATTAAAAACTCTGGAAAAAGTTATGTGAGTATTCTGGATATTGGGACCGGTTCAGGCTGCATTGCAATTGCGCTGGGAAAAAAAATTGATGGGCTAAACATAGACTACAATATTGTAGGCATTGATGTTTCCAAAGGAGCTTTGGAAGTCGCAGAATCTAACCTTGAAAAGCTTGGCGGGGATAAAAATAAAATCTCGTTTGTAGAAAAAGATGTTTTTACTATTGAAAATTTCAGCAAAGATATAGATTACATTGTTTCAAATCCTCCGTACATTCCTTTTAATGAATTTGAATCTCTTGATGAAGAAGTAAACAAGTTTGAGCCTTCTATATCGTTGACTGATTTTAAAGACGGATTAAGTTTTTATAAAAAAATAATTGAGCTTTATACAAATCCGGTTATCACAGGAAAATTATTTTTTGAGATAGCTTATAATCAAAAGAGTGCGCTTGAAAATCTTCTAAACGAGTTTAAAGAAATTCAGGGGGAGTTTTTCAAAGACTATAGTGATAACCACAGAGTGCTTGAGGTAACTAAATGATAGCAGTAATTCAAAGAGTATCGGAAGCATCTGTTACGATTGATAACATTCTCTACGGCAAAATTAGTAAAGGGCTTTTAGTTCTTTTAGGAGTTAAGAGCGGCGATAACGAAGAGCAGGCGAAATATCTTTCGAAAAAAATTGCAGATTTGCGAATATTTTCCGATGAACAGGGCAAGATGAATTTAAGCGTTAAAGCTATTCAGGGTGAGATATTAGTAATATCTCAATTTACACTCTGCGCGGATAACGGGAAAAGCGGAAACAGGCCGAGTTTTGTTCTTGCTGAAAAACCCGAAAGGGCGAATGAACTTTACGAACTAATGGTAACGGAGCTGAAAATATTGCTCGGCAAAGAAAAAATAAAAACAGGCGTTTTCGCTGCCGATATGAAAGTGGGTTTAGTAAATGACGGACCGGTTACAATAATTCTGGAAAGATGAATTTTAAAAAGAAAAAAATCTATTTAATTGGCTCAGGTAAAACAGGCTCTGCTTTTGTTTACGAATTACTAAAGAAGAGATACTCATTAGAGTTTGTTACCGGCAGAAATTTAGGAAAGCAAAAAAATCTATCTGAAACCCTTTTAAAAAATAAAGTAAGGGTTTCACGCAAAATTGAATATGAGTTTTTGAACGAATCAGACGTAATTTTCTTAATGGTTCAGGATTCTTTAATTGATGCTGCAATTAGCGAAATAAAGAAACCGGGACTTAATTTAAAGAACAAGATTTTTATTCAGATTTCCGGTTCGCTTTCATCGCATGTTTTCAAAATGCTGAATGTTCCGGCTGCAAATTGTGTTTCGTTTCACCCAATACAAACTTTCGGAAATATAGCAGCCGGCGGAAGTGATTTGGAGAATATTTTTTTTGGAATTGAAGGCGGGAAAACTGCTTCAGGCTATGTAAAAAATATAGCGAAGGATTTTCATTCAGGCATTATTAAAATTAATGCTAAGGACAAATTTTTGTATCACACGATTTCTGTGTTTGCGTCGAATTATCTTGTGGGGCTTGTTTACGCGGCTTCTAAGATTTTAAAGAAAATTGGGGCAGATGAGAAAAAAGTGTACGAGATTTATGAACCGATAATCAAGAAGACTCTTGCTAATATAAAGCAAAAGGGAGTTGCAAAATCACTTACAGGACCTATAGATAGAAATGATATAAAAATCATTGAGAGACATGCAAAGGAACTTGGGATGGCTGATAAAAGACTGCATGATTTGTATCTTAATTTCGGTTTGCTTGCAGCAGAACTTGCAGAGGCAAAACGTAGTATAAATAAAAAAGAGAAAACTAAACTGGATAGTCTGTTGAAGAAATATCTACGAGCAAATTAAACAAAACAAATGAACCTAAAACTTTTCTTCGCAATAATTTTTTGCATTTCGCCCGTTTTATTATTCAGTCAGCAGGACTCTACACCCGTTTCAGGGAAAAGAGGCACGGCTAATCCCGGAGGAATTTTTATTTCTCCTACACTTTCAGCAGTTTACCCAACAGGTGATTTTTCGACATCTTCAAAAATTGCTCCGCAATTTGGAGTGAGGCTTGAATATTCTTCGAAAAAAATATATCCGTTTGTTATAGGAGCGTTACTTGAGGTTGCAAAACATCACGGCAAGGATGAATTTATGAACAGTTATCTTCTAAATACCTATGATACAAAGGTAACTTCATTTGGCGGAAGTGTTGATATTATTCTTTCAAAATTTTTAAAAACGAATTTCACTATTCCTTTTGCAACTCTCGAAGCTAAGTATATAAACGCTTCGACAACTATCAGCCCTGACGGAATCTCAATCCCCGGAGTAGAGTTGAGCCGAAGTGAATTTGCATATGGAGGAGGGCTTGGTTTCACTCTGTATATTTTTGATATATATGCAAAGTACTCTTATTCAAAATCTTATTCAACTTTTAGCGTTAATACAAGATTTCATTTTCCGGTAGTGAAATTTTAAAATTTTCTATCCTTCCAGTGAATTTTAGTGTTGAACAAAAATGTCCAGGGGAGGGCAAGCCCATAGAACGCAAAGAAAAATTGGAAGTGTATAAAATATTTGTAAAGCAAAGTAAATTTATAAATGCTCATTGGTTTTGAGATAAGAACTATCTCGGAAATCATTTTTATCAATAGAAACAAAAGGTATATTTTCCAATTTAGAAAGAACAATCCGAAGATAAGCAGCAAGTTCACCGGATACATTTCAATTCCGAGCAGAAGACCAAGCATGTTTATTTTTAACCCGCCTCTGAACCACCTTCTTTTTTGCTTGAAAAGCTCATCCAGATTTTTGCATGCCTGTGTTTCAACAAGTGAGTTTTTGTTTATCGGGTATTTTATAATATAATTTTTAGCGTGCATTTCCTGCATCAGTGCTAAGTCTTCCGTAACTGAAAACTTTATGTTTCCATATCCTCCAAGTTTCCCGTAAGTTTCTTTTCTGAATGACAAGTTATTACCTATGCAGCTTAGTGTCATGTTAATCCCTGAGCTAGCAGATGCTAAAGTTTGCAAATATACCCAATCGAGCGCCTGCATTTTGTGAAAAACAGATTGGGAAAAATTTATATACGTTATTCCGCATACCATAGCGGTTTCATCATCATAGTATTTAATAGTTTCCTGTACCCAGTCTTTATTTACGAGACAGTCTGCATCCGTACCGAGAATAAACTCTCCCTTTGCCTGCTTTATAGCGGTATCCAGCGCATTCGCTTTTCCTTTAAGATTGCTGCCATTTTCACTGCTTGAATCTATTACCTTAAAATAATCTAATCCTTCCGTTTCCTTTAGCATTATTTCTTTAGTGGTGTCAGTTGATTTGTCATTGATGAGAAAAATTTCGAGATTTTCCTTCGGATACGAAAGCTCTTTGAGTGATGCAATACATTTGGAAATAATTTTTTCCTCATTTTTTGCTGCAACTACTATGCTTACTTTATTTTTGGGGTTTGGATTTACAATGCGAAGAGAAATTGATTTTTGCAGCCCAAATCTCAAGAAGAGATGAGTTAAAAAATAGAGCGCTATGATTGAGAGAGCGAAAATTACCATTTAAGAAATAATCCGAAGATAATCGTAAGGAGTGAAAATAGAAATTAATTTTGTATTACATAAAAAAAGCGGAGCTTTTGGCTCCGCTTAAATTTTATTGTTTTGTCCGGCAGTTTATTTTACAACAGCTATCTTTATTATCTTTGTTTCTGTTGCGCCGTCAATTGTTGCTTCTATCACTCCATAATATACTCCGCTTTGAACTGCTGAAACATCCCAAACAACCTCGTTGTCTGCGTTAGAAATATTCTTAGAAGGCAGGGAAGTTACAAGCTCGCCGGATAAATCAAGAATTTTTATGCTCACAACTCCGGCAGTTCCGTTTATATAATACCGAATATAAGTTTTATTGTCGTACACCGGATTGGGCCAGTTATAAACCTTATCGGAGGGAAGCTTTTCTGAATAAGTGGGCGCTATGTAATTTGATTGAGTACTGTAATTGGAATGGAATCTATCTTTCAGGAAATTCTTCCAAAGCACTTTGCTTTCATTGTAAACAGTTGTTGTTTTTAAGGCATACAAATATCCGTCTCTGCCATAAGTTAAAATTCCGAGCGTGTCGTTTAAGTTAGCAAGGGCAGGCGTAGAGTTAGAATTTATTCCGGCTTTCACAGGGAACCCTTGAACGAGTTTACCATTCGTTCCATAAGCAAATAAATCGCCTGTTTCAGAAGTGAAAAGTAAATCATAAACTCCGTCATTATTAATATCTGCAACTGAGACACCGGATGTAATTTTCTGATTGAAATTTACAGGGAAGTTTTCAAGAATCGTCCCTGCAGAATTCAAAGCGTATATTTTATTATCGCCATTAAAAATTATTTCCTGTCTGCCGTCGTTATTTATATCAGCAAGAGCAGGTGAGGAAAGAATTTTTGAGATACCGTAATTATTAGGGAGTTTAGTTCCGTTGATAAAAAATTCGTTGTTATTATTAACGGTCAAAATATCAAAAGAGTTTGTTCCGATAATGCTTCCTGTAACTATGTATTTATTATTACCATTAGCGAAAGTAAAAGAATCCGGAAGCGCTTTTGCAAAGCCTACTACCGGTGAATTCAAAGAATCCACTCTAACTCCTGAAGGAATACCTAAGGAGGTTACTTGAAATTTGTATATTGAACCATTGCTTAGACCAACGTTAAAGAAATTTGAAGATGTCATTCCAATAGAGGGTGCGCTTGAATTTCCTGAATAAAAATTTAACATTGGAATAACTATCAGATTATTTGAATTATAACTCGCCACATATCGTTCACCAACTCCGTATAGTGTTCTATAATTATCTGTCTGCATACTGCCAAGAATATATTTTCCGGCATCCGGAAAAATTAATCCGTTTGCCGTACCCGGTATAGATGCTCCATTAGGTTTAAATCCATAACCATTATTGTTTGCGTTAACAAAAATATCATCATTGTTAGCATTAGTAAAACGAAGCCCCACTGGCTGCGCATTTCCGCTGGTATCAATACCAACAAACTTTGGAAATCCGGCAAGAGGTTTAATGAAATCTGTTCCAATACTGACTTTAAAAGTCATTAGTGTATCCTGATTTGAAAACTCAGTTATGCTTATCCCGCTATTAGCCAGAGAGTAGCTGAGTGAATTTGGAATTGATGCCGGAGTAAACGCATTTTTATAGATAGTGGAAGGCACGTAGTGATTTCCGTTAAACCAATAATCAACAATTGTGCCGTCTCCCGTAACAGAGCCAAAAGGGGTATTAAAGGTAACGCCTAACTCCTGCGCACCTTTTGCCTCTTCTAAATCTATTCCCTTATGTTCAATGTTATTATTGATTGTGTTTGAAGCGAAGTTTGCATCAATAACATTTTCATCAATATGCCATATTAAAACGCCGCCGCGGTATTTTATGGTATCGTTAATTAATCCGGGTAAGCTCCAGTCAAAATCTTCTACATCAACGATGTTTCCTCCTATTTCGGAAGTATTAAAATATATAAAATTATCTACGTCTTTCGTAAAAACTTTTTCATCGTTGAATGCCCTGTTTCTTACAAAAAGTTTCTGTCCGTTGTTTAGATAATCCCTGTTTCTGTTTTCTATTAAAAAATACTCTTTGCTATTTATTAAAACTTTATAGATAGTTGAATCTATATTACCGGTATTTCCTGATGAAGTCTTTATCCTGAGATTTGCGCTGCCGGAAGAAATTGTTATAGGGTTCACCCAGCCGAGGTAAACTTTTTCCCATGCAGACGGCTCCGGCGGGAAAAGCCCGTTAAAACTGAAGATTGACTGCCCGTCCATCAATCCGAATCTGCCGATTGCAGTTTTTCCTGTGTTTGTATTAAATAAATCGGGAAGCCCTAGAAAGCTGCCAAAACTTGCTGTCAGAATTCCATTCATTCCAAGTTCAAGAATTACTTTACCGGAAGAAAGATTTAGCTCTCTTACTTCCGTTGAAGGGATGATAAGAGAATTTTTTATTGTGAAACCTTCAATGGTTTGATAGCCCTGATATGATGAACCAAAAAATTCTTTGAGGTTTTTTAAACCGAGATAAACCGAAGGTAAATCATAGGGAGTAGGGTCGAATCCGAAAATTGAAGTAAGGTCTATATCTCTGCCGGTGCCCGAATGAAAAATTACAAAGGCAGTTTTTTCCGGGTTATAATTTGAAAAGGTAATGAAACTATCTGCGCGGGCCCATGCATCTTTAAACAAATTGCCGAGCTTAGAAAGATTCTCATTTCGCTGCGGGGAATAATCCTGCATTTTATTAGGCAGGTGAACAACGCTGCCGAATAATTCATAGTTAATGATTACTTTTCCGTCAGATACTTTGTTAAAATAGTTTTTAAGGAATTTCAGGTGGTCGGCAAAATATGAGCTGTCATAGGGCGGAGAATCAATTATAGTATCTCTTCCTGTGGAGGAGTTAAAATATTTGTTGGATAAATCGAATTTTCCGTTTCCTGTAGAGCGCGAATCGTCATCAAGCTGAAAGTCGGCTAATATCGCAACAACTTTGAATGTGTCCGGTACTGCCGAATAATTTTTCTGCGAGAGATTTTTGTTTTCTGCTCCGAATTTTATAGGGTGAGACAGCTTAAAATCATTTTGCCTGCTTTGCGCAAAAACAAATGCAGAGGTAAAAACTAAGATAAATGAGAAAACTTTTCCTGTGAATTTCATTTGTAGAGTATGCTTAATAAAAATAAACCTGACAAATCGCCCGGACTTGTCAGGTTTTTATCTTTTTGAGTAAAACCGGGTTTAGAAATTTACCAGCAATCCGAACCTGAGTGTATTTGCAAGCGGGTGATTTTCTTCTATAGCGCTGATGTAACTGAAGTCAAATCCATATACACTGTATCTTATTCCTGCTCCAAGTGTAACAAACTTTCTGTTTCCATTGGAAGGGTCTTCATAGAAGTATCCTGCTCTTAAAGCGATAAGTCTTGGAGCTCCATACCAATATTCTGCGCCGACAGAAGTTTGAATCGTTTTAGCAATTCCTTCAGGACCGCCTTTCCATGAAGTGAAAATAGCTTTGTAGAACGGGTCTGACTGCGGCTGATTTGCATCATCATAATATCTGTTTACAAGGAGCTTTGAAAAATCCGCTGTAAGTGTAAGGTTGTTGAATTCGCTTTTAACAACATCATAAGCAAAGCCGAATCTTAATTGTGTAGGAATCGGGTCTGCCTGAGCAGCATCAACATACGAAATTTTCGGTCCCAGATTAGAAAGATTTAATCCGAATGAAAACTTATTCTTCAGCCAGTTAGCGCCGGTTTGAGGTCTCCACATGCAGGATAAATCAAAAGCTGTTGTAAATGCAGTACCTGTACCTTTTTCGTTACCGACCTGAAGGTTATTCGGCGAGAGGCGGCTATAAATAAATCTTGTGGTGATACCAACGCCCCAGCTTGGGCTAAGCTTTGTTGCATAAGCTACATCGAAAGCCATTTCATAAGCCTTGTAGTTGTTTCCTGTTTCTCTGCCTGTTTCATCAGTTACAATAATTTCACCGATGTTCAGGTATGTTAAACTTGCTCCGACAGTTCCATTGATGCTCTTAATATATTTTCTGCCTGCAACATAATCATAAAACAGGTCGCCGATGTTCAAACCGGCAAGCCAAGGGCTGTGTGTAAAATTAACTTCAGTTCCAGTAGTCTGAAAAGCCAAGCCGGAGGGATTCCAATGCATTGCTGAAGCATCGTCTGCAATAGCTGTACCTGTTTCTCCCATGGCTGCGAATCTTGAATTCGGACCAATTAAAAGAAAGGGTACCCCAGTAGATACTGCATTGCTGCTTTGCGCAAAAGTATCGGAATTTAAGGTTATTAAACTCGAAAATATTACTAAAGCTGCTAATATTTTCACATTCATTTTCTTTAACATTAAAGGATTTTCCTCCGTTTATTTTTATATATTATTGTAGTTTTGCTAATTTGTTGACGTTACTTTGTGATATAGTACCGTCTTCCGATTTTATAGTTAATTTATAGATATAAGTTCCATTTGCAATAGCATCTCCATCGCTATCCCTGCCATCCCAATCTAACATTACAAATTTATCCGTAATGCCAGTTTTATTCAATTCTTTAATCAATCTTCCCGATACTGTATAAATTTTAATTGTTGCATTTAGAGGCTTATCGAAATTATGATTGAATACAAAAGAAGTTGCGCTCTTCATCGGATTAGGATAGTTGTAAACATTTTCCAAAGTAAGATTGGATGAAGATTGAACGTTAAACTCAATAGTTTTTACAGCGTAATTGTTATACGTATCGTATGCTTTGATAGAAAGAGTATTCTTGCCCGCAGGTAAATTTTGAAGCTGATACTCTACTGTTCCGTTTTGATAACCGCCGGTCGTATTAAAATAAGGTGTTAAATCTATTTTATTCTGCTCATTATTGTTGAGTGTTGCTTCAATCTTATGCCCGATTGTCCCTGTTAAGTTCATGCCGAATTGGTCGTAAAAATCGGCTATGATTTTCGGACTTTGATTTACTAAATCTCCGTTTCTGAAATTTCTGCTATCGAGATAAATATTTACCGTGGGTCCGGTTGTATCCGGCACGGCAGTCGAGTCTATTCCGTTTATTGTAAACTGATTTGTATAACCGACACCATCTGATGAAGAATTTTTAAAATAAGCTAAAATCTTTCCGTTGCCTGTGCTATAAGAAATATCTTTCGGAACTATGAATTCTACGCTCCACTTGCCGTTGACAACATTTGCTCTTCCTGTAAATATTGTACCTCCGTCCAGTCTGAAATCAAAAGGATAGCCAAAATCTTCTATGTGAATTTGTTTGTCAACATCAAGAACTTTGAGATTGATTGTTCCATTGTAATCAGCCCAGAATGTTGAGTCAGGGCGTAAAACGCTTCCGGCAATTCTAATCTTTTGAAGCGCTTTTAACTTTGCAGTATCAAGCCCAAGAGGTCCGTTTAGACTGTCAATTTTTGTAAAATACTGCGGGATTCCTATTCTCAAAGAAGGGTCGCAAATTAAAGAAAACTTTAAATCGTTATCCTGAAATAAATTCTGTTTCGTATTAAACATTGCTTTTCCTATTCTGATAGGAAGATTCAAAGTATCTTTAAGAAATGTAAAGTTATCCCAGAATAAATTATTAAAAGTAGCATTTGGGGCAGCATAAACCGGTCTTACTGCCGCAACTACGCCTATTGCTCCTTTATTCGATTCATTAATTAATTGCTCTGCTGCGCTGATTCCATAAGGGTCATCCCATCTTGCTAAGTCGCAGCTTGCAATAGTTAAAAAAGTGTATCTATTTTTATTATTAAGTAAAGGAATGCTGACCTGTCTTTCAAAAATATGCTCATGCGCCCATAAGTCAGTGCTGCCGTGCCCTGTGTAATTAATTACAAGTCTGCCTTCATTCCATCCGTTAACAATTACAGGATTGACATCAGGTTTTCTTCTTCCCTGCGGAGTATATACAGCAGGATATGCAACTATATAAACTTTTTCTTTTTCAAAAAACTTCGGCGTATGATTTTCTGCAACATCTTCGCATTGACCTGTATGCAATGAACCTTCCTGACCGAGTGTGTTTTCTGTCGTCCAGCCGTCATCGGCAACATACATAATTTTATCTCTCCATCTGTCAAAGTTTGCAGGGTCTTCATAAGCGATTAACTTATCTACATAGATATTTGCTTCGTCATTAGAGCTAGCGCAGACTCTGCCAGTTCCAAAATCCGGTTTTGCCGGAACCGGGTAAGGGAAACACTCGTTTATTTCCATTGCAAAATCATCGCTGCAAAAACTGGCAATTTCATCGCTTGCATCTGAAGAAACTTCAATCGGAGGAAGATAGTTTTTTGTGCTTAAGTTATAGATGTTTTTATAGTCATAGCTGCCGTCTCCAAAGAAAAATGCCAACGTAGGTCTTAATGTAAAGTTATTATAAGCATATTTCATAAAGTTTCTCATAGCAACCGGGTCAAGTTTTCCGCCTGAAAACTCGTTATACAACTGCTCTACATCCACTAATGCAATTTTTAACGAATTGAATCCTGAATTCTCCCTGTAATTTTTATATCTTGATACTGCATTTACAAAATCCTTGTGATAAAATACAATCATATCTGCTCCCGCAGAAAGGCTTCCTTTTAGGTTTTGATTTGCAGTTCTTGTTGCTGAAGAAGGTGTTTTATAGTTTTGCCCGCCAATTACATAAAACTCATTCGGCTGGTTCTTTAACTGTGCTGACTGAAATCTTACCTGCCCGCCGGAATATGAAATAGGTGTAACAATTTTTGGAGCGGAGTAATCTGTAACATCGAAAATTTTTACATCTGAAGTTGTAAATCCTGAAGGTTTATATTCTACTGTTGCCGTAGTATCCAGTGCATTAAAACGAAGAACATTGCCGTCTGCGCTTGAAAAGCTCCTTTTGTAAAGTATCTCGTAAAAATCATAATATCCTGCTGACTGGGACGTATTACCCAGTGAAGAGGGCAAAGAAACCTTGATGCTTGCTGTGTTTCTTCCCGCACTAAGCGCGTAACGAACTCCGAATCTTGAATCGCCCAAATAGTCAAGATTAATTTTTGCAAAGCTGTTTAACCCTGAAACCGGATAAATATATTTTATTGTTTGAAAACCGGAATTAGCGTCTGCAATATTAAAATAATCATCAACAGTTGAGCCGTTTCCAATTCTTAACCGAAGGTTTATTTCTGTTCCGTCTATATAGCCTTTAAGCTCTTTATTGAATGTAAAACTTTCATTTACACCTATTCTCTGGCTTACCCACAAAAGTCCTGTTGCGCCAAGATTGTTTATTTCCGGGTTTTCAAATGTTCTGTCAATAAAGTATGACGGAGCAGCAGGGTTTGAAACATTCGGGCTTATTACGTTTTGCATTCTCAAGCCGTTTCCGCCGCCATAGGTAATCCAATAGTAGTTTGCTCTTGAGTAAGGATTTTGATAATGGAAATAAGTGGAGCTTACGGTATCATATTGCCATTCAATGGGTCCTTGCCCATAAAATAGAACATAGTCGTTATCGTTAAACACGCCGTCATTTTCGCCTTCAACATAAATAGCATTTTCCATAGGGTCATTTGGGGGTTCGGCGCAATTGGAGTAGGGAAGTTCAATTCCATCATTTCCGTAAATCTTGATAGTTTTAGGATTGACTGCACTGACATTTATCCCTGCGTTTTGAAGAAAATTTTTATCGAGCTTATAAATCCCGGATTCTTTTATCTCCATTTTATAAAAATCACCTGAAGCAAAAATGCTGTTTGTAACTGCGTTGTCTTTTATCCGGTTGAATTCATTTGTTGACCAGTTTTCTGCCTCTTTCCAGTTTAACGCAACTCCCTTTAAAAAATCTTTTTCTTCATTGCTTAATTGTTTGTTTAGCAATACGGGGAAACTTCCGAAGGTAACACGAATTTTTATGTAAGAATATTTTTTTACTGTTCGTGAAACAGGGTTGTATTCGACAGGATTTACAATCAGGTTAGCAAAGTAACGGTTTCGTATTGCTCCTGCGCTTCCTAACTTTGCAGGGGCATCGGAAGGAAGAAACTTGTTTAATGAATATACTTTATCGTTTTTTATGTAATCGCTAATGATTACTTCTTCTTTGTTTTTAATAATTTTTTTGGGAGTTGCTACGGGCTTTACCTCTGCATTATTTATCAATTCATATCTTGAGTCAACAATCTCGACTTTATTATTAATCTGTGAAGTTAAATAAAGAGGAAAGGCGCGGAATCTTAAATCCGGCTCTCCGTATTTTTTCCCTTCAGCCTGAGCGTATTTAAAATCAAAATCTTTCCCTGTATATTGCGGGGTGAATTCAATTTCAATATAGTTTTGATTAGAAGCAACTATTTTATAATCGGCTGTTTGTTTCTTGTCATCCTTAACAGTAAATGACTTTGAGTCATCTGTAAAACCAATTTTAGGGGCTTTATCCTGCTGAGAAAAAATAGAAGTATTTAATAAGAGTAACGCTATTAATACTGCCGAATTTTTCAGTGTCATTTTCTAAAATTTTTTAGTTTAATATATAAAATAAAAAACCATTTATTAAAGTTCAAAGAAATGAATGTACTTTAATAAATGGTCTCTATGTAATCAAATAAGAAGGTATTGTTTTTTAAACTAAATTAATAACAAAAACTCTTTAGACTTTCTCCTTTTTTTGATTTGTATTTATAACAAATATAGAAGTAGTTTATTAAAAAAACAAGACTGAATTATTTTTTCTTTTTCAAGCCCATCTTTTCAATAACGTCTAAGTGGTTCAGCGCGTTTTTTGCCGCTTCCTGCTCTGCCTGTTTTTTAGATTTTCCTTTACCGCTTCCCAAGCTTCTGTTGTTTACAAACACTTCAACAGTGAAAAGTTTATTGTGCTCGGGTCCCTCTTCCTTTATTACTCTATATTCCGGTATGTAATCCGTATGCGCCTGAATATACTCAAGGAATTTACTCTTATGATTTTCATCAAAGTGATTCAGCCATTTTACATCAAGCTTGTTAAAAATTTCCTTATTTAAAAATTCCTTAACGGCATCGTAACCGGAATCAAGAAATATCGCCCCGATTAAAGCCTCATAAGCATCGGATAAAATTGTATCGTATCCGTCTTCGATTGATTTCAATGCTGTGAAAGAAGCAAGCAGGTATTTTTGAAGATTGATTACTTTTGCTCTTTCAGCCAGAAATTTTTTATTTACTAAAATGGAACGAAATTTTGTAAGGTCGCCTTCTTCATTGAGAGGAAAATTTTTATATAAGTACTCTGCTACAATCAAATCAAGAACTGCATCTCCCAAAAATTCGAGACGCTCATTTGAAATTAAACCGATTGCCTGAAAATCTTTTTTTACCTTTATAAATGAGCGGTGAGTAAGAGCAGTAATAAAAAAAGTCTTATCAATAATTTTATAGTGAATGCTGCTCTGAAAGCTGTCGAAGTCAATCTGCTGAATAGCTTTGAGGAGAAAGTCTTCCGTTTTTTCTTTGCTTTTAAAAAACGGAAGATACTTTGTTAATGCCTTCTTGAAAAAGTTAAACATTGAGGATAGTCAGGAATATTATTCTTCGTATTTTTTGAATATCAATGCTGTATTATGACCGCCGAAACCAAGATTGTTCGAAATTACTGCATTCACGTTTTGCTTGATTGAAGTATTTGGAACGTAGAAGAGGTCGCATTCAGGGTCTTTCTCTTCGTAATTTAT
>JAFDZO010000039.1 GCA_018266845.1 Bacteroidota bacterium | reverse complement strand
GCGTAGGAACGACCAGTGCCTGCTTACGTGCCAACGCACGCGCCTTCTGCGGGACAAGTAGGACGTTGGAACGAGAGATGTGTTTTTTACGTTTTTAAGGCGGGCTTAGGAAGCGATAGCTCCTCCCCTATCACTTCAGCAAGTAAATTTTTGAGGCGCTATAGCTTACGGCAAATTTCCCTTTCCTCAGAAACTCATAGCCCAAAAGACCGTCAATTTCCGCAGAGCCTTGCTTTACGTGCGAGAGGTCGTGCAGTACAGCGTGAACTTTCTTCAAAGTAATCAGCTTCGAACTTATCGAATCAATATAAATCTGGCTGACTTTTTGCGAGCCTTTATTTGCGCCGTGAACGCTTGAGGGTTTTCCCTCTTTATATTTTCCCTTCAGTTTTTTTCTGAATGAAACGTCAACTACATTATTTGATGCTCCTGTATCTAACGCAAATTTAAGAGGAACATTTCCGCAGGTAAATTCAAGAACGGGCAGATGATGAAACAAAATAAAATCCATACTGCTCTTAACATTTTTTTGCTTGCCATTGAAATTTTTCCACAGGTTTATTTTCTGCGTTTTGTAATCAATATTAAATGTAAACAATGATAACTCTTTAAACCCGATTAAGCCGTAGATTTTTTCTTTAAGCGCAGCTTCAAGGTGAGTGAAGTCAATGACCGATACTTTCCTGTTTGTAATTTTAAAATCTTTCCATCTGAATTCATTTATCATTTTTGAAAAAGAAACTCCACCGCCTCCTATGCCTTTAAAATCTTTTTCTTCTGATGTATTATCTTTTTCCGTATATTTTGAATTCAAAATTATTCCCGGCGCGCCGCTATCAATGATAAACTGCCTTCTTTTCCCATTCAGGAAAGCAGAGGTAAGGATAATTCCGCTCTTTACTTTTATTGAAGCAGTTATTGCCTCCGGGATTTCAATTTTTTCAATTGTATTTTTGCTTTTCATAATCATAATGTTTTTTTCTCAATACGTGTAAATGAAAATGCAGTTTCATTAACTGCAAACAAAAACGGGGCTTACTGCCCCGTCATAAATTTTTTATTGAATCGTGATTTTTATATTAAGCCCGCCTTCATTTGAGGTTCGCGGTGTGATAGCCACAGTATTTTCAGTCGGCTCGGTATTAATGTATTTGAAGAATAGCTGCATCGCAACTTTAGAGCTGAGATTATACTGAACAGAAGGATTAATTGTCATCTGAGTTGAACCTGCTCCCGGACGCTTATCCCTTACTCCGCGCGGGAAAACGTAATCAATAGGATTGTTAAGGGTTTTGCTGACTGTAAGAGCAAAGGCAATATCATTTTTCAGCGAAAGCCCGAACAGAGGTATATCAAAACCTGCCTTAGTGAAATTCAGATTCACGTTCCAGTCGCTCGTATTCATTACCTGAATGAGGCTTGACTGCGGATTAATCGTGTATGTTACTCCCTTGTTGTACTTAAAGTTTGCAGACATATTTCCGCCCCAAACCTGTTTGAACGAAAAATTCATCCCTACAAGCGGGCTAAAGCTCTGAACAATTCTTTGATTGGTAACAGTGGTATTATCAAAAACATCTGAAGAAGTTCCTTCTGAATATTCAGACTGGAAGCTGCTCTCTAAAGTAACTGCCTGCGCAAACTGCGCAAACAGAGGAAACTTCTCAAGCCCGGTAATATTCAAATTCCAGTTTGGGAAGGCAAAACCTAAAAGAGAACCTTTCACCGCTTCTGCGAAAAATCTTCCCGAAGTGGTGTCCCCCGAAATAGAGAACTTCTCTACATCGCCTGAAAAGAAAGTCGAGTAGCTTTTTGTTCTTGCCCCTGAAACACTTGAGGGCGGAAGTAAATTTCCGAAACTATCCGTGCTTTTCACTGCCGAAACATTATTGCCCCATGAAGTTTTGAAAGTAAGATTCATTCTTAAAGCATCGGGGAAAATCGGTGATATTGTAGTAGAGAACTGCAAATCGTTAGTAATATTGTACGCATCCGTTAGCCCTACAACTCCCGGCGTTCTTTGTCCCGGATCGCGTATTAAACCAAGCTGATACCATCTTGAAGGACCGTACTTCTCATTTGTTGTCGGATAAAGCCAGAAGTTTGCAAAGCCCGGGATTCCGGCAATGCCGGTATTAATAGCGCCGTTTGACTGCGAAAGCGAAACGGAAATATTTTCCGGGAAAAATGTTTTCAATATCTTAAACAGTTCTGCGGGGTCAGTCTTTCCTGAAACCGAATCGCTTCTGCTGTATGAATGTGTTCTGAATTTTTCATTAGGAGGAACGGGATCGTTTGAAGGCGAACCTTCTTTCTTAAATACATTAAAAATTTCTGAAAGCTTTACATTCGCTCCGGCAGTAATTGAGTTATTATATCCTACATTATACCCCGTAAAAGAAGTTGTGTTCGGGTCAGACCAGCCGTAGGTTACATTGTAATCAAGATTAAATGTAAGAAACTTATCAAGCCCCGGGATATTAAACTTAGGACGTACTGCAACCGTCTGCTTATAGGTGAGATCGCGCCCGAAATTAATGACTCCGTTATTGAAGAAAATATCTCCGAGAATTTCATTCGATGACCTCTGCGTTCTTGCGCTATCGCGGTAAGTTTCCAGTCCGGTCAAATCGCTGTTAACGCTGAACTGATAATTTCCCGTTAAATCAATTATCCAGTTTTCTATAAATTTCCAGTCCATTCCGAAATTTCTATCTGCCGAAAATATCCTTGTAACAGGGTCTGCATTAAACAAATTTCTTTGCTGGGATTCATTCTTTGTTCTGGAAAAATTTGTTCCTGCGGTGAAACTTGTAGTAAACAAAGGAGCAAGACCAATGAACGGGAAGAAGAAATACAACTTTGCATCTTTATATTTATCGCCAAACGGAAGCAGCTTGCCGAGATTTATATTCAGCTTATCGCTCAATCCGAAATCGGTGGCAAATCCTACGCCGCCCGAAAGCTGCAATCCGCTTCGGGATGAGAAAATTTCATTCCGGTTATCATCCATATTTGCATTCATATTGAATGTAAACCTGTTGAGAATTTTCTTAAAGACGTAGTTATCAACCGGAATGTTCAAAGACATTCCCGAAATATTTATACTGTTTGTAATTCCGAGCGATTGCGATTCAAAAATTAAATTTTCACTTTGAATTCTCGCAAGGTTTTCATCACCTGTATTTTTCAGCACCTGCTGAAACTTCTGGTCGGCAGCGGTAGAAACTTCCACGTCAGTTCCGGGGAAGTACTTCGGCTTTACAAGCGTTTCCCTATGGCTTACCGTTATGGGGAGATTAATAAAGTTTGACCACTTATCAGAGCCGAACAAAGAGACAAGAGCATTATTAATAATTTTATGCGCGTTAACAGTAGCGCTGAAGTCTAAGTTCTGCCCGGTATTTCTTGTGCCAACTCTTGTATCAAGCTGATGGAAGTTCGGGTCAGACCTTGCAAATGTCATGTTCAGAGTCATCAAATCGGAAATCTTCAGCCCGGCTGTAAAATTATATGCATAGCCGTTATCGTCATTCACTTTCAAAAGGCGTATTTCATTGAACCAAATGCTTCCGTTGAGGGATGAGTTTAAAGCATCGCGGTTTTTTTCCACTCCGAGAACAATCTCGCGCACAATATTTAAAGCGGGATTTCCCTTAATAATGTAATATGCTCCCGGCGGACCGTTAGGCACAGGAAATGCCTGCGATATTCCCGATGTATCACGCGCAAGCTTAATCGCAGCAAGGTCGGTGAAGCTAATCGAAACTTCATTCTGAGAATTCCACGGCTGACCCGGACGGACATCAGGATGAATCGGCGCGCGGTATTCATAGTAGTTATTTGAATCTGTTCCGAAACGCACTACCATTGCAGCGTCGTATATGCGGTCGTTTGTATAGTTAAATGTCGGGTCGCCGTTTACAAATAGTTTTAACTTTTTATAATTAAACAAATCAAGCGGAGCAGAGCCGTAATCTTTTCTCGCATATTTCCTTTCCCCGTTTGTGGAAAGATTTCTTACATCAATTGATAAAGAAGATTCGTTCGACTTTGTATTGGCTGCGTTTTGATTTATAACAGTCTGCCTTAAAATATCTCCGCCGACAGGGCTTTGATAAATCTGCGGATTCTCTTCGATGCTTACAACCGAAATGCTGTAACTTGTATCTGACTTATTCGGCTTCACCCATTGATTGCCGACTAAATTCAAATCTACAAGCGCAATTTTGATGGTATCGGTAACTCCAGTAATCCAAATTCTTACATACTGCACATTGTTAAGACTTCCCTGGTCAATCTTATCAGTAAACTCGGATAGGGGTATCCTGTACTGCGCCCAGCCGTTAGAACCTTTGCCGACTATCCGTTTGTTATTAATCGTATCAAGCGAAATAGAATATGTTCTGTAAGAGTTGGCAACATCAAGCGAGCCGTTTTTATTCAGGTCTTCAGTATCGGGCTTGTTGCCGCCGTCATAAAATCTGTTGCCTTCTGTACCGTTTATTACATCATAATTAATAGTTCCGTCTGCATTATTATCTAAGCTTGGGTCGCCTCCGAGTGCGTTTCTGTTTCCGTATCTTGACTGCACCAAGTCAAGCTCCTGCTCGTTAGTTAAGGTATCAAGACCAATATCTTCGCTTATTTCAAGAGTACCGTTATTATTTTTATCTTCCGTGTTCAGCTTTCCGTTAGGGATAGCATCTTCGCTTATTATACCCAAATCAATGTTCAGTTTTGCATTGGTATTTCCTGCAAGAGAAGTTCTGCTGTCAACGCGCATACTGAACTCTATAAAGTTTATATTTTCGCTGACAAGGTCGGTAGTAGTTGTATTCAGATACTTCATTATCCCGTTAAACGTTTCTTTCTTTTTGGAAAGCATTGTATCGGGATAAGATGCCGGATCGGAATTATTGTATCTTACGTTGTAGTTATATTGCCCTCTGTTGCTCGGATCATACGTGATATAGAAAGGAGTTATCCTGTCCTGCCCTGCTGCAACATCTCTTAGCGGATATATATCTTTTATGCTTACATCATTTGGGATATTATACCATCGCAGTCTTCCTCTAAAGCCCTGCCTTAAAGAATCTAAAGTCCCCTGCTTATACTGGAACGGAATAGAGCTTACGCTCCATGAGCTGTAGTTAGAGCCGAGTGAAATAGTTTTTTTTGAGCCTTCCATATCATCAACATAAGCGACAGCCTCGCTATTATCGGAAGGGATTCTGCTCTTCTTTGTGTTGGGGTCGCCCGTAATCATCGCAAACTCACCCTTGAAGTTAAATCCTGATTCTTCTTTAGAGTTATATCCGGGAAGATTGTTTACAAGCTTTGTAAGAAATTTAGATTTTATTTCCGTATTGAAATCAACACCGAACATAGAATTGTTTGTCGGCTCTTCACCTATTCTTACCTTATCGGTCAGGGTTTCCTGCTTTAGATTTACAAAAGTAAATCCAACTGACGTCTTTTCGCTGATTTTATAATCTGCTCTTGCCCCAATGAATGTTTTTGACGCAAGAGAGAAAAGTTCATTCTGCTCGTATGAAACTTTTAAATTAGTTGAAGCAAGAGCGGCAGCATTTTTTATTGTAACAGTTCCCGTTGTGTAGTCAACAACATAATCCTGATTTAAAACAAGCTCTGTTTCACCTACTTTCACTCTTACACTGCCCTCAACTACGTTAAAGCCGAGATTGATTGTACTGCTAATCCCTGACTCTCCTCTTGCCTTCCCTGTAATAATATATTTTGAATTTCCGGGAGATTGCTGAGCTTCTGTTCTTCTTTTAGTATATAACTCTTTAAATACCAGAGATGTGTCTCCGTTAGGGGGAACCACCCCTTTGGTAGCATCAAGAATCGGGTCATAAAACGGCTGGAGCGTAGGAAATATCACATCCCCTGTTTCAGGATTAACAGTTCTGCCTACAAGAAAATCAAAATTGTTATCCTGCCCGAGGTTCGGACCCTTGCCGAGAAACCTATCCAGCCCGACTACATCAAGCACCGCCCTTCCGTTTGAATTTGGAAGCGTAGGATTAGGGGTAAGATTGCGTGGGTCAACATAGCTGACTTTAAACTCAAACCCTTCTTCAACAATGCGTGATACAGGAAGCCGGTAAACATTTTTCATTTTCATCGCCCATGCTAAAGTATCAACAGCAGGGTCTAAGCTGTACGGCTTTACCATTTTAAGAACTAAAGTATCCTGTGTAAAGCTGTTTGAGTTAGTTCCGTAGGTTTTAACAGGAGTTGAACCATACCCCAAAGTAGAATAGGTTACTCCGATAACATCGTTTTCACTAACGTTTGTTTTTAAGCTGATAAATCCCGCTTCGTAATTTATAGTGTATTCAGTTGAGGAGAGCTTTCTAAATAAACCGAAATATCTTTTGTTTGTAGTGTAGTTTGCCTGAGTATAAAAGGAATCGGGATAATTTGTTCCGAACTGCTGTAAAGTAGGAAGCTCAAGCCATAACGAGGCATTTTTTCTGTCGGAAGTAGTATTCTGAGTCTGCACCCATACTTCAAAGTTAGTGTTAGAAACCCTGTTTGCATAAGTACCTTCAGAGTTTAGCTGCCCGTCTGCCATAAAATCGGTGAAGTTAGACCTGTATGCCGTATCTAAGAAATAATGGTTATCCGAATAGTTGTATATATTAATCGAAAATTCCTGCTGCGATGCACCGCCTGAAAAATCTTTCGTCTCCTGCTTGCTTTTCTTTTGTGAAACTACTGTCGTAAGAGTTAATGGTCCTAACTTGAATTCGCCCCTTATTCCGAACAATGCCTGCGATGAAGGAATCAATCCCATCTTCGTATCAAGCGATACGTTACCTGCTTCGATTTTTTGTATAACTTCGTCGGCATATCCTTCGTATCTCAGCTTCAACTGGTTTTCAAAATCGAAAGTTCTTGTCGTGTTCCAGTCAGCATCAATGCTCAGCTTATCACCCACTTTTCCGCGCGCAGTAACCTGAACGTCCTGTTTGAAATTTATATTGTTCTGGGTGTTATCGGATGTAAGAGTATTTGTCTGTGTAGTTGAGATTTTTTGGTACGATGCGGTAATATCAATGATTCCGTTTATACTAAGGCTGATAGTAGGCGGACCGAAAATAGTTTCAGATTTAAACGGAAGCGGAATTGTAATATTGGTAATTTTCTCAAAGAGCTTGCTTAGGTCATCCTGCGTGCTGCCCTGAAATTTTGCATCTGTGATTTCTTTAAAAATACTTTTCTGTTTTTGCCCTGAAAGCAGCTTTATGTAGGCATCCATTTTAATTACAAGAGGAGCCTTAATATCTTCCCCGTTAAAAGTCTGCCTGATTACAACATTATCCAGCGAATCAAACTTCACCTCATACTTAATTCCTTCCGAATTGCCGAGAAGAAACGGAGAAACCGGAGTATTTGGCTTCGTTCCATAATTATAAGGAGCTATATATTTAAAATATTTTATCCTTGCTGTTGAATCAACAGGAAGTTTTCGGATAGAGTCCAGCCTTGCTTTATCAAGAGAATCTAAAGCCGTCGTATATGACGAGTCAAGCGGATTGCCCGTGATAATGATAAAATCTTTCCCTCTTCTGCCCTGCGCTAATACATCGCTAAAGGAAGAAATAAGAGTAATAAATATTACTGTGAGGAATAAAGTCGTTCGAAATGTAATGTTTGACTTTAATTTCAATTACACTCTGCTTAAATTAAAAATCGTAGAGGTCGTCTCGATAAGTTTGTTTATTTTTATTTGAATGTTTTTTGCTCTAACAATAATATAAAATCAAATCTTTAAAGTATAGAAAAAAATTTCTACCTGCTGAAAAATTCAGTTTGGAAAAATTTCTTAACCACAGAGAACACAGATTTATTACACAGAGAATTCGGATTTTTTTTTAACCGTATCTCATTTGTGTTTTCTGTGAAAATAATCTGTGCCCTCTGTGGTTAATTTTAAAACCTGAATATCACTTCCGCAAAATACGATGCAGGAACTATGTGCTTATCCTCTTCGTTAAAGAAAAAAATTAAAATCCGTTTTTAAAACTAAAAAAATTTTTAATGTTAAAAAGCAAAGCTGTTGTTATTCTGTTTTTATGCTTAATTCTTAATTTTGTTCCGCTGAATAAACAAAGCAGCATTTTCGCGCAGTTCGAACCGCACCCTGAGCTTGACTGGTTCACGATTGAAACTCCGCATTTCTTCATTCTCTATCACAGCGGAACGGAAAGAACTGCAAGCACAATTGCTAAAATTGCCGAAGAAGTTTACGGTCCTATTACCGCCCTCTATAAATATCAGCCCGAAGATAAAATTACTTTTGTAGTAAATGACGTTTCGGATATTGCAAACGGAGCAACGGATTATTACGGAAACAGAATAGAAATTTTTGCTTCTGCTTTAGACTATGACCTGCGCGGCACTCACAACTGGCTGCGTAATGTTATCACTCACGAGTTTACTCACGCAATACAGATTCAGGCTTCGATGAGGTTTTCGCAAAGCATGCCTGCCGTTTATCTTCAATGGCTGAATTATGAAAAAGAAAGAAGACCGGACGTGCTGTACGGCTATCCGAATGTAATTGTTTCCTATCCGTTTTCAGGTGTCGGAGTTCCTGCATGGTATGCAGAAGGAACTGCCCAATACCAGAGACAGCAGCTAAGCTATGACTACTGGGATGCAAACCGCGATATGATTTTGCGAAGCTACATTCTCGACGGCAACCTGCTTTCATGGGAAGAAATGGGTCAGTTTTCATCAATCACTTCTCTAAAGGCGGAGTCAATTTACAATCTCGGTTTTGCATTAACACGCTACATAGCCGCGACATACGGCGAGGATAAGCTAAGAAAAATTTCAGAATCGCTCGGCGACCTTTCAAATTTCTCTATGGATAGGGCAATGGAAGATGCGCTCGGCAAAGACGGCAAGGCAGTGTATCTTGAGTGGAAGGCATTTTTAGAGAAAGATTATGCGCAGAGAATGAAAGGCGTAAAAGAAACGGAAGTAAAAGGAGAGCTTATTGAAAAACTCGGCTTTGCAAACTATTATCCGCAGTTCTCCCCGGACGGAACTAAGATTTCTTATTTATCAAATCAGGATTATGACTACGGCGCAACGGGATTATTTCTCTATGACCTTGCTACAAAAAAATCTAAATTGTTAACCGCTCCTGTTTCGACAAACTATTGCTGGTCGCCGGATGGAACAAAAATAATTTTTGCAAAAAGAAACTCACCCCCTACTATACACGGCTCAGTTGTGTATGATTTGTATGAATACGAAATCAGGACAGATAAGGAAACAAGGCTCACTACAAATTTCCGCGCTTACTCGCCGTCATACTCTCCCGATGGAAAGCTGATTTGTTTTGTTGTTAACAAAGACGGAACGATGAACCTTCAGTACGCCGATGCCAACGGAAAAAATAACGACCCGCTTACTGCATTTAATAGCGGAGAGCAGGTATTCAACCCCAAGTTCACTCCCGACGGAAAGAAAATTATTTTCGATTACGCATTTGAGGAATCAAGAAAAATTGTTTCAGTTGATATTGCTACAGGAGCAATGGAAGATGTGCTCGCCGAAAAAGGCGTTGACTACAGAACGGGTATTTTTTCCAAAGACGGCAGCAGACTTTTTTATGCGTGCAATGCAACGGGTATTTTTAATATCTACGAATATAATTTCGATACAAAAGAAACGTATCAGATTACGAACGTAACCGGAGGCGCGTTTATGCCTTCTATAGATAACAAAGGAAACATTGCTTTTTCGGAATACACTTCCACAGGATATAAAATTGCTTTGCTGAATAACTTTAAAACTTACACGCTTAACGAGCTAAAGAACTATGATAAGCCGCCGAAGCTGATTGAAAAATATGCTGTAAACTATGACAAATCTCTTCCTGAAAATAATTACAACTGGGACTCGCTGAAGCAGTTCAACGATAAGAACGTTATGAAGCTGGAAAAGAAAGAATACCGCAGCCAGTTTACTCCGCTTTTTATTGTGCCGCTTATCCGCTTCGATAACTA
Organism: Bacteroidota bacterium; assembly: GCA_018266845.1. Classification (GTDB taxonomy): domain Bacteria; phylum Bacteroidota; class Ignavibacteria; order Tepidaquicellales; family Tepidaquicellaceae; genus JAFDZO01. The sequence goes on along the minus strand of JAFDZO010000039.1, from coordinate 7,544 downwards.
TGCTAAAGACGGAAAATTTGCCGATGCGATAAAAGCAGGGCTGTATTTCTTTTCAAGCGAAGTAATTAACCGCTATTCTGTTTTCGGAGGCGCGGCAGTAAATAAAAAAGGCGAGCGTGATTTGTTTGCGCAGTTTGAATACAATAACGGGCTTCCTTTCTTCGATGATTTTTTCACAAAGCAGCTTCAGTTCGACCCAAAGTTTACTTTTGCCGGTTATAATGTTTCACGAAAATCTAACGGACAGCTTCTTGCGGGTGTAGATACCCTTAATGTGCCGTTGACCTATGATTTGCTTTCCTTTGATGCGGGAATGCAGTGGAAGATGATAAATGTAAATCACGATTTCAGATTTTTATACACATACTCAAAGTATGCTTATAAGCTTGATGCCTTTGCGCTGCCTTCAGGTGTTTCAGTCCGTTCTTCATCTGAAAATTATTTTCTTGCAAGCAATTTTTCATTCGGCTATAAATATAACTATGAACAGCCGAGCAGAAACTCGGATATAAATCCCATAGGAAGAAAAATAGATATTCAGTATGACTACGAAATCAGCAAGTTGAATCCTGAAATTGTTGTTAACGATGACGGCACAACAACAACACTTTACGAAAAAAGAAAGCTGCACAAATTGCAGGCAGAAGTCAGCCAGAGTTTTGAATTGTTCAATACTCACTCCCTCGGCTTTAAGCTGAAAGGGGCTGCTGTATTAGGTCCGCAGGTGGAAGATTTTTATAATTTCTATGCTTCAGGACTTCCGGGTATGAAAGGTTATCCGTTCTATGCCCTTGGAGGAGGAAGAATGGCAACGGCAAATCTTACATACCGCTTCCCTCTCCTTACAAAAATTGATACAAGAATTTCTCCGTTCTATCTCGATAAGCTGTACTTCTCCCTATACGGGGATTTTGGTAATGCGTGGGACGAGCAAAACACAAAGCTTTCAGATTTCAAAAAAGATATAGGCGCTGAGCTGCGATTGCAAGCGTTTAGCTGGTATGTTTTCCCGACAAGTGTTTTTGTAAATACGGCATACGGCTTCGACCAGTTCACAAAACGCTTTCAAGGACAGGATGTTACTTATGGCAAGGAATGGAGATTTTACTTCGGTATGCTGTTCGGATTTGATTTTTAATACGCAAACTAGTTACAACGCTCCAGCATTGTAACTAGAAGAAAAAATTTGACCTGTCAGGTTTTTAATCCTGACAGGTCTTTTTTTTATCCTGTTTCCCAAGCTCCGGCTTGGGAAATAAACGTCAGCTGGTTACAACGCTCCTGCGTTATAACTAAAACACAAAATTTGACCTGTCAGGTTTTTAATCCTTCCTTCCTAATTTATTAAGTTCAATTTTTTTTAATTCAGACCGCTAATTTTTTATTCCGAATAATTTTTAGCTGCTTTATAAAAGTATCCTACCTTTTAATTTTATATTCACGTTAGGTTGCAAGGATAGAATTTATTTTTTATAATTATTATTTTTGAAGAAATTTCTTACTACTATTATACATTATGAAACAATGTAAATTTTATATAAATTCTTTTTTTGCATTTTTAATTTTTTCTGCTTTCGTTTATATATCGGGCTGCGAAAGTAACGTTGTAACTAATTCTAATCCGGTTGAACAACTGAGTCATTCAGAGCAGGAATTCACCGACAACTCTTCATTAAGGGCAAATGATTCAGGAGTAGTCGTTCTAAATCTTGAAGCATTAAATTCTCCATCTGACAACATTCCTGACACCTACACCAGAGGAATTGACATAATTCCTTATTACTTCAGTTCAAGCCGCTCTGTGAATTTTAAAATTGGAGATTCTTCTTATTTCAGCGCAAAACTTTACAAAGAATCAAGCGGAGACACTTTGTTTAAATTATATAATCCGGGGGATTCTGCAATGGTAAATATCCAACCGGGAAATTATAAGCTGATTGTTCAATCTGCATACAACTATAATGTAAGCCCAGTTGAAAATAAAACTGTATTTGTTCAACCTTCTTATACAAAACCTGCGTTTTTAATTTTACTTAAAACAAATTCATGCACAAAATGCGACCTTAGATGGGTTACTTTTATGTTTTTAAATTTGAGAAATGCAAGAATATCAACATCAGACCTAAGTCTAAGTAACTTTAGTTTCTCTAACTTATCTCATGCTCGGTTAGATTTTACAAAAATGCAGGGCGTAAGTATGATTGGCACAAATCTCGATTCATCTGATATAAGTAATGTCATCGGAGTAATGGGAAATTTTAGCGCTGCAAAGCTTAACAATGCGAATTTATCAAACAGCAAATTTATGTTCGGAACATTTTCAGGAGCGGTTATTAAGTATTCAAATCTTTCATATACCGATATGACGGGAACTAATTTATGCGCATCAGAATTTTCAAATAATCAAACTTCAGGAATTAGGTATAATGCGCTGACGACTTGTTATCCGTGATAATTTTAAAAGCCTCTTTGATTACACTACGATAAGGAAATAGATGCAATTTGTTACCTTCGGCATAGTTGGAAAAATCGTATCGCCATACTGTTACAACGCCGGAGCGTTGTAACTAGAGCAATAAAGTTTCATCACTGACCTGTCAGGTTTTTAATCCTGACAGGTCTTTTTGTATAAACTTAATTTTAATAATCCCTCATAGGTTTTATTGTATATACTACTGAAAATCTCGGATAATCAATATACATCTGTCTATCATCTTCGTCCTCACTGTATCTGAATCTTATCCTGCATTTATCTCCCTCAGAATCAATTGTATAAAAATAAAGTATCGTCGAATTGTAATTTGATTTTTCTTCCCAATCATAAATATCGAATATACTGGTAGAAGCAGCAAATACTTTTATCCTCTCGTCTTTAATATCAATCGTGATTAAAATGTTCGTCTGGTCCCAGTCCGACCACTCAGACCATCTCCCATATTCGTAAGTTGCGTGCGATACATACTTTGCTCTCATCTTTATTACAGATTGAGCTTGAACAGAACTTCCAATAAAGAGAAAAGCGACAAATAAAAAGAAAAAAAATTTAATCATGAGAAAGGATTTTACTTCCTAAGTTAATTATCTTTTTATTTTTAATCCACATATCCTGTAATACATCAAAAATTTACCTCACTCCATAAATCTTCTTCACTATTGCATACGCTCCATAGGCAAAGAACAATGCAGCAAAAACATCAATAGTGTAATGCGCTTTTTGCAGCACAACGCTTGCCGCGACAATTATCAGGCAAAAGAGAAGAAAATATTTGAAGAAATTATCTGCGCGGAGACTTTCATCGCTGCCCGAAATTCTTTTGATATTGTAAACAATCACATACAGCAAAAAAAGCGTAGCCGTATGCCCCGAAAAGAATAAATCTTTCTGCACTGCCTGCCCTGTGCCAATCATAAATACAATAGGGTCGCGCAAATCAATTGCTCCCGCAGAAACGTCAAGCGGAGTAATATACATGGCAAACATCCTTATCCACACCATCAGCGTGTATGCAGAAAGAGCAAAGCAAAAAACCCTCGGGCGGAAAGAAGTATAGGTAAGAAACGCAATCAGCGCAACATAGATTACCGGAAATGCAATAACGTTCAGGTCAACAGCATTGAAAAAATAAAACAGCGGGTCATTCAGCTTTACAACGTAAGGACGGTTTTCATTAAAGACAAGAAAGCTCGAAAAGATACTGAGAGTTGTAATTAAAAAAACCAGATTCCCAAGGAATAGAAAAACATTTTTTTTATTGTGAAAAAATTTCTCCCAGTTGCGGATATAATTCAAAGCGGATTTTTTGTAAAAATACCGGGTAAGATTTTTATAATAAATTCAAAAAGCAGGTAGAGCTTGTGAGACGCAAAGTATTGCGTCTCACAGGTAAAGTCGTTTACTGCAAACTGCCAAAAAAAACAGGGTGCGATTCTTTAAAACTCCAGGCTTATTCCCGAATTAAAATTCCTATTGGGCGCCTGTGTGCGTTCAAGTTCCTGATACTGAACATCAAACAAATTGCTTACTGCGAAAAACAAGGTGAACTTGTTTGAAAATCTTTTTGAAATTTTTGCATCGGTTACAACATACGCCTTTGGCTCTTCATATTTAAAGAATAACACTTCATCAATTTTACTGACGTATTTTCCGGTAAGATTGAAATAAAAATCTCTATAGTTCAGGTCAGCGGTAAAGTTAACAAGGTGGCGCGGTTTATAGGGAAGAAAATCTTCTGTTCTGTTAGCTGATAAATCCCGCGCATCCATATAGGTATAGTTAACGCTGAAGTGATAGCCGAAATCATTTTGCAATAACTTCATGGAAGACTTGTAATCTAAAGAGAATTCAATTCCCTTTATCTGCGAGTTTGCAATATTCTGCACCTGAAACGGTCCGTATATTCCGCCGCCGATATTTACATATTGAATCAGGTTATCATAAATATTAATGAATGCTGCAAAGTCAATTGTAAATCTGTTCTTATACTGTTTCATAAATCCGATTTCATAGCTCACCATTTCTTCCGGCTTCAGGTTTGGATTGTAAACAAAATCAAATCCGCCGAACAATTCCTTCTTAAAAAACAACTCTGCAATCGAAGGCGAACGGAACGCCCTTCCGACTAAAAATCTGTATGAAACTTCATTGCACCAGTTAGAATTTATCTGCGGAGTGAAAACCAAAGAGAACTTCGGGCTGAACTGCGTAGTTGCTGTTCCTCCCACAAATACGTTTCTGTCAACTCTTCCGCCGATTGTAGATGTAAGGATTTCTTCTCCTGTATTTCCGGTGATTATCTTGTACTGGTTCTGCGCATAAACTCCGAAATTATTCTGCTGCTGGTTTCCGTACAAAATTTCTTCGGGGTTTGACCTCACAATATTCCACTGAGCATCAAAACCCGTGATGAAATAATTTTTCTTTCCAATCTGAAAATCCACCTGAGAAATATTTCCGAAGTTGTATGAATTAATATAGGTATTCAATCCTGTAACAGTCGAGCCGAACTGAGCCGATACGGGATTTTTCGGATTGTAAAAGGATTCACTCGCAAGGCTGTAATAATAAAATCTCGAAGTATATTTTGAAGCCGCATTAGGAATGGCGCGGTAATAAATATCGAAGCTTGATGTTTCTTTTTTAATTCTGTCTCCCAGATAATAAGGAGTAGTTTTATACGGCTCTGCAAAAGCACCCGCTTCTTTCCTCCAATAGTGAGGATAAGCCGAGTTTGATTTCGTATATTGAACAGTGAATTCCAAATCACGGTTGGAAAACAAATCGTACATAAATTTTCCCATTCCGCCGTAAAATTCGTAATCGGTCTGCTCTGCATGCCCGTCGTTCTTCTTATAATTAAAATTTAGCAGGTATGAAAATTTTCCAAGCGTATTGCTGTTAATTGCATCAATGCCTCTGAAAGTTTGAAGCGAATTAGAAAACTTCAAGCTGTCGTTGAGCTTGTTATAAAATCCGTAGTTGATATTAATTCCGGTATATGGAGTGTAAGTCGGTTTTTTTGTAATAACATTTACTACTCCCCCTATGGCTGATGAGCCGTATAGAGAAGAAAACGCGCCCTTTACAACTTCAGTTCTTTCTATTATCGAAACCGGAATGAGCGACCACAGCGCGCCCTTGGAATCGCCTGTAAGAGAGGGTCTTCCGTCAAGCAGAAGAAGCACTCTGTTGCCTATACCTCCGCCCGCAACATCGGATGAGCCGCGGATTGAAAGCGAGTTTACATTTATTCCGCTGGTGCGTGTTACTGCAACGCCTTCGACTCCCTGTAAAATATTATCGAAGGTAAGAATGTTTTTATATTTTATATCATCGGAGGTTACTATTGAAATAGAAGAAGGTGTCTGCTGAAGCGTCTGCTCGGTTTTTGTAGCCGTTACGTTTATTTTATCAATGTTAATCTCTTCCGGCGCAAGCTCTATCTTTAACTCAAGTCTTTCTTTATCGCTAAGTGTAATATTTTTCTCCGCGTTTTTATATCCTATTCTTCTGGCGCTGACTTTATAGCTTCCCGGCTGAATGTTTGGAAAAGTAAAAACGCCTTTCAGGTCGCTTTTAGTCTCTGAAATTTTCTTCCCGTCATCATAGGAAAGAATTACCGATGCAGAGTTTATCACTTCGTTTGTTTCCAAATCGAGGACAATTCCGCTTACAGCCGTTTCATAATTTGAAACCGGTGTCTGTGAAAAAGCAATGCCGGAAAGAAATAAAAAAACAGGCAGAGCAAGAATGCAATGCCTGTTATATAATATATGAAAGAAAGTTTTCAATTCGGTTCAGTTCAAAAAAAATTAAAATATTCTCTTCGTTGTATCTGCCCATGAAAGCACATTTACTCCGTCAACGCCGGCATTATTTCTTATAGTAACTTTAGACGGACTTAAAGGGCATGTATATGTCGGAGGAATATAGTGCATTGTATCACATCCATAGATACCCATCGTGGGGCTTGCTCCGCCTGTTCTTCTTCTCCAGCCGATTGCAATTACATATTTTGCGCTGTCAACACCGACTCCAACGCTTTTTATTTTATAGGTTGCCTGATACTTACCGTTTACTTTTGAAATTACTAATGAATCGTTCGATGCAGGAGGTCCTGACGGGGGCCATGATGTAAATGCTGCAATATCGTAATACCCGACAGAAACTGCGCCAAAGTTTGTATCTGCAAAAGTTACTGTTCCGTTAATAGTATTTGCTGCAGGACCTGACGGCGTAACAGGAGTTGAATCTGTATTAGAGCAGCTATACATAAACGATATAAATGTTACTAATAGCGCCGTAAGTACTAAATTTGCTAATAGGTTCTTTTTCAAGGTAGCTTTGTTTAATTTATGGATTTATAAGAAATATGGATGAAAGAAATGTGTAAATATGAGCGGTTTTCAAAACTTTTTCGCCCCTTATTTAAACACAGTATAGATAAAGTCTTTAAATTATTGTTAAGTTTCAATTCAAAAATACATGCTAATTCTGATATACGTCCTCTTTATCGTCATTGTTATAAAAAAGAACTATACAAAAATAAGAAGCATTCTGCAAAATATCCTATGACATCAGTCAAAAAAAAATCTGATATAAATCATATTTTGCAGAAAGCTTTTTTGTATCATTTTAGATACGAAAAAGCTATACTGACGGATTTTTTCTCCGCTAACGCAAATGGGAATTGATAAGGATTTTTTTCTCCGGGCGTAGATTCTTTTTGCCCTGCTATGACAACCTCTCTACTATTTGCTGATTTAGGTTTTATAGAGACGCAAAGTGCTGCGTCTCTACAGTTTGCCGATTTCTTTCTCCTTGCGAAGCTCCGGCTTCGCAAGGAAGTATGTTTTATGAAACTCCGTTTCATTGCAAAACAGAGTTTTGCAAACGATTTCCGTCCCAAACAGGGTTTTGGACGAAGTACCTGAAAGATGTTTATAGAGACGCAACACTTTGCATCTCTACAGTTTGCCGATTTCTTTCTCCTTGCGAAGCTCCGGCTTCGCAAGGAAGTATTTTTTATGAAACTCCGTTTCATTGC
>JAFDZO010000038.1 GCA_018266845.1 Bacteroidota bacterium | reverse complement strand
TCCTTCTTCCCATGTAACTGCGCCCGTATTGTTATTATTGTAGCCCGTATTGAAAGACCACATAAGGTCGGCAGTGCCTGATGAATTTCCATTGTAACAGTGAATGAAATAATTTCCGGTTGCTACTATTATATCATTTTTGCCGTCACCGTTCATATCGCTTATCTGCCTTATGCTTATCGGCTGAAAATCATCGGCAGTTGTAAAAGGATTATCAGGGACTGTTGCCTTCCAATAAATATCCCCTAAAACGGGAGTAATATTTACTCCCTGCCCTGTTAATAAAACTTTTGCAGTTGGTGTATTGGATGCGTTTGATATAACAGTAAGAGTATCGGAATAAGAAGCTGCTGTAATAGGCGTGAACCATACTCGCAAGGATTTTGAAACTCCCGTTCCTATTGAAATCGGGAAAGTAATATTTACTGTATCTAGTCTGAATCTTTGGCTTCCTGTTGATATGGAAGAAATAGAAAGATTAGATGTTCCCGTATTGCTGATTGTGAAATCAAAGCCGCTCATCGAGCCTGTTCTTCTCTGACTGAAGTCTATACTTGACGGGGAAAAATTAATTACAGGCTGAGAAAAAATACTCGCGGGGAATAAAAATTGTGAAATGATTGCAATCACAAAAAGCGACAGTAAGGTTTTTTTCTGTTTTGCGATTGAAAGAGCAAAGTTGAATTGCGGTAAACTATGCTTCATATATAATTGAATTTATATTTACCTTATCCTAATTTTAGTTAGGCTTATCAATCTAAGATATATTAAATGAAATTTTATTTCTAATAAAAAAATTTTCTTTGGAAATAGTAGTTTATAATAGGCTGGAATTTAGATGAAAATGATAGCTATTCGTATCGGCTAGAAGTATGTTAATAATTCTTAACAGTTTCTAATATTTCATTGAGTGGAATTTTATATTCACTAGGACCTTGATCGTAAACTTGAATTATTAAATTATCATCCTTGACTTCAATGTGTCCGATATGTTTATATACAAACTTCATTTCAAAAAAAGTATCGGTTCTGGAAGAAAAATTCTCGTATTTTAAGAGGTAAATCATTCTGTGTGAAACAGCTGAAAAACATAAATCTACGGAGTATAAAGAGAGTCCTTTGTAGTTTTTAAAAAAAGTATTGTGAAAAATTGCTGGTACAGAATTATCCAGTTCGGGATTTTCTATTTCTATAATCGAATATAGATTTTTCGATACAGTTTTATGAAATTTAAAACACCCAGAAAAAGTAATTAATATGAAAATCAGAAAAAGTATGCTAATTTTTTTTTTAGGGTTAAACTCTGGCATAAGTAAATATAAAAAAATAAATAATAAATTACTTACTCTATTAATTATTTTAATTTTTTTCCTCCTCTCCTCCTGCTCCTCCGATGATTACAAAAAACTTCGCGGAACATGGACGAACGGCTCAATTTATTTAATCATTCCTGATAATTCTACTTTACAGATTTCCACAAACAATGATTCCATTCCAGAGTTCTCCGGCTCATACTCCATTAACGGCTCCGATATGTTTGTTACTTTTTCTTCGGGGCAAATTACCGATAGCTGTCTGGGAGAAGGAAAGTATGAATATAAAATAAATGCAATTGCTTTAAATCTTGATTTTATCCGTGATGATTGTCCTTTCAGAAAAGAGCAGTTTGCAAAGACATTTAAGAAGGTGAAGTAGGATTTATTTTTTTAGTCCCATTGCTACACCGCCGGGGATGTTAGGATTTTCAGGGTTGACGGTTAAGGAAAGTTTAGCGGGATTTATTACCAAATCCATGTCTTCCATAGGAATTGCTCCTAGCAAAGCAGTATCACCTAAAACTAATGCTCCCGTAAAACAGCTTCTGTTTTTAAATTCAATTTTGACCGGACCAACATATGAACACATTTTTTTAGTGCCATCCGCAATCGTAACTTCACGTTTTTCTAATTCCTTCAAGTCCAATTGATTCTTAAGGTGCTCAGGAATACACAAATGTAAGGCGCGTGTATCAACTAAAGATTTTACTTCAATTGAATTTAACTCCCGGTTTACCGGATTAGATAATTTTATATTAGCGTGTATTATTCCCATTTTTAAAAATAATCAAAGTTTACCCGAATAAAAACGTAAAATCTGTTAAAGCTGTTTTTCTTTTTATTACGAAAAGCAAAACACCCTAATAAATTTTTCCACTGATTTTTCATCTGGAAAATAGAGGAACTTTGTCTTGTATATAGCATAAAAAAGTCACTTTATTGAGTTTTATCTACAATGCCGTCCTTTCAGAAAAGAGCAGTTCGCAAAGACATTTAAGAAAGTGAAATAGCATATCTAAATTCTTGCGAAATTTTTTATTCTAATTATTGTAATTTCAATAAAAAATCTCATAAACCTTACCTAATTTCCGGCAAATAATCTCATATACGTTTCTTAGCATCTTGATATATTTTCAAAAAAACATAATATTTCATTTTACGTATATAATAAAATATATATAAAGGGTATTAAGGGCTGTGCTACCCCTCACAGCTATAATTAAAAGTAAACAAAATAAAATGTTTTACGCATTATTCGCTCTTGTTTTAGGCGGCGCAATTGAGATGTTAGTTCTAGTAACGGGAGGAGTTGTTGCTTTTTTTCTTCTTGTTCTTATTTGGAAGTCTATTACAATAGCAAAAGGTGATGAAATAATTACACTGGAAAGACGTTACATAGGTAAAAGTATGCCGGACGGGCGCACTGTTGCATTGCATGGTGAAGTCGGTATTCAGGCACGTATTCTCGGTCCGGGAACACATTTTTTACCTCCGATTTATAAAATAAAGAAAAGCAAGTTTATCAAGATTCACGAAGATGAAATTGGCGTTGTTACGGCTCGCACCGGGCGCGCTATGCCGGCAGGACAATATTTTGCTGACCCTGTAGAGTGCATGGATTTTCAAGACGGAGAAATGTTTCTAAGAAACAACGGGCAGAAGGGACCGCAAATAAATATTTTGCAGACGGGTGAACATCGTATTAATCCTGAACTATTTGATGTTGAAATTAGAAAAGCTGTATTTATTAAAAATGATGAAGTGGGTCTTGTAGAAGCAGTATCAGGAAATGCCTGTAAGGTCGGAAGAATTTTTGCCGAGCCGGTTGAATGTGATAATTATCAGGATGGAGCTGCCTTCTTAAAAAACGGAGGACAAAAGGGACCGCAGGTAAATATTCTGCCCCCGGGATACCATAAAATAAATACAGATTTGTTTAAAGTTGAAATCGTTCCGGTTACTGTAATACCGGGCGGTCATATTGGATTAGTAACTGCGATGGACGGAGCTATGATTCCTGACGGACGATTGCTTGCAAAAACCATTCCGGGACATGTCAATTTTCAGATGGGAGAAAAATTTTTACAGGGCGGAGGAGAAAAGGGAAGGCAGCTGGATAAATTAATGTCAGGTGAATACCGAATCAATACAAGGTTGTTTATAGTCAGTGAACCTGTTCCATGTGTTTCTATTGGTACGGATGAAGTCGGGATTGTAACAATTCTTGAAGGTAAATCTATAATGGACCCTTCAAAAATTGCTGCTGATGAAATTCAGCTTGACCTTCATAATAATTTTCAGGATGCCGCTGCGTTTCTTGAAGCAGGCGGACAGAAAGGATTGCAAATTTCTGTTCTGCGCTCCGGTAATTATGCCATTAACCCTTGGTTTGCAGATGTAAAAAAAGTCCCGATGACTGAAGTACACATTGGTGAGTGCGCAGTTATTACAAGCTATGTAGGAGAAGACTCCGATGACATCAGCGATAGCAATGTAAATGCTAAGATAGTTCCTAACGGCAAAAAAGGTATATGGGCTGACCCGCTTGGTCCGGGAAAGCATGCTATTAATACTCAAATCTGTAAAGTTGACCGAGTGCCGACTACACAGATTCTTTTGAACTGGGCAGATAATGAAACCAGCGCCCATGAGCTTGATTCAAATCTGACTACGATTACATTAAGAACTGCCGACGCCTTCGATGTTAATATGGATGTAAGTGTTATTATTCATATTGCTATGGCAGATGCTCCAAAAGTTGTAGCTAATTTAGGCTCGGTAAAGAATATGATTTCGCAGGTGCTGGAACCGGCAATTTCGTCTCACTTCCGTAATGCAGCGCAGTCAGTGAAGGCATTAGACCTTTATACAGAAAGAGCCGAGCTTCAGGATAAAGCAAAAGCGCATATACAAAATGTTCTGAGAAATTATCACATCGAATCAAAAGATACGATGATAGCAGACGTTGTGCTTCCTGCCGAACTGAAGAAAACAGTTTCGGACAGGCAGCTTGCAGAGCAGCATAAGAAGACATTCATAACTCAGAAAGAAGCCGAAAATGAAAGAAAAGATTATGAAAATGCAAAGGCAAACGCTAACATGCAGCCGAAGGTTATTGAATCCGAAAGAAATATTGAAATTGCAAAAAATATTGCTGCCAGCGTTGTAAAAAAAGCAACAGGGGATGCAGAAGCAGTTGAAATTGAAGCAGGGGGTAAGGCAAAGGCAACTAAGCTGAATGCAGAAGCTGATGCAGAGGCAATCACAAAGATTGGTAATGCAAAAGCAGTAATTATTCTTACGCAAGGTAAGGCAAAAGCCCGTTCATATCAGCTTGAAGTTGAGGCTATGGGAAGCAATACATTCGGTCAGATAAAGGTAATAGAAGAAATAGCGAAGAATAATATAAAGGTTATTCCCGATGTTCTTATCACAGGCAATGGTCAGGGCGGCAGCAGCTTGGAAAATCTTCTGGGCTTAAATCTGATAGAAAAGATTACGGGAAAATCAATTATTGATTTCAAGCCCGAAACAATTGAAAGAAGCAAAAAAGCAATAGAAGAAGATATAGTCCTTGATGAAAAATTAGACGCGGAGAATTTGACAAATGATGAAAGCAAAGATTCTGCTGATAATAAAGATAAGGTGTAATCAAGTGGTGAGTAAGGCGATTAATTTTTGAAAGGACTGTCAAGGGAATTTAACTTTTTTTAATCTATATATAGTAATAGGCTTAATTTTGTAGTTAAAGAAAGTAAAAATTTGTAAATTTGACTGTGAGTTTTTTAACGTTTTTTGAAATATAAAGCTTGTGTAAAACTCGAATCAAAAAGATTGATAAAACAATACTTAGGTGAAAACTTACGAGGGGGCGTAAGTTCCGGTATATGAAAAAACAATACTTAAGGGGTGGAAAAATGCTGCTTTTAACGGCAAAATTTTCAGGCAATTACCAGGCTTTGTTCATTGACATTCAAAAGCATAATGGTTAATTTTAGGATTACCAAATTTTTAGGGTATTCCAATGAAAGACGCTATTAAAAATTCAATCAGAACGACTAAATTTGCTGTGTCGCAGGAAAATGCGGGCAATTGGTATGTTGTTGACGTAAAAGATAAAATCCTCGGAAGAGCAGCATCTGAAATCGCAAAGAGAATCAGAGGCAAATACAATCCGAAGTTCACACCAAACTCTGATATGGGTGACTGGGTTATCGTTATCAATGCAGACAAAGTAAAGATTAACGTAAAAAGAGAAGAGCTTAAAGATTACAAAAGGCACTCATTATATCCGGGCGGTCAGACAATCACTTCATACAAAGAAATGAAGTCAAAACACCCTGAAAGAATTATTGAGCTTGCAGTAAAGAGAATGCTTCCGAAGACAAGACTCGGCAACAGACTCATTCACAAATTAAAAATCTATACCGGCGAAGAGCATCCGCACGGAGCGCAAAATCCGGTAGCTTTGAACATATAATTTTTAAACAAATTACTTAATGGCTTTACAAGAACATATTGCAGTAGGCAGAAGAAAAACTTCAACAGCAAGAGTGATTTTAAGAAACGGAAACGGAAAAATCACAATCAATGACCGTGAAGGAAACAAATATTTCGCAACTGAAAATTGTTATCAGGAAATATTGCTTCCTTTGAAAAAAACCAATACGCTTGGAACATATGATGTTCACGTCAATGTTGACGGCGGCGGTTTCACAGGTCAGGTCGGAGCAATAAAACTTGGAATAGCAAGAGCGCTTATCAACATCAATGCTGATTTCAGACCGATGTTAAAAGTTGACAGCTTGCTTACAAGAGACCCAAGAGCAGTTGAAAGAAAGAAATACGGACGCCCGAAAGCAAGAAAGAAATTCCAGTTCTCTAAGAGATAATTTCTTTTTAAGATTTTTTTATAAACAAAAAGCATATTTCCTGATTTTGTTAGACACGTGCCCCGAGTATATCGGGGTGTTTAACTAAAGACGACGGAAATAGAAGACAAACAAAAGCCACAATTTATCCTTCGGTTTCACTTCACGAAACTACCTTTATCACTCACGGATTAGTTCGGCTTTGTTTTACAATTAAAGGAGAAAACTTACTCATGGCAAAAGTACAAGTTGAAGACTTGCTCTTAGCAGGTTCACACTTTGGTCACCTTACAAGAAGATGGGACCCGAAAATGCGTCCTTACATCTTCATGGAAAGAAACGGCATCCACATCATTGACCTCAAGAAAACTCTTGAGCTTCTCAATGATTCGACAAATGCTATTACAAGAGTTGTAGCCGAAGGGAAAAAATTCCTTTTCGTCGGTACAAAGAAACAGGCAAAAGCTATTATTAAAGCTCAGGCTGAAAGAAGCGATTCTTTCTACGTTTCTGAAAGATGGCTCGGTGGTATGCTCACAAATTTCAACACTGTAAGAAAGAGCATTAAGAAGTTAATGAACATTCAGAAAATGGAGCAGGACGGCACAATAGAGAACTTCGTTAAGAAAGAAAGACTTGTTCTTTCAAGAGAGAAAGAAAAGCTCGAAAAAGTTCTTAACGGAATTGCCAATATGACAAAACTTCCCGGTGCAATTTTCTTAGTTGACGTGAAAAAAGAGCACATTGCAATTCAGGAAGCAAGAAAGCTCAACATTCCGATTTTTGCTATCGTTGATACAAACTGCGACCCGGATTTAGTTGACTTCCCGATTCCTGCAAACGATGACGCGGTTAAGTCAATTGAAATCATCACCCGCGCAGTTGCAGATGCAATCATCGAAGGAAATGAGCTTGCCAAAACAAGACAAATGGATGAATCAGAAGAGTTAAAAGAAAAGATGGAAGCTTAATAGTTTCTTCATAACAGTTATTATATTAGAGAAAAATTTAAAATCACATGGAAATTACTTTAGATTTAATAAAAGATTTAAGAAATAAAACCGGCGCAGGTATCAATGACTGTAAAAAAGCATTAATTGAAACTGACGGTGATATTCAAAAAGCTATAGAAATCCTTCGTAAAAAAGGCGCTGCAACTGCTATGAAAAGGGCAGATAAAGTTGCTAATGAAGGAGCAATAAAAACAAAAATCAGCGCAGATAAAAAGTCTGCTGCTATAGTTGAAATAAACTGCGAAACAGATTTCGTTGCAAAGGGAGATAACTTCCAGAAGTTTGCTGAAGAAACAGCAGAAGCTGCTTTGAATGCAAAATCAGATAATGTTGATACTATCTTAGGCGCAAAGACCGGTGAAGGCATCACAGTAAAAGAAGCTCTTGATTCAATTGTATCCGCCGTTGCTGAGAAGACTGAATTAAGAAGAGCGAAGATTGTTGAATCTGCCGACGGCTTTATTGCTGATTATGTTCACTTTGGCAGCAAGCTCGGTTCACTTGTAGCCGTAAAAGGAAAATTAAGCGATGCTTCAGAAGCACTTGCAAAAAATCTTGCTATGCAGGTTGTTGCAATGAATCCTTTAGCAATTGACAGAAGCGGTATCGGTGCAGACGTGATTGAAAAAGAAAAAGACATTTATATGACACTTGCGAAGAACGAAGGAAAAGCCGAGAACATTGCTGAAAGAATAGTTCTTAATAAAGTTGAGAAGTTCTATCAGGATAATACGCTGCTTGAGCAGGAGTCAATTAAAGAATCCGGCAGAGCAGTGCAGGACTTGATAAAAGATTATAAAAAATCTTCAGGCGAAGAATTTGACGTTATAGAAATGGTCAGATACCAGCTTGGAGGGTAATCCTTGAATTTGAAACCTGACAGTTTGAAAAAGCCGTCAGGTTTTTTTATGTCTGTTTCATAATTTGCACTGAATATTTACGGCAATCTGAATATATTAAACAACTAAACTCAACAACTTGGCTGCAAAATTCAAAAGAATCCTTCTAAAGCTTAGCGGAGAATCTCTCATGGGAGATAAAAGCTACGGCATCGATAATTCAGTACTTGATCATTTCGCTGAAGAAGTTTTAAAAATAGTTAAGTTAAAAATTGAAGTAGGCATAGTAATCGGAGGCGGAAATATTTACCGCGGACTTTCTGCATCACAGCAGGGAGTTGACAGGGTTACGGGCGATACGATGGGTATGCTTGCAACAATAATAAATTCTCTTGCAATACAAAATGCCCTCGAAAAAAGAGGAATTTTTACCCGTGTTCAGACTGCAATCAAAATGGATGAAGTTGCAGAGCCGTTTATTCAAAGAAGAGCTGTGCGTCATCTTGAAAAGAAAAGAGTTGTAATTTTTTCGGGAGGGACAGGCAGCCCTTACTTTAC
Organism: Bacteroidota bacterium; assembly: GCA_018266845.1. GTDB lineage: Bacteria > Bacteroidota > Ignavibacteria > Tepidaquicellales > Tepidaquicellaceae > JAFDZO01. The sequence goes on along the minus strand of JAFDZO010000038.1, from coordinate 8,842 downwards.
AACAGATACTGCTGCAGCTTTGAGAGCTATTGAAATTAAAGCAGATGTTATAATGAAAGGGACAAGAGTTGACGGTGTTTACGATTCTGACCCCGAGAAAAATTCAAAAGCAAAAATGTATAAGAAGCTTTCTTATTCAAATGTTCTCGAACAAAATTTAAAAGTGATGGACTTAACAGCCATTACTCTTTGCCAGGAAAATAAACTGCCGATACTGGTTTTCAACATGAACAAAAAAGACAATTTGAAAAAAATTGTATCAGGTGAAAGCGTCGGCACAATAATTTCATAATTTTATAAAAAATTTTTATGATTAAGGATATATTAAAAAGTCATCAGGAAAAAATGGCAAAAGCGGTTGAACATGCCAGACATGAGTTTGTAAAAATAAGAACCGGAAAAGCCACAACCAATCTTCTCGATGGGGTGAAAGTTGATTACTACGGAACACCTACTCCGATTAATCAGGTAGGAAATATCAGCACGCCGGATTATCACACAATCACGATTCAGCCATGGGATAAGTCAATCATCGGTTTGATTGAAAAAGCAATTCTTACTTCAGACTTAGGCTTGAATCCAAATAATGACGGCAGCTTAATTCGTGTTCCTATTCCGCCTCTTAATGAAGAAAGAAGAAAAGAAATTGTTAAGCTCGTGAAAAAGTTTGCAGAAGAGTCAAAGATAGCGATTAGAAATATCAGAAGAGACGGAATCGAAGAATTAAAGAAAAAAGAAAAAGAAGATCATTTTTCGGAAGACGAAAGAAAACACGCTGAAACTGAAATGCAGAAACTGACGGATAAATATTCAAAAGAAGTTGAAGAGCTGCTTTCTCTTAAAGAAAAAGAAATAATGGAAGTTTAGTAGTTCGCTTGTCCCGGTTTGCGCCGGGACATTTCTCTCTTTATCTCCACTGGTAATATATCCCACTTGAAAATTGAAATCTGAAACCTGAAATTGAGACAATGTTTTGGCTCTTAATTTATAATATTTTTCTGCTTCCTGTTGTATGGCTGTTTTTTAAAATCTATTCCCTATTTTCTGAAAAGGTAAGAGAAGGATTTAAAGGCAGAAGCGAAATATTTAATGAGCTGAATAACTTACTGCCTAAATTAGATAAAAAGAAAAAAACTGTCTTAATTCATTCAGCATCTCTTGGAGAGTATCAACAGGCATTGCCGTTTGTTGAAGAGCTTCTTCTGAAAAATTACAATATTGTATTGTCATTTTTTTCTCCTTCGGGATACCGCAATGCTAAAATTCCGCAAGGTAATATTATAAAATGCTATCTCCCTTTTGATTCTAAATCAAAAGTTAGAAAATTCCTTTCAGCAGTTAGTCCTTCTACTATTATTTTTATGCGGTATGACCTTTGGCTTAATATTTTAAATGAAGGCAAACAAAAAAACAGCAGGCTTTATCTTGTGAACGCAAGATATGATGAAAAAGATTTCACGTGGAATTTTCCCGTTATTTCTTCATTTAAAAAATACTTATATGGAATGCTCGATAAAATTTTTGTGATAGATGAATATGATGAAAAAAACTATTCCGGGAAGTTAAAGAATTATGAAACAGAAATAATAAAAGTGGGGGATTCCAAGTTTGAACGTGTTTATGAATCTTCTAAAAAAATTCAGGCAAAGAAAATTATTGATGAAAAAATTACCGGAGGAAAAAAGATATTTGTCATCGGCAGCAGCTGGAAAGATGATGAAGATATAATTTTGCCCGCCTTAAACAAGATTGCTTTGCATGAAGAAAATCTTTTAACTTTTTTAGTCCCTCACGAACCGAAGGAAACAAAAATTAAAGCGATTGAAAATTATATCGAAAGCAATTATTTCAATTTAAAAACTATCCGCTACTCTCACTTACAAAACTATTCTTACCAGAATGTTATAATAGTTGATACTATAGGAATACTTTACTCGCTATATTCTATTGCGTATGCAAGCTATGTCGGAGGCGGCCATAAGACAGGGCTTCATAATATTCTTGAGCCGGCAATTTTTAATATGCCGGTTTTCTTTTCAAATAAGGTTAAAAATTCCGATGAAGATGAAATAATGATTTCAAAGGGACCGGGAATATTAGTAACCGATACGAAAGATTTCTATAAGAGCTTCAGAAAAATATTTTCAAGCAAGCATTTGCGCGATTCTATAGGAGAAAAATCAAAATTTGTTTTTGAAAATAACCTTGGAATTGCCAAGAAAGTGATTTCAATTATCGGTTAAAACTTTTGGAACTCCATTTGGCTGCTTTTCCATTGATAACAGTAATAAATTCAAATTCAGGAATTTTATCCGCCGGATTTAAACCCGGTATGAATGCTTCATATAAACCGGAATTGTTACCTTCATTCAAATTGTCAACCAGCTTAGCCGTGCTTTGCTTTTTTCCTTCCTGGTCTTGATAAGAAAAATTTACTGCATCCATGTCAATAACTTCCTTCGATACAAGAAAAATTCTTATGTAAAGCCCATCGTCTTTATATTCAAGCTCCGGTTTATTACTCCAAACCGGTCCCCAATATAAAACAGCATCGTAAGCATTTATCAACCCCCATCCATAAACATTGTTCGGGGAAGAAGAATTATTAGCAGTGTTTCTTAATGCTTCCCTTACTTGCATTGGAGTGAGTTCAGGATGAGCAGATAAAATAAGTCCGCACACTCCGGCAGTAATTGGAGCGGCAAAAGAAGTACCATCGGCATATTTATATGTGCTGTCATTGCTTGAAATAGTTTTTGCAACAGCAACCCAAACACCCACACCCGGCGCTACTACATCGGGTTTAATCCTTCCATCAACAGTAGGACCATTCGAGCTAAAACCTGCTATCTTACCTTGCATGTTAACAGCGCCAACCGAAATAACTGAATCTCCGTCAGCGGGAGTTGTAATTGACGGCTCAGGTGTCTGATAATAATTACCAATAGAATTACAAACAACAATTCCAAGGTATGCGCACCTGTCAGCGGCTATAGTTGTAATTGCTCTGTTTCCATTCAGGTCGGAGTATTTATATGTGTTTGAGTCATAGGGTGAATCATAAATTTTGTAATTAAGAGAGCTTGTAATTATATCAACTCCCCGCATTTCAACCCATTCGCAGGCTTCCAGCCAAAAATCTTCTTCCATAGGAGTTTCGGATGAAACGTATTCCGTTTTTGCAAGAAGAATATCTGCATCGAAAGAAGGGCTTATGAGTTTACCATCATATTTTCCGCTCATACAGGAAAGAGTTGCCGTACCGTGCTCGCCTTGTGAGCGCTGTTCAGGATATTTGTTATAATCCTCTTTGAAGGTATTGCCATCACCGTTAACAAAATCTTGCTCGCCCAATATGGAAAGATTGTTTAATGCTTGATGAGTTCTCCATTCAAACCCGTCATCAAGATTTGCCATAAAAACTCCTTTGCCTGTAATGTTGATGTCATGCACATTAGGTACGTTAACTGCATCCATTTGCTTAGCTGATTTTCCATAGTCAAACCTATGCTGCTGCCGGGGGAGTAAGAAATTTTTTTCATCAAATGAAAAATCGAACAGGGTAACAAACTCCTGTTTGGAGAGCTTTATTACGGCGGAAACTTCGGAAACAAATTCAAGTGCTTTTACCTTTTTCATCTGCGCAGAAGTCATATAGGCAGAAACTCCGTTTAGCCATCTTGATTCAGCAATGAGAGGTATATTAAGTTTTTTAATTTCCAAAATATATTTTTCTTCTAATGGTAAATCGCCAAAGTCAATAAGATTTTCCTTTGTTAAAACCTTTAATCTTCTTTGAATAGCTTTTTCAGTTAAGAGGGCTTTACCCGTTTCATATGCTATTGTACCGGGAGTGATTTTGGTTTTTGATGTAAAACTTCCTTTATCTTTGAAGTAAATCCAATACTTAGTTCCGGGCTGCTCCTGAGAATAAATGGAAGCCGGAATTGCCAGGCAAAAAATGACGAGCAAAATAATTTTATGCATGAAGTGAGAGATTTTATTGACTAAAATAAAAAAAAACTGTTACTACTAATAGGTAAAACTTTGTTTTAATGTTTTTGCAGGTTTAGTATATTGAGGTAGTTAGAAACTGCGCTGCAGGATTTTAAAAAGCAGCTTAAATTATTGTTTGTAAAAATGAGTAAAAAGTTCTGGGCTAATATCTTTATCATATTTTTTATTTTCTGGTTGTGCCTTCCGTTTGTTATGACAGTCTTTTATGATAATACGGGCAGTGTGTTTATTTCGCTTATCTTAAATTTTATTTCACTTTTTTTCCTCGTAATAGGTTATATAGTTTACAGAGTAATAGAAGAACGAAAAAACTTTAAAAGAAATGTTCTAATAGTAATTTGCGCCGTAATTTTTATTTTCTTTGTAAGCTACAAGTATCAAATGCGCGCGGGCGATTTTGTATTTTTTAAATTGAGAGAAAAAAAATTCACTGAGTTTGTCCAGTCAATAAGAAGTTATGGCAAAATTACCCAAATGACGAGTGATAAGGAGTATGCGAAAAAACTAAATAACAAATTATATGGATATACCGAGCAGGAGATTAAGAAAAAAGGCCCTTATTCATTTTCTTTATACAACAAGCTGTTGGACTCTCTTAATATAGACGAGACAATACACAAAGATTTTTTTAAAAGATTAGATGGTGTTGATTGCAAAAGTTTTGAGATAAAAGATAACGTGATTATTTTTACAACAGATGTTTCATTGGGCAACTGCTATGGAGTGGCTTTTTCAGAAAATGGAGATCATCCCGAAAAAGTTGACTGTGGGAAAATTAAAGAGTGGAGAGAGTTAACTGAAAACTGGTATGCTTGGAAACAATGACCTTCACAAAAGGTAAAATTAAATTAGGAATAAATATTTATCAGCAATTATAGAAAATATTAAAACAGAATTAATTTCTTTGAGAAAGAAATAACATGAAAACGAGAACTATTTTTTCTTACGTATTATTTGCCTTAATTACGATTTGTCTTAATATTCCTTTTGTTCTGAATATTTTTTATCTGCATACGTTAGATTTTTATATAATTTTATTGTTTGATTTTGTTACTGCTGCTTTGGTAATCATTTTTTTGATTTTATTCTTTATTCTTGAACGAAGAAAATATTTTAGAATTGCGCTGCCTGTTGTTATATTTTTGGTATCAATATTCTTTTTTATCAGCTATAACTGGCAAATGAGCTTTGCGGATTACGTGTTTTTTAAAATGAGAAAGAAAAAATTAAATGAATTTGTTTACAGGATAAAGCAATACGGGAAGATAACAGAAATGAGCGAACCAAGGGTAGAGAACGGTTCATTAAATGATTCTTTATTTACTTATAATCCCGGGCATTTATCCAAGGACGGGAAAGGTTATACTCATTTATATTTTGATTTAATAAAGGAAATCAAAATTGAAGAAGGAGTTCATAAAGAATTTATTAATATGTTAAAAGATGTGAATTGCAGTAAATTTCAAGTTAATAAAGATGGCGGAGTCTGCTTCACAATTAAAGGAGTTTTGTTTCAAAGTGTTGGAATTTCATATTCACCCAATGGGGAGAAATTTGTTACTTACGGAACTGCTAAAGAATGGAAACAGCTTGATGATAATTGGTATTTTTGGGGTAATTGAAAAAAACGGAGTGCCTTTTCAGACACTCCTGTAAAATATTACTTTCCGTAGCTTTCAAGATATTCCTTCACTCTTACTATGAACTGACCGCCTAATGCACCGTCAATTAATCTGTGGTCGAATGAAAGAGTCAGATACACACTGTTCTTTGCAAGAATAAAATCACCCTGCTCTGTTTCTATTACCATTGGTCTTTTCTTAATTGCGCCTAGTCCCATAATTGCTACCTGCGGCTGATTGATTATCGGTGTACCCATATCATTGCCGAATACTCCGTAATTTGTAATCGAGAATGTACCGCCCTGAATTTCATCAAGCGTAAGCTTCTTCACTCTTGCTCTCTTTGCAAGGTCGTTTAAGTCTCTTGCAATACCTACAAGATTTTTTCCGTCAGCTGATTTTATAACCGGAACAATAAGTCCGCCGTTATCCATTGCAACTGCAATTCCAAGGTTAATCATATTTCTTGTGATTGCCTTGTATGGCGCTGCAGAATCATCTATTACTGAATTTACCAATGGGAAATCTTTTAAAGCTTTAACAGTAGCTTCGCAGATGAAAGGCATGTAAGAAAGATTAAATCCTTCTTTTTCCTTGAACTCATTTTTCATTGAAGCGCGGACCTTATCTACAGTGCTAAGGTCAACTAATACAGTAGCCGTTACGTGCGGAGAAATGCGGACTGATGCAACCATGTGCTCTGCCATTTTCTGGCGGATGTTATCGAATTCCATAACTGAAAGACCTTCTTCGTTGTAGTCAATCTTTTGTTTCGGAAGCTCAATTTTTCTTTCTTCAGCTTTCGGAGCAGGAGCCTGTGCTTTCGGTTCTGCCTTTGGCTCGGCTTTTACTTCAGCAGGCTTGCTTCCTCTGTTCTGAACGTATGCTAAAATATCTTTCTTTGTTACTCTTCCTTCCGCGCCTGTTCCCGGAATTTTTTCAAGCTCTGCCATTCCTATACCTTCTTTGGAAGCAATGCTTAATACAAGCGGTGAGTAGAATCTTGCTCCGCCTGATACAACAGGCTCTGCTGTTTCAACAGGTTTTGTTTCCTGCTTAACTTCTTCCTTAGGAACTTCCTGTTTTACTTCTGCCTTCGGCTCTTCTTTCTTTTCTTCAGCTGCCGGAGCGCTTGCGCCTGCGGCTGCGTTTGCATCTGTATCCATCTTGGCGATTACATTTCCTACTTCAACAACATCGCCTTCTTTAAATAATAACTGTGTGATTACTCCCGATTCAGGAGAAGGTACTTCGGTATCAACTTTATCTGTGGAAATTTCTAATATAGTTTCATCTCTTTCAACTTTATCGCCGGGCTGTTTGTGCCATTTCAAAATTGTGCCTTCCATAATGGATTCACCCATCTTCGGCATTAAAATATCAACTTGCATTATGTATGATTTAAAATTTTATATCTTTAAAAATACCTATTATTTGAGAGGGTTTCAATTTATTAAAAAGTGCATATTCTAATTTCAGATTTCAGAATACAGATTTCAGATTTTAAAAACATTCAAAAATTTGCGTACGTCCATTTCAAATAATTTTGAAGTATTTTGATGGAAAATTTCAGTTTTTTGGGAGGGCTAAATATTGTGAAAACATATACCAAAACTTACGCCCCCTCGTAAGTTTTCCGCTAAGTTACTATTTAAACAATCTTGGCGAATTCGGAAATTCTTAAAGTTTTTGAAGTATTTTAAAAGAACTTTTTTAATTTATACATTATGAAAGATTTTTCAAATATAAAATTGCCTATTACTATATATAGAAAATTTTTATTGAAATTTGCTTGACATCAATTTTGTGAAACCAAAAGTTTTCCAAAACCCCTATTCCAAGTTTACATTTCCTCCTCGCATTTTTGTATGCTTAAAAGGGGATTAAAATTTTCGCAACCCCACCTTTTTTTTATACAGTTGTATCCATTATTTTTAGGGCTTTTAACTTGACTAATCAATTAAACATAATTTTTTATTTTCAAATTGTTTACTTATTGTAGTTCGTAAATTTCCGTTTGGGAATTCGCTTGTCTGAAGGTAATTTTGGCAAAAATAAGACTAAAATAACCCAGATTTTGATATTTTAGAAATAATCCTTAGATAAAAGGTTTTTTTGGGTGTTTGAAAAATTTTGTGTCAATAGTACAATATAGTAGGATTGAGAAATATAGACAGATTGAATTGTCAAATATTTGAATTATTTTTGAGTGTTTTAAATCTTTAAAAAGGTGCCAGTATTGAAATATTCTAAACACTACTTTTTATATTTGATTTAAACAACATTACAAGTGTAAATTCTTAAGTAGTGAGAATTTTGTTAATTTTTAATTGATTTATTTGTATAAAGGGTGGATAGTGTAAAGATTTTTCTTTTGCTTAAAAGAACATAGATTAGATGATTGCACTTTTTTAAAATAAAAAAAAGCTTGTGAATTTTTTTCAATGAAATTAAGTAATGAGTTAATTGTTAGAATAAAATCGGTCCATATATACATATGGACCGATAAATATTACTTTGACTAAATAAAATTCTTAGTTTTGAAAATAATTAGGAATAAAAATTGGATTTTAAACTTATGTTTATAGATAAATTTGAAATTCCAAGTTATATTTTTTTTAAAGGGATACTAATGTAAAATATCATCTGCGTATTACCATAGAATTTTTTTTATAAATAACAGAAGCATATAGGAATAATTGATGCGAATAAAATTAAGTTAATGCCGAAAAAATGAAACGGGGTAAAAAAGACAAGTTGAAGAGGAAATTGAAAGTTAAATTGGAGAAGTACGTCCAAATTGAAGTTGAAAAAAAAGTTTCAGAATTTATAGCAGCTAATAATTCTGTTCAGACAAAAGATGTTATAACTTGGATTTTCACAGCGATAGGCCTGATTATTGCCATCATAAACGGGAGATAAAGTGATGGGATTTGCATCATAGTTTAAAGTGGAATTTTTGAAAAAAATTTTCAAAGTATTTTTGTTAACCCTTTGCCAAACTCCAGCATGAGAAAGAGAAATTTTTGAAATTCATTTTATTGCTTCTTCCAAGCCGGAGTCCGGCTGAAGCGGATTTATAACTTGGGAAGGAAATTTTTAAGAAAGTTGATGGGTTGATTATAGATGCCTAATCACTTTAATCACTGAGTGTACTGATTCAAATGATGATTGAAACACAATCATTAATTTCATTTCAATCA
>JAFDZO010000037.1 GCA_018266845.1 Bacteroidota bacterium | reverse complement strand
TCCCGTTGAACTAACATCTTTTACCTCATCAATAGACAAGCAGAATGTTACTTTAATATGGAATACAAGCAGGGAAGAAAATAATTTGGGATTTGAAATTGAAAGAAAGTCATCAGAAACAGAATGGAAAAAAACCGGATTTGTAAACGGTTCGGGCACAACTAACGAAGCGCATAATTATTCATTTAAAGATAACAATCTTTCTGCAGGAAAATACTTATACAGATTAAAGCAATTAGACTATAACGGAAATTACAAGTACTTCTATTTGCAAAATGAAATTACAATAGGTATTCCAAAAACATTTAGTCTCAGTCAGAACTATCCCAATCCTTTTAATCCTTCCTGTAAAATAAATTATCAGATTCCCGCAAAAGGATTTGTAGAGCTAAATGTTTATGATATAGTTGGGAAAAAAGTTGCTTCGCTTGTTAACGGTAATCAGGAAGCCGGAACTCATCTGGCTGAGTTTGACGGCTCGGCGCTTGCAAGCGGAGTGTACTTTTATAAATTAAATTTTGGCACTTTCTCAGAGACTAAAAAAATGTTATTATTGAAGTAAAATTAAACGGAGAAAAAAATGTTAAACAAAAACAATTTTCTAAAAACACTTTTAGCGGTAACACTGCTTGTACTTACTTTCAATTTTGCAAATGCCCAAACAGGAACTTTGAACATTTGTTCAGGTACTGATGATAATGTATATGCTTTAAATGTTTACACAACTGCAACTACTACAACACCTTTGTATTTCCAATTGCAATTTGAAACGCCTTATCAGGGTGAAGCTAAGACGCAGACTTTTATCCAATGGGAAACATATTCAGTGGATGATAAAGGAGATGAAAATCCTATTGACCAGATGGTATTGACAACTGAAAGCGGATACAGAAGGTATGCAACCGACCAGCCGTACTATTTTACTAAGCCGGGTAAGTATGTTGTATATGCTATTGATTATTACAAAAGGGCAACACTTGAGCACAGGGGTTATAAAGAATATTTGGGAAAAGCATCTATAACAATCACTAACTAATTTTTTATAAACATAAAATAAAATGAAACTAAAATTAAATTTAATTTCAGTAATTCTTATAACACTATTTTGTTCAATGAACGTTAATGCTCAGCCGAAGGTAACAGTTACTCTTTGCACAGGCTATCAAACTCCTACAGAACATCAGGGAGATTTAATTCCAAATGATAATGTTACATCATTCAGTTCAGTAGGTTCTAATAACAATGTTTTTGTTGTATTGAAGTTTGAACCGTTCGGAAAGTCAGTGGGATTAAGGACAGTTATCACGAAAGATTCTCCCGATGGAAAATTTGAACAGGATAGAGTTGCTTCGATGTCATCTACTCAACATAACTGTTCAAATGATTTTTCAATAAAAGAACCCGGAAAATATTGTCTGCGCGTTGTGGATGAATTTGACGAGAGTATAAAATATTCTGATGATTACTATTTTACAGTGAAGTAAATATATAAAAGCCCTGAGAAAAATTTCTGAGGGCTTTTGTTTCAAAAATTATTTTATTAGAACCATTTTCTTAGTTTCATTGAAATTCCCTGCCGAAGTACTCAAACTATAATAATAAACTCCGCTTGCCAATAAACTTCCGTCAACTTCAATAGTGTGATAGCCTGCGTTGATAAACTCATTTAATAAAGTAGAAACTTCTTTCCCCGATAAATCAAAAATTTTTAAAGTAACGTAATCACTTTTTGGAACGAAGTAAAATATATTTGTAACTGGGTTGAATGGGTTGGGATAGTTCTGATATAACTTATATTCTCTTGTAAAATTCTGTTGCCCGTTTTGATTTATTCCTATTGTAGTATTTGCAGTCCTTACACAAATAACATAGAATGCTCTTGTTTTAAAATCATACGTTGTGATTCCGAATTGAGTATCAAGGTACCATGCTTTTGTAGTCTGGTTTGGAAGGGAAGTGGAAGACCAGTATTTTTTCACTGAAACTCCGCTGAAAAAAGTTTGATTGACTGAGGGATTAATTAATGTTTCATCATTGATTGATTGAAGCTCTTTTACGTTAGGAAGCCTCCAGTCGGAGTATCCTGCAAAATTAAGATTTTCGGAATTTGTTAGCGCCTGTTCCCAGGTCAATGAATCAGCAAAGGGAACTTGCTGCCACATTAGTCCTGTTACTAAATCTGTAGTAGTTCCGTTTCCGTTGTTTGAAAACCTTTGAGGGATGGAAATGGGTGCTGTAGCATCTCTCACTGCTCTTACATGAAATCTTTTTGTGCCGCCTGCGCTTATGGTTTCCGTTTTAAGATGATTTCCCACACCGCCGCCGGCGTTTGTAACCCAAACTTTTGTTGTATCATTTGCCTGCCTTTGACTGCTCCACCAGTACTCCGCCAAAGTTTTTGTAAAGTATAAAGTGTCAATTGCTGGATTAGTTCTGTTGTGGTTAAGGATACTGAAAAGCTCATGGCAGTCCGGCAGCCGCCAGTTTGTATATCCTCCAAGGGTTAGTGTATCACAATATATCTTGGCGTTTTCATAGGTCATTTCTCCGCCGTCAATTCTCTGCCACATTAATCCCGTAACAGTATCTACAACAATACTACTACTATTATTAATAAAGGAAGGGACGTTAATTAAGTAATCGGAATCTTCTCCAAAGGTCGAAGTATAATTTCCTGTTTGCCCTGTATCGGGAAGGCGAAGCATAGTTTTGAAAATGCTATAACCAGATGCAGCGCACACAACAACAAAAATAAAAAATATAAAGAGACTTTTTTTCATGAATTTTCCGGTTACTCGATTATTAACTTCTGGCTGATTTCGAAATCAGGGAAAAGAACTCTTACAAAATATACTCCCGGAGACAATACGCCGAAATGAACTTTATCAATAACATTATCTGCCTCGAAAATATTTTGTCCCAGCGTATTATAGATAATTACTTTTTTTAGTGTAGTTCCAGAAGCGTTATCTCCTAAATCAAAATACAATTCTTCCTTAGCAGGATTTGGATACAGCTTAAAATCTTTAATTATAGAAGAATGTTCATTGATGGAATTTGCGGCAGGAACGGTATATCTTACAATTACTTCATTATCCAAAATTAAATTTGTGCTCCAGATAAATTTTGCATCATTAGCGGGGTCATCAAATATATTAGTGAAATTTGTATAGGCAGGTTTATTGTTTACACCAACTACTTCATTAGTATATATTGAAGCATTTTGCCATTGTGAATCATCAAACGAAGCATTCATCCAGTTTGCAGGTCTTTGCCAGTGAAGTCCATAAAAATTTGCTCCGTTATTAGTTGACTGAACACTGCAATTTACCGAAGATCTAAGTGTGCCGTTTTCAGTCGGGCAGGATAAGTCCTGTATAGGAGCTGTGTAAAATGTCTGCGCTTTCCAGTTGCTTCCTGTAATTGCAACGTTATTATTCTGCGCATCCTTAAAAACAGCAACCATACCCCCATCACCCGGATAATAAGCAAAGCCGCTGTTATTTTCTGAACCCAAACCAAGATTTTCTTCCCAGTCAACAAGCAGCATTGCAATTGTAAAAGGTCTGTTTACTCTGAATCGAACTATATTGGAATTAAAAGGAGTGTAAGGAACATTATCTTTTCCGACAGGCACTCCGTTAATATACATCTCAAAATAATTATCTCCAAAAATATAAGCAGTAATAACTTCACCGCCGGGATTGATAGTAACAATATCCGAGCCATTCAATGCAGCAAGCGCAGCGGCAGAAGTAGCATAAGTATGACCATTGCACTGATTATATAAATCAGATGCAAAAGGAAAGGAACCATTGGTAAAATTTACAACTGCTGGAACTGTCCAAACTGAATTATCTGAAGCGATGATTGTGCCGAGGTTTGTTACTCTTCCGCCTGTACAGCTATACAAATTTGCTACAGTAGTTGATGCCAAACCGTGTGTAACTGAACCCGTGCCGGTATATTGTGCAATAGCATTTAAAGGAAGAAACGCAGCGAGTAAAATTATAATAAAAAAATTTTTCATTCGAGTATTTAATCGGAGTTATTTTAAAAGCACAAGCTTTTTTGTATCGGCAATACTGCCGTCAATAGAAAGCGTTAAATAAAAAACACCGCTTGAATTTGTTTGAGAATTATAGACCACATTATACTCACCTGCGGATTGGAATTTTTCAGTAACTACGGAAATTTGTTTTCCGCTTGCGTCAAAAATTTTTATCTGAACATTAGAGGATTTAGCAAGGTTGTAATTTATTGACACTGTTGGATTAAAAGGATTAGGATAAGCCCATAACATATTGTACGATTTCGGAATTGCCGAATTACCATTTTCATTTACTCCCGAAGGGACAGTGCACTGCGTAAAGCCGGTGTAGTTTGAAGTCGTCGTTCCTGTTGGAGAAACAAAATTGTAAGTGTATTGACCGTTCTGTGTCCAGCTATAATTAACTCCATATGTTTGTCCGCTGAGAGTATAGGTCAGATTATATCCGTTTGAACCGTTAGCTGCAAAACCTGTGATAACTGCTCCGGTTAAAGGAGTTAGTGAGGGTCTTACAGGGTGTGCTGACGGCTGAGGCACTATTTGTAATGTTGTATCCTCTGTTACTCTACCGACCATTCTTCCAATCATATATGGCGCAGTCATTGTGCCATGATAGTGATAAACACCATTTGACCAGTAATGTCCGTGATTTGAGTCGAGTGTTGTCATAGGTGTTCCGTTCGGCTCATTACTTCCGTAAATCGGGAAACCGTCAAGCGCGTATGCAATAGGAAGGGTTGATAAAGTTTGAGTGTATAAAATTAATGGCGCGATGTGATAATGATAATCATCTGCTCTTCCGCTGTGGCCGCCCCAGTTATCAAGCTGCCCGTCAAGGTAGGCATCAACACCTGTATTTGTATAAGGATTAAAAATCGGAACTCCGTTAGCTGCTATAGCAACAGCTCCTCTTATAAAATGCTGTGGATTAACAGGTACAGGCGTTGGCGCAATAACAGGATTTAATGGAACCTGCCACGCATTTGTTCCTATATAGCATTGCGGAATAGGAACCTGCTGCTGCCATTTTACAATTCCCGTCATCATACTGTGATTAGGAATTCCCTTAGACTCTACATAAAAATAATTTGCATCCCATCTTGTATAAACACTCGGCTTGAACGGCTTGAATGCTGAATCTATAGTTAAAGGATTTGTTGCGCTTTGTTGAACTTTAATATCGCCTGTTGTAAAACTGTATATGGTAAAAAGAATTCCAATTCCAATAAAAGAATAAACAAATTTTAATTTTGACCTATCCGTGAAGTTATAAACTAAAATTGTTGCTGCAATTAAAACTGTGAAAAGTAAAAAATAATTAATATTATTTTCAGCGGGATGTTCAGAATTAATTGAATTTTGAAACTCAGTTACTTTCCCATTTGCAATATTATTCCTTTCAATAAGTTTTGCATTAATTTCTTTTATCTTTCCATATTTCTCTAAAACGAATTTTTTATCCTTATCATTAAACGAGGTAAGCGGGAGGTTAAGAATATTATGCTGTTCATCTTCAAGATATACTTTCCCATCTTTATACATATAAAATGAAGCATGGATTTCATGCTTAGCGCCTATTAAATGCCAATGCTTTAATTCAATATTGGAATTCTTATCGTCAATATTATGAGCGAGCAGACTGCGGCAAATAAAGAATACTGCAAGTATAAATGTAATTTTATTCATAGGTAATAATTTAGCTTTTTGTTACTTAACAAATATCATTTTCATTGATTTTGAATACCCTCCCGTAGTTATAACACAATAGTATATTCCGCTTGATAATGAAGCATCATCTGAATTAAATACGGCAGTGTATGTCCCTGCCTGCTGAAAATTATTCACAAGTGTTTTTACTTCTCTTCCCATGTTATCATATACCTTAAGTAAAACTTTATCCGCTTTTGCAATAGTATATTTTATTATTGTGCTTGGGTTAAAAGGATTTGGGTAATTCTGGTTTAACGTTATCGTATTTGGAACGGAACTAAATTCATTTACGCCAACTATAGCCCCTATGGTATCTATTGTATATGAATAGCTTACATCTCTGTTATGCCTGGTTGCATTTTCTTCGCTTGGCACATAGGCGCGGACATAATCTACTTTTACTTTTGAGTTTGTAACGTTCACTGAAAGATGCCCTCTGCTTGGAATAAAAACTCCATCCACATATCCGTATTGAGTTGCGGAAATACTTGTTACGCTTCTTGAAGATGGCTGGGGAACTTCCTGATAAACTACACCGTCCTTTTCCTGCTTTCCGAAAAAGTGGTCATGTCCGTGAAAGAAAATATTTACTTTGTTCTCTACCATTAAAGTGTGAACCGGTTTTCCTCCCCACCCGGGGCGATATGTATCAAATCCCCATGTTGAATCTGCATTTCTTCCTCCCATTTCAAAAAGATGAGCGACTTCAGTTCCGCCTCGCCCCTCGTTACCGCTTCCTCCAACTACCTGATGAGAAAAAATAAATTTAAACTTTGCATTGCTAGTAGTAAGAACATTTTTAAGCCAGTTAAATTGTTCCAGACCTAATGACCATCCCCATGCAGGTTTGGACTTGGTGTACCAATACGGATCAATTACTACGAATAGACAATTTCCCCATGTCCACGAATAATAATTCTGTCTTAATCCGACATTAGTAGAAGGAGTAGAATTACCGCTGTAAAATGAATTCGGCTCGGGATTTAAATAATAAAACTTTCTTGTATTGGTAGCCAGTACTTTTAAACTTGTTGTTGAAGAATCCGGCAGCCACCCTAATTCGCCTTCGTGATTACCCAACGTAATAAAAAGAGGTATTGAGTGGCAAACTAAATCGTAATAATTTCTGAGCAGAAGATGCCTGCTTTTAATATCTTCAGCAGTGTAAACAGGAAGCTTTTCCGACATAAAATTATCACCAAGGTCAATCATAAAATCAGGTTTTTGGAAAAGCATATTTTGCAAAGCGACAGTATAAGCTGAAGGATTGCTATTTGTATCTAAATGCGGGTCAGCTTGTACGACAAAATTAAAATTGCTTCCCGCTGCTCGCTGCGTTCTGAATGTACGGTTTGGCTTAGCTAAATATGTGGCGCTGCTTACTTCTTTATATCTCATTCTATAAAAATACTGAGTGTTCGCAGTTAGTCCGCTTATAACTGTACTAAATGGTATGCTATCTACTGAGCGCTGTACAGGTGTTTGTAGTGTATAATTATTTGAATCAATTCCGTATTCGTAATAAACATCTATTGGAATATTTGAGCAGGCATTTATAGAAATAGAATTTGATGTTGGTCTAAACAGTACTTCATTACAAACAAATTGCACAGCTTGAACATCATTCGTATTATTTACTTTTTCAGGATTTTTATAATCTCCAAATGAAGTAAATAATAAAATCGGTAGTATAACTTCAAAAATAAATTTCATTCTAATATGTTAGTTTTATTTTAGCAGGACAGCTTTTTTTGTTAATGTTATTCCGCCGGTTTGTAATTGAAAATAATAAATTCCTGATGGCAGATTTTTTAAACCGGAGTTTTCAGTGGAAAAATCAGCTGTATAATTACCTGCGGTTTTATTTTCGTTTACTAAAACTGCAATCTCTTGTCCTGAAGAATTATACAACTTGAGTGAAACAAAACCCTGCTTTGAAATTTTATAGTTAATTTTTGTTGATGGATTAAAAGGGTTGGGATAATTTTGATATAATTCAGCTTGCGAAGGTAAGTAAGTACCCAACCCATTTATACCTACGTTTGGGCTGACAGAATATGAATAACCAATTTCTCCATTATGCTGCGAAGAATTTGTATCTGTAGGAAGATATGCTTTCACATAATCTACCACTGCATTATTTGGATTTACGGTTACGCGAATATGTCCGGTACCCGTTAGTTTAACATCTGTGTAAGCGTCTGCATTTGCAAGATAACCTATGGTATAAGAGGAATCGCTCGGCATAGGAACTTCCTGATATACTAATCCATCTACGGTTTCTTTCGCAAAAAGGTGGTCATGCCCTTGAAAGAAAACGCTTACTTTGTTTTGCACCATAAGCTGATGAATAGGCGCAGCCCAGCCGGGTCTATTGGTTGTGAATCCCCATGTTGTTCCATTATTTTCGTAACCGCCCCATTCAAAATTTTTCACCATAATTTTTGCGCCTCTTCCGTAACCTCTTACATGATGAGCAAAAACAAATTTGTATTTTGCATTGCTGTTTTCAAGAGTCTGCTTAAACCAGTTATATTGAGCAGCTCCTATTGTCCAATCCCACAAGCCGGGACTCGGGTCTGCAGTTGCGTATCTGTAAACATCCAGCACTACAAAGAGCGCATCACCCCATTCCCACGCATAATAATTTTCCGGCTGTCCGATTCCGTACTGCTCGACTTCGTTATTGCCCGTATAAAATCCGTCTGGATAAGGATTAGCATAATAATATTTTCGCGCAAGCGAACCCCACACTGCAAGATTTTCAGGAGGTGTTTGATTAAGATAATAACCGCACTCGGCTTCATGATTTCCAAGACAAAAATAAAACGGGCTTGAATGAGCGATTCTTCCAATGTATGGCAGGAAGTTATAATGAAGCTGCATCATTGTCTGCTGATTTATTAAAGGGGGATTTCTGTCATCGCCAAAAGTATCTCCCATTTCCATAACAAAATCAGGATTATCATTTAATATATTATCTAAAGTTATGTTCATCATTTTTGCTATTCCTTTTTTATCATAAAGATGTGAGTCAGACGTTAAATTAAATTTAAAGCTGCTTCCTCTTGGTCTTTGAGTGATAAAAGTGCATTGGTCGCCTGCGGTAAATTGTGATGCACTGATTTCTTTATATTTTATTCTGTAATAGTAGCGGGTATTTGATGATAAGCCGCTTATCAAGAATCGTAAAGGAACATTAACCTGCGATGTTTTTATATCCGTTGAGTTTGTATAAACAAATGGAGTAGTTCCGTACTCAAAATAAACATGCAGAGCTTTTTTAGGAACAATACTTAACGTGATTGACTGATTAGTGGGTCTGCTTAAGACCTGATTTGATACAAATGTATTCGTATCTATAAATAATGCTTTGCCATAAATATGAGTGCAGCACATAGCAATAAAGCAAAGCAATAAAACTCTTTTTACTAGCTTCAAATTGGGGTTATTTATTTTTCTTTTTTTCGGGTTTAAAATAATCTTTTATTTCTCTTACAAGCTCCTCGAATTTCTTCAACTGTTCGGGAGTGCATATTTCTTTCAACTGTTGAGACTGTTCAATTCTGTAAAGCTCCATTTTGTAACCATTATCAGCAACTCTTTTTGCAATGTCTTTTACAATCTGCATGTCTGTTTTTTCATTAAACATTATCGTATTCATTGAGTCTCTTTGCTGCTTAATCAGCGTGCTTAGTGTCTGCTCTTTTTTAAAAAAATCTTCTCTTATAAGCGCAAATTTTTCTTCCTGCTGAGATGTCAGATTGAGCTTGTTTTTTATTATATGCATTGCATCTTTAGCATCTCTTCTTGGTTTTGTATCTTCATCAGAGGCTTTTAGTTGTATGCCCCAGAATACAATTGTGAAAACATTTATAGCAAGCAGGATAAAAATTATCCTCGCCTGGTACTTTGATTTTGAAAAAATATCCATAGCTTTAATAATTTGAAGAACTTGATTTAATCAGGAATTCAGATTCAATTTCTTTTAGTTCGTCAACCTCTGAAATTTTTGAATTACTCTTTGAGTATTCAAAGTAAAAAAGAAAGTTCAGCGCAATTAAAATAATTATTGCAAGGTAGGTAAAATTAAAATTACCGGTTCTGCTTCTTTTCTCTTTCGAGATTTCCAATTTTTCCAATAAGTCTGTTTTCCAGCTTTCTTTTGGCTTAATTGGTTTTAACTCTTCAAAAACGTCAAGAATATTTTTTTCTTTTTCCATATAGGTTCAGATTAATTTAGACGACTTAGTTTTATAAATCTGGCGTTAAAATTTATTTTAAAATTTTTTTAAGATTTTGTTTTGCTCTGTAGATTAATGAATCAATAGAGGTCAAAGATGTTTCCATAATTTCTGCTGCTTCTTTATTAGAAAACGATTCTATCTTGCTTAATGTTAACGCTATTCTTTGATTTTCGGGAAGCTTGTTCAGCGCTTTATAGATTTTCTGTAAATCCTCATCCTCCTCAATCTTTTTATCGGCATTCTCGTACCCTGATAACTTGCCTATGAAATCTTCCAGATTAAAAATTTTACCTGCGGAAGTAATTCTTTTTATCCGGTTTCTTTTCTTTATTTCATCCAGGCATTTGGAAACAGCTATCCTGTAAATCCATGTGCTCAATTTTGCTTCCGACCTAAAATTTTTTATTGAATAATAAATCTCGATAAAAACATCCTGCGCAATATCTTCGGCATCTTCTTTATTTAATAAAAACCGGTAGCAGATATTTATGACAGGTTTTTGATGAGTGTCAATAAGTTCCTCAAAAGCTTTTTTATCTCCGCTTTTTATCTTATCTAATATTGCAGATTCTTCTGAAAACAAATACAGGTCTTTTTAGTTGTAAAGCGAATTTAAACATAGAAGAGTAATCTATCAACACAATATAATTTTTTTATTTTTATATCAAAGTGCCAGATTTAATTTTATTCATCGTCTAATTAAATGAAAGTAAGAGGGCTTGGTATTTTTACAATAGCAGTATATCCTGAATTTAATTTTGGAGATTTCATGATGAAAAAACTACTTTGCCTGAATGTAATAATTTTCATTTCACTTCTTTTTTCCTCTCTGCTTTACTCACAACCAAATTCAAATTTACCTTCGTTTACTCTTATAAGAGCAGGGGATTTTGCTATGGGAGACCATCACGGTTATGTTGACCCGCAGCATCCGAGTGATGAACTTCCCATACATCAGGTGCATCTCGATTCATTTTACATCGGCACATACATAATTACAAATCAGCAGTATTGTTTTTACCTAAACGCAGCAATTTCACAAAATCTTATTGAGGTAAGAAACAAAAAAATTTATGCAGTAGGCGATACAAATATTTATTTCTTAACATATCAGGACACATCTTACTCTAGCATTGGATGGAACGGAAGCGCATTTTACATTGCTGATTTTCGTGCCGCTCATCCTGTAGTAGGTGTAATGTGGTATGGAGCAGCAGCATATTGCAACTGGCTAAGCGCGCAGATGAGTTTAATTCCTTGCTATAATCTTAGCACTTGGAACTGCGACTTTACTAAAAACGGAGCCCGTCTTCCTACAGAAGCTGAGTGGGAATATGCCGGAAGAGGGGGACAATACAACCCTTATTACATTTTTCCATGGGGAAATGACTCAACGAATTATACAATTGCAAACTGGCCCTCATCAGGCGACCCGTATGAATCCGGGCAGTATCCTTATACCACTCCTGTCGGATTTTACGACGGGCAATTGAAATTAAAATCTGTTTACAACTGGCCCGGCTCAGCCTCGTCTTATCAGACTTCAAATGGTATGAATGCTTTTGGCTTATTTGATATGGCAGGCAATACATGGGAGTTTATAAATGACTGGTACGGACAAAATTATTACAGTGTTAGTCCGATAAATAACCCTAAAGGACCAACGAGCGGAACTGTCATGCCTGACGGTAAACAATATCGTGGAATGCGCGGAGGTAATTGGTACAATGGTCAGTGGGGGCACTCAAGAGTTGCTAATAGAAATCCTTCATATTACAGAGGACCGCAAGACCCGAACCATGCGTGGTATCATGTTAGCTTTCGCGTTGCCAGAAATGTAAACCCTTCTTCAATCGGAGTGATAGAAAATAATGCATTAGTGGAAAATTCAGAATTGTATCAGAATTATCCTAATCCATTTAACCCAGGTACTAAATTTTCTTTTACTATTTCAAAAAAAGGAAATGTAAATATTTCTATTTACGATTTAACCGGAAAGAAAATAGAAACACTAATTGATGAAGAAATGAATACCGGAAAATACAGTTATACCTATCAAGGGACCGGATTGAGCAGCGGAATTTATTTTGTTGTACTGGTAAGCGAAAGAATGCAGAAAAGTATTAAAATTATTTTTAACAAGTAAAGTTCTTAATCATGAATAACAAAATTTATAAATTATATTTTACAATAATTATATCAATAACTTTTAACAATTATTTTGTACAGGCTCAGACTATGGGGCTTTTTATAAATGATACAGTTAATGCTTACAAAGGGTACACTTTATTTGCTCCGAAACAATATACTGCAACTTACCTAATAAATAATCAAGGAAGACTTATAAACAAATGGACTAATAGCATATATCCTCCCGGGCAATCAGTTTATCTTTTACCTAATGGTCATTTGCTAAGGTCTTGTATGGTTCAAGGTCAGCTGGGTACCGGTGGAGGGGAAGGCGGAAGAATAGAAGAATATACATGGGGAGATACTCTTGTGTGGTACTTTAATTATTATTCTTCAACTTATACTTCGCATCATGATATAAAAAGACTGCCCAATGGAAATATAATTATGCTTGCTGTTGAAAAGAAAACTCTTGCGCAGCTTCTGGCAGCGGGATTTAATCCTTCAAAGTATCAGCCAGAGATAACTACAAAAGGATACATGCTTCCCGATTATGTAATTGAAGTTCAACCAACATATCCTTCGGGAGGAACGATTGTATGGGAATGGCATGTGTGGGACCATCTTATACAGGATTATGATTCAACAAAATCAAACTATGGAGTAGTGGCAAATCATCCTGAGCTTATTGATGCTGATGGCGACGGGAGACAATTGCCATGTTTCTGGAATCACATGAATTCAATTTCTTACAATGCAAAGTTTGATCAGATAATGCTGAGTGTAAGAGGCAACAGCGAAGTTTGGATAATTGACCATTCGACTACAACTCAGCAAGCAGCAGGACATACGGGTGGAAGATATGGCAAAGGCGGGGATTTGCTTTACAGATGGGGAAATCCGAAATGTTATGGATTGGGTAATGCATCCAATCAAAAATTATTTGAGCAGCATGATGCTGTTTGGATAGATTCAACTTATCCCGGGTCAGGAAACATTCTGGTTTTTAATAATGGAGTAGGAAGAAATTTTTCTTCTGTTGACCAGTTTGCTCCCCCGGTTGATACAAACGGGTTTTATCAAAGAACAACCGGAACTGCATTTGGTCCGTCAGCTGCCAACTGGACATTCACAGCTACACCTCCAACATCTTTTTATGCGCCTGATATTTGCGGAGCGCAAAGGCTTCCGAATGGAAATACTCTTATCTGCCATGGAACACTTGGGATATTTTTTGAGGTCAATCCTGCCGGGCAAACAGTCTGGAAATATATAAATCCTGTAACCAATATCGGACCATTATATCAGGGAGACAGCATTCCACATGACCCGACACATCCATTTGAAACGATGAATTCGGAATTCAGGATTGAAAGATATTCTCCTACCTATGCCGGATTAGTAGGAAGAAATTTAACACCCGGAAGTTTTATTGAACTCTATCATGTAGGAATAAATGAAGAAGGGATAAATATTGCAAATAGTTTTTTGCTTAAGCAAAATTTCCCAAACCCGTTTAATCCGCTAACAGTGATAAGTTACAGGCTGCCTGTCAACGGATTTGTATCATTGAAGATTTTTGACATTAGAGGAAAAGAAATATTTACGTTAGTAAATCAGGTTAAAATAGCCGGGTACTACAATGTGGAGTTTAACTCTACGAATTTATCAAGCGGTGTTTATTTTTATAAATTGACCATAGATAAGTTGAGCGATGTTAAAAAGATGGTGGTAGTGAAGTAGTTGCCAGTTTTCAGTTTCTTACTTTTGATTGAATCCGGTAGTAGTTACTTATTGCCGGATTTTTAATATAATTTTACGTCAACTGGTAACTAACAACTTAAAACTATCTCATCTTTTCTATCTTCTCCAATATATAACTCCTCTGAAAATAGCTTCTGCCGTCATTGGCTTCTTTATGCAAAAACTCATCGAACTTCTTTCCTTCTTCTTCACATCTGATTATTTCCGTAAGATATTTTAAGGCATCGGGTATCAACGTGTATTTTATTTTCGGAATCTCTTCGTTGTCTTTATAAAACTGCTTGAAGGCATGTATTGCCGAGCGGGCGCTTTCGTAAGCTTTCAGCTCTATGTAATTCATTATGTAATAAAAGCGCACGTTTATATTCACAAGAATTTTTGCCGGCTTTACCTTGCTGAAAAAATCAAGCGATGTCTCATATCTTCCTCTGATAAAATTCAGTACTCCGCTGCAATAGTTCAGTTCTTCATCCTGCAAATCTTTGATAAGGTATTGACTGTACTCATTAACAAATTTTTCCGCCCAGTCGTATTCTTTTAAATTTAAAACCGATGTAAAGACATCTCTGAAAAATCCTGCATGCAGCGGATAGTGCGCATGGTCAGGAAAAATTTTCAGCTCAGTGAACAGCTTTCCCGTTTCCATAATTTCATTAGTATAAGAGCTATCCATTGGAACCATTTTGAAATTGATGATTTCATTTAATCTCAAAAGAATATTATATGCCTCCCATTTTTCTATGCCGTGAATATTTTCAAAAATTAATTTCTTCAACTCGTAAAACTGCTCACGGTTTATATCGTAAACCGTATGATAAAAAAGCAGGTAGAAAATTTTTAAGTAAGAATAATATTGGCTGTTCATCGCTTTCAGATAATCAAGAAATTTATCTGTATCTAATGAAAGGAGAAGTCCGGCATTCATATTTTTTTTCGGCTCGTTGCCGTAAACGTCGTTTCGTAAATACTCTGCATTTCCTCCTGCATAAACGTCGCGGAGGAAGTTCACAATTTTTGCTTCAGTAATTTCTTCTATAATTTTAAGGATAGATGCAAAATGCTCTCTGCCCATTCCGCTTAAGTTCAGTCCTTTCTGCGCCTTCATTCTGTTGCGGTATTCAAATCTTCTGTCATCGGTAAGATAGCCGTTATCGTTCTGCTCAAGACTTTTGTTTATAAATTTATTTGCTTCTTCCGGCAGACCTTTATTCGATAATCCTTCTGCAATGAAGATATCCATCTCATGAGCTTTTTTAATCAGTTCTTCCTGCCCTAAAAATTTTCTGAGCAGATTTCCGAAATCGGCATATAGATTTTTTACCCTCTTTTCTTTTATCTCACCTTTTCCGAAAATTTTCTTCGACATTTTTTCAAAAGAAAAAATCTGCGCTTCAAAGTCGGGATACGATTTTGATACAGCATCATAAATTATTTCCAGCGCAGATATGGAATTAAAGTAAGGCGATTTCACAAAATCACCGAATCGTTTCAATTCGGCAGAGTTTAACTTTTTTAATATTTCAACTGTAGGAAGGGGCAGCATAATTTGGGATTAAATTGTAATTGATATTTTTCTCTCCGTCCCAAACCCCTGTTTGGGACGAAAGTATGGCCACCCAAACAGGGGTTTGGGTGGCAGTAAGTTTATTTCATTTGTATAGTTATTCACGGAATAAATAGTATAGCATAATTTGGGATTAAAAATTAATTTTAAACTATAGTTTTATCAAAATATAACACAATAAAAAATACACGGATTTTTGGGATTTTAACGCTATTTCTGTTTGAAGTGAAGATATAAAAAAATTAGTTTTGATGAAATTTATAATTAAAACTAAAAAAGTAAAATAATCCCTATGAATCCACTACTACATCTAAAGTATCCCTCAAGAATTAAGTTTGCAATTGTTTTCTTTTTTGCTGCATTATTCTTGTTCATCGTATTATCGGTTGTACAATCTTTCGCTCAGGTAAACGTAGGAGCGACTCCCTATACAACATTGAAAGGCGCATTTGATGCCATCAATACGGGTACGCATACAGGCGCAATCACAATTACAATAACCGGCAACACCACTGAAACAGCTTCGGCTTCACTTGACTCCAGCGGAAACGGAACAGGCTCTAATTATACTTCAATTACAATTCAGCCCTCGGGCGGAGCAGCAAGAACAATAAGCTCTAGCATAGTCGGCTACACAATAAATCTTAACGGCGCTGATAATGTTACAATAAATGGTCTCAACACCGGCGGGAATTCGCTTACAATTTCGAATTCAAACACCGGCGCGGCAGGCTCTTTAAGATTCATTAATGATGCTGTGAATAATGTTATTACAAACTGCACTCTCAGCGGTTCAACAACTTCTACTGTTGACGGAGTTGTGAACTTTTCTACAGGAAAATTTTCAGGCAACAATAATAATACAATCAGCAATTCTACAATATGTGGCATTGGTTCAAATCTGCCTTCAAATTGTATTCAGGCATCAGGAACAAGCGCTTCAATAGGCAATGCAAATAATACAATTTCAGGCTGTAACATTCAGGATTTCTTCAACGCATCAACTGCATCATACGGAATGACTTTGGGGATTGGCAGCGATGCATGGATTATCATCAACAATAAATTTTTCCAGACAGGAACACGCACTTATACGTCGGGGAATACACACAGCGCAATAATTATATTCAATGGCGCAGGCTATACTGTTACAGGAAATACAATCGGTTTTGCCGCAGCAGACGGCAGCGGTACCTATACAATGACCGGTTCAGTTGCAACAAGATTTGCAGCAATAAACATGAATGCCGGAACAAGCTTAGCGGTTAATTCCATCCAGGGAAATACCGTTGCAGGTATAAATATAACTTCTTCAGCCGGCGCTGTAACATACGGAGTTCTCTGCGGAATTTTCTTGGGAGCAGGTAATTTTAATATAGGTGATGTAACTCCTAATACGATAGGCGCCACAACCGGAACCGGTTCATTAGTTGCGACATTAACGATTAGTCAGGCTGCTATAGTCGGAGTTTACTCCGGCACTACAGGAACTGTATTGATTCAGAATAATAACTTCGGCGCATTTTCGGCTGCAGGCGCTTCGTCAACAACCGGCGGGGCAGTTTGGGGTGTTTCAGTGGGAACTACTCCTACGTTATTAACTATCAGCGGAAATACTTTTGGCAACACAACTGCCGAAAATATGAAAGCAGGCATTAACGGAGTTACAACCGGAAACTCTTTGGGTTATGGAATTCTTTATAATGCTAGTCCGATAGTTGCAACAAATATAATAATAACAAATAATACATTCCGTAATTTTTCTGTTTATGGATCTACTACCACCAGTACATTGCGGGGCATTGTTACATCTCCAAGCGCCGGAGGACCCACATATACAATTACAAATAATACGTTTACAAATTTCACTACTAATTCCGCAGCAATAACAAATGGAGTAAATTTATCACTTATGGGAATTCAGTTAGCTAATGGAACAAACAGTATAATATCCGGCAACACAATTTCAAATTTCAGTCTGATAAATTCCGGTACCGGCGCTTATACAGTTGCAGGTATCACAATATCAAATGGTATAAGTCCAAAAATTATAAATAATACTATTTACAATTTAACTAATGCAGGCGGTTCAACTTCAGTAACTACTCCCTCACGCGTTGTAGGAATATTAGTTTATAGCGGCACAACATCAGACACGATAGCAAACAATATGATTTCGCTCGGCTCAGGTCAGGCATCTAATACTGCCTTTATCGGAATTCAATTGGCAAATACTGCAACTCCTGACCCCGTCAGCAATATTTTTTACAATACAATTTATATTTCAGGTACCGTCGGAAGCGGCGCACAGCCAAGCTTCTGCATTGCAAGAACAGATTTTACCGGAACGACAAAAACAGCCGGAGCATATATTAGAAATAATATATGCGATAATGCAAGAACAGGCGGAACAGGACAGCACTATGCCATTGCAAATAACTACGGAGCAGCAACTGCTTCTTCAACCGGCTGGAATGTTGCTGCATGTGATTATAATGTTTTTAATTCAGCAGATACATCAACAATCGGATGGTGGTCAGGAGCAGTGGGAATTACCGGATGGCAGGCAGCATCCGGCGGTGATGCCAGCACCTGGACAGCCGTTCCAATTACATATACAAATGCACCAACAGGCAACCTGCGATTTAACATGGGAGTAACGCCAACAAAGTTAGAATCACGCGCAATTTCTATTGCATCAGTTACAACTGATATAGACGGCTTTGCAAGACCAAAGCCAGGAGCAGTAAACGGTGGAGCTTTGGCACCTGATATGGGTGCGGGTGAATCTGACATGGTTCCGATTATTCCGCTTCCTGTTGAGCTTGCATCATTCACTTCAAGTGTTAATGGTAACGCAGTAACATTGCAATGGAATACGGCGATGGAAGAAAACAACAGAGGATTTGAAATAGAAAGAAATGTATTCGGAGAGGGATGGAAAAAATTAGGATTCGTTGAAGGACACGGCACAACAAACCAAACAAATAATTATTCATTCACAGAACGCGGGATGGCAGCAGGTTCATATAATTACCGCCTCAAGCAAATTGATTATAACGGGAATTACAAGTACTACGATCTGAACTCTGAAGTTATTATAGGGATTCCTTCAAAGTACAGTCTGGCGCAAAATTTCCCCAACCCGTTCAATCCCGCGACTGTAATTTCATATCAGATTCCCGCAAGCGGATTTGTATCAATAAAAGTATTTGACATTTCGGGGAGAGAAGTTGCAAGCTTAGTAAACGAAATAAAAGCAGCAGGTTATTATTCAGTTACGTATGATGCGAAGGGTTTATCAAGCGGCATGTATTTTTATAAACTCAGCACAGAAAAGTTTTCATCGGTGAAGAAGATGGTAGTAATTAAATAATTGATTGAGAAAACGACTTTGGAAGGTTTTGCATTTAAGAAAGAGAAAAACCAAGAAATTTATGCTTTCAACTAACTAATTCGGTGTATAGTCTTTTCTTTTTGGGAGAAAGCTTCCGAAGGCTTTAAAAAAACAGGATGCCGAGAGAATATTGGAAACTGTGGAAAACTACCCTTATGATCATAAGTTTCTACGGTACAGAAACCTTGCAATCTTTGCCCTTATGATATTTACAGGGCTTAGAAAAAATGAAGTGCTGACGTTAAAATTTCTGATGTGGATATAGAGAACATGACTATCTTTATCAAAGGTAAAGGCAATAAGGAAAGAATCATCCTGTTAACTACCGCCTTGCGGAAATCCTGAGAAACTATATAGAGGCAAGACGAAAAGCATAGAAAACCTGCCCAGAGTTTATCACTTCCTTTACGTACGACATGGGCTATACCGATAGCGGCTTAAAACGGCTTATTGATAAAATCAAGTAGGCATCGGGCATAGACTTCTCCGGTCATCCGCTCAGGCATACCTTTGCAACACTTATGCTTGAAGGAGGTTGTGATATTTATTCATTGTCTAAAATGATGGGTCATAGCGATATAAAGACGACAACTATTTATTTGGCAGCAAGTGCACAGCATTTGAGAGAACAGATTTTAAAACACCCTTTAAATTAACCGTAATCAAGAATTGGATTCGTTGCTTATCTGACATAACTAGGCTCAAAAATATAGCTATCTAAAGGATACCATTCTACTTCAATCTTATATAACTTTAATTTGTCGTTAAGATCAGCAATATATTTGTTTATTAATTCCGAAGGCTGTTCGGACATCGAAGAAAAGATTATTTTGTCAGGTCGTATTCTTAATGCCACTTCATACATTGTATCAAAATCTTTTTTAGTAAATAATTTATTATTGTGTTTTACTTCTCCAATTATGAATTTTCCGTCTAATATACAGACTATATCTAAATCCGTAACAGGTTTTATCTTTTTATCATAGTATATAGAATCATCTCTCTCATTGAATATATCTAAAGATGCAGTAAACAGGAAAGAATTTCGGGCATCGCCTAATAATTGACCTAATACTAAAATTACAGGGCATAAACCTTGACGGGAATATCCCATTTCAAATAAAGTATTTAATTTATAGTGCCATTTTTCTTCTGCGGAAATCAAAAAACTATTTCTACAACCAAAACACTCAACTTTATATTTTATTTCATTTATACTAATCCAATTTTTAATTCCACATGTGGGACAGCTTGGTAAAATTCCCATTAAAAATATGTTATAAAATAACATTTCATCAATTAACCGCTTTATATCTTTTTCATCAACAGAATATATTTCATTACTGTTTAATGCTTGTTGCTTTGTATATTCTTCTGATTCTATTTCTGCAATTTTTTTTTAATTTCTCAAATGTTAATTCGATACCTGACTTAGGACTTTTTTTGGTAGTATTATATATTTTATTTCTCATGTATTCGATCATACGATCCGGTAGCTCATCTATTTTATCTTTATTTATTTTAATATCCTTAATAATATTACTCATGTGCTTTCTAACTTCTTTTTCTATATTACTCAAACTTAATTCATCCTCGAATTTTAACCTATTCGACATTCTATCAAATACTACTCTCCAATATCTTTCTTTTAGGTAGGCAGATGCATTATGTAAGCCTTTAAATAATTCTAAAATTCCCTGTAAGTATCCACCATTATCAGAAAAATACATATCTTCGTAATAGTTTTTGGTAATTTGATTTCGTGGATCACTTGTTGGATAATAATTGTGATGTCTATTCGTTAACAATTCTTGGAATATGTAATAATCATTATCAACCCTAACTGATATAGTAGATTTTGTTCCAGATGCAATTGTAGACAAGAAGAAATGATTGTTTACTCTAGAATAATTGTTTTGAATAATAGATAACCAATTTCTTTTTGGTATCTGTAACCAATATTCTGGTCCACTGATATTTTTGAATCTTTGGGATTTATATTCTATAGCAATATCCGCTCCCCAAGATAAATAATTGCTTGGGTGCTGTATATTATCTGGTTGTTCTATTTCTAATGTGACTTCTTTATTTGTTGCATTAAAATATTTCCAATTTGTTTTTATGTTATGGTAATGTTGATAATTTTTCATTTCAGGTAAACAAAATGTCTCCTTCTTTTCATATACTTTGTGAACAAATAAATCTTTTGTGAAAATGTCTCCTAAATTTTTTAATTCATCTTCTTGGATTGTAAACGAAATAAATTTTACTGTTGTATTACCGCTCACGGAGGTAGAATAGATTCGAATAAAATCTTCAAAGATTTCTGAGTAGTTTGGATCAATTGCAATTTCATAGGGTATCCATAAACTTCGAATTCTAGGAAAACAACCTGGTCGTTTAAAAAAATGTTCATTCCAAAAATATGTAAGTTCTTTTATTGAGTCTCCTATGATAATTGAAAAATGAGAATAAATATTTTTGTAATCTTCAGGTTCAATCTGATAATTAGAATAACTTGCAAATTGATTTTGAAAAATTCTTCTATTCCAATCTAGTATATTTTTGAAGTCTTTTATAAAGTTTATTTCATCAGATAATGTTATTATTTCATGAGATGTATCTTTTAAATTTAATTGATCATATAACGTATTACTAAAAACTCCAAAATTAATTTTAATAAAATTTCTAAGATTTTCACTTAAAGTGGATTGGGTTTGAGAGTGATAACTAAATAAGGATAATTTTGGAGGCATTAAATCTTTAGTAAAATCTTTAACTGAGCTCAAAGACATCGAAAATTCAACTGGTCTTTTAAATGGTATGGGTAGAATTTCAGAATCGTTGCTTCTAGGAACTTCAATTTCAAAGGGACTTAATTCTAATTCAAATAAAGTGACTAAATTTATATCTAAATTAATATAAGATTTTATTATATCTGGATCATATGCCTTTAAAAATATTAAGTCCTCATTAGAGACAGTTTTTCCGTCGGAAAATATAATGGGATTACCTTTCCCTCCCCAAAGGCGATTACAGTAACCCATTATCTCTAAAATATTTTTTATTTCAGAATCATTTATATCCAGTAAATAACAAATTCTTAAAGGCCTATTCTGGTAAAAAATTTTAAATGGTGGTTCAATCATTTGATTTTGATAAACTGATTATTGAGTTCTGAGTTTTACAAAAGTAACAAATCCGAATATAAAAAAAGAGAATATTAAGAAAGAATTGTTCTGACTATAAATCGTCACCAGAAAAAGGAGAAATTAGGTAGGTAAATCAAAAAGCCCCTCAAGATTATGTTTCTTGAGGGGCTTATCTTGAGCTGGCAGAGGGACTTGAACCCCCGACCTGCTGATTACAAATCAGCTGCTCTACCAGCTGAGCTATGCCAGCATTTTAATAATGAATTACAAATATACTTTTATATTACAATATTATCAATTACAAAATTTTTCAAAATCACTTACTATCATCATACAAATTTAGCACCTGACCAATCATCACGTTATCACTCTTTAAATTATTCCATTTCTTTAAATTCTTAATTGAAATGCCTGTATCCTCTGAAATGGAAGCAAGGGTATCGCCCTTTTTTACTTTATAAGTTTTCTTTTTACTGCCGGTCGTTTTGTTTTTTGTCTCTTTTGTAGAAACCGGTTCCTTCACGACTAATATCTGACCGGGAACGATTACATCTCCATCGTCTAAATCATTCCAGTCGCGGAGCTGTGATAACGTAACTTTGTATTTTGAAGCAATCAATGTGAGGTATTCGCCTTCCTGTACGGTATGTGTTTTAGCTCCCTTATTCTTTGCATCGTCTTTCTTAGAATCAAGTTTCACATCGGAATAAATTTTTAATTTCTGGCCTACAAGTATTTTATCTTCTTTTAGATTGTTCCATTCTTTAAGGTCATTAACATCAACTTCAAAATTCTTTGCTATAGTGCTTAAGTAATCTCCTTCTTTAACAGTATATACCTGCGATTTTTCTTTTTTTGTTTCTGTTTTCTTTTCTTTAGTTTCTGTTTTCTTCTTTTTTTCTGTTATAGGCGTTTCAATTTTTGTCTTCACCTGAGGCTGTTCATTTTTCTCAGTTGATGAATCATCATTATTTGTGTAGCTCGTTTCCTGTGTCTGTTCAGTTGTTTTTGTGGTTGTATTGTCAGTAAACTGTTTGTCGTTTGGATTTGTGGTTTCGGTCATTGTGCTCTCAACATCATTGCTCATATAAACACTTAGTTCTTGATTCAGAGCCGGGTATTTTCCGTAACTTATTCCATTCCATATCCTGATGTGAACCGGATTTACCGAATACTTAGCTGCTACTACAGTTAAGCCATCACCCATAGAGCATTTATGAGAAATTCTTTTTCCTAAACCTGATGAACCTATTGAGCGTTTTTCTTTTACTTCGTATCCTGTTACGCGAAACTCTGTTGAAGCAATTTCTGAACCGAAATTATTTTTTTCGTTGCCTGCAAACTCATGCGATACTATAGAAGCATCTTTGTCCTTTTTTAGGTTTGATGCAAACGTATCATATTTGTTATGAGGAATTCTCAGTTGATAGGGCACATCATATGGGGGCAGGCTTTCACTGAAAAGCTCAGTATTTAACTCTAATATAACATCTACATCCGTTTCGCAAAGCTGGGCAATTTTTTCAAACGATAAGCTGCCTTTTATGTTTACCCGGTCAAATGAAATAGCTTTTCCATATTCAGGTGATTTGAATCCGAAACTTTCCGGATTTCTAAACACAAACGATAAAGCAAGTATTGACGGGACATAGTTTTTTGTCTCACCAGGAAGATATCCGCGGACTGTCCAGTAATCTTTTGAGCCTGATTTGTTCACGGCATTATTTACTCTGCCGGGTCCTGCATTATATGCTGCAAAGGCAAGATACCAGTCATCATAGTTTTTGTATAATCTTTTCAGTAATCTGGCAGCTGCCTCAGTTGATTTTTCAAAATCCCTTCTGTCATCTCTGTATTGGTCTTGATACAATCCGTATTCATAACCGGTTGCAGGCATAAATTGCCACAAGCCGACTGCGCCAGCGCGTGAAACTATCTTGGGGTCTAACCCTGATTCCTGCACAGATAAATAAATCAGTTCCTCAGGCGCGTCATTGCTTCGCAATATCTTTCTCATTAAAGGAAAGTATTTGCCGGAGCGGTATAAAACTTTATCCATAAAATTTCTTCCGCGCTCTGTCTTCGAAAAGAAATCAATATACTCCTGCACTGCCTCGTTTTTTACAAGAGGGACTCCCTTGCCGTCCGGCATTGGTTCTGATTCAACTTCTGTATATTGATTAACTTTTTCATAGCTCACTCCAACACGGTCAGCAAGTTTAAAGACGGCATTGCCTTCTTTAAGGTCAGATTGTGTTACTATATAATCTTTGGCAACTGCCGTGGCAAGTTCGTCATAGTCAGACTTCCATAAAAAATTTTCGCTTCTTTCTAAAACTGATGCATCAATTTTGTTAAGAGTTTTTACAGCATTATCGAAATTTTTTTTGGCTTCAAGGTCTTCATATGCCTGATTGTGTGTGAGGGCTGATTTGTAACTTATAAATGCTTCTTCTAATTTTGTATAGACATCAATTGAATCTTTAGCTCTTTCCTTTAATCCATTATCTGAAACCTCTGCGCTGCCGCAGCCTGTCAGAAATTGAGAGAAGGAAAAAGCTAAAATAGATACAAAAATGAAGTAAACACAAGAGAAGAGGTGCTTGTTTTTATTCATTCTACGATATTTTAATTATTAAAGAAATATATGGGTTAACGCTCATTAAATCAAGTTATTTCTTAAGGTGCCTGCAAAATTGAGTTAAACCAAATTCACTTTATGCTTGTCTGATTGTAAAATAAACCACTCTCTATGAAATCTTTAGCGCTTTTTCTTTTACTCTTTATTCCGTCTTTAGTTTCCTTCGGGCAAACTCCAATTTATTTTCATATAAATTCACACAATGAAGAAGGTTCGCCGGACCCTAATTACAGTGATTCTGCTACTTATATGATTTACAGAGAATTTGCCAGAATAATAGGAGATACTATTGCTGCCAATGGGGGCAAATGGAATTTTCAGACGGATTGGAGATTTGTTGCAGGCGCTTTAAAGTATGACCATGGAACTCCTTCGACTCAATCACAAAATTTGCTGAAATGGCTTTATGAAAATAGGGGAGTTGAAATTGATGCCCACCATCATACAGGAAGCGGAATTTCTCCATACAATTATGCAGATGTTGCTCATCTTATAGATTCCCTTGGTGTCCCATCTTCAAAAAATGTCGGAGGTTTTGAATGGCAGGATACTACGTGGCATGTTTATGAAAGGGGATTGAGAGGAAGTGTTTTTCTATCCTATAGGTGGTTTCCAAATGTTATCTGGGGCGGCGGGACTCCCAATCATGTGAATGACTTAAACACCTATGGTGCCTGGAAACCCAAAAGCAGTGTTAGTGTTACTCAATTCTATACTAATGATACAACAAAGCGTGTTACTCTCATAGGGAACGGGTGTTCTAATTTAATCGCAGATACTACTAATCTCACTACAGTTTACAATTCAATTTCAAATGCTATTACTTATGCTCAATCTCACCCGGGAAAATTTTATTCGGGAAATCTTATGTTTAATATTCGTGATTTAAATTCAACACTCATTTCTAAAATTGGGCAGATAATAAGAATGTTGAAGCCGTTTTTTGATTCCGGTAAATTAGTTTGGAAAACACTTACCGAAAAATATAATACATACAATTTGCTTTACCGCAATTCGCAAAACACTACTCTATGCGCCGATATTCCAACTTCTGTATATCAAAACGGAGCAGAAATTCCGTCTGAGATAAAATTGTATCAGAATTATCCAAATCCTTTCAACCCTAATACTAAAATAAATTACGAATTACGAGTTACGAATTACGTAAAGATAAAAGTTTATGACATCCTTGGTAATGAAGTCGCCTCGCTTGTGAATGAAACTCAATCAGCGGGCAGCCACTCAGTGGAGTTTAATACATCAAAGTATAATTTATCCAGCGGAACTTATTACTATGCCCTTGAAGCAGGGGATTATAAAGAGGTGAAGAAGATGGTGCTGGTGAAGTAATAAGGTAGAGTATTGGGTAATTGGTATTGAGATTACACTGACCTGGCAGGTTTTTGATCCTGTCAGGTCTTTTTGTTTTAGAGTTAGACGCTGTTGCTGGTCTTCTGACCAACAATCGTTAGTTGTATAGAGACACGATACTTCGCGTCTCATTTCACTTCCTGATACGAAATGCTGCTATTGCTTTCCTCACTAACGGTTTCAAGAGAGTTGTTGGTCAGGAAACCAACAACGGCTTAAAGAACAGCTTTGAATTTTTATCACCGTAATCATAGTCATCATAAAATCTGTGTTTCTTTACAATTAGTTCAGTGATACAAAAAAAAACGCCGGACTCTCTCATATCCGGCGCGTCATTTTAGTAACGGAGATTACTAAATGAGGGTTTTATATTAAGGGACTCTTTTAGTTTACATCAATAGTATATTTAAAAGTCTTTCCTGCGTTTTCTTTATCTGCCCATGCGTTTATTGCATTTATCTTGCTTTGAACGTAACTGTTCAATTGCTTGTTTTCACCTTCGACTTTTGCAAGAGCAATTTTTCCGTTTTCTTTTACTGTTATTGTTACGTATGCAATTCCCGTCAGGTTTTTATCTTCAAATTTCAGATATACGGGAAGCAGCATCATATGCTTTATTTCTTTTTTAAACTGATATGCTAAGTCAGAATCTTTTGAAAAATTTATTCCTTCTGCTTTAGTAACACTCGCCGAAAGCGTAATCAAGACTGCTAAAGTTAGTAAAATTCTTGCCAGTTTCATTTTTATTTCTCCTTGTTGTTTTGTATTTCTTAATCTATCTGTATAGACGTAATTTAGAAAAAAAGGTTGCAAAAAAATTTAAAAAGAGTTATACTTTACTATTAGATTACATAGGAGAAATTGAAAAAATGACTGTCATAAAATGACTGACATTGAAAAACAAATTAGTTAATGGAAAAATTTTATAACTTCAAAGTTCCGAACATAAACACTAAGCAGCGTATAGATAAATATATAGCAGGATTTATTGAAAACGCATCGAGGACAAAAGTTCAGAAGGCAATTAATCTTGGGCAGGTAACCGTTAACGGTGAGCTGGTAAAATCCAATTATATAGTAAAACCTGATGACGATATTGAAATTGAATTGCATTCCGAGGACAGAGGCGAAATTCTGCCCGAAAATATTCCGCTCGATATACGTTATGAAGACGAATACCTTCTTGTAATAAATAAGCCGGCGGGAATGGTAACGCATCCTGCATTCAGAAACTGGAACGGCACGCTAGTGAATGCGCTGATGTATTACTCGCTTCAGAAGAACGATGCGCTTTCAAGCTTAAACGGATTTGAACGCGCAGGAATTGTGCACCGCCTTGATAAAGATACATCGGGGCTATTGGTAGTTGCAAAAGATGAAGTGACTCACAGAAATCTTGCGCAGCAGTTTTTTCATAAAACAACTGAGCGGGAGTATAACTCAATTGTATGGGGAAAGTTTAAAGAGAAGGCAGGAACGATTGAAGAACGCATTGGCCACGACAGGCGCGACAGAAAAAAATACATGGTGGTGAAAGATGAAACGCTGGGCAAGAATGCTATTACAAATTATGAAGTGCTGGAAGAGTATGATTTTCTTTCGCTCGTAAAATTAAATTTGAAGACCGGGCGCACGCACCAGATAAGAGTTCACATGGCGTTTAAAGGACATCCTGTTTTCGGAGATGAAATGTACGGCGGCAGAGAGCCGGTGAAAAATATTCAGATGACAGGAAGTTTAAAATCGCGAATAAAAAATCTGCTTGAACTTATGCCGCGACAGGCGCTGCATGCAAGGGTATTGGGATTTTTCCATCCGGTAAAAAAAGAACAAATGCGCTTCGAAGCAGAACTGCCGGAGGATATGAGAATGTTGTTGGATAAGGTTAAAGGTTTGTAAGGTTTGTAAAGTTCTTAAGGTTTCTAATGTTTGTAAGATTTATTAATTTGTATTACAGGCTTTGTCATTCCCGCGAAAGCGGGAATCCAATCATT
Source organism: Bacteroidota bacterium (assembly GCA_018266845.1). Taxonomy (GTDB): domain Bacteria; phylum Bacteroidota; class Ignavibacteria; order Tepidaquicellales; family Tepidaquicellaceae; genus JAFDZO01. The sequence goes on along the minus strand of JAFDZO010000037.1, from coordinate 20,559 downwards.
CACAATGTTACGCCGCTGTTGGTCTATTAAGTTAAATAAATTCCCTTGCCATGTTCAAAAAATTTTATGGATAGTTCTGCTTTCCATTCAGATTAATTTTTACGGGAGCCTATTATTACTTTTTAAAGAGTTTAATTATTATACAATGTATTCCTTAGTTATTGGCGCGACTCTTTCGTTTGGGATTTGCAGTATCTTAGTTTATAGAAAAGGAAAGTCTAAAGAAAGTAAAATAAGTAGGGTTACTAGTGAAATTTTATTATTCATTGTATCAGTAATAGTCGGCGGATGGTGGGCTGTTGGTTCATGGGTTTATCCTTTACAGATAATGTGGGTCTATTTTGCGTTCGTTCTGATATTTACTTATAAATTTGTATTTGAAAAAAATTCACCCCCGCTGTTGCACAAATCAAATAAGGTCCATTTAATAATATTATGAGATTAAAATCATTTTGTATAATTATCTTTGTCGCATTCATTTCCGGATGCGGTTCCGATACTTATGACAACACAAAAACCTTCTATTTACAAAACAAAAAGACGTTAGAGAAAATACATACTAAGATTGAGCAGTCGAATGTCGATATCAGTTTTTTAAGTTTAGATAAAAATTTGTTATACAGATTGTCCAGACCTGATTCATGGCTAAAACTGACTTATGATTATCTTATTGTATTAATAACAGATGGTAAAGAATATTCATTTTATGCCAAAAAAGATTTTAAGGACTTTGATTGTGATACGTTAGTGATAAATAATGATTACAAAACTAACTTTTCTGAATTAAAAGAATTAAGCATTCTTGTAAGCACATTAGATTTTGATTACTTTCATACAGCAAATGGAGATTTTATCTTGATAGATCATCTTGAGTATTTTAAATACGTAAGTACACCTAAAGATTACATTAAAATTGACAGCAACTGGTACTATATGAAATATATAGGATTGTAGAGTGTGTTCCCCTCCTTACTAAGGAGGGGTTAGGGGTGGTTAAAAGAGTAACGCATTAAACCCCCTCTAACTCCCCCTTGTTAAGGGGGAGAACAGTTTTTCAGTTCCCCTCCTTACCAAGGAAAGTAAAATATGTTTTTTTGTTATCGTAAACAAAATTGATTTCAATGAAAAGAATCACTTTAATTTCTCTAATTTTGTTTATAAATATTCCTCTGTATGCAAATTGTGACTTGGAGAAATACAAAGCGGGCTTAGGTGTAATCGAGGATGAAATAAATTCAGATGCAGCAATCCGGTATTTTAAAGGAAAACTGAACAAAGAAAATATTTTTGTTTCTACCTATTTAATGCAATTTCACACTTCAAATTTTTTATTAAGCAAGGATTCAAGCTCAACAAAACACGAGATTTCAAAAAAGCTATCAATATATGATTCATTATATTTTAAAGAACTTAACAATAAAGAATTCAAACTTGTAAAAAATTATTTTTATTGCCCTGAATTAAATTTATTATCTTCTAAAGAAAATTTTGAGATTCTAATATTTTTGTCTGAGGTAAAAGAAGGAATGTTCTTTGCAGAAATAAGGTTTTACAATAAAAATTATGGCACTAATCCTGCTGACTATGGCTTTGCCAATTCCGGAAATTTTCTAAAGGTTCTATTTTTTACCGATGAACAAAATAAAATTCAATTTTATCAGTTTAACTACCTCGCAGGATAAATGCAAAACAAACTCACAGGCAAGCTTATCAGCAACAGGATATTTTTAGTTATCAATATAATATCTTTACTGCTTTGTATAAATCTTCAATACGGATTTGTAAAGGAAATCAATAACTCGCAGTGGGTGTTAATATTCTTTCCTGTCATCGGTTTTGCCCCTTTTATACTCGTTGCATATTTTTTTATGTTCAAAAAATTATTTAACATCGCCAATCCTGATAAAGCATTTATAATTATTAATCTTCTTATACTTCTCTATCTTTCTGCAATTGAGTATATGTATATGCTGAAGAGGTAGAAGATTTCCTTCTGATTAACCATTATTAGTAGGATGTCAACATAATCTACTCCTATAGTCTGACAACGGTCAACCAACAACGGATAACTATCATTCCCCTATCAAAATTCTTCCAAAAAACTTATTTTAAACTCTTTACTAAACCTCAACTCCGTAATGCAGAAATTCAAAATTCTTATTTTTTTATTGCTGCCATTGGCTGCCTTTGGACAGTTAGCGCAGGGACCCGCAGCAGGCTCTGTTTCCACCGGCGTTACAATTAATACAAACAATTTTTTAATGAACAGGGCGGGGGATAAAATTTCTCCTTTGGTTAAAAATCCCCGTAACAAAATTCCTTTTGCTCCAGCTTCATCGGAGTATAATGTTACTCCGCCATCTGCCCGTGAAGGCTCAAATTTTTTCCCGGATAAAACCGTTGTGCCTTCAGATAGAGGAGCAGAGACTGATGAGCCGGTTCTATTAAAAAAGTTTCAGGCATTTCTTGATCCCGGCGGCTACATACCGCCCGACCCTTACGTAGCAGCAGGACCATTGCACGTTGTGGCATGTGATAACGGACGAATAAGAATTTGGGATAAGCAGGGAAATCTATTAAAAACAATTGACGGGGATATTTGGTGCAATGCCGCGCTTCCCGGCGCAAGCGCTTTTGACCCAAAGGTTTCCTACGACCAGATTAACAAAAGATGGATAATGGTTTGGCTGCATCAGCAAGATTCCCCGGCGCGTTCATATTTTATTATTTCCGTATCAAAAGATTCATCTGCAATCGGAGAGTGGAACGAATGGGCTTTGCCTTCAAATACTACGGGAAATACTCAGGTAAATAACTGGGGTGATTATCAGGGAGTGGGGTTTGATGAACAGGCGGTTTACATTACCTCAAATCAATTTCAGTTGGAGGTAATTTTCAAGGCTCGAAAATCCGCATACTTAAAAAATCCGAGTTATATTCCTCAGTTCCCGGTACATTAACATGGACTGATTTTTGGGATATTCGCGAACCGAACAATACTTCGCAAAGAACTTTCGGTGTGCGCCCTGCCGTTATGTATAGCTCATCCTCGACATATTATTTAACTGCTCAATGCCCATATTCTCCCGGCACTTTTTTCGTATTGTATAAAATTACAAATCCAGTTACAAATCCTGTGTTAAGCGCAGTTAACGTTCCTGTTACATCTTACAATTCTCCACCGGGGGCGAATCAATTAGGAGGCGGCACTCCTACACTCGAAACAGGAGGAAGCGGAATACTAAACGAACCGAAATTCAGAAACGGGTTTATATGGGTTGTGCATTCGGTTAGAAGCGGAACAGGCAATGCTTATTCAGCAGTGCGATATGTAAAAATTAACACTGCTACAAATACTACCGTTGAAGACGGGGCAATGGGAGTTGACGGCTACTGGTATTTTTATCCGGCAATAGAAGTTGATAAAGATATGAATGTTGCCATAACTTACTCCCGCTCAAGCAACACAGAATATGCAGGTGCTTTTTATACAATGCGGCTCAATACCGATCCGCCTAATACACTTATAGGAAGCAAAACCTTGCAGGAGGGGAAGGCAAACTATGTAAAGACATTTGGCTCGGGAAGAAACCGCTGGGGTGATTACATGGGGATATGGCTTGACCCTGTTGACCAAAACAGCATATGGATGGCAACCGAATATACCGAGTCTCCTGCTCATACATGGGCAGTTATGATGGGGCAGGTAAGACTGCTTCCATACCAGACGGCAAGAATTTTTACCTATGTAGATTCGCTTAATTTCGGAACGAAAGAAGTTCAGACGGTGAGCGATACATTAAAATTCAATATCTATAACTTCGGTTCGGATACACTGCGCATTACAAATCTAAGTAATAATAGCCCGCAGTTTCAGATGGCATCTTCATTTGCTTACCCTATAAAAATTAAGTTTAATGATTCGGTTACTGTAAAGTATGTTTATAAGCCTTCGTCCTCGGGGAATACATTAGACACATTGAAAATTACTTCCAACGACCCTGCTGCCCCTGTAAGAAATTTTTATCTGAAAGGCAGAGGATATGTAATAAATCCCGCTGCGGCAGGTGTGATTTATGGAGTAACAGGTACGCAGGCAAACGGAGTGCTTCTTAACATCAACAGAAATTCAGGCGCTGCTTTTGGTATCGGCTCAACTACATATAATGCTTTGGATGGAGTTTCGATAAGACCTTCTAATAAACAAATTTACGCGGTTTATCAAAATTCATCACTAATAAGATTAAACGCAGCGGCGGGCGATGGCTACCCAAGAACTCCTATGAAGATTGCTAATGTTAGAGGGATAGCATTCGATACCAACGATGATTTATACGCTGCAACAGTGGATGGTAAAATCTACAAAGTGAACAGCTCAAATGGTGATACCTTGTTTGTAGGAAACTCCGGTATATCAAGCTTGTATTCGATTGCAATAAATCCTTTAACAGGGCAGTTGTGGGGAATCTCGATTGCTTCTCAATTATATAAAATAAACAAAGTAAACGGCTCTTCTGTTTTGGTTGCAGCAGTAAATCAGCCGTTCACGGCATCTATTGCTTTCAATCATCTCGGAAGATTGATGGGAATTTCGGGTGTATCAAATCAGACCGGGAAATTAGTTTCCATTGATACAACTTCAGGAAATGCGACTACTATAGGTACATCAACAGGATTTTCAGGAATAAACGGAATAGCAATTTCATCGGAGACTGTAGGAATTTCCGAAGTGCAGGGGACAGTCGTTCCACAAGATTTTGCTCTGATGCAGAATTATCCGAATCCGTTCAACCCAATTACAAAAATTAGATTCAGCGTTCCTGCTGGAAACAACAGTAATGTTAATATCTCCATATATGATATGACCGGTAAACTTGTATCACAAATTGTAAATCAGAATCTTTCGGCAGGAACTTACGAAGCCGACTGGAATGCATCTGGCTTTGCTTCTGGAGTTTATTATTATAAAATGACGGGAGAAAATTTTATTGAAGTGAAAAAAATGGTTTTGATGAAATAGTTAAGCTAAGGTTCGGCTTAGGGAGTAGAATTGTTACAGCAGCTTTGATGTATATAAGAGCAAAAATAACTTGCTTGCTTTTACTTTTTCAGGTTGTTTTATTTAATCTCATTTTGCATATAAATTTAATATTCTATAATTAAATACACGGATTATGAGAAAATTACTTATTCAATTTTCTGCCCTTACTTTTTTTCTGAGCATGCTTTCACAGCCGGTTTTTCCGCAAGGTTTCGCTCAACCTGAAAGGTATAATGTTATCAATAGGCTAAACCTTTTTGCAGATATTCCGGTGTATGATTACAATGCAGCTAAATACAATTACGATGCTATTTTAGTATTCATGCGCACTGTTGAAAATCGTAAAAAGAACGGAGCTGAGGAATACGACAATCTTTCTTACAAGTGCTATGCAGAGGCAAGATTTTTCAAATCAGACAGGAAAACAGTTGTGCCCGTGGATTCTGTTACAGTAAACGGATTGAAACTAAATGAGATGAATTTCGGCGCATCAAAATATTATCTTACTTCCGATAAATATTTATCAAATATTCCTGCCCTAAGTCCCAACGTAAAATGGAAAGTTTACGGCGGGGCAGATGCAGTTTCATTCGGCAGCGATACAACAGCTTCTTTGCTAAAGTTTCCCGATTTTTATATTATCGAAAGCTATTCGCCTGATGCGCATATCGGGCAAAACATAGACTGGCCCATGACTATTGCAAAATGGAAAACCGATGCAGGTTTTGCATTACCGAAACCTGACCTGCTAAGAGGCTGGATTCTTTCTTTAAGCAATGCTCCTTCTGCGCCTCTGGCTAATTTTCAGCCGATGATAAAAGCCGATAATGTAACCGAAGCAAGTTATAATGGTTTAATTGAATCCCGGTATAATATTTTCGATCCAAGGAGTGTTCTTCCGGGGCAGGGATGCGCCGTTGTAAGAACATACAAGCTTTACCCTTTACAAGTTACAGATTCAAGAACCGGAGCTAAATATGACTGGCTATTTGTGATGGGTGTTGAAGCGGAAGTGCCTGTTATGTTCCAATAAAATTTTTTGCTGCTGATAACTGTTCGCTAGTTCCGCTAAAAGCGTGGAGTGCGATTTTTCATAAGCAATCGCATATAAATAAGTAAAAAGACCTGACAGGATTGAAAACCTGTCAGGTATAATTTATGTTTTTTTACTTCACATATACCATCTTTATAGTCTGCGAGTAACTCTCTGATTCTATCCTTAAAAAATATACTCCTGACTGCTGATTTACCGGTTCCCAGTTTATACTATGCAATCCTGCGTTTACCTTACCGCTGAAGAGGTCTGATATTTTACTGCCTTTCTCATCGAATACAGAAATTTTTATTAAGGCAGATTTGCCAATTTCATATCTTATCACAGTTGCTGGATTAAAAGGGTTTGGGTAATTCTGTAATATTCTGAAGTCTTGAGGTGCAATTACTTCAGAGTTATTGATATTAGATATTCCCTGATTTTCGGTTATAGTAATAAATCTGTTAGTAGTAATGTTTGTAAACGTCTCAGTATTTCCGTTGGGCCACTTTACAATAATACTATCTATAATTGATGCGTTGCCAAGACCAAATTCTTCATTAAGACTATTTTGAGAGTTATATCCGGTCTGTCCGAAAATTTCCCGTGTCTGCCTTACGGAATTTCCGTTGATAGTTGCCCTCACTATTATTCGGGTTCCTATAGCAGATTTATTTGATGCCGTTCCTTTGCAAAGTATGTTAATCCACTTATTGGAGTTGCCTTCGTTTCTATAAAGAAAGTTATTTTGTGAAGTGGGCTGGTCTCCGTTTGCTACGTATAAATCAATATCTCCGTCGTTATCGTAATCTCCCCATACACATCCGTTTGACCGCCCTCCGTTATTTACAATATCGCCGGAAGTAATTTTAGTGAATGTGCCGTCGTTGTTGTTCTGATAAAGGAAGTTATTCTCGTTCAAATCGTTTGAAACGAATAAATCCAGGTCTCCGTCATTATCATAATCTCCCCAAGCTGCGCCTACAGATGAGCCTCCATCGTTTACTATTGCTCCTGTCGTAATTTTTATAAACGTTCCGTCTCCGTTATTTCTGTAAAGATTGTTGTTCGCTCCTGAATAATTAGTAACGAATAAATCAAAATCTCCGTCATTATCATAATCTCCCCAGCTTCCGCCTATGGAGTTAAACACATCGGTTACAATGTTTCCTGATGAGATTTTTGTGAATGTTCCATTGCCGTTATTCTTATATAAAAAATTTGCCTGCCCTGATGAAAAATTTGCGTTTGCCACGAATAAGTCTCTATAGCCATCGTTGTCATAATCACACCATGAGCAGCCGATTGAACCGCCTCCATCACTTACAATATTACCTGATGTGATTTTTGTAAAAGTTCCGTCTCCGTTACCTTTGTATAGAAAATTGTTTTGATTAAAGTTTGAGACAAATATATCCAGCTTTCCGTCATTATCGTAATCGGCAGTGGCAGCGCCCCACGCGCCGCTTAGGTCGGTAACAACTGCGCCTGTTGTAGTTCTGGTAAATGTTCCGTTGCCGTTATTCATGTAAAGAAATTTTACCATATTGCCGTTTGTGCCTCCGTTGATAACATAAACATCTGCGTAGCCGTCGTTGTTAAAGTCTCCGAAACAGCCGCCGTATGAAAAACCGCCGTCAGTAACAATTGCGCCTGTTGTAATTTTAGTAAAGGTTGAGTTTCGGTTGTTGATGAATAAAAGATTGTTCTGGTTTACGATATTTGCGGCAAAAAGGTCAAGATAGCCGTCGTTGTTGTAATCGAGCCAGTAAACGCCTTCCGTGTATGAGCCGTCATTTACAATATCACCCGTTGTTATGCGGGTAAATGTTTGAGGGAAAGCAGATTGAACAAAGCCGGTAATTAGTAGTAATGTGAAAACTTTTAAGTAAAGCATAATTTGAAAGTAAAAGTTTATTCTCAAATTAACTGAGGGATGAGAGAGAATTTACGGATTTATACGGAGATATGGAAAGGAAGTTTAGGGATAGTAATTCCTTTTTTCGAAAGGAAGAATATGTTTTTAATATAAAAAAGACCTGCCAAGATTAAAAATCTGACAGGTCTAAGTTATTTTAGGGCGAATAACGGGGCTCGAACCCGTGACATTCAGAGCCACAATCTGACGCTCTACCTGCTGAGCTATATCCGCCGTATTTATAAAAATACCTTTTTTATCGTTTTAATTCAATCCGCTTATTTTTGCAAAAATCTGCCTTTCACCACACGACAAAAAAAAAATCATACTTGTAAATATGTTTTTAACCGCAAAGAACGCAAAATATTACAGCAATGTTCGCAAAGACCTTAAAAACGAACTCAAAATATAATTTCTCAAACTCGAAATTGTTCAGCCAAAACAGACATAAAAGCGTAGTTAGTTTTATGTTTGAGATATTTAGGAAAAATATTTTATATTTTTTGCGTGCTTTGCTAAAAACTTTGCATCTTTGCGGTTAAATTTAGTTTTTTAAGAAAAATTTTTGTCGTGTGATGAGAATCTGCCTATTAGTAGTAATAGGCGGATTTGCATTTTATTGAAATTTCAAATCGCCTAATTTGTAAGTCGTGGTTAAAACACTCTGTATTATTTTGCAGAAGACTGTAAAGTGCGATTAAATGTTACAAAAATGTTACTATTCCTCCGATAAAATGCTACCAATAAAATCTAATTTTAAGCCTTATTTGCAGTATTGGGAGCAAAATGTTACAAAAATGTTACTTTTGCAGCAAAGTTTTAGTAAAATGTTACCCAAAAAAAATCTAATTTTAAGCCTTATTTGCAGTATTGGGAAGAAAATGTTACAAAAATGTTACTTTGCAGCAAAGTTTTAAATGAAAAGGGGAGATTTTCAGTTAGCTTTTAAACAATTAGCAAAACAAAAAACCCGACAAAAACCCGTCAAAAATAGTATGAAAATTTTATCTGAGGAATTAAATTATTGATTAATTAATAAATCAGAATTTCTGTACGCATAAAAATCTTGATTTTTAAATAGCAACTAATTTGGAATTCGGAACTCCAAATTTGAAACTGATATAGTTCTTTCTTTTGTTACATTTTAAGAAAATAAAATTTCGTAAATTTGTAGTTCACTGAAAAATTATGATGCACAAACTTAAAAAACCCCTGAACGAAAATCTCGCTCCGGGCAATACTTACAGAGTAGAATACAAAGGCGCTGAGCTTTATGATGCCAGTGTGGTGAGCTATGATGGCGGATGCTGGGCAACAGTAAAAGTGGAAAACGTTCTTCCTTCACCTAACGAAAAAATCTACAGGCAGGGGCAGACTTTCGATTTAAAAGTAGCGCAGTATAAATTTTTTGAACTTGAAGCGAGCGATAAGAATTAATGCTTATTTCCAAAACTGAGTTAAACATCACTCCGCAGCAATTGAAGATGATTGAAAAAGGCTGGGGAGAAGAAATGATAAACACGACTGAAGTTTGTAACATAAAATACGATTCCGACGGACTTGAAGTAAAGGGGTATCTTGCTCATCCAAAAGATACTTCAAAAAAATATCCTCTTATAATCTGGAACAGAGGCGGTAACTTAAAAAACGGCTATATAGATGAATTTCTTGCGCGCGGAATGTACGGCGAACTTGCATCGTGGGGCTATGTTGTTCTTGCCTCCAGCTACAGAATGAACGAGGAGTTCGGCGGAAAAGATGTGAACGATATTCTGAATTTATTTCCTATTGCAGATGAACTTGAATTTTGCGATTCCACAAAAATCGGAATGGAAGGATGGAGCAGGGGAGGAATGATGACTTTCAAAGTTCTGACTATTACCGATAGGATAAAATGCGCAGTGATTATTTCAGGACTTGCAGATTTAATCCGCACCGAAGGATTAAAAAATAATCTGAAGGCAGCATTTGAAAGGCAGTTCGGATGTGATGACGCAGAAGAATTTGAACAAAGAAAAAAAGACCGCTCGCCGGTGAACTTTGCAGACAAGATAAACAAAGATGTTTCGGTTCTTTTGATACACGGCACAGCCGATGACCATGTTTCGCCGCAGGATTCGATTGATATGTATAAACTTCTGCAAAAAAATAATATTCACTCCGAGCTAAAGTTAATTGAAAACGGAGACCACTATCTTACAAAACAGAAAAAAGAAACGGCAGCTTTGAGAAAAAGCTGGTTCGATAAGTATCTAAAATAATTCAACAGAACAAGAAAGGACTTTTAAAATGTATGACCCAATAATGGTTCAGCCGATGAGAGATGAAGCGATTGAAATAGGTTTCAAAGAGCTTTATACTCCCGAAGAAGTAAATTCCGAGCTGAGCAAGGAAGGAACGACTTTTGTATTTGTAAATTCTGTCTGCGGATGCGCAGCAGGAAAAGCAAGACCCGGACTTGCAGCGGCAATTAATTGGGCAAAGGAAAATAATTACATGCCCGATAGACTGATAACAGTTTTCGCCGGAATGGAGAAAGATGCTGTAAGCGCTGCGCGTTCATATTTCGGAGAGTATCCTCCTTCATCGCCTCAAATGGCAATGCTAAAAGACGGCAAGATTGTGAATATGATAGAAAGGTTAGATATAGAAAATAACGACGCGCATACAGTAGCAAATAAAGTTGCGTATGTATTAAAGAGCGCTAAAGAAACACAGGAAGCTTAATTTTATTATTTTTGTAACAACGCAGGAGCATTGTTACGAGAAGGAGGAAAAGTATAACACAATTTGGTTACAACGTCGGAGCGTTGTAACCAAATTAAATATAGTTAACTAGGAAATGAGCCTGCTATTTTAAGAACTGCGAAATTTTTTCGTAAAGTTCTTCCTGTTTAAACGGCTTCATAAGAAAATCACTCATTCCAATATCAATTACTTTTCCTTTTGTTTCGGCAAAAGCATCGGCTGTCAGCGCTATTATTGGCACATCGTGATTTAAAACTGAAGATGATTTATCTCTAATATATTCCGTGGCTTCATAACCGTTCATTTCCGGCATTTGTAAATCCATTAGCACAACGTCATAATTTTTCTCGCTCAAAAACTGCACTGCTTCAAGCCCTGTATTGGCAATTTGCAAATCAACATTCCATTTTTTGAATATCTGTTTTGCAACAAGCTGGTTCATTCTGTTGTCTTCCGCAATCAGGACTTTTACGCCTGATAAGTCCCGTTCTTTTTTGGTCTCGGTTTCAGGCGTGCCTTTCTTTTCCTGCTTATCAATTTTTAATGTAAGCTCAAAATAGAACTTCGAGCCTTTTCCCACTGCGCTTTCAACTCTTATTTCTCCGCGAAGCATTTCAATGAGCTTTTTAGAAATCGTAAGCCCAAGACCGGTGCCGCCGAATAAACGGGTTGTATCGGTATATGCCTGCATAAAGCTTTCAAAAATTAAATGCAGTTTGTCTTCGGGAATTCCTATGCCTGTATCAGTAACAGAAAAGAGAAGTTTTACTTCATTTGACGTTTTATTAACAAGCTCTGCTTTTACTTCTACCTTTCCCTCATGGGTAAACTTGATTGCATTTCCCGCAAGATTAATTAAAATCTGGTTAATTCTTACCGGGTCTCCGATTAGATACTGCGGGCAATCTTCATCAACTGAGGAAGAAAATTGAAGGTTCTTTTCTCTTGCTTTTAGACCTAGTGTTTTATCAAGCTCCCTGAAAATTTGTTTTATATCAAAGCCAATATGTTCAATCTTTACTTTGCCTGCATCAAGTTTTGAGTAATCTAAAATTTCATTTATTATTACCAGAAGATTATCGGCAGAGAATTTTACCGACTGAAGATTCTCTACAAATTTTTCATCCTTGGTTTCCTGAAGCATTAATTCAGTCAGTCCTATGATAGCATTCATCGGAGTTCTGATTTCATGGCTCATATTGGATAAGAAATCCGCGCGCTGTCTTGCTGCGGTCTCTGCTTCAAGCTTTGAACGCTTCAGGCTCTCTTCAATTTTTTTCTTCTCGGTAATATCTCTTTGAATAAATACCCAGTGCGTAATTTTACCTGTGTTATCTGGAATTGGCGAAATATTAAGGTTTACCCAATACTCGCTATGAGTTCTTGTGTAACAAATAATTTCTACTTCTACTTTTTGCTTCAGATAAATCGAATCGTAAAGTTTGTTCAGCTCAATCTTATCGGTTCTTTCTCCAAAAAGCACGGAATATTTTTGACCGAGAATTTCAAACGATTCATAACCCGTGAGTTTTGTGAAAGCATCATTAATAAAAATTGTCTGAAGTTCCTGAGTTTCATTATCAAGAACCTTCATCAATGAGATTGCTTCGTTCGAGTTTAAGATTACTGATTCAATTAACCGCTTATGCTCTTCATCCTGCTTTTTTAAGGTAATATCCGTGAAAGTCGCAATCATGAACTTGTTTCCGTGCTCGTCGGTGAACATTTTTTCCGAGACAAATAAATTTATAGGCTCGTTGTCATCGTTAGTAATTATCGTTTCATAAGTATTTTCATTTCCTCTTTCTAAAAAATCTTTAAACTTTACAATTGATGTTTCTCTTTGTTCGTCTTTAAGATAATTCGTAAAAGGAGTTCCGATTATCTCATCTTTCCTGTATCCAAAAAGGTGGCAGTAGGCATTATTAACCCGCAGGATAATTCCAGCTTCGTCAATTAATGACATTCCGACATTAGTTGAGTTATAAACAAGGTCAAGCAGGCGTTCATTTTCCTTTAGAGAAATTGTTGCCTGATTTTTTTCCTCCTCTATAGACTGCAGCTTTAGTCCTGTATGCAGTACCTGCATCAGTCTTTCAGATGTAATGTAAGACTTTGGGAAGTAATCAAATGCGCCGTTCTTCATCATGTCAACTGCAATTTTCTCATCGCCCTGCGAGGTTATGACAACAACAGGCATGTTCATAAACTCAAGCTTTATTTGCTGCAGGATTGCAAGTCCGTCAGCGCCGGGAAGCTGATAATCAAGAAAAACAAAATCAAAGTTAGCTGATTTCAAAACAGGCAAAACTTGTTCGCCTTCAGTACATATCTCCATTTCATAGTCGAGATAAGTTTTTTTCATCGCTCTCTTGAAAACTGAGGCATCGGCTTTATCGTCTTCTATTAATAATATTTTAAGAGGTTTAAACTGATTCATAGGTAAAAATTAGATTGGATATTCGCAAAGCATCCAGTAGTTTTTTAAAGTTGAGACTGCCGCTACAAAGCTTTCCATTGAAAGAGGTTTTAGTATGTATCCCGCAACATTAAGATTATATGCTTCCACTTTGTCGTTATCTTCATTCGATGTAGTCATTACAAAAACGCTGATATTTTTTAAATCGTCATTTTTACGAATTTCTTTAAGAAATTCTATGCCGCCCATCTTTGGCATATTTAAGTCGAGAAGTATAATTCTCGGTTTCGGAATTTTTTCAGTATCATGCTCACCGCGCAGCATGTTTAATGCTTCAATTCCGTTTCCGGCAACGTATAACGGATTTGTGATGTTATTTTTTTTGAATGCTCTTTTTACATTCATTATATCAACTTCATCATCCTCAACTAAGAGAATATTAATGATTGATTCAGGCATTTTTGTAATTTTGTTTTACGATTATTTTATAATTGAAAATTATTTTCTACTTGTTCTGTTTTTATCAGTCCAGTAAGCCCATATAACAAATATCCACTGAAGCTGACCGCTCCATGCAATTGCAGTTACACTTGGCGGCGGGGGACCGAAAATATTCGCAAAATGTATTATTAAAAAAAATACTATCAGCAGCCAAAAACCAACTGAACCTTTTCTATTCTTTGCCTTGGTTACACTGTTATATGTAAATACTCCCGTGAAAAAAATCAGCATCTCAAGTGTTATCGAAACTGCAAGCGAGTTCCACAAGCCAAACCCTATCTTTGGAGAATTTCCCGGATAAAGCGGGAGATCGGGAATGTGCACAATTAAATCAAGAACCCAGTGGCTTACAACACAAAGCGCGAGTATTATTGCTCCCTTTGTATCTTTTTTTATAAATTTATAAACCAGACCAAAAAGAACTCCCCATAACAATACCATAATTAAGCTGTGTGATACAGGATAGCTTACAAAATTTAGAGGGACAGCTTTTGAGATGCCTTCGGCGATTTCGACCTTCTCAATGCCAAGCATTAACAAAATGGGCCACAATAAGTCAATAAACTGAGCAGCAATGAAATATGTTCCCATAGAAACTCTCGTATCGGCTTTTTTTGCCGCAAGCCCAACACCAAAATGCCCAATAAACATTTTTCAAATATTATTTATGCCAAGTAAAATAAAATCTTGTGCCTTTGCCTTTATCGGAATCCACCCATACCGTCCCATTTTTATCCTCCACAATTTTCTTTACGATTGCAAGTCCTACTCCTGTGCTTTCTATTTTATCGCGGGATTGTAGTGTCTGAAATATAATAAATATCTTGTCGTGAAATTCCGGGGCGATTCCCGGTCCATTATCTTCGATGCAGAATTCAAAATGCCGTTCTAACTCTTTATATCTGATTTTCATTTCAGGGTTTTCAGACGTATTATACTTAATGGCATTGCTGATTAGATTAGAAAAAACCTGCTCAAGCGCGACTTTCTCCGTTGAGATTGTCGGCATTTCCTGTTGAATTGTTATCTTTATGTTTTCCGGCGGTGCGAGATTTTGTATGATTTCTTCGATGAATGAATTAAGCGCAACTGACTGTGAATTAAATTTCATTCTTCCTGCGCGCGAATATTCAAGTATGCCGTTTATAAGCGATTCCATTCTGTTCACTCTGCCGCGAAGCAGCTCAAAATTTTGCGCAGTCTCGCCTTCAAGAGTGCCTTCTAAATCTTCTTCAATCCATTGAGAAAGATTGTTGATTGCTCTTAAAGGAGCTTTTAAATCATGGGATACAACGTAGGCAAACTGGTCAAGCTCTTTGTTTATTTTTTCTAAATCGCTTGAATATTCTTTGAGCTTTTTTTCTGCAACTTTGTTTTCAGTAATATCTAAGGCAAAACCAACTATACATCCCTTTGAGTTTTTATCTTCAAATAAAAAATTCTCAAAGTACTTTACGCTGCCTCTCATTGAACTTGCAAGCACAAATGAAAAATATTCCCCTGATAAAGCTTTCGGTATATTTTCATAAATTCCCGGGAAGTGTTCCTTCACATCTACCCCTATTAACTTATCGCCTTCTATCCCTAAAGATTTTTCCGAGCCGGCAGCTTCCGTGAATTTTCCTTCTCTATTTATTTTATAAATTAATACAGGAAGGCTTGATAATATTCCGTTAAGTATCTGGCTTTTTTCAATAATCTCTGCTTCAGCTTTTTTCCTGTCTTCTATATCCCTCGAATTTACAACTATTCCGCTTATACTTTCATTTGTAAGAAGATTATTGCCTACTGACTCCAGACTTCTATAGCTTCCCGAGGCTGTTTTATACCGGAACTCTACCGATAATGTTTTGCCCGGATTAGCAAGCAGATTTAAAAACTTCAGCTGCACTTTTTCCACATCATCAGGATGTATTAAACTGAAAGCATTCTGCCCGATAACATCTTTCTCGTCGTAACCGAATATTCTATAAAAAGACGGGCTTTCATATTTAATTATCCCGTTGCTGTCTAAAATTGTAATTATGTC
Source organism: Bacteroidota bacterium (assembly GCA_018266845.1). Taxonomy (GTDB): domain Bacteria; phylum Bacteroidota; class Ignavibacteria; order Tepidaquicellales; family Tepidaquicellaceae; genus JAFDZO01. Next base: position 4,870 of record JAFDZO010000037.1, on the reverse strand, counting down.
AGAAGAGTTTTGAACAAGATTTCTGAAGCGGTTTTCGCTTTCTTTAATTTTTTCAAGCGCTTTTACCAACTCAACAGTTCTTTCCTGAACAGTGTTTTCAAGAAGCAGTTTTGAATCGTTTAGCTGCTTGTTCGCTTTGAATAGTTCATTCAGGCTAAGCTCCAGTGTCCGTTCTGACTGATTATGGTCATCTTCAAAACCAAGGTAAGCATCGTTGATTGCATCAATAAACTCGTTGAGTTTTTTATGCTCTAAATCTTCCGGCAGGAATATTTTTTTAATCTGTCTTTCTAAAAGTCTGTGCCGTTTTTTATCCATTAAAAAATCTGATGATTATTTTTCACTGATAGTAGTGATTGTCATTGTCTGGTTATGAAGCTCGCATTTTGCGTCTTTAGAGAAAGGTGAAATCTCTCCGTATGAATAAAATCCGGTTATAGCTGCGCTATGTCCTACAACATTTCTTACTCCTTCAACTTCTTCTTCAACTAACTGCTTCAGAACAAGTTTTCTTCCTACGCAGCTGATTAAAATTGCAAGGTCGGGATGGCTTCCTGACATCGGCGCTACACTGGTACTAGCGGCAGTAACTGCTCCGTCTATTAATCTGTCAATGTTAGCTTTCATTAGCCTTACATAGGAGCCTTCAGGAATATCTCCGGCAAAAGTCAGCGACTGGTCATCTTCATTTACTGCAAGAATCGTTCTTACAACCGGCTGGGCATCAGTTTCAGTTCTCATGCTCAGGGGAAAAAGAAGTCCCGAAGCAGGGAGCGCCTGCGCCTGCTCGCCAAGAAACGATTTATAAAGCCCAAGGGCAGGGGAGTTATCGAGTTCGTATAAAATATTTGCTTTTGATTTTGTTACAAGGCGGTCAATACCAAAGCTGTCCCATCCGCCAAAAGAACCGTATCCAATGGAGAGATTTTCTCCGTATAATCCTATTGCCGTAATAATTTTTGAATCAGCAGCGCCTTCGGCAGTGATAACAACAGTTTCTTTAAAGTCTGCTCCGTCGCCTGCAAGTCCGCCTGTTACCTGAACACCATCAGGAAGCGCCGAGCGCATCCCGGCTACTAACTCAGAGCCGTTAACATTAAGCCCATCCGACAAAACAAAAATATGTTTGAGGCTTTTCTTGTTGAAACCTTCTACTAATTTTTTTCCTATGTCAAAGCTTTCTTCAGGCGAGTTTATTCTTTCGCTATGCTCTGCAATGTATGATGAATCAAATTTTACTGCTGTTGCGATTATGGAATTATCAACTACATTCGTGCCCACAATTTCTCCCGATGTAGAGCATCCGATTAACTTAGCCATAGGGTATCTTTTTTTTACGTCGGAAATGAGGGAAGAATCTTTCAAGTGAGAACCCTTGCCGAACAAAAATACTAACTGCGCTATTTCATTTATCTTATTATCGGTGATATGTTCCCAACCGTTTTCAGGCGTCCATTTTGATTGTTCAGTTTTCATAATCTTTTTGCGTTTGATTTTGGGTTAAAAAGTTGTTTAATATTTTTTTGAAAGTAAATTTTCAAGATGAAGCTTTACATCATTCCATTCCGGCTTAATAATGCCAAAGTAAACTACGTCAACATAATCACCGCTTTCAGTTTTGCCAATCCATCTCAGCGTGCCTTCATGCTTTGCGCCGATTCGTAAAATTGCATTTTGCGAGCGCTTGTTTAAAGAAAGAGTTTTAAAACAAACGCGCACCGTTCCTAACGTTTCAAAGCAATGTTTCAGCAGAAGGTATTTGCATTCAGTATTTACTCGCGAACGCATTACTTCAGGTGAAATGGAAGTCCATCCTATTTCAAGAAAATAATTTTCGTACGATATATCGGCAAATCTCGTAGTGCCGATAATCTTTCCGTTTTCGTTGTCAAATATCGTAAAGGCGTATATCTCTTTTGCTTTTTCTCCGTCTAAGGCAATTTGAAGATAATTTTTTAAGCCCTCTTTAGTTGTAACTTTTTCAAGCCTATAAGCCCACACATCATCGTGAATGATTGCATCGTATAATCCATCCAAGTGCTTAATATTAAGAGGAATAAGTGTAACTCTTTCTCCTTTAAGTGTTACCGGTACAATTTGCATCATAGTTGTTCAAAAAAACGATAAATAAATGATGGCACAAAAAAATCGGTGCCTGGGGTGAGATTTTTCTATAAACAATTTTAGAGTTCTGTATGCGCGCAGAACATTACAATATACTTAATTTTAGTCAAAAAAACCCTACATTTACATAAAATTTGAAGAAATTTTAAGCAAATTGTGCACTTAAAAAAATAAAAAAGCTCATCCGGTTTTCCCGGTATGAGCTTTAAAAAATTTACTATGAAGTTCTAAATCCCGCTTTAGCAAGGCTTCGGTTTCATAGCGAAATATTTCATATGAACTCACTTAATAAGTACCATTCTTCTCGTATCAGAAAAGCCAGCCGTTTCAATTCTGTAGAAGTAAACACCGCTCGCGAAAGCTGCTGCATTGAAATCTATTGCATGATAACCGCGTGTTACCATATCGTTAACCAATGAGACAATCTCTCTACCTGTAATATCGAACACCTTGATTGTTACGAAGGTCTGCTTCGGCACTTCAAAGCTAATTTTAGTAACAGGGTTGAAGGGGTTTGGAAAATTTTGATGTAAATAAATTTCTGAGGGAATTTCATAAATCTCTGTATTTATGCCCGACGCTGTGTTTATTCTTCTTGCAGGCTTTCTTGTCCACTCATTGCCGTCAACTTGCTGCGGTTTCCCTGAATAAGTAATTTTTACAGGAGTAATGTTTGCTGCGCTTCCTAACGAGTCAATCTGTTTATACTCTCTTGCTATTAGATATAAATATTCAAAGGGATTTACATATCTGCTGCCGGATAACAGTATTTTATTCGGAAGCCTTCCGCTCATCGGATTTAGAGAAGAGAAGTAATTTATAAGGCTATCCTGTTCTTTCGCGCCTGTAGAAATATCCGTCCATGAAAATTGTGAAGTAGAAACAAGATTTGAAGTGGAGGTATCCACAGGTCCTATTAAATCTTTTAAGGCAAAACTCTGCGGAAGAGAATTATTCTGCCTGTAATAATTTAATGAGTAATTTATAGAATAAAACGCATCTGAAAGCGAGAAGAATTCCTGATTTGGCAAAACAAAAAACTTCTTTGGAAAATTTGCAACCGGAGTCGAAATTATTGATGCCGCTATTGCTGAAATCTGCTGTTTACTTATTGCGCGCGTTCTGTCATCGGGAAACATATTTGTTATATCATTCATCGTAACAATTTTTACTCCCTGCCTTGATGAAGCAAATTTTACAAGAGAGTCATATTTGTTCCAAATTTTATTTTCATAGTCTTCGCTTCTTATTCTTACCCACGAGGCTGTTCGTGTTGTGTCAAACGGCGGCTGCCTTTCCTGTGTATTTAATGAATCAAAATAATAATATGGTTTCCAAGGAATGTTAGTATAGTGAAAATCGGTTTCGTGCATAATGGCGTTAACGATAGTAAGTTTGGATGAATCGCGCGAAGCTATCTGCTGCTGAAAATAATTTGCCGGACTGTAATATTGCTCATCGGGAGTTTCAATCATTTCCCACCAGAATCTGTCTGAGGTCTGGCTGCCTGCAATCCATCTTGTTACACTGTAATCGGCGGGGCGTTCAATCATACCGAAGTACCACATAAAAGGATAATTTGCATCTGCGCCGGCTTCGTGATAAGTCATCACGCTTTTTGCACCTTGCAGCTTGCACGCATACATTGATTCGCGCTCGATTATAAATCCTGTTTTGATTCCAATGCAGGCAATTGTAACAGGGGAGTATCCGAAAATATTTTTCACATAAGAATAGCCTCCTGAAAGCGAAGGATTAAAATCGCCTGTAACTAAATTCAAATGCTGGGACTCAAACTTATTTATAAAATACATTGCGCTATCCCAGGGAAGAGCAGCAATGTTTCTTGAAATGGTCGTATTCATGTAAACAGGATGCGGCGCGCGGTGGTGATAGCTGATGCTTATATTGGATGAAAGCAGAGTATCTATAATATCGGGGTGAAGCTGCTTTAGTCGAGTAACCATAGGTTCAAGAAAATAGAAATCAGCCTTAGCATTATACTTGCGGAAAATCCGGCAAAGCTTCAGCAAAGTTGTATAAGCTTCATCGGGCTTTGCGAAATTGTGACAGTTCATTATAAAATTGATGTAAACAAAGTTGTTTCCGTCTTTGGCTCTCTGATCTATGTAAGATTGGGAAACTGCATGCCGGGATAAAAAAAGGAGTGCAAATAATAGAAGGGTTATTTTCATATGAAGTATTTATTTACATAATATATCCTTTAGATTGTATTTTATGAAAAGGGTTTAATAAAAAAAGCTCATCCCGGTTTCCCAAGATGAGCTTTAAAGTTCTTTACTTTATACTTACTACTTTATACTTACTACTTTATACTTATTACTTTATACTTATTACTTAATCAACATCATTCTCTTTGTATCTGAGAAGTCAGCTGCCTCTATTCTGTAGAAGTAAACACCGCTGGCAAATACAGTTGCGTTGAAATCTACTGAATGATAACCGGCAGGTGTCATGCCGTTTATCAATGTAGCAATTTCTCTTCCTGTTACATCGAATACTTTGATTGTTACAAATGCCTGCTTCGGCACTGCGAAGTTAATCTTTGTAGTCGGGTTGAACGGATTCGGGAAATTCTGTGACATTGAGAAACTTGTCGGAATATTTGCTGATTCGTTTCCTGTAGAAACAAGTAGCTGATCAACATAATCCAATGCTGCTTTTAAGTATCTTGCTACCGGTGATGTTGCCGGTCCGTCAGCTGCGTTTCTCATAGACTCAACGT
>JAFDZO010000036.1:6365-40176 GCA_018266845.1 Bacteroidota bacterium | reverse complement strand
ACACACAGAACTTAGCGGCGAATTCGTTATGCAGCTTTAATAGAGAGGTCTTCCATTTGCACTCTTTTGATTAATTGAAAATTTTTGAGAATTTTTTGTCGTATGGGTAGTCATGGAACTCTTTCAAAATATTGTTGTATAATTTCTCAGGAAAAATTGTTAAAATAAAAAATCCCAACGAGTTTTTAATCAATAAAAAGGAGAAAAAATGAAAAAACTCTTACTAATTGTTTTACTGGTAATTAGCGCTTCGGTAGTTTCCCAAGCTGTTAATGCGCAATCACTATATTTTTGCGAAGACGTAAGTAAAGACGGCTATCCGATTGGTGAAAGCACGGTATTTACTATTCCATCGGGCGGCGGTTATCTGAAAATGCTTGTGAGATTGCCATATACATTAGATGTATATTCCGTAAGATATGAAGTTTACAAAGTTGACTCTTATGGAAATGAAACATACGATAACACAATTTATCAGGACACTGAAAAAAGTTGGGTATGGTTTTGGAAGCAGATAACGTTTTATAAATCAGGTAACTATAACGTTTATGTTTACGATTCAAATAATTACCTGTTAGCTTCCAGTTCCATCAAAATTAAGTATTAATAGTTAGCAAATTTCTGACTATCTTAAAGCCGGTTAAAGACCGGCTTTTTTATTTACACAAAATTTTTGCAGGATACATTGAGCCAAAAGCAACAATATGCGCAAGTTGCGCTGAACGTTCCGATAGATTCTTTATTTACCTATAAAATTCCTTCCCATTTTACTTCTCAAGCGCTGCCCGGTTCGCGGGTAATTGTAAATTTCGGAAATAAAATTTTAACCGGAGTTGTATTTGAGCTTACCGATAAAGCTCCCGTAATAAAGGTAAAAGATATAAGGGATGTACTTGATGAAAAGCCGATTTTATCCAAGCAGATGCTCTCGTTCTGCAAATGGGTTTCGCAGTATTACATCGCGCCTATAGGAGAAGTTGTTTTCCTTTGCATTCCAAGAAACATAAATATAAAGACGGATATTTTTTACCAGCTTGCCCCTGACTACGTGGAGAAGCTGAATGAATCGAAGCTGAGAGATAATTTTTTATTTGATATTCTAGATTATATAAAAAATCACAAATCAGCCGTTACCAAAAAGCAGGTAGAGAAAAAGTTTAAGTATAATGATTTATCAAAGCAGATTAATGCGCTATTAGAGAGCGGAGTGATTTATAATGAAAGTTTGTATTCAAAGCCGACTAAGGAAAAAATAATAAAGCTGGTTAACGCTAATTTTCCGGCGGAGAATTATCAAAGCATTGTCAAAGAAAATAAGGTCAGTTCAGAGAAGCAGAAAAAATTTTTAGAGGAGGTATTGAAGTATAAAGATAAAGAATTGAACGAACTGATGAAAGAAACGGGTATAGGAGCAGCATCGGTGAATTCATTGGCTCTGAAAAATTTAGTTATTATTAAAGAAGTGAGAAAGATAAGAACATCAGAAGAAATATTTGAAGAAACGGAAAAAAATGTAACCCTCAATTCTGATCAGCAAAATGCGCTTAATGAAATTAACGAAGCGATTGATTCGGAAAAGTTTACTCCTTTTTTATTGTTTGGTGTTACGGGAAGCGGAAAAACAGAGGTGTATATCAATGCAGCTAAGCATGCGCTATTAAAGGGTAAATCTGCTATAATTCTTGTACCGGAAATTTCATTAACTCCCCAATTAATTCACAGGTTTAAAAGCAGATTCGGTGATAAGATAGGTGTGATTCACAGCAAACTTTCCGATGGAGAGCGGCTTGATACATTTGACAGGATAAAAAACGGTTATTATAAAATTATTATCGGCGCGCGCTCGGCTTTATTTGCGCCTGTAAAAAATCCCGGTCTGATTGTAGTAGATGAAGAGCATGATACATCTTATAAGCAGGAAAATTCTCCCCGTTATCACGGGAGAGATTCTGCATTGGTAAGGGGAAAGTTTTTTGAATGCGCTGTTGTATTAGGCTCAGCCACGCCTTCAATGGAGAGTTTTTACAATGCGGATACTGGAAAATATAAACTGCTAACCTTGAGTGAAAGAGCAGGAAATTTTAAAATGCCGTTCGTAAAGATTGTTGATTTGAATTTGAGAGAGAAGCTGAAAGAGAAAGAGTATATTGAGTCGGAAACAAATTTCATAAAAAAAGATTTTTTTGATTTAATAGATAAAGTAAGATTAAAATTTTTATCTAAGGATTTATTAGTTGATATTGATAAGCGTCTTGAAAGAAAAGAGAGCATAATTATTCTTCAGAACAGAAGGGGATTCCATACATATATTGAATGTATGTCGTGCAACAATGTGGAAATGTGCCCTCGATGCAGCATAGCGTTGACATATCACAAAGCCATTGATTTGCTTAAATGCCATTACTGCGGATTCGCAAAGAAAAAACCTCAGTTGTGCACTAACTGCGGAGCGCAAAAGCTCGTTGAAATGGGAGCGGGAACGGAAAGAGTTGAAGAAGAATTAATAAAACTTTTTCCCGAAGCGGAAATAACCAGAATGGATTCAGATTCGCTGACTTCAAAAAATCAGTATCAGAAAATCCTGAAGGATTTTTACGATAAGAAAATTGATATTCTGGTAGGAACTCAAATAATATCTAAAGGATTGGACTTTCCCGATGTAACTTTAGTGGGAGTTGTGAATGCAGATATAGGTCTGCTTAATCCCGATTTCAGAGCGGGGGAGAAGACGTTTCAGATTTTAACGCAGGTAGCAGGCAGGAGCGGAAGAGCGGAAAAAGAGGGAGAGGTATTGATACAGACAACTCACCCCGAATATTTTTTATTTGGTAATGTGAAGGAACACGATTATCTGAGTTTTTATAAGAATGAGATAAGAACGCGTGAAGCTGCAAACTATCCGCCGTTTAGCAGAGTAGCTTTAATTGAAATAAAATGTGAGGACAGGATACTTGCCGAAAGCAAGATAAAAGAAGTTTTTAATTTTGTGAAGATGAAAGACGAGAACAGATTGCTCGATATGCTGCCGCCGAATCCGCCTTTGTTTTCAAAGCTGAGGGATATGTATCGGTATCACTTATTAATAAAATCCCCGAAGCAAAAAGATGCCCCGGGGAGTTATCTTAATTCAGTATTAAGAGCTGTGAAGATTTACGCTGATAAAAACCTTCCAACAAAGACACATCTTACTATTGATGTAGATGCAGTGAACTTGTTGTGAGGGAATTCAATTCATGTTAACGCATACAATCACATACCCCTTCTTCGTTAGGGACTAAATTGATAGTAATGGTTTGAGCAAACTCACAAGTAACATATCCTGACCACTCGCCTTTACATCCCGAACTTGACTGAACACAAATTGTTACATACGATTCACAATCGGCTTCGATTTGAAAATCACCACTTGCGTTTGTTATTAATCCTCCGTTCACACAGTAGGTATAATCCCCACTTAGACAGCCGGCGGATTCATTTGAGACTAAATGAACATTGAATAATTGCGAAGTTCTAACCGGAGTTCCTTTGTTAATTTCTATCGGATTTACCTTATTTAGAACATCCTTTCCAGACGCTTTTTGACCATAGCCGTTAATAATAAAGTACAAAGATAGTACTGCAAATAACATTAAACTGCAAGATGAGATAATTCTTAGAGTTTTCATAACATTGTAATTTAAGTTTATAAAAGGGTTGATTCTAAATCAGCAATTGTCGGGCTTTCAAATAAAAGAACTTGCGAGTTATTTTACAGAAAAAAGAATTTTTTAAATGTAATGCAAAGTGCTTAACATTATAAAAAATTTTTATACTGCCATTTTCAAAATCAATATTAATTACTCTAGCCAAGTTCTTTTTACACTAGAAAGTTTTGTGATAAATATTCTTGCAAAAATTAATCATTACAGTGGCATGATAGAGGCAGTCCTGCAACCACTATATTGACATCAGTAAGTTCGCATGAACAACCGGGAGTTATTGTGACTGAACCGTAAAATGTTCCGTCCCAGACACAAATCGTAGTAGTTTCATCGCAAGGTATATCTAATGTAAAACTATCCTCACCTGTTGTAAAACTATAAGTTTCATTTATGCAAATTTTTATTATTGGAGGGGGAGTTGCATCTACATATAGTAAATGAAAGGTAATCGGACAGGTACCTTGAGGTTTTTTATACGATGCCGGCAGTGATTTTTTTTCAATTTTCTCCGGTGTGTTTGAAAACCCAATTGTTGAAAAGTAAATAAAACTGCCAAGTATCAAAACAGGCAATAGCGAAACAACTACCTTTAAGTTTTTCATAACTTTGTAGTTTAAGTTAATTGATAGGTTAATTTAGCAGAAGAGGAAAAAGCCTGATTTTTAAGCTGAAGCGCTCTTCTTTCTCTGCCAGGAGGAAAAAGAGTAGATTAAAGCTTTATATTATTGAATAGGGGGGAGTGTTCAAAACCTATAAAATTTTTTTTTGATTGTCAAGAGTAAATTTAGCATTATTTTTACTTAGTATTACAAAATTTATTTACTTTATATTTATGATTTAGTTTAATAACTTTAAAAAAACTTAAAAAATATATGAAAACAGCTTTTTCTTTGTTCATTCTTTTCATTTTGGCTAATATTTCATTTGCTCAGGATGCAAAAGACGTGAAACAAAAATCGGGTGAACCGGTTTCTACAATCGGGTACATTGAAAAAATGGAATCAAAATCCGGCTACGGTATTAATGGTTTTTATATTCAGCTTTCTAAAGAAGAATACGAAAGGTATTATGACAGGAAAATTGAAGTCAGCGGAAAGCTGTTAATAGTCAAAGGATTGACAGATGAGGAATCTACAAACACTCAGGGCAGTAAAGAAGACCGCTATTTCATCGAAGAAAAATCCATTCGTATTATAGAGTAGATTTTTGTTACCCGCAAACCTAAAAGAGCGCATTGATACTAATGCGCTTTCTTTTATTCTCAAAGTCAATTTTATTCTCACCGCTCAGTTAAATTAAGAATAAACATTAAAATATATTACGTAAGAAATGAGGTGTTTTTTTGTTTTGGAGGCAGTTAAAAATCTGTTATCTTTGCTGTTAATAAATTTTAATGTATATAATGAAAAACAAAACACAATTCATCTTAATAACAATTTTCTTTATAAGTATTTCAAGTATAGGGTTTGGTCAATGGGTATCATCTGTTAGTCCTGCCGGAGGTCCGGTTTACAGTTTGGCAGTATCGGGTTCAAATTTGTACGCCGGTACATCAAGCGCAGGAGTTTTTGTTTCAACCAATAGTGGATTAACATGGTTTCCAAAAAGTGTTGGTATAATTTCAAAAGGTGTTTTTTCTATTGCTGTATCGGGTTCTAATGTTTATGCAGGAACATTAGGAGGCGGATTTTATATTTCAACTAACGGTGGAGATAACTGGGTTCAAAGTAACTCAGGAATTTCAAATTTAAACTTGAATTCAGTTAGTGTTTCCGGTTCAAATATTTTTACATCAAGCTACGGCGGCGGGGTTTGTTTATCAACTAATAACGGTTCAACATGGACTTCAGTTAATAGTGGTATTGAAAGTACTAATCTCAGGAAAATTCTTGCTGATGGTCCGAACACATATGCCGCTTATACAGGAGGGATAAGCAAAACAACTAACAATGGCGTAAACTGGACTCCTTTAGTTCCCGTCTCCGGTGAAGATGTCAGGGAGTTATATAAATATGGAAATACCCTTTACGCGGGTGCTGATGGTGGGCGAATTTGGATTTCAACGGATGGAGGTGTTAACTGGATACCAAGACATGTGCCTTCTACAACAAGGAGAGTTATCTCAATTCTTTCTACAGGCACAAAAATATATGCCGGGACAGAAGTTGATGGCGTTTTTATGTCAACAAACAATGGCTTAAATTGGACTAGCATTGGCAGCCCTGATTTAAATGTTTACACATTTTCTCTTGTTAGTGATGGAAGTTCAATTTTCGCCGCTAATGGAAAAGGGCTATCTAAAACTACAAATGACGGCGCTAATTGGGTAAAATCTAATACAGGAATTTCATCTCTAACTATTAGATATCTGACTTCGACAGGTAATACAATGTATACTGCAATAGACCCTGCGGGTGTATTTATGTCAACAGATAATGGGTTAAATTGGATTGAAAGAAATAATGATTTTCCAAATGCTCCGTACACTTATGGAATAGCAGCATCAGGTAACAATGTATTCACGTCGGTTTTTAACGAAGGTATTTATAAATCAACAAACGATGGCGCAAATTGGACATCAGTTGGTCCTTTGGGGGTTACTGCCAGTTCATTTGCATTTATAGGTACTGATATGTATGCAGTCGGTTCAGTTGTTTACAAATCTACAAACAATGGTTCTTCTTGGGTTCAGAATTACTCGGCAGGAGTAGGAGCTATGCAGATTTTGCATGCAGCAGCAGGTTCTGTTCTTTATGCCGGTACAAGAACTTCCGGTGTGCACGTTACGACAAACAATGGAGTTAATTGGTCAAATTCGACTTCTGGAATTACATCACCGGATATTGTGGCGTTTACCTCTATTGGAAATACTGTATTTGCAGGGACCGATACAGCCGGAGTTTTCAGAACTACTAATAACGGGGCAAATTGGGTAAGGGTAAACAACGGATTAGGAAATAAAGTAATCAATGCTCTGGAGAAGGCAGGAAATTTTATAGTAGCAGCTACAAAAGGCGGGGTGTATTACTCCTCTAACTTCGGCGATAGCTGGCTTAGTTTTAATCAGGGAATAAGCAGCAGCATTGAGGTAGTTTCTTTGTATAACTACAATAATACAACCTTATACGCCGGGACTAAAGGACAGTCGCTATTTAGAAGACCGATTTCCGAGTTAACCGGTATTAAAGAAATCTCAGGAACTATTGCTGATAATTTTGTGCTGGGACAGAATTATCCCAATCCGTTTAACCCGGTAACGCAAATAAATTTTTCGATTTCTAAACAGGCAAGTGTAACATTGAGAGTATTTGATGTATCAGGAAAAGAAGTAGCCCGGTTATTAAATAAGGAGCTAAAAAATGCCGGAAACTACATTGCTCAGTTTAGCGGAGCAGAACTTTCATCCGGTATTTATTTCTATGAGCTTCAGGCAGACGAATTAAGTGAAACAAAAAAGATGATGCTAATAAAATAGCAATGTAAAAAATACGAATTTGAAAAATTTACTTGATATGATGTTTCCTGCTAAGTAATTTGAGGGTTTGCAAAATTAACTAAATCCTCACGGAAAGATTCTCTAGGAATTTCAAATTGAAAATGACAAAACCCCTGCTATCTGTTTTTATTTTTTTTACGTTCTTTGCAAACATTTCTTTTGCACAGAAGGACACGTGTAAAATCGGTATGTATGTTCTTTCCTTTACTGATTTCAAAATAGACGACCAAAGCTACAAAGTTGATTTCTGGCTGTGGTTTCTTTATAACAATGATAGTCTGGCTATAAAGGATGCCATAGATATTACAAATGCGAAGTCGGTGGAGTTTAGTAATTTTTCCACTGAAAAAAGAGGCGGGAAAAACTGGGCGCAGATGAAATGCAAGGCAGTCATAAATCAGAATTGGGATGTTACAAAGTTTCCGTTCGACAGGCAGGAATTGTTCATTAAGATTGAGCATACAACCTTAGATGCCGATGAAGTAGTGTTTATTGCTGACTCTCAAAATTCAAAAATAGACTCTACATTTCAATTGGATGATTGGGATATAAATTCGTTTCAATTGAAAGGTATGAAAAGAATTTACAATACTACTTTCGGAGACCCTGTTTTGCAAGGCTCAAGTACTTATCCGGGAGTTGAAGCTGAGATAATAATCACCCGCTCTCACTCAGCGGGAATTCTGGTAAAAATGCTCACGGGCGTTTACGTAGCTTTTTCAATCGCTCTGTTAGGTTTTTTAATAAAGCCATCGCTTGCAGACAGGCTTGGGCTTTGCGTAGGAGGTATTTTTGCTGCGGTCGGTAATAAGTACATTATAGAGTCTGTAGTGCCTTCTTCGACTGCAAACACCCTGCTGGACAGCATACATAATCTTACATTTGTGTCTATACTTATCATGATAGCCATTACAGTTGTTTCGTTAAAATGGTCTGATGCCGATGACGAAAAAATGATAGCTAAGTCTAAAAAGCTGGATAGAATAAGTTTTGCCATCCTGCTGATAATCTTTATTACGACAAATATAATTTTGATTACATCGGCAAGAAGCTGAGAAAAGCCCCGCACTCCGGGGCTTTTTTGTTTACATCATTTAGCATGGTATTTTGAGAAAAAGCTTATTTCCTCATATTAGGGAGCTTTGAGAAATTACCCCTCTTTCCTAAGTTAAGAGTAAATACAGAAATTGTAATTGAGTGTAATTAATATAATTTGAATTGAGTAATTAAATATTTTTCTTAATATTAGTGTATTAATACATTATTATGAAAAAAATTTTCCCCCTTAAAATTTTTATTCTTTTATTAGTTTCACGTTTCTGTTTTTCACAGACATATGAAGCGGAGAGTATTTACTCATTATACAATGATGCTGTTGTAGTTGTGATTGCATGTGATTCCTATGGCACACCTGTTGCGCAAGGAAGCGGAGTAGTAATTGATGATAATGGGACAATTGTTACTAATTATCATGTTCTCAGTTCTTACACGAATATAAAAATTAAGCATAACGAGACATTAATTGAAGATTGTCAAATTACGGGTAAACACAAGAACAGCGACATTGCTTTCCTAAAAGTATCGCCGGGAATTTTTAAGTCCATTCCTTTGGGGAGCAATGATGAAGTTAAAATTGGGCAGAAAATTTACGCGCTTGGAAGTCCCTTAGGATTTGAGAATTCCATTACCGAAGGAATAGTAAATGGAATTAGAAAAATATCGCACTATTCGGACGATAACTACATACAAATTTCTGCGAGTATTTCGCACGGGAGTAGCGGCGGGGCATTAATAAACACTTCAGGGAAATTGATTGGCATTACAACATCAACAATTGAAGAAGGTCAAAACATAAATTTTGCAATACCTGTTGATAAAATTATTTCATTGCAATACTCTGTTGCCTCTGACGATAATTATTTTAATTCTGATAAAAATACGAAAACAAAAAGGAAGGATAACAATGATTACTCTTCCGGTGATGAAAACACCCGTTCCCAAAAAGATACGTATAAAAAAGACAGGAGCGGAAATGCTGATAAAAATGATAAAGAGGGGCGTGCAAGCGTTCCTGATAATCAAAGAAGCGGGAAAAACAATCGCAGTAATGGAGAAGATTATTATAATTATGCTTTCAAGGGAAATGATGCGTACGAAAGCGGTCAATATAGTTTAGCACTTGAGTATTACACTCTTTACCTTGAGCAATATCCTGATGACAATAATATCCAATTTAATGTGGGTTTATGTTATCTCGCAATGGAAGAAGATAACAAAGCTTTGAAAATATTTTTAAATGTTGTAAAAAGTGATCCCTATAATGCGAATATATATTGCTGCATAGGAGATGCTAAAAGGCATTTAGGATATTATTCACAAGCGGTTGATTATTATAAAACGGCAATTAAGTTAGATGCTACACATGAAAATGCCTATTATGGGATGGGGCTTGCATATTACTTTGCAGAAGATTATCCGCAAGCTGCAATATGTTTTACAGCAAATATTATGTTAGATGACTCTGAGGGAATTTATTATTTTTTAAGAGCAAAATGTTACATATATGGAGATATGGTCTCATCTATACTTAACCCTTGTGCTGATTTGAGAAAAGCATATAATCTCGGGTATGAAAAAGCTGCCTCGCTTTATTACAGTTATTGCAGATAGCTACTGGCTATTAAAAACGAAAAAGCTTACTTCTTCTTACAAAGAGGTAAGCTTTTTTTGTTTGTACTCTCGGAAGGACTCGAACCCTCACTAGCGGAGCCGAAATCCGATGTGCTATCCATTACACTACGAGAGCGGCTTTCAATTAACAATCAGTAATTTTCAATTTGCAGCATTCAATATGAATGGAATTGTGAATTATAATTGCTTATCACAACTGCTAAATTACAAATTATAAAATTTATTTTTAATCCATTTCCGTTGCTATGCTAAAGCATTGCAGCGAAGATATGTTATATGAAACTGAATATACTCGACCAGTCGCCTGTATTTACGGGCAAAACATACCAACAGGGAATAAATGAAACTGTTGCATTAGCAAAATTTGCCGACGAAAATAATTATCACCGCTTTTGGTTTGCAGAGCATCACAATACGAAATCATTTGCTTCGGCGAGTCCTGAAATTTTAATCTCATCGTTAGGAAGCGTTACGGGCAAAATCAGATTAGGTTCAGGCGGAGTATTGCTCACGCATTATAGTCCTTTGAAAATTGCCGAACAGTTCAAAATGCTTGAGTCGTTGTATCCTCTTAGAATTGATTTAGGAATTGGGAGAGCCGGCGGCGCAGATGCAAGAACAAATAGCAGATTAAACTCCGCGCCGAAAGATGTTTTTGGAAAAGTTGATGAGCTGCTTACATATCTGGATGCAAAAAATTCAGAATCTAAAATTGCCTCTCCTTTAATAGAAAGCGCACCTGAGGTTTGGGTACTTGGCACGAGCGTTGACAGCGCTTTGTATGCCGCCAGGAAAGGGCTTAGATATTCATTTGCAAATTTTATCAGTGATGACCAATGCGTACAGGCATTGGCGGCGTACTATCAAAATTTTGAACCGTCTGTTTACCTGAAGGAGCCGTATATAAATCTTGCCGTTTTTTGCATGGCAGCCGGCACGGAAGAAAAAGCATTGGAGCTTGTTAAGCCTGTTGAAGTTTGGGCTGTCAATAGTATGCTGTATGGCAAGAACGAAAATTTTCCCGGTGAAGAAGAAGCTAAAAGCCATACATTCAGTTTTCAGGAAAAAATGCTTGTTGAGTTCAAGCGCAAAAGCGCTTACGTCGGAGATGTAAAAACCGTTGCCGAACGGCTATTGGAAACCAAAAAAAAGCTGGCAGTTCATGAGATGACGCTCGTAACCATTTGTGAAAGACCGGAGGATAAGCTTAATTCGTATAAACTGCTCGCTGATTATTTTTTTGAGCAGTGAAACTTTATTAAAAGTGATTCCGTATATAGGAATTCCACTCTTTGAATTTACATAAGCGCTTATGTAATTTTCTTCTTGCTTTTCAAAATTAAACTTCTTAATTTTATATTAATCAAAATCATTAAGCTAATCTCAAGTAAATGAAAAGCAAATCCCGTTTTTTTAGCTCATTGTTGATTGCTTTTGTAGCTGCTTTCGGATATTATATCCTCACTGATTTCAAGATTACTGACGTTCAGTTAAAGAAATTCTCATCCCTCGGAATGCCTTACAAGATGTTTGAAATAAACAATTCAGTAAAGCAGAAAAAACTGCCTTTGCCGAAAATTGTTTATTCTTTTTCTATTCAGCAGGATGAATTAAAATCGCCTAAGATTGAAATGATTACTGAGTCAATGAGTGATGCAGATGAGTTCATTGCGGGGTTAACAACAGGTTTGATTGAATCGGAAAGAAGAGAGAAAAGTCAGCAGTCGCGTATAAGCGATAAAGTAAAATATGGTACTTCATTCGATTCAGATGAAGCGGAGCAAAAAGAAGAGGTGAGCGTTCCCCAGTCATACGTTACAAGCTACTCAAATTCAGCTCCTGAATGCAGGGAGAAGTCATTTACATATACCGGTAAAGTTTCCAAAGATGATATTGAAATGGCGGTTACAACAACCGTGAGTTTGAAAAATGTGAAGAAAATTGAAGAGTGCTTTAAGAAGATAAAAGTAGTTTACGGTAATGAGAAGGGTGATATAAAAAATGTAATCGTGAACTCTTTCAGCAACCCCAATAAACAAACAAGAGGAAATGTTACCTGCACTGACTCGCGCTCGACTGTGCGCGGCACGGGAACATACAGAGTCGCTACCGCAGAATCCGAATCGGAAGATGAAGATTCAGAAGATGAAGACAGCGATAACTAATTTTTAAAATATTTATTATTATAAACCCCGTAAGAGAAATTTTACGGGGTTTTTTGTTTTCTGTTTGAAGTTATTACAGCAAGTAAACGCAGAATGTGATTTCTTCAGCTTCAGTATTTGATTTGTAGAAATATCCTTATTACAGATGCCGTAATATTGCCTTTTGAGATTCTTACCACACGACAAAAAATAATTTTAGAATGTATTATTTTTTTTTTAATTAGACATCCCATCGGGACTTACTAATAATATAGCAGCCCCATCCTAAAGAGATTGTGTGAAAAGTCAAAAACTGATTGAAGGTTCTCCGTCCCAAACTCCGTTTGGGACGGAAAGTGCCCGCAAAACTCCGTTTAGTAATGAAGCGGAGCTTCATAAAATATATTCCTTGCTAAGCAGGAGCTTCGCAAGGAGAAATGTGGACTTTCGAACAGCCTCTTTAAGATAGGGTTGCAAAATTTTTGCCGTGTGGTGAGGCTGAGATTTTGGTATAAATAAATGACTTTAATTTGGAGAAACATACCCATAATTTATTAAGGATTTTTTAAAAAATTTGTTTCACGTCACGAAAAAAAATGCAGCAAAATGTAACACAAAACGGGAAAGGTAACATTTTTAGAAAATTGAAATGTTGAAAAATCAATACTTAGATTTTGAAATGTTACAATAATGTTACTTTTTATAGTAAAATTTATTGAATTGTAACACAATATAATTAAGGTTATTTTACACGTTTATTAAATTTTTAATACAAATAAATTGGAAACTAATATCAAAGAATTAGAGAACACTAAAAAAGAGTTCGAAGCTACTTTAACCTACGATGAGTTAATTCCTCATTTTGAAAAAGCTGTTGAGAAATTTCGTAAGAAAGCGAATATTCCGGGATTTAGAAAAGGAAAAGCTCCGCTCTCAATGATTAAAAAAATGTATGGAGACAGTCTGGAATATAATGCGTTGGAAGATATTACAAACGATGTTTTCAGAAAATACGTGAAAGATAATAATGTAGATATTATTGATATTGGGGCAATTCTTGATATGGACTATAAGCCCAAAGAGAAGTTTACTTTTAAGATAGCTTATGAAACAAAGCCGGTGGTAAAACTTGAAGAATACAAAGGGCTTGAGCTGAATAAAACAATTTTTGAAATTGATGAATCTCTGGTAGATGAGGAAATTGATTATTACAGATTTAGAAACGCCGGTTTTGAAATGGACGGAGAAGCGCTGGATGACCAGTATATGATAACTGTTGATATACAGAACTTAGATGACGCGGGAAATGTTATAGTAGGGGAAACGCAGAACGGCTTGCAGGTTTATCTTGCTAATCCTGATATTTATCCTGAGTTCAAATCAGGCTTTAAAAATATTAAAGAAGGCGAAACAAGAGTTGTCGAAACAAAGAATGCAGACGGAAGCCCTAAAAAAGTTCAGGTAACTGCATCAAAGGTTGAGAAAGTAATTCTTTCCGAACTGAATGAAGAGTTTTTCAAAAAGGTTTTAGGCAAGGATGAAATCAAAACCGAAGAAGAATTCCGAAATGAAATAAGAACCGGAATTCAGAAAGTTTACGATGACATTGCTTCAAACAGGCTAAAGAATGATGTTGTGAACGAAATGATAAAAGCTAATGACGTTATCGTGCCTGATAAATATGTCGAGTATTTCCTCGATGACTTTGTAAAGGAAGAGAAGGAAAAACATAAGGGGCACAATCACGGAATTGACGAAGCTGAAATAAGAAAGCAGAAGAGAGTAGATGCAATTGTTGCTGCAAAGTGGATGCTTCTTCGTGAAGAACTTATCAAAGCGGAAAACATCACAGCAGAAGATGCTGACTATATGAAGCTTGCAGAAGAAACAGCGCAGAGATTCAATATCCCTGCCGAAAATCTTTTGAATATATATAAGCAGAACGATGATATCAGGATGAGAATATTGAATGATAAAGTTCTTGATTTCTTAATCTCTAATGCGAAAATTACAGAGAAAAAAGAATTAAGGAAAAAGCAGGAGCTTGTTGACAGCATGCCTTCTGACGAAAAATAAATTTTATTAACTTCAAAACACAAAATGGATTTTACAAACATTATCAAAAGAAATGAGTCGTTTATTCACCATGGTTTGAATCAGGTGCAGCAGATAAAAAATCAGTTAGTTCCTATGGTAGTTGAGCAGACTTCAAGAGGGGAAAGAGCTTATGATATTTATTCGCGCCTTTTAAAAGAGAGAATAGTTTTTCTCGGAACGCCTGTGTATGACGAAATCGCATCTCTTGTAGTTGCTCAGTTGATTTTTCTTGAATCGGAAGACCCGGATAAAGATGTTATGTTTTATATTAACTCTCCCGGAGGAAGCGTTTCAGCAGGACTTGCAATATATGACACCATGCAATATGTAAGACCTGACATCAGTACAATGTGCGTAGGTATGGCTGCTTCTATGGGGCAGGTACTTTTAACAGGCGGCGCGCCGGGAAAAAGAATGGCTTTGCCGCACTCAAAAATTATGATGCACCAGCCTTTAGGGGGAACTCAAGGTCAGGCAGCAGATATAGAGATTTATACAAAGGAAATGCTAAGAACTCGCGATACTTTGTATAAGATAATTTCAAATCATTCAGGGAAACCTGTTGAAGAAATTCTCAAGGATGCCGACCGCGACAATTACATGACAGCGGAGCAGGCAAAAGATTACGGCTTGATTGATGTGATACTTACAAAGAGAGAAAAGCCTGAAAAAAAGTAATCTGATTTTTCGTTAGTTTTTTTTATAATAAAAGCGGTTAAAAATTTTGACCGCTTTTTTTTATGCCGGTAAGATGTTGCAGGCAATGAACCTCAAAACAGTAGAATAAAGATTTTATTATTAGTAAATTTGAAAATATTTTATTCATAAGCAGCTTTCAACTATATTAATTAAACTAAATTTTAAAGGAGAGAAATTGAAAAAAATTATTTTTACACTTCTTCTGATTTTATCTGTAACAGGAGTATCATCAGCCCAAAAACTATTACCTATTAAACCGAGTCTTGAAATCATACTTAAGGGCGGTTATGGCACTCCGCTTTCAAACGATGATTTTAAAAATTCATTTCAGGCATTCCCCGGAGGACAGCTGGAAGTGGTAGCAAATGTTACACCAAGTTTTGGTATTTATGGAAATTTTAGCGCAGATTTTTTAACTTCGAAAAGTCAAAGTTTATTAGGCGTTACAACAACTCAGGAAACGACTTATATGCTTTCGGGAAGCATCGGACCGAGATTTTACTTAAATATTCCCGGTAATATGCTTTGGAGAGTGTATGGTGATTTAGGGTGGGGTATCTACGGAACCCGTCCCGGAGATTTGA
The DNA here is from genome assembly GCA_018266845.1 of Bacteroidota bacterium. Taxonomy (GTDB): domain Bacteria; phylum Bacteroidota; class Ignavibacteria; order Tepidaquicellales; family Tepidaquicellaceae; genus JAFDZO01. The sequence goes on along the minus strand of JAFDZO010000036.1, from coordinate 24,764 downwards.
CTACAACCACTGTAACAAATCCTGCAGTAACCACAAAGTATATTTTCAACGCATTCAGCCAGATGGGATTTAATGTCGGCGCAGGTCTAAATATCGGCTTAGGTCCAATAGGAACTGCAAATGTGGCTTTAAAATATCATAACCTCTTCAGTAAATCAGGCGTAACTACTGTTAATACTTATACTGTTACAGGCGGAAGCAACCCTGGAGTTTATTCAGGAACCCCTGTTGATTTAGATGCAAGAAGCTATTTTTCGGTTGCAGTCGGGTTAGGGTTTAAGATAGGAATTTAATTCCGGCATAAAAAAATAATCTATAGAAAACGGATTACGTATTAGAAGTAGTCCGTTTTTTTTTATATACGATTGAGTTACTAAAAATTTTTTGTCATTCGGTAAAAAGATGGTTTTTACCTCTCACTTTATCTTGAAAATCACGCATAATTACTTTAATTTCTCTAATTATCCACTAATTTTCACAGGAAATTACTAAGAAAAACTAAATGAATTTTAAGACTTTTAATAAGATTACGGGACTATTCGTATTTTTATTTTCGGTTATTATTTACATAATGACAGTACAACCGACTCTCTCGTTTTGGGATTGCGGCGAATTTATTGCATGCGCATTTACGGTAGGTGTTCCTCATCCACCCGGCGCGCCGCTGCACACACTGGTCGGAAAGATTTTTACAATGCTTCCCACTTCACCTGATATAGGTTTGCGGGTGAATTACCTTTCTGTATTTTCAAGCGCATTCTGTGTTTTATTTTTATATCTTTTTTCAGTAAAAGTTATAAATAACTGGAAAGGGAATCCCAATAATTTTTATCAGATATTTACTGTCTGTATCTCAGCAGCAATCGGAGCATTATCTTATGCTTTTTGTGATTCATTTTGGTTTAATGCGATGGAGGCGGAAGTTTATGGTTTCGGAACATTTCTCATTGGTCTTTGTACTTATTTATTAATGGTTTGGTGGGAAAAAGCGGATGAGCCAGGCTCTGATAGATACTTACTATTTATGTGCTATGTTGTCGGTCTTGCGTTAGGCATTCACCTTTTGGTAGCTCAAATGATTTTTGTTGCAGGTCTTCTTTTTTATTTCAGGAGATATACCTATACAAGAAATTCTTTAATTATAGCTTTCTTAATTTCTTCAGTAGCATTTTTCATTGTTTACCCAGGAATTGTAAAAAAATTCCCTTCAATCATTAATGTGAGCGGAATATTCGGTGTTATTATATTAGGTTTAGTAATTTTCGGAATTTATTACGGCAGAGCTAAAAAAATTGCTATGTTAAGTCTATTCTGCTTATCAGTATTTTTGGTAATATTAGGTTATTCAACATATATATCTGTACTACAAAGATCCGCTGTTACTAATTTACCTTTAGACGAAAATAATCCCGATAATCTGACAACTCTCCTCTCGTATTTGAATCGGGAACAATATGGCGAACAGCCATTTCTTGATAGAAGATATTCTCCAGAACCACAGCACAGACCGACTTGGGAGAATTATACAGGCGATTTTGACTTTATGTGGAGGTATCAAATAAATCACATGTTTACCCGTTATCTCCTCTGGCAGTATGTTGGTCGGGCAGGATATGATCAAAATGATGGAATTGATTATAAATTTCTGGGAATACCAATGGCTCTTGGGCTATTAGGTATATGGGTCCACTTCCGGCGAGATTGGAAGCTCGCATTCGTCTTTATGATGATGTTTATAGCAATGGGTGTTGTAACGGCGCTGTATCAGAATCAGCAAGACCCTCAGCCGCGTGAAAGGGACTACTTCTATGTCGGGGCGTTTATGGTCTATTCCATGTGGATTGGAATAGGCATTTATGGTCTTATTGAAATGATTCGGGAGGCAATGAAAAAAGAAACATTCATGGCTGGCGGAGCGTTGATACTTGCCGCATCGTTCGTTTTTGTTCCTTTGAATATGCTTAAAGTAAATTACCATTATCAGGATAGAAGCAAAAATTATTTTCCATATGATTATGCATATAACCTGCTACAGAGCGTTGAGAAGGACGCAATCATTTTCACAAACGGTGATAACGATACATTCCCTCTTTGGTGCTTGCAGGCAGCGTATGGAATCAGAACTGATGTAAGAATCGTAAACCTATCACTTGCTCAAACGGACTGGTATAACATTCAGCTTAAAAATGAAAGACCCTATGGAGCATTGACTGTTCCGTTTACAATGACTGATGCGCAGCTAAGAAAAATTGCACCTGACAGATGGGACCCGAAAACAGTGCTTTCTCTTGAAGTGCCTGTTAAAGCGTATCCCGACTCAATGAGAACTAAACCAAATCTCCCTGCCAAAATAACATGGAATTATCAGGGAATGGACTATAATGCTCAAGGACAGGCAATAAAGATTGCAAGGGGCAGTGATTTTGTAATGCTGGACATTCTTAAAGCAAATAAATGGGAAAGACCAATTTACTGGTCAACTACAGTTACTTCAGATAACTATCTTGGCTTAAGCGAGTATCTTGCAATGCAAGGAATGGCTCAAAGGTTGTATCCATTTAAAGTTGGAAGCACCGCGACTGGAATTGCTGTTGACACAGTATTGATGAGAAAAAGCTTATTTGATACTCCTTCAGAACCTTCTAAAACCCCGAGATATGGATTTAAGTTCAGAGGTCTAACGGATGCAAGTATATTTTATGATGAGAATCACATGCGAATGATAAACACATATAGAAATCTATTCCTTAAACTTGCTGAAACCTATGCTCAGGATTCAACGCGTTATAATCTTGCAGAGCAAACTTTAAAAAGAATGGATGAGGTAATATCTCCGAAAGCTGTTCCGATGGATTACAGGATGCAATACTATGTTGCTTTATTGTATAAGAACGTTAAAAATGAAGCTAAGTTTACCGAGCTTATGGATGATGTAATCAAGCAGGCGGAAAATGAAATACGAACTTCAAAGGAAAAGATAAATCCCAATGATTACTATAATCCTTACAGGCTATTGCTTGAAGCATATGAAAATAGACAGGACTATAATAATGCTTTGAGGATAATAGACATCCTAAAGCAATATAATAGAAATGATCCTACGATTATTCAGCGTGAGCAGTTAATCAGAAGCAAAATGAATCAGGGTAAATAAATGGTTCTTTAAAATTTATGATTTAAAAATAAACGACTTTGTGAAACTGCAAAGTCGTTTTTTATTTTAATAAGTAATCAATTTATAAAATGGCAAAACAGTCTTCTTCAAAAGCTGCAATTAATACTCCGCCTAAATCAAAAGATAACAAACCTGTAATTTATTTTTTACTGGCAGCCTTATCTGTAGTCTTTATTTATTTATGCAATGAAGTTAAGTTTATACAGGATGACTCGTATATCAGTTTCCGTTTTGTGAAGAACTTCGTCGAAGGAAAAGGTTTAGTATTTAATCCGGGCGAAAGAGTTGAAGGATATACAAACTTGCTTTGGGTGCTTATACTTAGTGTATTCTATGCAATGAAGATGAATATTGAAAGCATATCACAGTATCTTAGTCTGGGCTTCAGTATTTTAGCGCTGTTTCAGATTTTTAAAATTTCATCATTAGTAGAGTTTAAAGAAGAAAATAATAAAGGAAAAACCGTCCAGTCTTCTTACTTGTTCAATTTTATTCCTGTTGTATTAATGGTTTTAACAGGAGCATTTAATTTTTGGGCAATCAGCGGAATGGAAACCGGGATGTTTATTGCGTTTGTGCTCGCAGGAATATTTTACTATATAAAAAACAAAAATTCCGGCGCGCCGAATTATTTGTTTTCTATTTATATTTTTCTTGCATCGCTTACACGCCCCGAAGGATTGTATTTCTTCGGATTGATTATTTTACACAAAGTTATAATTTCAATCAGAGAGCATAAAGCAGGTTTTATAAAAGATATTTTTTCAAAGAATAATCTGATTACTTACGCAGCTTATATAATCCCAACTGCTTTATTAATGCTCTTCAGATTGAGCTACTACGGCTATCCTTTCCCGAATACAGCTTACGCGAAGACGGGATTCAGCATAACATACCTCACAGCCGGCTGGACGTATTTCAAAAATTTCTTTGAAGCATATATGCTTTATGGAGTTGTATTTGCCCTGCCGCTATTCTTGTTTAAGAAAAAAGAAAACTTCTTTGAGGTTTCATTGATGTACTTGCTTATAATATTTTATTCAATTTATATAATTGTTGTGGGGGGAGACGTTTTGAAGCAGTTTAGGTTTTTCCTTCCGGTGCTTCCTCTTATTTATATTTTATTCGGTAAGTTTCTTGAAGATGTGGCTCTCAGAATGAAAAGTAAAGGTTCCGGTTCAATCAAAACAGGCTTAGCCATAGCCTTGGGTGTTTCGATTATACTCGGAATAATAAATTACAACAATCAGAAAGAGGCGATTAAAAAAGATGTTGAAACGGAAAATGGTCTTGTTGAAAAAATGAAATCAGCCGGTCTGTGGTTTAAAAATAAGCAAACTCAATTGGGAAGACCTTTAGTTCTTGCTGCGACAACTATTGGAGCAGTTTCATATTTTTCCGATGTGATTGTTATTGATAACCTTGGGCTTACCGATGAAACTATTGCTCATAAACCACAGCATATTCCTGAAGTAGATTCATTAGTATTGAACTGGAAGGAGCGCAGATATAATCCTGAGTACGTGCTTTCAAGAAAACCTGATTACATTTATTTTTCAACCGGCATAAAACCAAGCGCATATGCAGAGATTGCGATGGTTACTACTGATGATTTCTTGAAGGGATATTATGCCTATCCATTTTCAGTTAAAGAACAAAGATTCAGTGATGTCGTTTATAAAAGAAGACCGGAGCAGGAGATAGCGTCGTTTAAAAATAATTTCTCTGTAAATCCAAATTATAATAAAAAATTTGCAGGTGAATTCAGTTACGGTATGAATATGCTTAACAAAAATAAGCAGGAATCAATTCGGGCTTTTAACAGCGCTATAGATAAGGCGCCGCCATTTTTTGGAGCTCCTTATCAGTATCTCGGAGATATTTATATGCAGGCAGGAAATAAGGAGGAAGCTTTCAGGTATTACCTAAAAGCTTTGGAAGCAGATAGCTATTATAATGTAAATGCACTTGCCGGAATTTATTCGGTATATGTGCAAAAAGGCGACACAGAAAATGCAAACAAAACACTTGAAAGATTAAACCAGATTGCCCCTGAAATGAAGTAACCCTATGAAGATTTTAATAAACGCGCTATCCGGTAACGGCGATGCTCTTATGTTCTCTCCGTCATTGCGTTTGCTCAAAGAAAAAATTCCTTCAGCTGAAATTGATATGCTTGTGATGTTTAAATCTGTTAAGGAAATGTACGAGCATAGCCCTTTCGTAAATAAAATTTATCATATAAATTTTTTAAAGCAGTCGAAATTAAAATCCATTGGGGAAATATTTGCCCTCCGTAAAAACAATTATGATGTTTCAATAAACGTTTATCCTTCCAATAGAACCGAATATAACGTCGTAAACTTTTTCCTTGGCGCTAAAAAACGTCTGGCGCATGATTATACTCATACTGATTTCTGGAGATTCGAAATTTTAAATAATGTTACGGTTAATGAAACCCCTAACCGCCATAATGTTTTACAGAATTTTGATTTGGTAAAACAACTTGCGCCAATGCAGGAGAATGAAGTTAAAGGTCTGGAGATTTTTTTAAGCCAATCAGATAAAAAAAACTCTGAAGATTGGTTAAGAGAAAATGATTTGCAAAATAAAACACTTGTGGGTTTTCATGCAGGTTCAGCAGTTTTAAAAAATCATATTCATAAACGCTGGGATAAAGAGAAATTCGTAATGCTAGGCAGATTACTGGAAGAAAAGTATAATGCAAAGATATTATTGTTCGGTAACGAATTTGATTTGAATTTAGAAATTGATGAGCTTCTCGGAGGAATGGGGGTGCTTGCTTCTACTTCAAATTATATGGATTCTATGGCTCGAATGAGGTTCTGCAATCTTTTTGTGTCAAATGATTCTGCTTTCCTTCATAGCGCTGCCGCTTTCAAAATTCCTACTGTAGGGATTTTCGGCTATACAAATGCACTTGAGCTTTTTCCATGGGGAACAAAGCATTTAATTGTAAGAGAAGATCTGGAATGCAGCCCGTGTTTTTATAACTCCCCTAAACCTGTTGAATGTACCTGGGAAGGAAAAGATGAATTTAAGTGTATGAAAATGATTACAGTTGAAGATGTTTTTGAAGCCTGTGAAATTTTATTAAAGAGTAAGCCTAGTTTATAAAGTCCCACACAATTGTAAATCGCGAAACCGCTCCGCCTAGCCCTCCTCTGTCATCTGAAGGAAACATAAAAGTATCAAAGTAAAAACTGTTAAAAATATTCGCTACTGTGAAGTTAACATTTGCATGACCTATTCTTGCGCCAATGTAAAAGTCTGAAATGAATTTGGTGTTCATACTGTAAAAATTGTATTGGTCAGCATAAGTTGATGTAAAGGGAGTTTGCGGATAAACTATATTCCCTTTGAAATTTGATATAAACTTAAAGTTTACTCCGATTTTTAAGTTTAGTTTATCTTTAAAAAATTTATCGGAAAATGAAACATCGTTTTTTGAAAAATAGGGAAGGGTGCCCGAAAAATTATCTACTTTAAATTCTGTTTCCGAATCTATAGCAAATTTAGAGACAACTGATTTGAAGTTAAACTTTGCCGTAGATAAATCTGCTGTTCGGTTAAATGAAAGCAGCGCGCACAAATTTTTGCTGTTCATTTCAATACCGGATTCAAAACTGTGGTACGAGTACTTTTGAAAGATGGGGTAATCAAAGGAAAAATAATATACGTTAAGGTAATTAATTTGATTTATTCCTGTGAAAATCCCGAGAGAAAAATTATTGTCAGTGATAAAATTAAATTTAAGCTCTCCGCCGTAGCTGAAGGCGTTTTTATTCTGAGAATCTGAAAAGACAAAATCTTCCTTCGCCATAGCCGAAATGGAAAACCTGTCGTATTTATAATTTGCCTTAGCAGAAAAAAATCCAAAAGAGTTATTCATCTTTTTATTCGTTATATTCGTATCAACAGGTTCGTAAAAAACATCATAAAAATTCCAATAATAATTATTAAGAAATGTAAGATTTAACGATTGTTTGTCTTCAAAAATAATTTCTTTGGCATATTTCAAATTTAGACCTAAGACTTCAGAGTAATAATTTTCATTAATGCGCAAAACAGGTGTAGGAATTGCGTATGGCTTACCTGAAAAGCTTCTATAATAATGTGTATAATAAAATTGCGAAGTTAACAAAGAGTTTGCTCCAAATTTATTTGAGAAGGCGGAGAGAGAAACGTTATAATTACGGTTTTCCTCTCTACCCAGGGAATCTATAACAGGGGCTTTAGCATCACGTAAAATATTTATGATGGAATCTTTACTTAAATCTTTGGTGTAATAATCTAAGCCGTCATTTATCCCTCTGGAAATTTTTGAGTAATTAAAATCCAGCTTGAAGCTCCAAAGTGAAGAGGGATACCAGCTTATTCTGCCATTTGCTCTCCACGCGCTAAAATCTGAGTTAGTATATTTACCATCCAAAGAATGATTATTAGCTCTAATAAGAAAATTAAATTTTTTTGAAAAAGGAATTGTAAACGATGCGTCAGCAAATAAAGAGCCGTATCTATCCTGAGAATATCGAAGCTGTGAGAAAGGTTTTGAAGAAAAAATATCTTTTGTGATTATGTTGATTGATTTTCCATGCGTGTTAATGCCGTATATAAAAGAACTAATATCCGATATTAATTCAATTCTATCTACCTCATTTATCGAAATCAATTCTTCGTCAAAAAAACCAAAGATATTATTGTTTAATTGTATCCCGTCTTTAAAAAAACCTAAATTATTATCACCAAATTTATTATAATAAATTTGATTATACATGCCTAATCCTTTATTCTTTACAAAAAATCCTGCTTTTCCATTCAATACTTCCGAAACATTTCTTTTGTCACTCCATATAAAATCATTGTAAGGAATCGTATCCGACTCAGATGAAAGTCGTGTCGTATTTTTTATTTTTAAAGAGTCGAAAGTTATTCTGCGGGAAGTATCGGATTGAGAATAACAGTTTGTGGAAGTTAAAATTATAACAGCGATGAAAAATAAACGGCAGTATTTTAGAGTAGTCTGTATAATAAGTATTGATTAAATATTAATAATAATATTTAATCTCAAAAGTCTTTACAATGAAAAAAAATTAAGAGATTGGAGCATCGTCATCTTTATCCTGGCTTTTTCTGTGCTTTATTATCTTTGCATCAACTAAAAATATTACATCCTCGGCTATGTTCGTAGAGTGGTCTGCAAGTCTTTCGATATTTTTCAAAAGCGTTATTGCATGTGAGCAGGGCTTTATCAGTTCTTTATTCTCCGACATCTCATGTATCAGTTTATCGAATGTCTCTTCATATGCCTTATCAATTACTCTATCCAGTTTTATTATATCGGCAGCCATCTCTGCATCGTTATTCACAAATGAATCAATTGCTCCTTTTACAATTGACTGAACTTTCTTCGTCATATCGGGAAGCTCGATTCTTTCAAGCAAATCCTGATAGCTTATAAAATTCATTACACGCTCGGCAATGTTTACGGCAATATCACCCATGCGTTCAAGGTCATTATTTATATTCATAGCAGACATAATAAGACGCAGGTCTATCGCAACGGGCTGTGTCAAAGCAAAAATTCTCTGGCATTGTTTATCAATCTTCACGTCGTACTTATCAACTTTGTCATCGCGGTCAATTACGATATTTGCAAGCTCAAGGTTCTGCTCATATAATGCCTTAAATGCAAGCTCTATCTGCTCTTCAACTAAGCTGCCCATTTTAATAATTCTTGTGCGGAGCTGGTCTAATTCTTCTTCTAGATACTGATACATAATAGATAAAAATAAAATTTATAAATTATACTTTGAAACATCTTACCCGAACTTGCCTGAAATATATCTTAACGTTCTTTCGTCAATAGGTTTCGTAAACATTTTTCTTGTAGAGCTAAACTCAACAAGCTCTCCCGATAAAAAGAACGCGCACTTATCGCTTACTCTTGCTGCCTGCTGAAGATTGTGAGTTACTATTACAATTGTTATCATGCTCTTTAGTTCGTAAATAAGCTCTTCAATTTTTGCAGTTGCAATAGGGTCTAATGCAGAAGCAGGTTCATCCATTAGCAATACTTCAGGATTCACAGCAAGCGCTCTTGCAATACAAACTCTCTGCTGCTGTCCTCCTGAAAGACCTATAGCCGATTCGTTAAGCCTGTCCTTAACTTCATTCCACAACGCTGCTTTTATGCAGCTTTGCTCTACAATTTCATCAAGCTCTTTTTTCTTGGTTACTCCGTTAATTCGCGGACCGTAAGCGATGTTGTCGTAAATTGATTTCGGGAAAGGATTCGATTTCTGAAAAACCATTCCTACTTTTTTTCTCAGCGCAACTACGTCAACATCTTTACTGTAAATATTTTCACCGTCTATTTCTATTGTGCCCTCAATCCTGCATGAATCAATTAAATCATTCATGCGGTTTAATGTGCGAAGGAACGTTGACTTGCCGCAGCCCGATGGTCCCATCAGAGCGGTAACTTTATTTGGCTCCAATCCTAATGAGATTTTTTTTAAAGCCTGAACGTTCCCGTAAAATAAATCTAAATTTTCTACGTGAATTTTAATAGGTTTCAATTAATTAGGATTGTAGTTTAGTAAAAATAAAATTTTTACAGGTTAAATATCTGTTAAGAAATTGTAAATAAGTTAAACAATTAACCCGTCATTCATTCGTATAACTCTGTCGCACCTGTTTGCAAACTCTTCATTGTGAGTTACAATAATAAATGTCTGCTTTAATTTATCTCTTAAATTAAAAATAAGATTCATTATTCCATCTGCATTTTGTGTATCAAGGTTTCCTGTCGGTTCATCTGCAAGTATCAAGTCAGGTGAGTTAATCAACGCTCTCGCTATTGCAATTCGCTGCGCCTCTCCGCCGGAAAGTTCATTCGGTCTGTGATTTTTTCTGTCTTCCAATCCTACTTCTTTCAAAAGCTCAATTGCCTTATCTTTATTTTCCTTGCCGGAAATCATTGAAGCAATCAGAACATTTTCCAGTGCAGTAAATTCCGGCAGAAGATGATGAAACTGAAATATAAATCCTATCTTGCTATTTCTAAATTTTGAAAGCTGCTTTTCTTTCATAGAGTAAACATCGGTTCCATCGAAAAATATTTTCCCGGAATCAGGTGTATCGAGTGTGCCCATCAAATGAAGAAGAGTACTTTTCCCTGCGCCGGATTTACCAACGATAGCAACAATTTCTTCCCTGTTTATCTGACAATTTATTCCCTTAAGCACGTCAAGATTTTTCTCTTTGCTTATCTTATAGGATTTTCTTATATCTTTTATATCAAGTAATAACTTTTCCATTTTAAAAATTAAATTACTCCCATCTGATTGAATCAACTGGTTTTAACGATGCTGCGCGTTTGGAAGGATAAAGCGCGGCAAGAAAACACAATACAAAGGCTGCAAGAGGAACGTAAATAAAATCCTGTAAGCGAAGCACAACAGGCATCGCATCAACTTTATAAATAAACGGGTCAAGCTTGTAGAACTTAAAATACATTTGTCCCAATGTTACTGCAAGCCCGAGCAGGCTGCCGCATACCATTCCAATTAAGCCGACTGAAATTCCTTCGTATAAAAATATTTTTGTAATCGTATTATCGCTTGCACCCATTGCTTTCAATACGCCGATGTCTCTTTTCTTTTCTATCACAGTCATTGTAAGTGAACCCAGAATATTAAACGATGCAACTGCTATGATAATGCTTAAAATTATAAACGCGGTAATACGTTCAATTTTCAATATAGAATAAAAATCTTTATGCAAATCGAACCACGTCATTACATTAAAATCTTTTCCAAGTAATGTTTGCAGTTTTATCTTTTCGTTTTCGGAATCATTTATATCTGCAAGGCGCATTTCGATGCCGTTCACTTTATCGCCTAAGTCAAAAAGGTACTGCGCATTTTCAATTGAGATATAAGCATACTTTTGATTATAATCGGGATTATCGGCATCAAAAATTCCGCGCACAATAAATTTTTTCGTCTTAGGGTCAACAAACTGCGTAACGGATGATTCCAGCCCAACGGGACTCAATACAGTCAGCGTATCACCAATACGCGTGCGCATCTGGTCGGCAAGTGTGAAGCCGATTACAATCCCCCCGAAATCTCCTTCATCTTCAAGATTAAATTCACCAAGTCTTGCAAAGTTTTTTATTCCCGAAACATCACTTATTTTGTTCTGATCAGTTCCCTTAATAAATAAAACTTTGTTATACTTGGCATTGCTTAGCATTCCCTTATTGAGAGTGTAAGGGGCAGATGCTTTAATCCCTTCCGATGTAAGCTTTTCTATGGTAGAATTATAATCGGCAAGCTTATTTGAATCAGCCGCTTCGATGCGTATGTGCGGATCGAAATTTACAAGATTATCTATAACCCGTTTATTAAATCCGTTGAAGACGGAAAGCACAATTATCATTGCAGCTACTCCGATAGTAACACCTAGTACGGAGATGATTGAAATTATTGTGATGAAGCTGAATTTCTTCTTTGAAAATAAATAACGCTTTGCTATGAAAAAGGAAAGGTTTTTAAACTGAGGGGTTTTCTTCCCAAATAATAGTAAAAGCACACCAATAATTAGTATAACTCCTGAAGCTATAATATTATTTTGCTTTTCAAACAGTAAACCCAAATTATTTATATTATCACCTGCTTCAGACGAGACAGTAGTACCTAAGTTTAATGAAATAAAAAACCATATTACGGAGATTAATATTAATATTTTACCTAATGTCTTCATGAAATTAATTGAATACAGAATTATATGGATATATTCTATTCGTCAAATATTATTACTGATTCGTTATACTGCCTTACTTTGTTATCATCAATTTTTGCAGTGATGTCTTTTATAAATTCTGCATTCTTTTTCTCAAGGTTGCCTGCATCTTTTAGTTTGCTAATTTGATAACGCACATGGAGAACTCTGTTGTGAATCAAGTGTCTTGTCAAACCTGCAGGAACCCTTAAATTGTTCCTGGCAATTTTTACTATATGAGATTTCTGAAAGCGGGGATATAAAAACAACACCCCTTTTTTTCTTGTAAATTTTCTTAATTCAGTGATTTTTATTTCGCTTTCGGAACGGTCAAAACCGTATTTAGTGAAATATAACTCACCGAGCATTGCAAGCTGTTCAAGGCACTTTTTAAAATTCTTGCTGAGGTCAATTAATATTGTATCAGTGCCGGCTGTATCTGTTACAAGTATATGATGAAAATTTTTATCAAGGATTTTTTTCCCTTCTGAAAAAGATATATGCTTGCAGTTTATTTTGTTCTTCTTACAAAAATCTTTTACTATATCTAAACTAAAATCGTCATAGACTAAATGATTCCATACATCTAAAACAGTCTTAGGCGATTTATAGTTTATTATCTGTGCAATGATGAGCTTGCAGCCAAGAGCTTTTATGGAACTGTACCTGTTTGCACCGTCAAGAAGAATTAAATCATTATCGTATCGTCCAACAATAATCGGATTGTTTAAATATTTTGCTTCGTTAATTCTGTCTAAAACTCTTGTTCGCCTAACATTCTCTGTTGCTTCGTGCAGCTTTATATCGGAAAGTTTTAAAACCTTCAGTTCAAAATAATTCTGGAAGTAATTAATCATTCAGCTTTATCCGTCTTGCCTTTCCTGAACTCTATTAGCCCTCTGTTATCCAAAAATACTTCAATCGAATCTCCGGGAAGGAAATCAGCATTAAGTATTCTTTCGGATAAAACGTTTGTAATATATTTTTGAATTGTTCTCTTCAAAGGTCTTGCGCCGAATGTAATATCAAACCCGAGCTGTCCAAGCCAGTCCTTCACTTCATTATCAACTTTTAATGTCATTTGATTTCTTGAAAGCTTATCAGTTAGCTGCCTTAACTGTAAATCAACAATTTTTCTTATATCTCCGCTTGTTAACGGCTTAAATAAAATTATCTCATCAATACGGTTCAAAAACTCAGGACGGATGCTTTGCCTTAAAAGCTCAAGCATGTTTACCCGAAGCTCTCCCATTATTGAATCCTTATTCTCATCTGTAATCGTTTGTAATCTTTCCTGAATCAAATGCGCGCCAAGGTTAGACGTCATTATGATAATTGTATTCTTAAAGTTAACCGTTCTTCCCTGCGAATCCGTCAGTCTTCCTTCATCGAGCACCTGCAATAAAATATTAAATACATCAGGATGAGCTTTTTCAATTTCATCGAGAAGAAGAACGCAGTACGGTCTTCTTCGCACAGCTTCAGTAAGTTGCCCGCCTTCCTCATAACCAACATATCCGGGAGGAGCACCGATTAATCGTGAGACGGAAAATTTTTCCATATACTCACTCATGTCTATTCTCACCATTGCTTTTTCATCATCAAATAAAAATTCTGCAAGCGCTCTTGCAAGCTCAGTTTTACCTACGCCTGTCGTTCCTAAAAATATAAATGAGCCGATTGGTCTGTTTTCATCCTGTAAGCCCGCACGCGAACGTCGGATTGCATTCGAGACTGCAACAACAGCTTCATCCTGACCGACAACTCTTTCCTCAAGATTTTTTTCCATCGTAAGAAGCTTCTGCCTCTCGCTTTCAAGCATTTTTGTAACCGGGATTCCAGTCCACTTGGAAACTATCTCTGCAATATCTTCTGCATCTACTTCTTCCTTCAACATCTTGTTATTCTTCTGAACATTTGCAAGCTCTTCAGTGTTTTTATCAATAGTCTTCTGTAATTCAAGCAGTTTGCCGTAACGGATTTCAGCTACCTTTGCAAGATTTCCTTCACGCTCTAATTTATCTGCTTCCGCTTTGAGATTTTCGATTTCTTCCTTTGAGGAGCGGATTGTTTTGATTAAATTTTTTTCAAGATTCCAATGCGCAATGAGAGAATTTCTCTGCTCAGTTAGTTCTGAAATCTCTTTTTCAACTTCATTTAGTCTTATTTGAGTAGGGTTTATATTCTTTTCCTTAGCCATAAAACGATTTTTGTAAAAATAATTAAATCAGAGTGTTAATTCTATTCCTTTGTTTTGGGAAAATAGTAATAATTTATTTTATAAGAAAAATTACCACGGCTTAAAAGCCGTGGCAATTGTATTTTAAAAAAATTTTTTTTTAAAAAAATATTATTATATTAATTTGCTTTCATTACCTATCTCCACACCATTCAGAAAATCAATAGTTTTCATTCTTTTTTTGCCTTCAAGCTGTAGTTCCAGTATCTCTAATAAATAATCATTGGTGTTAACAAAAAGTTTCCTGCCTTCTTTAATTAAACTACCCGGCTCACCAGAAAATTTTTCGGAAGTTTTTAATGTTGTATAAATTTTTAAAACTTTGTCTTGAAAAGTTGTCCATGCAGCCGGATGCGGGGACAGTCCTCTTACCAGATTATGAATCTTTTCAACAGATTTGCTCCAGTCTATTCTGCAATCTTCTTTGAAAATTTTCGGAGCAGGGGAGGCGTGCTCTTCTTTTTGCTCCATTACTTTCACATTACTGTTTTCTATTTCTCTTACTGTTTCCAGAACTAAATTTGCGCCTATACCGGATAGCTTTTCATATATTTCTCCGAATGTATCATTCTCGCCTATCTCTAATTTTGCCTGTAATATTATATTTCCCGTATCAACTTTTTCTTTCAGGAAAAAAGTAGTTACTCCCGTTTCTTTATCACCGTTTATTATTGCCCAGTTTATAGGAGCAGCACCGCGATACTTAGGCAGCAACGAACCGTGCAGATTAAATATTCCATGCTTCGGTATATCAAATATTACAGAGGGCAAAATTCTGAAAGCAACAACTATAATTAAATCAGGCTGAAGCGCTCTTAGCTCATTCAGAAAATTTTCATCTTTCAGTTTAACGGGCTGGAGGACAGGCAGATTATGTTCAAGAGCATATTGTTTTACATCGGAGATACCAACTTTCTGCCCTCTGCCTTTCGGCTTATCGGGAACAGTAACTACCGATATAATCTCATGCCCGTTTTTTATTAATATATCTAAAGAGGGAACTGCGAATTGCGGAGTCCCCATAAATACTATTCTCAAATTTTTCTTTTAAATAAAAAATAAAACCTGATGCTCTGGATGAACATCAGGTTTTTAAAAAAAAATATTTATTATAAATTATTTAATCAGCGACATTTTCTTTACATCTGTGAAATTGCCCGATGTAAGTTTATAGAAATAAACTCCGCTAGATAAATTTAATTCAGATGTATTGAACTGCACTGAATACTCGCCTTGCTGAACGTTTTGATTTACAAGTGTTGCAACTTCATTTCCTAAAATATCATATACCTTTAATGATGTAAATCCGCTTACCGGAACATTAAACTTAATGCTTGTTGAAGGATTAAACGGATTAGGATAATTTTGTGAAAGTGAATATCCATCGGCAAGTTGAGAATTATTTCCTACGCCTACCATTACTAAATCTTCTCCGTTGTAATTTATATTAGCGTTTCCTGTTGCATTATAGACAATCGCTCCGTAGTAATTTCCTAATCTGCGGAAGCCTGTTACATCCGGCGCAATATTTGTAGAAGGCGCTGCGCCGTAATTCAAATTATCAGGATTTCTTGTGAAGCCAGCAACAACATTTTTTGACGAGTTGTAAATTACCCCCGTTGGAGTCAGATAAGCCACTCTAAAAGTACTGTCCCACGGATTTGCATCGCACATCGGTAGAGTTGAGCCGGCTGCTTCAGTAGGGAAGCTATAATAATTTGTTGTATTAAATGATGCTCCGCCCGGAATATTGTAATTATAATATGCAGTGGTTGTACCTCCGACCGTTGCAACAAATGTGCAAATCATCTGACCGGTTAATCTGTTTACCGTAAGCTGCGAGAAAAATTCAGGGTTTGCAGAGTTTGCAGGGTTTACCTGAGTCCAAGTGCCGCCAACAAAATTAGCTACCGGAACTCTTCTTATTCTCAAATTCGGATTTGTCGTGGTAAGATTGTTCGCAAGCACAACGTATAAAGTATCACCGGTAGGGAATCTAATGTAGTCAATATCTAAATCATAATCGTTGAATGTATTACGGGCAATAGCCGTTGTGAATGTTGCTCCCCAGTCTAAGCTCATTGCTGCCATAGCTGCATTTGCAGCGGGGGTTGAAGGACTGTAATCAGAATATGTAATATACCATGCAGTTGTTTGTGTCGGAGTTTGCGAAGCGTCTGTCATAATAGCAGGATTAATTAATCCTCTTCCCGAGGGAGTTGAAGTTACCTGCACTGTTCTAACACCTGAGCCGTCTGAATTAAGAAATCCCATAAACAACTGTCCGTCAACGCCGGAGGCGCTTGTTGTAAGAGAGGCGGCAAATCCTAATTTTATCACGTTTGCAGAGTCAGCAGTGTAAAAATCAAACGAATGGAAAAATAAGCCCTGAGCTGTAAATCTTTGCAGTGAAGTCCAAGTTGAGCCGTTATTTGTAGATTTAAACACATAGAGCGTATCTCTTGTGCTGCGGATAAAAGCGCAATATCTGTTTCCTGCGCTGTCTGATTTTATTCTGAGAGTTCTTGGATTCTCTCCGGCAGATGTGTTTGTTCCGCCTGCGGCAATGTTTCCCGTAAATACTCTGAAATTATAATTTCCCCAGTCATTCTGGAACGGTGCCGGATTTGTCGGACCGTCTGCTTTCAATATTGAATTTTGGGAGTTAGAGGGGGTAACTTTCTCGGGGTACTTTGCCTTTATTTCTCCCAGAAGGCGTGTAAATTTTTCTATATCATTTGCAGTTTTCGCTGCAATCATTTCTCTCCAAAGCCTGCCAAGCTCAGAGTTGTCTTGTTTTTCGATGTAAACAGGGTTTGCTTCTTCCTGTATTCGCTGTAATGTCTGAGCATTTACGGAGAATGCAAGAAGTAGAACAATAATGGTGAATAACTTTTTCATAGCCATTACCTTTCTTAGGTTTTTGTTTTTAAATGAAAAATTAAGATATAAATAAAATTAACTTTTTAGCATTACAGGGTAGTGCATTTCAAACTCACCCTTTTTTATTTTATTTAGTTCAGCGCGTCTTTCTTTTTTTTCATCGGCTGAAAGAAAATCAGTTATTAATCTTCCGTTTAGGTGGTCAACTTCGTGCTGTATTACGCGCGCCAGCATGTCGTCAGCTTCCAGCACAACTTGTTCCAGGTTAAAGTCATCGTATTTAAGAACGATTTTTTCTTTGCGGATTACATCAACTCCGAATCCGGGAATACTAAGACATCCTTCTTCCATTGAAACTTTCTTCCCTGTTTCTTTTTCAATGACAGGGTTTATTAAAACAAATGGCTTTAAATCTTTGTATTGTTTGTGGTGAGTAACATCAACAATGCAAAGCGATAAATCAGAGTTTACCTGCGGGGCGGCTATTCCCTGCCCGTTCGATTTTTTCATGGTGTAGAACATATTTTCAACGAGTTCAAGAAATTCAGAATCTACTTTCTTTACAGGTTTTGTTTTCTTTCGGAGAATCTCCATTCCGTATATGGTTATAGGAAGCTGCTTTGGCATTGATTGTTCTAATTCTTAAATAATAAAAATACAAAAGTTTGATGAGTCTTAAAAGGGAAATGGCAGGTGGGGAATTGCAAAATAAAATGTAGAGGCGCAAGTGATGCGCCTCTGGAGATATTTCTTAACTCTCAAGAACTTTTGAAATATTTTTGTGCAGCGGTTCGACTGAAAGCTTGGCGCTGCCGAATTTATTTAACAACTCATCGGCATTATATTTTTGCCCATGACTGTAAATATCAAGGAGGAATTCTCCTGCTCCGGGATTTACAAACCAATCTTCGTCAAATTTTTCTTTTAATACTTCATTCAGATTCTCCTGAAACATCCATGCTCTTATGTATCTTGCCGTGTAAAAATATCCGTCAACATCCTGCAGATAAGTATGTCTGCTGTAGTTAATTTTGTTTGCTTTGCTGAGAATATCGGCATAAACCTCATCCATTTCATCTAGCGATTCAGCTTCCGCAAGCTTTATCTCATAATCAATCTTCCCGGCATATCTTCTGAGCATCATTAACTCGTCAAAGTTTCTCTGTATGAAATAATCTCTGTTCTTGTCAAAGTCAACATCGAGGACTTTTTTCATCCAAAGGGGATTCAAGGTAAGATGGTCAAGATTCATCGCATATCCTTCCGTAACAGAGTTATCGCCGAACCACTT
>JAFDZO010000036.1:0-6234 GCA_018266845.1 Bacteroidota bacterium | reverse complement strand
GGAGATTTATTTTCTCTGCTTTCAATATCAAATTTGATTTTGTTGCTTGCTGTAATATCAATGCCCATTTTATTAACAAAGCTGCTCATTTTATTCATCATTTGGCTTTTTGGGAAGAGCTTATCAAACTCAAGAGCGCGGTTCATATACAGCATATCATGCCTCTTAAGGTCGGTTATTTTTAACCCTAACTTTTTCTTTGCGAAGTAGCTAAGAGTATCAGTGTACATATCTTCTGTTTTTTTCAGAAAGTCCTGCATCTGCGCATTAATTTTATACAGGTCAATTCCTGAAAGCTTTTGGAACATTTCGACTTTGTTTTTAAAACCGAAACTTTTGATAATTTTATTTTCTTCAGTATGAGATTTTTTCAGAACGGGATTTATCTCCTTTTCCAGAAAATCATCTTTCTTTTCCTCAAGTTCATTTCTTCTTTCTCTTTCATGAGATTTCAAAATCTCGCCCATTATAGAACGAAAGGCAATTTTTTGATTTTCAATTTCAATGGTGCCTGATGTTTCTTTTGAAAGAGCCTGTACAGTAAGCTCGCTCAATTCAAAAGCAATAATTTCGTTGTAAAGATTTTCGAGAAGAATGTTAAGTTTCTTTTCTTCGGAAGGATTTTTTTCTATTTCCGATAGAATTAGCTCAATGTTTTCTTTTTTGTGAATATCGGAATATTTGGAATAAATTTTTTCTATTTCAACATCGTGTTTTAATCCTGCGCCTTGAAGATAAAACTCTTTAGAAATTTCCTGATTAAACTTTTCGGCAAGTTCCCTTAATTTTTCGATTGTCAAAGTCTTTCCTTTCAAATTATAATTTTTAATGTTATTTTCAAAAAGAGGCATTATCTTTTTTCTGCCATTTTTTGCATAACTACTTATATACGAAGGATTTTTCTGAAAGTTACGATTTTCCTTTATAAATTTTTTATCTTCAAGCATTGGCTGCCCTAATAAAGATTTCAGATTGCGGTATCATTTCCCCCCTCCTTATTAAGGAGGGGGAAAATAAATCTGTAATCAAAAAATTTTTAGTTGTCTTTTTTAGGGGGCAAAGTTCTAAAAAATATCTTACCTTTTTTAGCTATCACTTCTACAGCTCAAATTTCATACCAAAAAGTAATAATAATTCTATTTCAGCCAAAGCCGGATTTTGGTTCAGGAACTTTATTTTTTCAAAAATAGAATTCACGTTTAGCGGTTTGATTTCTAGAATAAGCCGAAAAAGCAATACGGTTTTGAAACGGGCACAAAACATTGTAAAGAGTTTCACACTATGTAAAAAAATATTAAACTTAACTTTTATCTAATTTTTCTTAAAAAGGAGAAAATATGGCAAATTATACATCTGAACAAATTAGAAATATCTCGCTGATAGGGCACGGCACAACAGGCAAAACTATTTTTGCAGAATCAATGCTTTATATTTCAGGAGCGGTTAACAGGTTCGGTAAAATTGAGGAAGGAAATACGGTCAGTGATTATCATAAAGATGAAATTGAAAAGCAAATTTCAATTAACTCTTCCATTTTAAATACCAATTGGAAAAACAGTAAGGGCGAGCTTAGAAAAATAAATATAATTGATACACCCGGATATACTGATTTTCTTGGAGAGGTAAAATCATCGCTTAGAGTTACCGATACGTCAATTTTATTAATTGATTCTTTTAAAGGGCGTGAGGTCGGCACTGAATTGAGTTTTCATTACACCAATGATTATGAAAACAATATAGTTTTTGTGATTAACAAATTAGATCAGGAGAATTCTGAGTTTGATAAATGTATAGAACAGCTGAAAGAAAGTTTCGGAAGCGAAGTTGCAGTTGTTCAATTCCCTGTTAACCCGGGACCCAATTTTGATGCTGTAGTAGATGTTGCAAGAATGAAGCTGTTACGTTTTAAGACGGACGGAAAAGGGGAGTTTACCGAAGAAGATATACCGGAAGCATTAAAGGAGAAGGCAAATGAGTATCATAAGCAGTTTGTTGAAGTAATTGCTGCCGAAGAGGATTCTTTAATGGAGAAGTTTTTTGAGAATTATGAAAATCTTCCCGATGAAGATATAAGATATGGGCTTCATAAAGGAATGATGGAAAGAAAATTTTTCCCTGTATTTTGCGCATCGGGAAAAAACAGTATAGGTGTCAGACCTGTGCTTGATTTCATTGCTGATTTTTGTGAATCACCTTTGGAAAAGCCCGCTGAAAAAGGGCATAGACCGAATTCTGAGGAATCAATTGACGTTCCGGCAAATACAAACGGCGAACCTTGTATGTTTATTTTCAAAACTATTTCTGAAAAAAATATCGGCGAGTTATCTTTCTTCAGAGTTTATTCAGGAAGTGTTAAGCCCGGGATGGATTTAATAAATGAAGCTAACGGAAAAACCGAACGCTTATCGCAGTTATATTTTATGAACGGCAAAGACAGGAAAGAAGTGCCGGAAGTTTTGTGCGGAGATATAGGAGCAGTAGTAAAGCTAAAGGATTCACATACCAATAATACTTTAAGCTCAAAAGGTTTCCCTGTGGTTTTGAACTATACCATTTATCCCGAACCGAATATGACTTTGGCAATTTTCCCGAAGAAGAAAGGGGAGGAAGATAAAATTGCAGCCGCGCTTCACACATTGCATGAAGAAGACCCTACTTTTATAGTATCGTATAATACCGAGACTCATCAGACATTAATCAGCGGACAGGGGGAAATGCACCTTAATATTATTGTAAACAGAATTAAAAGCAAATTCGGGTTAGAAGTTGAGGTCTTAGAGCCGAAAATTCCTTACCGCGAAACAATAAGGGCAACAGTAAAAGATGCCGAGTATAAGCATAAAAAGCAATCGGGCGGACACGGACAGTACGGACATGTTCACATTCGGCTTGAACCTAATGAAAGAGGAGCAGGGTTTGAATTCATAAACGAAATTGTAGGCGGCGTCATTCCGGGTAAATATATACCTGCTGTAGAAAAGGGGATTCAGGAGGTGATGGTGGAAGGTGTGCTGGCAGGATACCCTGTTGTAGATGTTAAGGTCGCGCTGCATTTTGGCTCTTATCACGATGTTGATTCTTCTGATATGTCTTTCAAAATTGCCGGTTCGCAGGCATTCAGAAAAGGTTTCAGGGATGCGAAGCCCGTACTGCTTGAGCCGATTTTTGATGTTGAAGTAATATTTCCCGAGGAGTTTATGGGTGCGGTTTCCGGTGATATTTCTTCACGAAGAGGAAGAATAGCAGGTATGGATTCTGAGGGGCATATGCAGCTTTTGAAGTGCCAGATTCCGCTTTCTGAAATGGGAGGGTATTCGTCTAAGCTCCGTTCGCTGACTCAGGGCAGGGGAACATACAGAAGAAAGTTCTCACATTACGAAGATGTTCCGAAAGATGTGGAAGTGAAAATTGTAGCTGAATACGAAAAGAACAGAGCGGAAGGAAATTGAGGTTTCGCTATATTTTAGAAGTAAATGACCTGGCTTGAATTGATTCTCGTCAGGTCTTTTTTTATAAGCGCGCAAAAAACATTTTAGAAATTTTTTCCGTTGGTTTTGGCATAGTAGTTGAGATTATTGGGGTAAATTGTAAAAAACGAGTTAAAATTCACTAAATTTTAATAGTATGCAAAATCCCCAAACCATTTCATTACCTAAGTACACAACTTTTGAATTATTATCATTTTATTTTAAAAATTTTGTAAATAACTTTGAGGGTATGGCAAAACCGACCAAGGAAGAACTTGAGATTTATATTGTAAGCAACCGCGAGAAGTATAACCAGCTTGCTGAGTTTTACTCGAGATATAATCCCGAGTATTACCATGAGGTTTTTCGCGTGGTGGAAAACAATTTCGTTGGCAGAACAGAGGGCGGCAAAAAAGCTAAAACAATCAAGGACGAGAAGACACGCATTGGTCCTTTTTTGGTTTTTATTCTTATTATAGCAGGCTGCGCGTTTGGCTACTTTTACTTCTTCGGAGAGAAAAAGGACAGCGTTGTAGTTGAGCATAATACCAGCGTGTCAACTCCGGTTGAAACGCCGGATATTGTGGATTCCAGAAAGCAGTACGAAGCATGGCAGGAAGATTTTATTGAGCGAAGCCGCTCAAGAAGCAAGAACATTGTGGTAGTTAAGCCGGAGAATTCTACGGTATATATTTACGGGCAGACAATTACCCGCGACCTTGACAACGTGGCAAAAGCATGCATTAAGGACTATTACCAGTCAATTAAGGATAACTGGAGCGAGTATGATGTTACGGGATACCTCTACGTGGGGGATAAGCTCCTGAAGACCTATACCGCTACTGCCAAAGGGGTGGTGGGGAGATAGCCATAAAGAGTTTTGACTAATGCAAAAAGCCGCTTGGAAGTTCTTCGGGCGGCTTTTTTGTTTTCAAAAAGTTCAAAAATAGCTCAAAATTGCAGAACTTACGCTTAATCCTCTTTTATCGAAATAAATATTTGTTTTTATTGTATTTATTTATGCTGTTTTTGAGGTGTGAATTATCTAATTGATAAAACATTCATATATTTGAGCGAGTGTTGGCGTATTTTGTAATTTTTGTACCGAGCAGTATTGGTTTTCGTTTATGGTCTGACGTTCACTGATTGTTAAGTTCGGTTACAACGCAGGAGCGTCGTAACCAGTTTAAATTAGTTCGGTTACGACGCAGGAGCTTCGTAACCGGTTCATGTTACAGTGCAGGAGCGTCGTAACCAGTTCAAGCATTTATATATTTGAGCGAGTGTTGGCGTATTTTGTAATTTTTGTACCGAGCAGTATTGGTTTTAAGTTCGGTTACAACGCAGGAGCGTCGTAACCAGTTCATGTTACAACGCGGGAGCGTCGTAACCAGTTCATGTTACAACGCAGGAGAGTTGTAACCAGTTTAAATTGGTTCGGTTATGACGCAGGAGCGTCGTAACCGGTTCATGTTACAACGCGGGAGCGTCGTAACCGGTTCATGTTACAGTGCAGGAGCGTCGTAACCAGTTCATGTTACAACGCAGGAGCGTCGTAACCAGTTCATGTTACAACGCAGGAGAGTTGTATCCGGTTCATGTTACAACGCAGGAGCGTCGTAACCAGTTCATGTTACAACGCAGGAGTGTCGTAACCGGTTCATGTTACAACGCAGGAGCGTCGTAACCGGTTCAGTAGGCATACCAAGCTCATCAGTTTACTCACGCCGGCAGTTCCAGTGTGAAGGTTGTGCCTTTTCCGTATTCACTTTCAAAAAAAATCTTTCCGTCTATAAGTTCAGTCAGCTTTTTCACAATGGAAAGCCCCAGTCCGGTTGAGCCTTCGCCTCCGGTGGGCTTGTTCGACATTCTGGAAAATTTCTGGAACACTTTGTCTTTCTCTTCGTCGGGAATGCCAAGACCGTTATCTTTTATCTTTACAGTTACCTTGTCGCCTTTTAATACTTTTACAAATATATACGAACCGGATGAAGAGTATTTTATTGCGTTTGAAATAAGATTATCCAATATGCTGTAGATGGCGTTTTCATCAGTCATTATTTTTACTTCTTCGGTTTCCGAATAAACTATTTCAATATCTTTGTTGGACGCGCGATGCCTAAAATCATCAATGATGTGTTTTATAAGGGCGGAAAGACTGAGCATTTCTTTATTTACATTAAACTTTCCCGATTCAATCGCATTTATATTAATAAGATTCGTTACGATGTTTTTCATTCTGTCTGAAGTTTCCGCAATCTTATCAAGATGGCTTTCAATTTTTTCCCTGCTGAATGTGCCAATATATTTTTTGATTGTCGAAGCGGAGAGCGATATAGAAGCAAGCGGATTTTTTAAATCGTGGGCGGCTATTCCCAGAAATTCGTTTTTGTCATTGTTTAACATAATCAGCTGCTCATTAAGATTTTTCAGCTCTTCATTTTTTGCAGACAGCTCTTCAGACTCTTTTTTCAGCGCATCAACTTTATATGCCGTATTTAGATATTTTGTTTTTACGTCCGAACTGTGCTTCATCCTTTCGTTTACTGCGCCGTGATACTTCAAATGAAATTCGTATGCAGTTTTATAATCTCCCATTGCAGAGGATGTATCAGCTATCGAACCGTAAATACTCTCGAACATTTTTTTCACATTATGCTTTTCAGCTATATCAAGCGCTTTCAAAAAATATTCCAGCGCTTTAGCATTATCTTTTAAATCGTAATAAATTGAGCCGATGGTGGAAAGAGTATTGCAGATTAAATCT
>JAFDZO010000035.1 GCA_018266845.1 Bacteroidota bacterium | reverse complement strand
AAGCCGAATCTCAATTAAAGCTCATTCAAAACTCAGGCTCTGAATTCACAAAAAGCTCTGACTTCAAGCTAATAAATTCTGCGCCTTCTATTTTTATAAACTTAAACTCATATTCCGTTAAACCCGGAGCGGAAAGTTTTTTAATAAGCTCAAAAAATTCCCAGCCGGCTGCAATAATTTTGAATTCTGAAAAGAAAAGCTCTGCAGCATTTTTGTTTCATGGGTTTTATAAGCTGCGGCTGAATAAACAAAATGACTTTACTTCCGTTTTAAGCAAAATTATTTCATCTTCAATTTTTTCAATTTCATCTAAAGATAAAAAGAAGATTTTGGATTTTGAGCTTTCAAAAAATGTTTCCTCCGCAAACGATGATGTTATTTTGAGAGCGCGCATTAAAAATGCTTCAGAAATAAATTCGCCCTCCGTTAAAGTAACAATCTCGTCAGGAAGTTTTAACAATGAAATAGAATTAAAAAAAATAAATTCCGAATACTTTGAAGGAGTGTTCACTCCGCAAAATGAAGGAGACTACAAGCTGACTGCCGGGCTTTATTCAGCGGGCAGTTTAGTTGACGCTTCTCCCCAAAGGCTACTTGCCGGTGAAAATAATCTGGAGTTTAAAAAAACTAATTCGGATAAAACGCTGCTCTCAGAACTTGCTGCATCCACCGGAGGAAGAAATTTGACGGGATATTCAAAATCGCAGATACAAAGCTATCTCGATTCCGTTTCAAATTCAAAAACATACGTATCCGGCGCGCGCAAAGATTTTAACTTAAAGTTCAATCCTTACTTTTTATCGCTTGTGATTTTTTTCCTTTGTCTGGAGTGGTTCCTGCGCAAGCGAAACAACTTGTCTTAAAGTTTTTCTTTTGGACTTATTTACATATTTTTTTTGTTGTATTTTTGTGAGTCCATATGAAATCACTCTTAAATTTACTCCCCTACGTTAAAAAATACAGAAAGAAACTCTTGTTAGGTTTTATCTTTATAATCCTTTCTATTTCTTTCAGTTCGATGTTTCCCTTAATTGTAGGCAACGGGATTGATGCGCTAAGAACAGGCGTAACTTATTCCAAAATTATTTTTTATTCACTGACTGCAATCGCCTCGACTTTAACAGGAGGCTTTTTCCTTTTCTTAGTAAGGCAGAATATAATTGTAGTTTCAAGAGAAATAGAAAACGACCTGCGCCATGATTTTTTCAGCCACATTGTAAATATGCCGAAAGATTTTTTTAACAAAAACTCCACCGGCAGCATTATGGCGCTTGCGACAAATGACATCAATGCAATCAGGGAATTTGTCGGTCCGGGAATTATGTACACAATCCAAACCTTCTACAGAACGCTGCTTACGGTTTCAATCATGTTTTATATAAACCCGTTCCTTGCGCTTGTTGCGCTTTCCCCCCTGCCGTTTATAAGCTTCATCGTTTATAAAGTAGGAAGGATGACTCACTCGCGCTCTTTAAAAGTGAAGGAATCTTTTTCTGACCTCACATCTAAAGCGCAGGAAAATATTTCGGGAATAAGAGTTGTCAAATCGTATGCAAGAGAGGCGGGCGAGATTGCAGAGTTTCAAAATATATCAAGAGATTACTTCAGGAAAAATCTTTCGCTGGCAAAAGTTCAATCCTTCTCATTTCCCATGATGTATCTGCTGACGGGCGTATCATTGGTGCTGGTTATTTACTTCGGTGGAATTGAAATAATCAATAACAGGCTGACGCTTGGGAACATGTCAACATTTTTGATTTACTTGGGGCTTCTCACTTGGCCCATGATTGCATTCGGATGGATTATCAATCTCACGCAAAGAGCTGCGCCTTCTATGGAAAGACTGATGAACATTATGAAGCTCAAACCCGAAATCTCTGATAACAAACAAACCGACTTCAACATTGCAGCAGAAAATATAGAGGGCGAAGTGGAGTTTAAAAACGTTTCGTTCAAATATCCCGCCGGGCATGCCTCTGTATTGAAAAATATTAATTTGAAAATCAGCAAAGGCACAACGCTCGGAATCATCGGGCATACCGGAAGCGGGAAAACAACACTGATAAATCTTCTCTCCAGAATTTACGATATTTCAGAAGGGGAAATTTTAATTGACGGAATCCCAATCAAAAAAATTCCGCTAAATACGCTTCGGGAATCCATTGGCGTTGTTCCGCAGGAATCATTTTTGTTTTCAACCACTATTGAAAAAAATATTTCCTATTCAAAAGATTATCTCGATTATGATAAAGTAATCGAATCGGCAAAATCATCCTCTCTCTATAAAGATGTCTGTTCTTTCCCGGAGAAATTTCAAACAGTTGTAGGGGAAAGAGGCATTACGCTTTCGGGAGGACAAAAACAAAGGACTTCTATCGCAAGGGCAATTTATAAAAATCCCAAAATATTAATTTTAGATGATTCGCTTTCGGCAGTTGATACTCACACAGAAGAAGAAATATTGAACGAGCTTAAGCAGGTAATGAGAAACAGGACAAGTATAATTATTTCCCATAGAATATCATCTATAAAAAACGCAAACAACATTATTGTACTGTCCGGTTCGGTTATAAAAGAGCAAGGCACTCATAACGAGCTAATCAGCTTAGGCGGAATTTATTACGACATTTATCAAAAACAATTACTCGAAGAAGAAATACAGGAATCATAATAATAATTTGGCAGAGCAAAAAAATAAATCCGAAGAGCAGTTACACAAAAAAATAGACTCGTATCTTTTCAAACGGCTTATTGCGTACTTTAAGCCGTACTCAAAGTATATTGCTCTGGCAGTGCTTTTGACTATTACAGTTTCTGCTCTGGCAGCAGTCAGACCCCGCCTCACGCCTATAGCAATTGATGAGAAAATTGCGAATAAAGATGTGCCGGGCTTGCAGACAATAATGCTGATACTTTTTGCCACATTAATTCTGCAGGGAATTATCCAGTATGCAATGACGTATCTAACCAGCTGGATTGGACAGAATATTATTATGGATTTGAGGATGAAAATTTTTGAGCATTTACAAAACCTGCATTTGAAATTCTATGACAACAATCCCGCCGGAAGATTAATCACAAGGGTAACTTCTGACGTAGAGGTTTTGTTTGATGTTTTTTCTTCAGGGCTTGTAACAGCTTTCGGGGATATTTTCACACTGTTATGGATTTTATATTTTATGTTTACTCTCGACTGGCATCTTGCATTAGTTACTCTCTCCATTCTCCCGTTATTAATTTACGCCACGATTATTTTCAGAAAAAAAATCAGAGTTTCATATTCAAGAATAAGGCTGCTAATTTCAAGAATAAATTCCTACATACAGGAGCATATCACAGGGGTTTCTATTGTGCATCTCTTCGCTAAAGAAAAAAGAACGATAAATGAGTTTGAAGAAATAAACAGCGAGCACACAAAAGAAAATAAGAGAAGCGTTTTTTATTATGCGATTTTCTTCCCTATCGTTGAGCTTTTTCTTGCAGTTTCATCGGGACTGATTTTATGGTACGGAGGCGGAGAAGTTATTCAAGGCGCAGTCTCTCTCGGAGTGCTGATTACCTTTATTCAGTACTCTGAAATGTTTTTCAGACCGATACGGGACTTATCCGAAAAATACAACGTACTGCAAACTGCAATGGCTTCGAGCGAAAGGATTTTTTCTTTGCTTGATGAAAAGCCGGCTATAACAGATAAGCCTGATGCAGTCCGCATTGATAAAATAAAAGGCAGCATTGAATTTAAAAATGTCTGGTTCGCGTATAACAATGACGACTATGTTTTAAAAGATATTTCCTTCAAAATTAATGAAGGAGAAAAAATTGCTTTTGTCGGCGCAACAGGTTCCGGCAAAACAACTATAATAAATTTGATTTCCAAGTTTTACCAAATCAATAAAGGAAAAATTACTGTTGACGGAATTGACATCAATGATATAAGGCAAAAGGATTTAAGAAAAAATATTTCCGTTGTGCTTCAGGATGTATTTCTTTTTTCCGGCAACATAGAAAAAAATATTACGCTGGATAACCCTAAAATTACTTTGGAAGATGTAAATAACGCTATAGATAAAACAGGGCTGCGCCCGTTTATTAATTCACTGCCTGACGGAATTCATCATAAAGTGAACGAACGCGGAACTACATTTTCCACAGGGCAGAGACAGCTTATTTCATTTGCGAGAGCATTGGCATATAACCCGAAAATATTGATATTGGACGAAGCAACCTCCAACATTGATACTGCAACTGAAATACTTATTCAGGAAGCGATTAAAAAATTAATAGAAGGAAGGACTTCCATTGTAATTGCGCACCGCCTTTCTACGATTCAGAATTGTGATAAGATAATTGTAATGCGCAAAGGAGAAATAAAAGAGATGGGTTCGCATCAGGAGTTGCTCGACAAGAAAGGGCTTTATTATAAGCTCTATGAGCTGCAATATAAAGAAGATATTATTGTCTGACGTGAGGAAAGCCCTTTTCCTTTTTAGTGAAAAGAGCTTCAGAGGATTAAAAGCGGGTATATTAGGTTTGTTTTACTTCTTGAGTTTTATACTTTATGTTTACTTATTTGTTCCGTAAAATTTTTTTATTTTCTATTTAATAAGACTGCAAAAATACGAAAAGGTTTAACCTTTCCAAATGAAACTTGAAAAATTAGTAATAGCCTCCAATAATGGTCATAAAATAGAAGAAATATCCTCCATTCTTTCCGGCAGTGAAATGAAAATTTTTTCGTTAAAGGATTTCCCTGAATTTCCCGACCCCGAAGAAACAGGGAACACACTTGAAGAAAATTCTTTAATAAAAGCAAAAGCAGTTTCGGAAAAATTTAATATGCCGGCAATAGCCGACGATACGGGGTTGTTTGTTAATGCGCTTAATGGAGAGCCGGGAGTTTACTCCGCGAGATATTCCGGTGAGAATGCAACCTATGAAAGCAATTGCCAAAAATTGCTTGATGAGCTAAAGGATAAACCTGACCGCTCTGCCGAATTCAGAAGCGTTATTTGTCTTTATATTAATGAACCGGAAAAATATTTTTTTGAAGGGATTGTGAAAGGAAGCATCATCAACGAAAAACGAGGCGAAAAAGGATTTGGTTACGACCCGCTTTTTCTGCCATTACATTCGGAAAAAACATTTGCCGAGTTAACCGGTGAAGAAAAAAATAAAATATCTCACCGCTCACTTGCATTACAAAAATTAAAACAATTCTTTGATTGACAAACAGTGAAGTCAAATATTATTCAAGCCTGAAAATAAAAAAATACAGGGAGATTGAAAAAAAATTCCTAATCGAAGGGAAACATCTTGTTGAAGAGTGCCTCGCTTCTCCGTACAAAAATCTCATTGAAAAAATTATTATCAGAAATGACTTCGGTAGCCCGGATTTAGACGTTTCGCCTTTTGAAGTTTCTTCAGTAGCGGAAAAAGATTTTAATAAATTATCCGATACTGTTAATCCGCAGGGAATAGCTGCTGTTGTCAAAATGCCGGAGCAGTCAAGCCGGCTTGTTTCAGATAACTTAGTAATCGCATTAGAAAACGTTAACGACCCCGGCAATCTGGGCACGATTATAAGAACAGCATACTGGTTTGGCATTAATGATATACTGGTTTCTTCAAACAGCGCAGATGTTTACAATTCAAAAACACTTCGCTCATCACAGGGAGCGGTATTCCACACAAAATTACACCTTGATGTAAATCTATCCGAAAAACTTTCCGGGTTGCAGCCGGAAGGTTATAAAATTCTTTTAACGGATTTAGATACCAAAAATGGTCTTTCAGAATATACTATTAATAAACAGGATAAGTATGTATTGGTTTTCGGAAGCGAGGCAAACGGAATTTCAGATGACTTAAAACGCAGGAATTTCGACAGGATAAAAATAGAAGGATACTCCCCTTGCGAATCGCTCAATCTCGCTGTATCGGCTGGAATACTAATGCGCGCATTCAAAGCTTCCTTAAAATAAAAAAGGCTCGCAGCTGTTCGCCGCAAGCCTTTCTTCGTATTAAAGAAAATTAAATTTTACTTCACAAGCATCATCTTCTTTGTATCGGTAAAGCCGTCCGTTACAATTCTGTAGAAGTATAAGCCGGAGCTTAATCTTGAGCCGTTAAAATCAACAGAATAGCTTCCTGCCGGTAAATTGCTCTTCACCATTTCAGTAACCTGTTTGCCTAACGCATCGAACACGATAATTCTTACATCGCCTTGCTTTGCAATCGAGTATGTAATTTTCGTTGTAGGATTGAATGGATTAGGATAATTTTGAGATAACTCATACTTAACAGGCGCGCCGGTTTCTGTTACGCCGGTAGAGCCAACGTTTACTGTTACAGTTCTTTGATGTCTCGGAGTTCCGTTCGGACCTTGAGCCAATATTGCAACAGTATAAGTGCCTGTTGTTGTATTCGGAGCAACGCTAATTCTTGTTTGCACAGAGTCAGGAATTGTAGTGATAGAATCCCTTCCTACAAATTGAACTGTAATCGCGCCAACTGTCGGAGTAGGGGTTACCGTCGCAGAAAACTTCACAACCTTGTCATATAATTTTGTTGCAGGAATTGTCGTGTAAATATTGGCAAAGCTGTTGCCGTTAATGTTCAAATTATTATTACTGACCCGCATAGCATAATCCGGGAAGTAACCTGTATATGCTCCGTAATTATTATTTCTAAAGTCAGTCCAGCAGACCATTGCGCTGACAGGGTTTCCGCTAATAGCGTCATAGTCGCCTTGATAAGCAGGAGCAGAACCTGAAGAAGATAATTTTATTTTAAACATCTGATTCGTAACTCTCTGATTCGTAGCAAAAGTTTGTCCGCCATCTGTGGTGTATGTTGCATATACGTCCATACTATCTGAAGTCGGGCAGCGTCTTGAATCATACCATTTTATATACAGCTTTCCGGTATTTTTCTCACACCAGATGGCAGGGAAAAATTGGAAGTTGTTTTGCGAATTTGCATCATCATTTACAACAACAGCATTTGAGAATGTAGCTCCGAAATCAGTAGAATATCTTAAAAAAATATCGGACTTATTTCCATTGCCGGAAGGAT
The DNA here is from genome assembly GCA_018266845.1 of Bacteroidota bacterium. Lineage (GTDB taxonomy): Bacteria > Bacteroidota > Ignavibacteria > Tepidaquicellales > Tepidaquicellaceae > JAFDZO01. The sequence continues at coordinate 37,447 of JAFDZO010000035.1, read as the reverse complement.
TGTTTGAAGCATAGACTAAATACAATCTTCCTCTATAAGGACCAAAACTGTTATCTGCAGCAATCATCGGATATGGTCTTGTTCTCATACCCTGAACTGTTGAACGTCCTCCTGTTTCAGTGCCGATATAGTTTGAATACTGGTTCTGAGACATCTGCGTAAAATTAGCGCCGCCGTTAGTCGAACGGTAAATCGTATAAATACCAGCTGAATTTGTTCCAGTATGCATTACTGCGTAAACGCTTCCACCTTGAACTGATCCATTTGCCCCAACACATGTCATAGCTCCAGGCAAAGAATTGGTGAAAGTTGCCATAGTTGAGAATGTAGCACCATTATCCGTGCTTCTAACTATATTACCGGGAGTCATTGCTCCATACAAGTAATTTGAATATGGGCCTCCTGTTTGGTCAGCGCATAACCAGTTCTTGTCATTACCAACATTTGCTGATACTCCGGTGCCCCAATTCACTCCGCCGTTAGTAGATTTAATTGTCCAAGTGCCGGTTATTGGGTTTTTCATGTTATCGTAGAATAAATTACCTAAACTGTCATAAGCAGTAATAGGATCACCTGATGAGCTTGGCAATGAAACTGAAGTAGGAGTCCAAGTAATACCTCCGTCTAAAGTTCTAAATGGAACATTAATATTATAGGCGCAGAAATTCCATAGAGGATTTCTCGGATTTTGAGAGATATGAGGTTCTGCCTGAGATGTACCCATATCGAAATTGTCAAAATCATTAATGGTGATTAATGCTGGCGCAAAAAAATCATTTTGCGCGGCTATCTGATCAAGATAGCTTTGAGGTATTCTGTCGAAGCGGGGGTCATCGAACATTGAGGCAGCATTTCCCAAACCGGTTAGAGCAAATACTGCAATCAATAAAGAAAAAAATGAAACAATTCTCTGCCTGAGAGAGTAGATTTCTTTCATTAGAGTTCTCCTTCTAAAATTATGAGGTTAATTGAATTAATAAATAGTAAGATAGTATAAAAAAAAATTTAATGAAAAGGAAAAAGTTATTGCTTTTTAATACGGGCATTTTTTTCATTTGAATTTTCATAATATTACCTGACGGAACTCAAAACACCGAATTAATTTAAGTTAAAACTACTTCTGAAGCAACTCCTTTCTTAAAATTTCCAAAGCCTCCTGCGCAGCGCGTTTTTTATTTCTTTCCCTAAAAGCGCTAAATAAGAACTGCTTTGCATAAGTTTTTTCTCTATCTGAGTACCCTATATATACAAGCCCGACAGGCTTTTCCGCCGTCCCTCCGGTCGGTCCTGCAATTCCAGTCGTTGAAATTCCTATATCTGAGTTAAAATTTTTCCTAACATTTTCCGCCATTTCAATCGCCGTCTGTTCACTTACAGCTCCGTAGTTTTTCAAAGTATCTTCCTTTATATCAAGAAATTCTATCTTAGCTTCATTGGCATATGATACAATTCCTCCAAGGAAATATGCGGAGCTTCCGCTTACATCCGTAATCCTTGAGGAAAGCAATCCGCCTGTGCAAGATTCGGCAGCAGCAAGCGTGAGTTTTTTTTGCGTTAAAAGTTTCCCTGTTATTTCTTCTAAAATATCATTGCCCGTACCGAAAATATACTCCCCTATTTTTTCTCTTATCTGATTTTCGATTTCAGAAACTCTTTTATCCGCATTCTCTTCGGTATCCGATTTTACATTAATTCTTAAACGCACTCCTTCTATACTCGGAAGAAATGCCAGCTTGTCATTTTTAATGATTGACAGCACATCACCAATCATCTCATTAAGCACCGATTCCCCCACTCCCGTAGTAAGAAGTGTCTTTTGCTTTAAAACATAATCAAGATTACTTAGAAATTTTTCTTTCAACATCGGCACAACAGATTCTTCCATCATTGCCTTCATTTCGTAAGGAACTCCCGGCAGCGCAACAAAAACTTTATTTTCCTGCTCCAACCATATTCCCGGCGCAGTACCGTTTGCATTCCAAATTACTTTTGATTTTGATGGCACCATCGCCTGTCCTTCATTAACCTTAGGCATTATAATATTCCGGGATGCAAACAGCTTCGTAACGTATTCTAAAATTTTTTCATTAAGAATAAGCTCATCATTAAAAAATTTTACTAAGGCAGGTTTTGTGATATCGTCATGCGTCGGTCCAAGTCCTCCTGTAATAATTGTAAGGTCATAATTTTCTAACGAATCTTTAAACTCGTCCAAAATCATTTTCTCATCATCGCCTATTGTAACCGATTTTTCCACAGGCATTCCTATTGCAAAAAGTACATCGCCGAGATATGCAGCATTCGTATTTACAATCTGCCCTATTAAAATTTCATCCCCGACAGTAAGTATTTTAGAATTCATAAAAGGTGTTAGAAAAAAAATATTTATAAATTGAATTTCCCTCCTTAGAAAGGAGGGGGGCATTACTCATGTAATATAAACTCTACCACCCAAACATTCTCTGCAAAGCAATAATTACAAAAATAGAAAATATTCCGCCATACACTGCTGCGGCAACATCATCAAGCATTACTCCTAACGCTGTGTGTTTCCTGTCAAAATATTTTGCAGGTTGAAGCTTTAATATATCAAATCCTCTGAAACCGATAAAAGTTACAAGACAATTAATAAGAGTTAGTTTCCAGTAACCCGCAGCCATTACAATCATTATGGTAAACCATTGCCCCACAACTTCATCCACCACAACTGTTGAAGGGTCGTTGCCGTAGCGTTTCATCATAGGAATAGTCGCGTATGTTCCTAGAATAAATACAATCAAAAACGCTATACTTAACCTGTATGGGTCATTCATTGAAGGGAAAAGAAAAACCACAAATGCGGCGAGGCTTCCTACCGTTCCTGAACCCTTTGGAAAATAGCCGGTAAAAAACCAGCTTGCAATCAGACGGCTGAAGAAGTCAACTTTAAAATCCGGGTTAACTATCTCTTTTGTTTTTACTAGTCTCATAAAATTATTTTTTCTTTTCGAAAAAGTAAGTAATGCCGGTATAAACTGTAAGGAAGGTAACAAGGTACATAATTCCGAAATTGTAAGGAGAAATAAGGAAAACGCCTACATCAACCTTTACTGATAAACTTGTTGAAGACAAGCTCCAGAAAATTAGTAAAAGAATTGCGAAGATATACGTCATCTGTACAAACGTTTTTACCTTTGCGATATAAGAAGTAGGGAGAGTTTTGCCGTTCATCTCAGAATATGAACGGAGTAATGTAATAACTAAGTCCCGGAAAACAATTAGAATCACCATCCATAGAGGCATGATGTCCATATAGTAAAATCCAATGAATGCGCAGGAGGTGAGAATTTTATCGGCAAGGGGATCAAGAAAGATACCGGTTTTTGTAACCTGACCGAATTTGCGCGCATGCCATCCGTCATACCAGTCAGTAATCGTAGCGAGAAGATAAATTCCAACCGAGATTTTTTTAAGCAGTACATCCTGCGAAAGGAAGCAATACAAAAAAACAGGAGCCAGAATAATTCTCAGTACCGATAACTGGTTTGGTAAAGTCAATTTAGTTATGAATTCTGAATTATGAGTTATGAATTAAGATTTTGCCTTGTTGTAAGTATAATAGAAGAAATTATTTTTCGGAGCTCAACAACATTATCATTTAAGTTTTCAAATTGTTCTATAGAAATAAATTCCGTTTTGCAAAGAAGTTCTAACCAATAGGAAGTTTCATCTACCTCTTTTAATGCCACTGATAATTTATGAATAAAATCTAATTTAGACTCAGCGTCTCTGGATTCTTTTACATTTGCGCCGATAGATGTCCCACACCTCAATACCTGTTTAGACATTACATATTCTTTCTTCTTATCAACAAGATATTTATAAAGATTTACGATTCTTATAGCGAAATCAAAGCTTTTTATAACCACAACACTTTCTTTCATATATAAAAATCTTTTAAGATTTGTCTAAAGTTGATATAGTTAATTCAGAACTCATACCTCAGAATTCAGAATTCAGATTCTTTCTATAATTGAAGCAATTCCTTGTCCAACGCCTATGCACATCGTCGCCAATCCGTAGCGCTTATTCCGCTTCTCCATCTCGTTCAAGAGGGTGAGAACTATCCTCGAGCCGCTGCTTCCAAGCGGATGCCCAAGGGCTATTGCCCCGCCGTTAACATTGATTTTGCTTTCATCCAGCATAAGCTCGTCTATGCAGGCAAGAGACTGTGCCGCAAATGCCTCATTAAGCTCGATTAAATCAAGGTCGTCAACCTTTAGATTCGCTCTCGAAAGCGCTTTGACTGTCGCCGGAACGGGACCGATTCCCATGCAGGAAGGGTCAACACCTGCCACCGCTCCTGAAACAAATCTTGCTCTAGGTTTTAAGTTATGCTTCTTAACAAAATCTTCCGAAGCTATAAGTAACAAACTTGCTCCGTCATTAACACCGCTGGAGTTTCCCGCAGTTACTGTTCCGCCTTCTCTGAAAGCAGGTTTTAGTTTTGCAAGCTTTTCTATTGTCGTATCAAATCTCGGGAACTCATCTGTGTTGAATATAACTACATCTTTTTTTGATTTTATTTCTACAGGTAAAATCTCATTATTAAATTTTCCCGTCTCTATAGCTGCCTTTGCTTTCATCTGAGATTTATACGCAAACTCATCCTGTCTCTCCCTTGTAATCTTATATTTTTCCGCGACATTTTCAGCAGTCTCTCCCATAGAAAAAGGATAGTGCAGTTTAGCTAAAGCGGGATTTGTAAACCTCCAACCTATGGTTGTATCGAACACTTCAGCTTTCCTTGAGAACGGCTCGGTAGCCTTAGCCATAACAAATGGCGCGCGGGTCATTGACTCCACTCCTCCGGCAAGATAGCATTCCCCTTCTCCGTTTCTTATACCGCGCACTGCATCAATAAATGCCTGCATCCCTGAACCGCACAATCTATTTACAGTAACACCGCCGATTGTTAGAGGCAGTCCAGCAAGTAATACACACATTCTTGCAATGTTTCTGTTTTCTTCTCCTGCTCCGTTTGCATTCCCGATTACTGCATCTTCAATTTCCTCTTTCTGAATTCCTTTATATTCAAAATTTCTTTTTACAAGCTCTTTCATTAATGATGCCATCATATCATCAGGTCGTGTATCCTTTAATGTCCCTCCGTATTTACCGATAGGAGTTCTCAATCCGTCTATTATATATACTTCTTTCATTTAATTCTTTAGGTTAAATTTTTACAATAACTTTAAATTTACTCATTTTATTAAAGTTTATAAACAGATAAGTTTTTCACTGCATATTTCATTAGACTTCCCTTACAGACAAAAAAGTGGCAAATTTTGTTAGGAATTTGTTAGGAAAAATTTTAGATTATTCCTATCAAACTAAATCTCAATTCTCTGAAAAACTTCCGGTTCAGAGCAGCATTAATTTAAACACTAACTTACTCCAATGAAAAAAAATCACTACTTTTTTTTGATTCTCGCTTTAGCAGCGTGTATCTTCGCTGTAAATCATTTTCTGAAAATTAATAATACCGATAAAGAAAGTGAAGATGAATATGAAAACCCGCAGGAAAGACTTGAGCAAGAGTTTCAAATGCTGCGCGACCCTGTTACAAATCAAGTCCCACCTAATATAAGGGCAAAGGAATTGGAATGGGCAAGCCGTCAACGCAAAATAGATTTAACTAGCCTAGATAACAGTAATCTTATAGAAAGAGGACCCGATAACCGGGGCGGAAGGACACGAGCTTTAGGCGTAGATGTAAGAAGCTCTTCGGCTGCCACCACTACTATCATTGCCGGCGGAGTTTCTGGAGGAATTTTCAAATCAACTAATAACGGAACTAACTGGACTAATACTTTTGGAGCATCTCAACTAAGAAGCGTAACTTGTCTTACGCAGGATTTCAGAGTCGGAAAAGAAGATACTTGGTATGCAGGAAGCGGAGAAAGATTCGGTAACTCTGCAAGCGCTACAGGCGCAAGTTTTATCGGAGATGGAATTTATAAATCTACAAACAATGGAAATAGCTGGACATTACTTCCGAGCACAAGCGTTAGTACTCCTCAATCGTTTACGAATGAATTTAACTTTGTTTTTAATGTTGTTATTGACCCTTCAACAAATACTCAGGATGTTTTATATGCTGCTGCATGCGATGTAATTACAAAAAGTACCAACGGCGGAACATCCTGGAATGTTGTGCTTGGCAATCTTGCAGATAATAGCGCAACCGATGTTTTAGTAACGTCAAGAGGAATAGTATTTGCAACATTCTCAAGTTCAAATTCAGATACTGCCAAAGGAATTTACCGCTCAAAGGACGGCGGAACAACTTGGACAAAAATTAATCCATCTTTTATGCCCGCTAATTATACACGGTTAGTGCTTGCAAGCTACCCCAATCCTAATCAGGTGAGAACAACAGGAATTCCTGTGGATACCGTTACCAGAAGAAACTTAATCTATGTTTACGGACAGACTCCGGGATCGGGTAAAGTTGGAGACCCTACAAATGCAAACGAATGGGTCAGTCTATGGAAATATAACGATTCAACTCGTGTTTGGACTGACCTGTCCTCAAATCTTCCTACTGCTGCTGCCCCAGTGCAGGGCTTAAACACTCAAGGTTCATATAACCTAAAAGTTGCAGTTGGTTCAAGAGATTCAAACCTTGTAGTAGTCGGCGCAACAAATTTATACAGGTCATTGAACGGTTTCACTACGCTTGTCGGTTCTTCGGGTTGGATTGGCGGATACGCTACATCAAACGATATTTCACAATATGCAAACCACCATCCCGATAATCATTCATTTGTATTTCACCCGATTAGTGATTCGCTTGGTTACAGCGGACATGACGGCGGAATATCTTATTCTTCTAATATGTATAATACAACAGGCGGAGGTACACCCGTAACATGGTCTGCATTAAATAACGGCTATAATGTAACGCAGCTTTATACAGTAGCAATAGCTCCTGAAGCTGGCAGTAATCTAATCGTTGGCGGAGCGCAGGACAACGGAAACCAAGTATTAAATGCTACAGGATTTCCGGGCTGGACTATGAGCCCTGAAGGCGGAGACGGAACATTTACAGCTATTGCTCCAACGGCTGATAACAGAATGTACTATTCAACACAAAACGGAAGAATAAGAAGTTACGAAAGAGATTTTACTTTTATAGAATTGTTTCATCCGGGAACAGGTCTCAATCAACAATTTGTAAACCCATTTGAGCTTGACCCAAACAACTCCACTTATTTATACTATGGCGCAGGCAGTTCATCTTCGACTACAGGAATATGGAGAAATGACAACGTAAAGTCAGGCACACCTTCTACTTCATGGACATACCTTACAACTTCGCAGTTAAGTTTAGGAGCAGGTAATCGCGTAAGCGCTATTGGAGTTTCAAAGACTAATAACTCTGACGTAGTATATTACGGAACAAGCAACGGACAGGTGAGAAGAATTGATAATGCAAGCACAGGCGCAACCCCTACAGTTACAAATATTACTTCAGGTTCATTTCCATCGGGATATGTCAGTTCAATATCTGTTGACCCGTTTAACTCCGCTAACGTAATGCTTACCTTCAGTAACTACAATGTAAACAGGGTCTGGTACTCTACAAACAGCGGAACAAGCTGGACTAACGTCGGCGGAAATTTAAACACTGCAAGCGGTCCCTCCATAAGAAGCTGCGCAATTGTAAACACAGATTCGAGGATGTATTTCTTAGGAACCAGCACAGGATTGTATTATTGTAACTCGGCTGATTTGGGCACAACATGGACTCAGCAAACTTTCAACGACCAAAATGTTGTTGTCAGTATGGTCCGTTTCAGACAGACAGACAGCATACTTGCTTTTGGCACGCATGGCAGGGGAATTTATACAATCCGCGCAAGCGACCCGCTGCTTCCTGTAGAGCTATCGTCCTTTAGTTCTCAAATTGTTAACAATAATGTAAAGTTAACATGGGCTACCGAACAGGAAGAAAATAATGAAGGGTATAACATTGAAAGAAAATCCTCTAATGAAGACTGGATAAATATTGGTTTTGTGAGAGGAAATGGTACAAGCAGCTTAAAGCATACTTATACTTATTCAGATAATAATTTACAAACCGGAAGATACCAATATAGATTAAAGCAAATGGATTTCAACGGAAACTTCACTTATTATAATCTAAACAACGAGGTTACAATCGGAGTGCCGGTTTCTGCTATGCTTTTACAAAATTATCCTAATCCATTTAACCCTGAAACAATCATTAACTATCAGGTATCAAAAGACAGCAAAGTCGAATTGAAAGTTTACAACATACTTGGCAAAGAGGTAACGAATATAGTAAATGAATTTAAACCGGCAGGGTTTTATTCGGTAAAATTCAACGCTTCTTCCCTCTCAAGTGGAGTTTATTTCTACAGAATTGTTATTTACGATAATTCGGGAGTTTTATTCTCGGATACAAAGAAGATGCAGGTTGTAAAATAACATTACCTGATACAAAATCCTTTCTACTACAAGACCTTGTTATACAGGTCTTGTAGTAGCCTCTATTTCCTCACATTAACCTCCAATATTCTTTTCTATCAAAGTTAAATACATTAACTTTATAAAAGACAATTTTTCAGTATCATATTATGTGATTAAAAAACTACTTTTTTTATAAAAACAACATTTGAGAGCTTAAAAAGCTAACCAAAAATAATTTGTCACACTTTTAAAATTTTACTGTCTAATAAAATATGATTTCGCAAAACATTCTTTCTGACAAATACAATGGTGATAGTTCGGATGCAGAACTTGTCGCCGAAGCAGTCAAAGGAAACAAAGATTCTTTAGAAAAGCTCGTAAAAAAGCACCAAGACTATATTTACAATATAGCTTTACGAATGGTCTTTTACCCGGATGAGGCAAAAGATGTTACACAGGAAGTTCTCATTAAAATTATTACAAAGCTCTCAAGTTTTGAAGGCAGAAGCAGTTTTAGAACATGGGCTTACAGAATTGTGGTCAACCATGTCTTGAACATCAGAAAAAGTTTAGGTGAGGTTAATCACGCAGATAATTTTGTGAAATACGCCCAAAGTATAGACAATTGCCCTGATGGTGATTTTCCTGACAACTCAAATTACTCGGTTGATTCGAAAATTCTTGTAGAAGAAGTAAAAATTTCCTGTATGTTTGGAATGCTCCTTTGCTTAGATAGAGAGCAGCGCTTAGTTTATACGTTAGGAAGTCTTCTCGGTGTATCTGATACTATTGGAAGCGAAATAATGGAAATTTCAAAAGATAATTTTCGCCAAAAACTTTCGCGCGCAAGGAAAGACCTTCACAGCTTCATGTTTAATAAATGCGGTCTTGTCAATAAAGAAAACCCCTGCCGATGTTCAAAGAAAACAAAATTTCTCATAAACGTTGGCTACGTAAACCCCAATAACCTAAGATTCACAAGAGGAGCTTATTTCAAAATGGATAAAATCGCAGGTGAAAGAACAGAAGTCCTATCTGACATTTTAGATAATGAATGCAGTCAGGTTTTCAGGACACACCCATATCAGCAATCCCCAGATTTTGTAGAATCACTCCGTGAAATACTAAAAAGTGATAAGTTCAATAACATCTTTACCGTAAATTAAAAAATCAAAACTAGTTAATGAAAAAAATACTACTGATAATTTTCCTTGCAGCCCTCATCCCCTCTCTGAATGCTGCAATAAAAAATGTTCCCTCACAATACTCAACTATACAGGCGGCAATAAATGCTGCCGTTTATGGTGATACTGTGCTCGTTCAACCTGGCACGTATTTCGAGAACATTCACCTCAAAGGAAAAAATATTATTGTAACCTCAACCTTTTACCAGACTCAAAACGTATCAATTATTTCATCCACGATTATTAACGGCAGCACACCGGCAAATACCGATTCCGCAAGCTGTGTTAGAATTGTTTCAAATAACGACGATTCGATTGCTGTTCTTCAGGGATTTACTTTGACCGCCGGAACCGGAACACTATGGCAGGATGAACATGGAGCAGGAAGGTATTGCGAAGGAGGAGGAATATTAATGCAATATACTAAAGCTACTGTACAGTTTAATATTATAAGTGACAATAAGGCAATCAGAAGACCTGCCGGAATCTCAAGTACCGGAGGAGGAGGAATTCGTATGGGTGATGGAAGGGCAAAGATTCTAAACAATATAATTTTTAACAATGAAGGTATGTATGGAGGAGGAGTTGTATTTAATTACAGCAACTCGGTGCTAAAAAATTGCGTAATTTTTAATAATAAAGTATATCAAGCGGTTGCAGGCGCTCCTACATATGGCGGAGGCGGAGTTTGGACTAACGGAAATACAACTAATGTTTGTGTTATTGAAAACAATACAATTATTAACAATTCTTCCTTTGGTGGAGGCGGCAGCGCAGCCGGACAAGGCGGAGGCATTTTGGTTTATCAGGTTCCTACTACAATATTAAACAATATAGTGTGGGGAAACACTGCAAACGTATCATCAGCCGGGTTAAAACAAATTTCAGATATATTTTCAGGTACAGCCACTGTTACTTATTCTTGTGTTCAAAATGGTTTTGCCGGAACAGGAAACGATACCTTAAATCCGCAATTTGATTCAACTAACTACTTACTTTCAGCTTCTTCCCCCTGTATTGATAAAGGAAATCCCGCCGCCAACTATAATGACCCGCAAGGCTCGACACCGGGTTTGGCTCTTTTCCCTGCGAAAGGAACTACAAGAAATGATATGGGCGCCTACGGAGGTCCGCTTAGCAAATTAATCGCAGCTTCCGTTGTTGGAATTCATAACCTTGCGACTGCACCTGCAAACTTTGAGTTAAAGCAAAACTACCCCAATCCATTCAATCCTTCAACTTTAATAAACTTTGAAATCCCGCAAGCCGGATTTGTCAGCCTGAAGATTTACAACTCTCTGGGAAAAGAAATTGCCGTGATTCTAAATGAGGTCAAGAATGAGGGGGCTTACGCAGTTAATTTCGACGCAGGAAAATATACGCTTACCAGCGGAGTATATTTTTATACGCTGAACTATGCAGACCGCGTTCAGACAAGAGCGATGATACTTATAAAATAATTTTCATTTCTAAAATTCATCTCTCCCTGTTTGATACTCTTAAAAACAGGGGGGATATTGAAACCTTTCATCTCCATTTTTCGTAGGTAATGAAAAAATTATGAAAAATTTTTCATTACTGCTTTCCGCTTCCCTCATCCTTTTGGTGTCTTCTAAAATCAATGCTCAATACTTATACAAAAATGTTACTTCAACAAATCTTCCCATATCCACGGTAAGCGGTCCGGGTATGGACGTTGAATCTGCCGATATAGATAACGATGGCGACAAGGATATTATCATAGCAAGGGAGTATGCTCAAAACAAGATATTAATCAATCAGGGAAACGGAATGTTTGTTGATGAGTCGTGGAGAATACCTCAATTCTCATATGACAGTGAAGATATTGTTGTTTCCGATTTTGACCGCGATGGAGATATTGATATATTATTTGCAAGTGAAGATAATGCAGTGCATGAATTTTATTTGAATAGAGGAGACGGTTACTTCGATAATGCTAACAACAGAATACCTAATTTCATTTCGAACGCTGTAATAACAATAGACCTTAACAATGATAACTACCCTGATTTAATTTTCGGCTCAAACCAGGCAGGCAATCCATCTCCTCCCGGTATTACCAAAGTTCTTATCAATAATGGCAATGCAACTTTCAGAAGCGATACTACAAGACTCCCTTCCGTACTGATGGTACCTCAGGATATAAAAGCTGCTGATATTGACAGAGATGGGGATTTAGATTTGATTTTCGGATGCGAGGACGGAAACAAAATTTTCATTAATAATGGAAGCGGGTATTTTGCGGATGAAACTACGTTAAGGCTTCCTGTTTATGGTAATGAAGAGACAAGAAAGGTTACGCTATCCGATGTTGATTCAGATGGTGATTTAGATATTTTCTTTGCTAACGTAAGTTTTATTGCCGGAAGAAATCCGCAAGACAGGCTTTTGTTAAACAATGGAAGCGGTATTTTTACCGATGTTACAGGTTCAAATATTCCTTTCGATAATGAACATACTATGGAAGGGCTTTTTCTTGATTTTAACTTTGACGGAAAGCCGGACTTGATAACATCGAATGTTTTTGTGAACAGACCCGTAAAAGCTTTTGTAAATCAAGGGGGCGGAGTTTTTTCCGAAGTTACAAGTAAGGTATTTCCTCCCTCTGTTTTTGCAGAAGGATTGGGAATGAAAATTGATTTTTTCAACAATGATACCCTGCCGGATATTTACGTCGTTCATAGAAGAAGCAATACATCTGGCGGCAGCGATTTACTTCTATTTAGGGAAAATATTTCTTCAATAAATGTAAACCAACTTTCATCGCAAGTGCCGGAATATTTTAAACTTCATCAAAATTTTCCAAATCCATTTAATCCAGAAACAGAAATAAGATTCAGTTTAAAATCAGATTCCAAAGTGGCTTTAGAAATTTATGATGTAAAAGGAAATTTAGTGGAAAACTTAATTGATAAAAATATGACTGCCGGTTACTATTTTATAAAATGGAAACCGGATAATTTGAGTTCGGGAGTTTACCTCTATAAATTAACAGCAAATGGTTTTACCGATTTAAAGCGAATGGCATACATAAAATAATTTTAAACCCCTGTAAGAAATCTTACAGGGGTTTTAGTTTTAATGCTTTCTGTAAGTATTCAACTGAATAATTCCGCACCCAATCCTGCTTCCTGAATTCCCGCTAGGGTCAGTTTTCAAATCATCTTCTTTGGCATGAATAACGACACTTCTCCCTATTATTCCGTTATTACCCTTAAAGCTAATTGAATAATCAACGAAAGAAAATTTAGCTACCCCATAATCGTTCGCCACAATGTTACCGAAATCACCCTTATGTCTGTGTTCCGAGTCCATACTACCATGTTTCGTTCCATCGGGATTGAAATGAGGTCCTGCGCTTGAAAAATCCGGGCGGTCGCACAGCCCTTTTTCATGGATATGAAACCCGTGCTTACCCGGAGTCAGTCCGTATATTTCTCCTGAAATTCTTACACCCTTTTTTAGTTTTGTAAACTTTATGACACCTGTAATTCCATCAGGCGTATTTCCTAAAACAACTGCAATTGCTGTAATGTTTCTTTTTATGCCCGATGGTTTTTTCTTTGTTGTATCTTTCGCGCTGCTTTGGGCAAAGGAAACTGAGCTTACGAGAAAGACTGAAAAAAATATTAATACAAAAAGATTTTTCATGTTAAATATTATTTGTTAAAGAAAATAATATTAAAAAAACTTTATTCTCTTAAAAGGAAAAAAGAGCCGTAAATAAAAAAACCGTTTCGAGAAAAATCACTCAAAACGGCTTATATTAATTTGAAGGTATTGCTAAAATTATTTTATTAGCATCATTGATTTAGTCTGTGTAAAACCTTCCGTTTCAATTGAATAAAAATACACTCCGCTGCTTAATTCAGAGGCGTCGAATCTTACCGAATAATTACCCGCTGATTTGTATTCGTTAACAACTTCCGAAACAAGCTTACCTGTTGAATTATACACCTTCAGCTTAACAAAAGTATTTTTTGGAAGCGAAAAATTTATATTCGTTTCGGGATTGAACGGATTCGGGAAATTTTGTTCTAAAGAATACCGGCTTGGCACTTCTGAGTTAACAGGCTCAACACTTACGATACCTGAAAGGAAAATAATTTTCCCTGCTTCGCCTACAGCCCAGATATTTGCGCTGCCGCCCGTTGATAATCTGCCCAATGCTATGTGAGCATAAGAACCGCTTGGGCAGGATTGGGAAATCCATGTGGCTCCGTTATCCCGCGTATGATATATACTCGTGCTTGCAGTATTTCTTGATACCCACCAGGCATTGTTCTTGCCTGTAATTCCGCTAATATTAGCTGTTCCGCCGGGCACATTAGCTATAGGCGACCATGTTGCGCCGGAAGTAGTTGTATAGAAAAGCGAACCGTTTGAACTTGCCATACCCACGTTGGTATAGTTAAACCAAATCGTAGCAAATGATGCTGATGTTGCTCCGGTCTGCTGTACAGTAAAAGTAGTGCCTGAGTTTGTAGAATAATAAATTTTCCCGGCAGCTGTGTTTGTAGTAAACCACACTTTTGTGCCTGTTATATACAACCCGTTATTCCATCCGGCTTCGCCTGTTCCATCAAGGCGTAATCCGGTGGAGTCCCATGCAAAACCGGTCGAATTAGAACTCCATAAAGACCATTTATTGCCTACAGGGTCTCCCATCATGTAGCCGTTAAGACCTCCTGTCATCCAGACAGAATTAATAAAGCCGCCTGTTTGGGTAAATACCTGACTCCAGTTTACTCCGCCATTTGAGGTTCGATAGACGAAGGCGTTTCCTGAAATGGTTCCTGCGGCTAAAGCAGTTTGCCCGTCAATGCCCCAAATATTGGAACCGCCAAATGTAGCGGCTATATTGCCTGTGGCGTTTATCCAGTTAACTCCGCCGTTTGTTGTCCTAAGCACAACACCGACTCCGCTAACCCAGCAAATCTGGTCGCTGATTGCAGATACTGACTTCAATTGGGCTGTGGTTCCGCTGGTTTGCTGAACCCATTGTGAATAGAGGGATTGAAAAGAAAATAAGGCAAGAATGCTTGCCAAAATGAAGATTTTTTTCATAGCTTTTTTCTCGTTTATGTGAAAAGGTAGGTAAAAAAAGGGTGATTTTAAATGCGATAAATTTTCATTGCAAATGATTGTTTTTTTATAATGTGAAACTTACGGGGGGTCGTAAGTTTTGAGTCAAATTACTAATTTAACAATATTAATTTCAAGAAAATTCAGTTTCTGCTCAATAAATTCTTTATAAACAAAATCTTATCCCGATTTTAGAGAAGTAAATATATGTTTTCTCAACTTGACATTTTTCTCTGTTTGTGAATAATTTTTTAAAATCTTTCTTTCCTCAATACCTGAATATCCGTCGCAAATGCTATCACTCCGTACTCATTGAAAAATTTTTCCGAGAGCATCTTAAAAACCTCATCGCACTTTGCCTCATTGCATATCGTCTCAATCCTTATTATTGTTCCTTCAAGCTCATTCATTCGCATACGGTGCAGCCCCTCCCCTTTTGCATCTTCAATTGTATAGCCCTTCACTCCGCAGCCTTTCAGCGCTTCAATAATTTCATCCTGAAGAGCATCGTCTGAAAATATTGTAACAAGCTTCAATGATTTTAATTCCATAAAATTTTCTTTTGTTAAATTTATAAACGCATCATTAAAATTTTTTTAAAATTATTTTCACACAAAACAGCTTCCGCTTTAAGGGCATGTTTTTAGCACACCCATCTGCCGTTCAAACTTCGCCTTTCTTAGTAAGGAGATGCACGATTTCACAGCATAAATTCAGTTTCGCATTACGAAGCTCCCGAGGTATCTGGATAAAATCCGCTTCATAGCGAGTTCAAAATTTTCTTTTCTAAGCCGGAGCTTAGGAAAAAAAAGTCTCTTAATCTGAAAACAGTTTTCCCCGCTCTGTGTAAAAAGACCTTTTCAAATTTACCCAACGATAAAATTCGCTATAGAGAAATATAGCGGAAGACCAATGGTAACATTAAAAGGAAAAGTAATTGCCAATGCCGATGTCAAATAATACGTCGGGTTTGCTTCAGGCAGCGCAATTCTTACAGCTGCCGGCGCAGCAATATACGATGCGCTTGAGGCAAGTACGCCAAGCATCGTGCATCCGCCCACTCCAAGCCCCGCAAGCTTTCCGCACAAAATTCCTATAACAGCATTTACTATAGGCATCACTATACCGAATGCAACGAGAAAAGAGCCAACTTTTTTCAGGTCAGCCAGTTTCCTTCCTGTAACAAGCCCTATTTCAAGAAGAAACAAAGTAAGCATACCTCTAAACAGTGTTTCAAAAAGCGGGGCAATCTGCTCATGCCCTTTATTTCCCGAAACAAAACCTATAACCAATCCGCCGATTAACAGCACGGTTCCTTTATTTGTAAACAGTTCGTGAAAAATTCTTCCCATTGAAGATTCCGACTTGGAATATTTTCTTGCAATAAGAAGCGCGACAATTATTCCCGGAATTTCCATCACTGCAAGCAGAGTAGGCATGTATCCCTCAT
The DNA here is from genome assembly GCA_018266845.1 of Bacteroidota bacterium. Taxonomy (GTDB): domain Bacteria; phylum Bacteroidota; class Ignavibacteria; order Tepidaquicellales; family Tepidaquicellaceae; genus JAFDZO01. The sequence continues at coordinate 21,229 of JAFDZO010000035.1, read as the reverse complement.
AGGGAATTTTCATCAGGTCGAGAAAAGCTATTCCCTCGCCGAATGTTACTGCCGAGACGGAGCCATAATGAGCGGCAATTGCAGCCGCGTTCGTGTAATCAAATTTCCCGAATTTTTTCAAAATGAAGAACATCCATATAGGAATCATTACTCCGAGAAGCAGACCGAATAATGCAGGCAGAATAAACTCTTTAATAGGAGTCTGGGAAAGCTTATAACCTCCTTTAAGCCCTATGGCAAAAAGAAGATAAATTGTAAGAGCTGCATAAAGCCCGTCAGGAAATTTTAAATCGCTTTTTATTAATGTGGCTAAAATACCAAGAGCAAATGCGAGAACCATCGGCGAGAGCAGGCTGCCAATAAGAGAATCAAAAATGTGCATTGAGTGAGTTTTATAATTGCACAAAAATAAGCTAAATGTTTCTTTACTGAAAGCATTTTAGACTCACATTTAATTTCAGTTTTCGTTATTTTATAATTTGACGGCAGTCATTTTGCTATCTAAAATTCCTTTTCCAAATCATCTAAAATTTCTTCCCACGCTTTTTTCTTTGCTTCATAGGATGCTTCATTTTTTATTTCCGAGTTTGTGAGTGATAGTGAGGTTTTGTTTTTTTCTTTCGGGGAAAGCGTAATTTCAAGGCGGGTATTAAGTTCTTCCGGCTTATCGAATCCCGTAACATTCCAATCCAGAACAACTTTTTTATTTTTTACAATCTCCTTATATGTGCCGAATATCTGTCCCCTATCATTAAAGAACATTGCAACGGGAGCATCTACGGCAAACTCGTGCAGCAAATCATCGCATCCGGCGAGCTTAAAAATTGTTCCGTCCTGAATTTTTTCGTAAACTTTTTCCGGTGAGACCTGATACTCGTGAGAGAGGGATAGAGTGTAATTTTTCGCCATAATTTTTTTGAAAAAGATACAGCATTTTTTTTTAAATCAAAGTGAAAAGGAGGTGATATGCGTTACAAACTATTTTCTTTTATCCAGCCTTCAATAGTAATCAATACATCGTTCATTTTAAATCTAACATCTTTATCCTGAAATCGTAAAAATTTAATTCCAAGGTTCTCTATTTTCATTTGCCTTTCTAAATCTTGCTCAACTTTTTCATTATGTGATGAACCATCAATTTCTATTGCAAGCATTAGTTCTTTGCAGAAGAAATCCACAATAAAATTATCAATCGGTTTTTGCCGCAGGAATTTATAACCAAAGAGCTGCTTGTTTTTGAGTTTATCCCAGAGGAGAATTTCAGAGAGTGTGCTTTCTTTTCTTAATTTACGTGAAAATGGTTTTAAGGAAGGATGATATTTTATTATTTCGTATTTCATTTTTTCTAAAAACACCCCTCCCTTTCGCTTCGCGAAAGTACTCCCCTCGAGGGGAGAATTTTGTTCCTTAACTTCAATAAACTTTCTTACAAAAATTATTAACTCCTCCCTTGAGGGAGGTGGCTCGCTGAAAGCGAGACGGTGGGTGTTGTATAAACACCCCTCCCTTTCGCTTCGCGAAAGTACTCCCCTCATGGGGAGAGTTTAGAAACTGGTGTTTTAATGTTTTACTCTTTAGATAAAACTATATTTCAAAACTAACATTATTTTCAAAAACGCGAAACTCTCCCCTTGAGGGGAGCGCCTGAACGAAGTGAAGGCAAGGGGTGTTCTACGGCTTAAATTTTCTTCTTATGCCTATTACAAACAGCGAAGCAAGAATTGCAAGAAAAAAGATTCTAAAATTGTGAAGTAAAATACTATTCTCCGGCCATTCGTATAAATTTTATTTCCTTAGAACCATCCGGTAATTGAACTTCAATGCTAATATCAAAATCATTAAAATCGAAAACTTTTCCTTGTTTATAAGTTTGACCATGTATAATTAAAGGTTCTTCTTTTGGATAAGGAGAATAAAAATAAATCAAACCATTAACACTTTTATCTTTAAAAATTGTATTCTTTCTCAATATCCCATTGCTTATACTTTCAGCATATAAATTATACCAGCTTTCAATATCTAAAATTTTTCTGTCTGTGTTTTGAGATGAAAGTTCTTTTCCTACTTCAGATTTATAAGTAATGGATTTTAAAGCACCTGTAATTGCTGTTGTAACTAAATCAGCTTGCTTGCTTTTCTCTATTTCATTTAAAATTGCTAATGGAGACGAAGGGTTTATTGAATTTATTTTCGCACCCTTGCTCGATAAGTTCATTTTAACTAATCTGGCAGGTTCCAAAAGGTATTCAGCATCATCTAAATTTTTATATAGCACCCATAGTGATAAGTATTCATCTTTTTCAATAGAAGTCGGCTGCAAACTAAATATTACAGAATATTTATCGGTTCCGAAAGCCCCGAAGGGAATCCCCGCAATATAATACGAAGTAATACCATCTTGCTTCACAGGTTCATAAACATTTTTATATTTCTTAACGAGTAAGCTCTCGGAAGAACAACCTGAAACTGCTACTAAAAAAACAAATAAAATTAAGTAAAAAATCTTCATTTTAGATTAAAATTTCTGAACTTAAATAATTTACAATTATTATTCATTTTCGACAAGGAAAAAGTATTTTGCCAAAACTTGATGCTAAAAAAATGACCTGTCGGATAGTAACCTCCATCAGGTCAATTATTAATTCCTAACTCATAACTTAAACCCTACTCCTCTTCCCCTTCTCTCAATTTCTCAAGCACTGCAAAATCTTCAAGCGTCGTTACGTCTCCCCTAACCTCTCCGCTTGAAGCAAGTTCACGAAGCAATCTTCTCATAATTTTTCCGCTCCTCGTTTTCGGAAGCGCATCGGTAAACCTAATCTCATCCGGTCTTGCAAGAGCGCCGATTTCCTTTGCAACCCATGCCTTAAGCTCGTTCTTTAATTCATCACTCGGAGCGTGGCTGCTTTCAAGCGTAACAAATGCGCAGATGGCATTGCCCTTTATTTCATCGGGTTTGCCCACAACTGCAGCCTCGGCAACTTTTATGTGAGCCACAAGCGCCGATTCAATCTCAGCGGTGCCGAGCCTATGACCGCTGACATTAAGCACATCGTCAACACGTCCCATTACCCAGAAATAGCCGTCCTTATCACGGCGCGCGCCGTCGCCTGTAAAATACATACCCTTAAACTCGCTCCAATATTGTTTCTGGTATCTCTCATCGTCCTTATAAATTGTTCTCAACATCGAGGGCCACGGCTTGCGGATAACAAGCAGTCCTCCCTGATTCGCTTTTACTTCAACACCCTGCTTATCAAGCACTGCAATATCAATTCCGAAGAAAGGCAGCGTGCCTGAGCCCGGCTTTGTAGGCGTTGCTCCAGGAAGCGGCGAAACCATAATCGCTCCGGTTTCCGTCTGCCACCACGTATCAACAATCGGGCATCGCTCTTTACCGATTACTTTATTGTACCACATCCACGCCTCGGGGTTTATCGGCTCGCCCACAGTTCCGAGCAGCCTTAACGAATCCAGTTTATACTTATCAACCCAGTGAGTTCCCCACTTTATAAAAGCTCTTATCGCCGTTGGCGCAGTATAGAAAATTGTTACTTTGTATTTATCTATCATCTTCCAGAAGCGGTCAGGCTCCGGGTAGTTTGGCGCGCCTTCGTATAAAAGGACACTTGCTCCGTTTTGCAAAGGACCATAAACAACGTAGCTGTGTCCGGTTACCCAGCCTATATCAGCCGTGCACCAGTAAACATCGTCATCGTTCAAATCGAAAACATACTTTGCGGTGAGATAAGTCTGCACTGAGTAGCCGCCCGTTGTGTGCAAAATTCCCTTCGGCTTGCCGGTTGTTCCGCTGGTATATAATATATAAAGTGGATGCTCGGCATCGAGTTTTTCGGCGGGACAGTCATCAGTAACAAATTCCATTTCAGTGTGATACCATTTATCGAACATATCGTTCCACTTGATTTCATTACCGCAGCGTTTCACAACTAAAACTGTCTTAATCGTGGGGCAGGAAGGCAGTGCCTCATCTACGTTTTTCTTTAGCTCTACAAGCTGTCCTCTTCTATGCGCGCCGTCGGCAGTGATGACCATGCACGCTTCTGCATCGTTGATTCTATCAACAAGTGCGTGCGCAGCAAATCCGCCGAAGATAACTGAATGCACTGCGCCGATTCTTGCGCAGGCAAGCATTGCAATAACTGCTTCGGGAACCATCGGCATATAGATGCAGACTCTGTCGCCTTTCTTTACTCCGTTCTCTTTAAGAACGTTTGCAAATTTTTTCACTTCGGTGAGAAGCTGGCCGTATGTTAAGGTCTGCATATCGCCCGGCTCACCTTCGAAGAACAATGCAACTTTATTTTTTCTTCCGTTTTCTACGTGCCTATCCAGACAGTTATACGATAAATTTAATTTGCCTCCCGAAAACCACTGGGAATGAGGAGCTTTCCATTTCAAAACCTTCGTCCATTTTTTAAACCAGTGAAGCTCTTCAGCAGCTTTTGCCCAGAACTTCTCGGGGTTTTTTATTGACTGAGCATACATTTTTTTATACTGCTCAAATGATTTTATGTGCGCTTTCTCCGCAAAAGATTTTTTCGGTTTGAATAATCTCTTTTCATTCGATAAAGACGTAATGTTTTGTTCTTGTGAGCTCATATTTTATTTATAAAGTATTGGAATTTTTTAGTGAATTTTTGAAATTACGAATTTCAGCGGTTAAATAAAATTAAAAATTTTTATTTTTAGTGGAATATTCATTGATTGAAAAAAACATATACTCTATATTTTGTTTAAGCAAATTTACATAATGGATAAATTAGAAGAAAAATTAAAAAGATTAACACCTAAGTTAAGACACGAAGTTGAAGATTATGTTGACAGGTTATTATCTGATAAAATTAAAAATAAATCTAAATTTAAATTTAACTGGGAAGGCGGATTATCTTCATTGCCGGATAAATTTACTTCTGTTGAATTACAGCATAAATCATCCCAATACAGATAGTGTATTTAATAGATACTAATATTTTTTTAGAGATACTTTTATCACAAGAAAAAAAAGAAAATTGCAAAAACTTTCTCAACGAGAACATATCTAATATTGGAATAACAGATTTCTCACTACATTCAATAGGTGTCATAGCTTCAAGGAATAATCTCATCAACATCTTTGAAACATTTATTAATGATGTACTCCCGAATGTTCAAATCATTTCTTTAGAAAAATCATCTTACGCTAAACTTCCACAAGTAATCAAAATGCATAATTTAGATTTCGACGACGCTTATCAGTTTTTATGTGCTATGGAAAACAGTTTAAAAATTGTTACAATGGATAAGGATTTTGAAAGAGTTACTTCACTAAATGAAGTTTTATTTCTCTAATCAAAGTTCAATTAAATCTACCTCATATCTTTTAATACTTCACATAAATTTTTTGCGTTCTTTTCTAAACCTTTGCTTCTTTGCGTTAAAACGTTTGATCGAAAAATTCGGAATTCGTCTTAAATTGAATGTCGTTTGCATAATGACTAATTTTGGTAACAATCTATATTTTATTATTTAACACAACACAAATTGAGTAAAATAGCTTTTATTTTTCCGGGGCAAGGCTCTCAGGCAGTTGGAATGGGCAAAGATATTTATGAAAAATATCCTATGGCAAAAGAGCTTTACGATATAGCCGATGACATTATGGGATTTCATATTTCAAAAATCTGCTTCGATGGACCCGCAGACGTTCTTAAAGAAACTCACATTACACAACCCGCTCTTTATATACATTCATACATTCTTACTAAGTTAATCGGCGATAAAATTAAAGGCGATGTTACGGCAGGGCATTCACTCGGTGAATACACTGCAAATGCCTATGCCGGGTCTTTTTCATTTGAAGACGGGCTTCGCCTTGTAAAAAAACGCGGCGAGCTTATGCGTGATTCGGGCATTCAGCAGCCGGGCACGATGGCAGCAATAATCGGTGTGGATGAAAACAAAGTGAAAGACATCTGCGAAAAAGCGGGCGAAGGAAAAATTGTTCAGCCGGCAAACTATAACTGTCCGGGGCAGATTGTAATTTCGGGCGACATTGAAGCCGTTCAGCGCGCAATGAAAATTGCAAAGGAAGAATACGGAGCAAGAATGGTTAAGCAGCTTGAAGTAAGCGGAGCGTTCCACTCAAACTTAATGCATTCTTCTGCTGAAGAGCTAAGACTGGCAATCAACAGCACAAACTTTGAGAATGCTAAGATTCCTGTTTACGCAAACGTAGAAGCAGAGCCGTTCGAGAATAAAGATAAAATTAAAAATGCTCTCTACAGACAGCTTATGGCGACTGTAAAATGGGAAGCATGTGTTAACAACATGGTACATGCAGGCGCAGTGAAATTTTATGAAATCGGCTCGGGAAAAGTTTTAACTGGACTTGTAAAAAAAATAAATCCGAATGTCGAGTGCTTCAATATTTCTACAGCAGCAGATATAGAAAATTTAAATTAAAACATAAGACAATACATTGATTAATAAGCAGGCAGAAGAAACAGATAAAATTATAGAGTTCAACGGGCAGAAGATTCACACTTCTATTTTTACGCAGGGATTTGTTCCGGGATGCGATATGAAGATATGCGGCGGACAGTGCTGTGACTGCGGAGTTTATATGGATAAGGATTTCCGCAATGTAATACTTGAGCATAAAGAAGTTATCAAGGAAGTAATGTCTCCTCAGCAGATAAAAGATGAGTCGCAGTGGTTCGATGAAGAAATTATCGAAGATGATGATTTCCCCTCCGGCTATGCGGCAGGCTCGAATGTGTTCGTAGATAACATTGACCGGGAGAAATGTGTTTTTATGGATGATAATCATTACTGCTCTTTGCAGGTTGCCGCTATGAAAATGGGATTACATAAATGGGCTATAAAACCAACGCACTGTATTCTTTATCCTGTAACTTTAATGGGAGGCGTGATTATGTTCGACGATGAGCACTCAGATAATTTATTGTACTGCGGTATTCACGAAAAGCAGAATTTTTCACAATCGGTTCTCGAAGGTACTCAGGAAGAAATAAAATATGTCTTCGGCGAAGACATGTTGAATTTTTTAAACGATTACTACAAAAAGAATTTTGCTCCGAAGTATTCGATAGAAACTGCACAGAAAGTTGACCGGCGAATTTATCCTAATCCTGAAAACAGTAGTGAGCCGGAAGTTCACAACAAACTTGGTGAACAATAAAAATTTTACAAAATTCCAAAACAGAAAATTTTTCCAATGAGATTCAAAGATAAAGTAGTAGTTGTAACCGGCGGTTCACGCGGAATAGGAAAATCAATTGCTGAGTCGTTCAGCGATGAAGGCGCAACGGTAATTGTTACCTATAAAAATGCTATTGATGAAAGCTATTTTGATTCGAAAAATATCAAACATTACAAATGCGATGTTGCCGATGCGAAGGCAGTCGGTGAATTAGTAGATGCGCTTGTGAAAGAGTTCGGCAAAATAGACGTACTGGTAAATAACGCCGGAATCACAAAAGACGGACTGCTTATGAGAATGTCGGAAGACGATTGGAACGCAGTGATAGATACGAATCTCAAGGGAGTATTTAATTTTACAAAAGCTGTTACGCGCCCAATGATGGGAAAGAAGTCAGGAAAGATTGTTAACATAACTTCTATTTCGGGAGTAATCGGCAATGCAGGGCAGGCGAATTACTCTGCTTCCAAGGCAGGAGTAATTGGTTTCACAAAAGCAGTTGCCAAAGAGCTTGCTTCGAGAAATATAAACGTGAATGCAATCGCTCCGGGATTTATTGAAACAGAAATGACTGATAAACTTAGCGAAGAAGTTAAGACAAATTATTTATCTAATATTCCGCTGAAGAGATTTGCAAAGGCAGATGAAGTTGCAGGAGTAGTAAAATTTCTTGCATCGGATGATGCAGCATATATCACAGGACAGACACTCTGCGTTGACGGCGGATTAGTGATGTAAACAACTTTGTAGAGACACAATACATTGTGTCTCTATTAATTAATCGAGACGCAATGTATTGCGTCTCTACACATTAATAATAACATTACAAAAACAATTTTATGAAATATTTATTAATATTATTTTTTTTAACATCAATTGCTCTTATGTCATGCAATGAGAAAAAGCTTAACTTAGTTGATAAGGTATTTGTATTTACAAACGGACCCGAAAAGCAGATGGCAGGCTTCGATGAAAAATATATTTATTTGAAATGGGATGATTCACTTGGAGTAGCTACTCATAAATCCGAGTACACAATAAAAGCCGTGAACGATTCTACCTTTACTATCGAGCTAAAAGAAAAGCCGAAATACTGGGAGAAAAACTCATGGGATATTATAGCTATAAACCAGAATGAATTTTACTCGAAAGAATCAAAAAAGCATTATAAGTTTTTGAAATCGGGCGTGGACTTAAAGTAATTGACAACTTAACCCTGATAATATGGCTAACCGTAAAGAAGTATTCAAAACAGATTCGGGAATTATCTTTCCCGAGTTTCTCACCCAAGGTGAACTGCAGGCAAATCCCGGCACATATCCGTTTACAAGAGGCGTACACGAATCAATGTACCGTTCGCGTTTCTGGACAATGCGCCAGTATGCGGGATTCGGCACTGCGGAAGAATCAAATCAAAGATATAAATATTTAATCGCAAACGGCTCATCGGGCTTATCCGTTGCATTCGATTTGCCTACGCAAATCGGCTACGACTCCGACGATAAAATGTCAGAGGGAGAAGTAGGAAAAGTAGGCGTTGCCATTGACTCGCTAAAAGATATGGAAACGCTCTTCGACGGAATAAAGCTAGCCGATGTTACAACATCAATGACAATAAATGCAACTGCATCGCTTTTGCTTCTGATGTATGTTGCCATTGCAAAAAAACAAAATGCCGACTTAAAAAAAATATCGGGTACGATACAAAATGATTTACTAAAAGAATACATTGCGCGCGGAACGTACATTTATCCACCGAAGGAATCAATGCGCCTTATCACGGATATTTTTTCATGGTGCAGTGATAACTTACCTTCGTGGAATACAATTTCAATCTCCGGCTATCATATAAGAGAAGCAGGAAGTAATGCAGTGCAGGAAGTTGCTTTTACTTTATCGGACGGCATTGAATACGTAAGGCAGGCAATAAATTCGGGGCTTGATGTAGATAAGTTTGCAAAGCGTTTATCATTCTTCTTCAATGCTCACAATAATTTTCTTGAGGAAGTTGCAAAGTTCAGAGCAGCAAGAAAAATCTGGGCAAAGATAATGAAGGAGAAATTCAAAGCGAAAGATGAAAACAGCATGAAGCTGCGTTTTCATGCGCAGACGGGCGGCTCGACCTTATCTGATAAGCAAATCAATAATAACATTGTAAGAGTTACATTGCAGGCATTTGCTGCAGTGATGGGCGGATGCCAGTCATTGCACACGAACGGAAAAGATGAAGCTCTTTCATTACCGACGGAAGAATCTGTTCAGACGGCTTTGAGAACACAGCAGATAATTGCTTATGAAAGCGGCGCTGCCGATACGGTTGATCCGCTTGGCGGCTCATATATAATAGAGGAGCTAACGAATCAGATAGAAGAAAAGGCATGGGAATATATTGAGAAGATAGAAGAGATGGGCGGGGCAACGAAGGCAATCGAAGCGAGATATCAGAAGAGCGAGATAGAAAATAATGCGTATAACTTCCAGCTTGGATTGGAGTCAGGCGAAAATGTGATTGTCGGCGTGAATAAATTCACAACTGAAGAAGAGCCGGCGCACGATATATTAAAAATCTCCGATGAAGTAAGAAATATTCAGACGGAAAAATTGCGCAAGCTGAAAGCTGAAAGAGACAACGTAAAAGTAAACGAGCTGCTTGAAGTAATAAAGCAGAAGGCATCTACTAATGAAAATATGCTTCCCTATTTCTTAGAGGCAATAGAAAGCTACGCAACAATCGGCGAGATTTCAAATATTCTGAGAGGAGTTTGGGGAGAGTATAAAGGGTAAATTGTTAACCTCTTTCCCCCTCCTTAATAAGGAGGGGGAACCTTACTTAATATTATTTATTTTAAACTCCTCCCTTGAGGGAGGTGGCTCGCTGAAAGCGAGACGGTGGGTGTTCTTTAAACACCCCTCCCTTTCGCTTCGCGAAAGTACTCCCCTCAAGGGGAGAGTTTAGTATTGTTATTCCTAAAAGTAATAATGGTAAGAAGCATTACTTCAATCTTCATACAAATCCCACATCAAATTATTTCCCTGTCCGATGTAAACAAATTGCTAATTGTATATTGTTAGACTATTTTTGTATTAATCAAAAATTTTTGCAGTGCAAAAAGTAGTTTGGGTTACGGGAGCTTCTACGGGCATCGGAAGAGAAATCGCTAACGAATTCTCCAAAGCCGGATATATTGTAGTTGTAACGGGACGCAGAAAATCGCGCTTAGTTCAGATTGCAAGCGAGATAAAATTCGCCGGCAGAGAAGCTACTGCATTTGTATGCAACATGCTTTCTGAGCGGAGCATCATAGGCACTGCGAAAAGAATAAGAGAAAAATACGGAAGGATAGACTGCCTTATAAACAATGCGGGCGTAACTACTTTCAAAACATTTCTTGAAACAAAATCCTTCGACTTCGATAACGTAATAAACACAAATCTCAGAGGAACATTCCTTGCCATCAAATATGTCCTTCCCCAGATGATAAAGAACAAAGGCGGACACATAATAAATATATTATCGGTGGCAGCAACGACAGTTTTCACGAACAGCTCTGTTTATGCTGCATCGAAGGCAGGAATACTTGCTATGGCAAACTCGCTTAGAAAAGAAGTAAGACACCTCAATATAAAAGTCTCCAATGTGCTTCCCGGCGCGACTGAAACCCCGATGTGGGATAACAAGACACGCCAGAAACACTCAAGCAAAATGATGACTGCAAATGAAGTTGCTCAGATAGTATTAAACATATTCGAGCAACCGAAGAAAGTCATGATAGAAGACGTTACCATCAGACCAATCAAAGGCGATTTATAAAATTACTTTACTTATCGGTTTTTTTCAGAGGAGAAACTCCCATTATCTCTGTATGATTTATCATGCCGCCAAGATGAGCCGTCCATGCCATCATACCGTTAACGGCAAGTATCAAAGCAAAAAATAAAGCTGCCGCCCACATGGGAAGATGTTTGGGTTTTCTGAAAACGAAAAGTGTAACTAAAGCAAGCAGCCCGACAACATTTGAAACAATGATTGCCACTTCGGCGAATTCTTCATGCGGGTCAATAAAGTCGCTGTTGACACCTTCAATACTCACAACGCTGCCCTTTGCCTTATCACCTGTGAGATAAACTACTACAGATGCGGCTGCGACAAGAATTGTGACAATCAGCGCAAGCTTTTTTATTTCATCGCTTCGTTTGAAGAATCCGTAAAACATTACAAATGCTGCGATTGCTGTTCCGATAACGGGGATATGGTTCAGCAGGATGTGAAGATAAGCAGAACTCATAGATACTATGAATTAATTTTTACGACAATAACGAAAATATATTTTTATTACAACGCAGTATGAAGTGAATTATTTTTTGCGCTATTTTTTTACCGCAAAGATGCAAAGCGATTATAAAGTTCGCAAAGATTTAAAAATTGTTTGATTCCTACAATTGAACTTATAGAATTAGTCGTATTTTACTTTGCATTCTTTGCAAGAATCATTGCCTCTTTGAGGTAAAATATTTCTCCAAACTTTCTGAATTGAATTACCAAATATATAAAGTTATTTTCATTATTCACTAAAATAATGCAATGCGTTTATCACAATTTTTTTTACCGACTGTTAAAGAAGAGCCTGCAGATGCAGTTGTTGCTTCACACAAATTAATGATTCGTTCAGGAATGATTCGTCAGCTTACATCAGGCGTTTATTCCTACCTCCCATTCGGATTAAGAGTTTTCAGAAAAATAGAAAAAGTCATCCGCGAGGAAATGAATGCCATAGGCGGAGAAGAATTTCACCTCCCTGCCCTTTCTCCCAATGAGCTTTGGGCGCAGACGGGACGGCTTGACGACTACGGCGATACAATTTTCAGAATAAAAAACCGCGAGCTTGTGCTAGCTCCTACACATGAAGAAGTATTCACTTCAATTGCAAAGCTGAATTTGATTTCATATAAGGACTTGCCAAAGATTTGGTATCAGATACAAACAAAATTCCGTAACGAAGCAAGACCGCGCTCAGGTGTTCTGCGCGGAAGGCAGTTTACAATGAAGGATGCGTATTCGTTCGATTCTTCATGGGAAGGTCTGGATATTTCATACGATAAACATGCGCAGGCATACAGAAATATTTTCACAAGATGCGGACTGAATTTTTATGTGGTAACTGCATTCAGCGGAGCTATGGGCGGAAGTGATTCTGAAGAGTTTATGGTTGAGTCAGATGCAGGTGAAGATAATATTGTGGTAACTGAAAATAATTCTTACTGCTCCAATATAGAAGTTGCAGTTTCTTATGCAGAAAAAGTTGAAAGAAAAAATTCAAACTTACAAGCAGAAGAGTTTCATACTCCGAATATAAAAACAATCGAAGAGCTTTCTAAATTTGTTAATACTGAAAATGACTGGACACGACTTGCTAAATCAAGAATTTTTGTGAACGGAGACAGTTATGTTCTTACTCTTGTTTGCGGAGACGATGAAGTGAGTGAAACAAAGCTGCAGAATATTTTCGGGCAGAATATCCGTCCGGGACACCCAGAAGAATTGATGGAAATCACCGGAGCGGATGCAGGGTCAATCGGTCCTTTAAAAATTACAAACGATAAAATTACAGTCGTTGCGGATTTACGTCTTGAAGATGCAGATGAGTTAATAAGCGGCGCAAATAAAAATGATTATCATTTCAGAAATATTGATTTTAAGAGAGATGTTCCTTCAATAAAATATTACGATATAAGAACGGTAAAAGACGGCGAACTTACACAGGATAAAAAAGATAAGATAAGGATTACCAAAGCAATTGAAGTCGGACACATATTTAAGCTTGGCACAAAATATTCAGAGGCTCTCGGCTCAACATTTTTAGATGAGCAGGGAAATTCACATCCGATTATCATGGGAAGTTACGGAATAGGCGTTGAAAGAATTGCTGCTGCCCACATTGAGCAAAATCATGACAAGTTCGGAATAATATGGAATGGTGAAATTGCCCCTTTTGATGTTGTTTTAATTTGTGCAAATACGAACAATAAAAAGATGTTTAAACAAGCAACTGGATTTTATAACAAGCTTAAAAATTCCGTAGATATTTTATATGACGATAGAGTAGAGGTTAGAGCAGGAATTAAATTTAATGATGCCGATTTAATAGGAATTCCTTATCAGGTTATTGTTAGTGAAAAAAATCTTGAACGTGGCAAGATCGAAGTAAAAGAACGAAAAACAGGCAAAAGATATTTCATAGACTCACAAAATTTTCTCAATAATTTTTTAGCTTTACTAATAGCCATCAATGTTGACAAGAGAGTTAAGAAAGATTCTACATTTAATCCTTATGAACATAATTTAAGTGTAAAGCCAAATCTGTATTTCCATATATCATCAAATCATAAGAAATTCCAAATAGAAAAAAGATTATGGGAAATACTGTTAGGATTTAGGAATAAATACATTCTAGCGGAATCTAAGTTTGATGAGAAAAACCGAATTATTGGAATCGAAGTAGATAATCAGGAAATATTAGAATGTAAACCAAGCACCTTAAAAGCTTTGTATCGTAGAACTTACCATCATGATTTTAAAATTATTTTACCAAAATAAAAATTTCCATCAAAAATAATTTGTCTCTTAAGAAAATATTAGCTTCTAAGTATATCCTTGCTTCAAAGTCGCAGCGTAGAGCAAATTTGCTTACACAGATTGGCTTAAAGCATAAAATTGTGGATAGTAAATCTGATGAACTTGAAGTTTCAAAATACAATCCCATAAAGCTTGTCCAGATAAATGCTCTGAACAAATCAAGGATTGTCGCCGCAAATTACAAAAATGAAATTGTCATTGGTGCCGATACAATTGTTCTTATAGGAAAAACTATTCTTCATAAGCCGGCAAACCTGAAAGAAGCAAAGGCATATTTAAAAATGCTGAGCGGAAAAAAGCACTATGTTTATACGGGGCTGAATGTAATAAACACAAAGAACGGCAAAGAAGAATTTGCCTATGAAAAAACGGAGGTTTTTTTCCGTAAGCTGAAAGACGATGAAATAAATTATTATGTAAATAAATTCAAGCCGCTTGATAAAGCGGGCGCATACGGCATACAGGATGATTTTGGATGTTTATTTATAGAAAAAATTAACGGAGATTATTATAATATAGTAGGTCTCCCATTGGTAAAACTTTACACAACGATACAGAAAGTCATTTAAATTGTTCTCAAAGTATAAAAAGAAAATTTTACTCTCGGCAGTTTTCGGCGCGCTGATATTTTTAGGCATCAGCTTCTATGCAGATTTTGATAAGCTCGTCGGAGCGCTTGGAAAATTTAACTGGCTTTTCTTCCCTATCATACTCGGACTTTCATTTTTAAATTACATTGCAAGATTTTTTAAATGGGAATATTATTTAAAAATTCTCAATATAAAAGTCGCTCCCCTGCTTAGCTTTAAAATATTTTTATCTGCGTTTGTTATGAGTGTTACTCCCGGCAAGATGGGCGAGGTTTTGAAATCGTATTTATTAAAAGAAGAAACAGGGACTCCCATAGCAAAGTCAGCGCCAATTATTATTGCAGAAAGAATTACAGATTTTATTTCAATCATAATAATCTGCATCACAGGAGCATATGTATTCGATTACGGACGTTCGATTATAATAGGTGTAGGAATATTTTTCATCGGAGTAACTTTAATACTAAGTTTTCAGAAATTATCGCTCGCGATTATTAATTCTCTTGAGAGAATAAAATTCATATCTAAACACGTTCACAAAATTCATATCGCATACGATAGCATCTATCAGCTTGTAAAAATAAAGCCTCTTATTGTCGCAATTCTCATCAGTTTAGCTGCATGGCTTTTCGAGTGCTGGGGATTTTATTACGTTTTGAAAATATTTTCATCTACCTCAAATATTGAAACCGGTTTTCTTACAGCATCATTTATTTATTGTTTCGCTACTCTCGTAGGGGCAATAGCCATGCTGCCGGGCGGGCTTGGCGCAACAGAAGCATCTATGACCGGACTATTAATAATTCTCAAAATTCCAAAGGATGTATCCGCAGCATCTACTATCATTATACGGGTGGCAACACTTTGGTTTGCAGTTGTTGTAGGAATAATTGCAGTTTATTTTTACAATAAACATTCTAAACACAAGCTGGATGAAATAGAGCTTCAAAATTAATAGTACAACATTATTAGCTGACATCAATTTTTATTGATTTTATTTTCAGATTAAAGTAACTTATCTAACCTCTAACAAAGTTCGCCTCATTCCATTCTCCTTCTAAGATAAATCTCATTCACCTCGCTCTACATTTAAAAACCAATCAGAAGGAGTCAATCAATTGAAAAAGTTATTAGTACTTTTTTCACTCGTTATTATTGGGTTTGTGTACTTCACCGGGCAAAAGACAGATGAAAGTCCAAGGTGGTATTACAACCCTCAAATGATAGCGGCACAAAAAAACGGGGAGCAGCTTCCTCAGGCAACAGATATTGGGGTAAAATCATGGACGACCGATTCAAGAATCGTTTACACTCCACAGCAAACTCTTGTAATTAGTCCAAGCATCAGAGTGTATCCGTCATTAAATCAGCAATGTGAGATATATATAACACGCGATCCATCAAATCCACAAATATTATATGTTGCTTCACAGAATATTTCAGGAGGCGCATCTATTAATGCAGGTACATATGTATCAACGGATGGCGGTTTGACATGGAAAGGCTCAGATACTTTGGCTGCGCCAAGTTTAGCTGACCAGCGCGGAGACCCCGGTCCGGCAATTGATAAAAACGGGCGATTCATTTTTACACACTTAACATCAACAGCTAACTTCGGAAGCCTTAAAGGAATGGGAGCAAATTACTCTACTAATAAAGGTCTCAACTGGGCTGCTACATACGATATTATGATAGACCCTAATGTAGATAAAAATCTCGCAAATACTGACAACGTCCCATCAAGTCCATACTATGGTAATTCATACATGGCGTGGACAGTTTTCCCTCCAAGCAGTATTATTGGAAGTTTCTTTTCGAGGACAACAAATGGCGGTGTAAGCTGGACACCTGCATTCTTAATGAATGCTCCTCTTTCAGGGCATTACTCACAAGGACATGATGTTTGCGTAGGACCTAATGGGGAAGTTTATGTAGTTTGGGCAGGAATTATTACTTCGGCTCCATTCACAGAAGATTACATGAGTTTTGGAAAATCAACAAACGGAGGAGCAAATTTTTCAGTAACTGAAAATATTTATGATATTAACGGAGCCCGTTCATCTTCATTTAATGGATGGGGAATAAGAACCAACGGATTTCCCAGAATGGATGTTGATAAATCCTCCGGTCCAAGAAGAGGAACAATATATGTTGTATCTCCTCAAATCAATCTTGCTCCTGCAGGAACTGATGCAGATGTAATCTTAAGAAAATCTACGGATGGAGGCGCAACTTGGTCTTCAGCAATAAGAGTTAATCAGGATGCGCTCAACAACGGAAAAGTTCAGTATTTTCCATGCGTGAGAGTAGATGAAGCGGGGGGCGTGAATGTAGTTTATTATGATAACAGAGATTTTCCTTCTTCAGGTGATTCCTGCACAGTATATTTTTCCCGTTCTCTTGACGGAGGAAATACCTGGACCGACCAGAAAATTGCAGACCACAACTTTAAACCGAAATTATTGCCGGGTGTAACAACAATGGGCGATTATATCGGAGTTACCTCAGGAAACGGAAAATTATATGCAGCGTGGATGGATGACAAAACAGGAAGCGCTTCGACTT
Source organism: Bacteroidota bacterium (assembly GCA_018266845.1). Taxonomy (GTDB): domain Bacteria; phylum Bacteroidota; class Ignavibacteria; order Tepidaquicellales; family Tepidaquicellaceae; genus JAFDZO01. The sequence goes on along the minus strand of JAFDZO010000035.1, from coordinate 4,215 downwards.
TATTCCAGACTTGGGTCGGCTCGGTAACAATTCAACTTAATGCTTTGAGTACTTTTAATCTTCAATTACCTGCCGCATCTTCAAGAATTGTAACATTCCCGGGTTCTACTACTCCTGTAACAATTACATGGGATACATCTACAATCACTGCAAACTACAAATGGATTTTTGGAAATCCGACAACTGCAACAAGAAGACTTACAATTCCGGCAGGTTCTAATTCCATTACAACAACTTTAGGCGCGCTTGATGATTTATTAGCAGCAAACGGTTTTACAAACAACGGCTCGGTAACAGACTCAGCAGTAGGTCAATGGGATGTATGGGCATTTAAAGCTCCGGGCGCACCGGGAGCTGATTCTTTAAAGGCAGCAAATGGACCGAGAAACCTTACTTTAAGAAGAGGTCAGCTAAATGTTACTCCATTTGCCTTGGTTCAACCCCTGAATAACACAACTCAAATTACAGCTCCGAATGATAACTCTAATATTACAATCTCGTGGAAAAGCGGCGGACAAGGATTAAAATACAAATGGCAGTTTGACAGCCCGAATTTTTCAGGTCCGGTCGTTTTCAATATTCCTTCAAACAATAATTCATTTGATACTACTTTGACCATTGTTAACTCAACGCTTGACGGAATGCTTCAGACGCTTGGAGTTGCAAGAGGAGATTCTATGGTAGGACAGTGGAGAGTATATGCCTATAGAAGTGCGACGGATTCAACAGCTTCAAGCGAAACAAGAAACTTAACGCTTAGAAGAGTCGGAGCGCTTCCGTTAAATGAATCATTTGAGGGAACTACATATCCCCCTGCTGAATGGACTTTAACCGGAACAGGAACTCAATACTGGACACGAGAACTTGTACCGGGTTACGGGAATGGAACAGCATCTACAAAATATAATTTTTATAGTGCTCAAACAACAACGGGACCGCAGGTGTTAACTTCAAATCAGTTTCCGCCTGTAACAGGACCATCAAACTATTTAAGGTTCAATTACGCTGCTGCATATTACACTGCAACAGCTATTGATTCATGTATTATAGAAACATCAACAGATGGCGGAACAACATGGACAAGGTTATTAGCTATGTATCAATCAACAAGTCTATCATCAGGGTATAATAACTCACCGGTTATGTCAACTGTTGTTCAATCATTAGGCTCGTTTACACCTTCAGCGGGGCAATGGGCAACAAAAATACTGTCTATGCCGGTTGGTACTAATAAGGTAAGGTTTACTGCTTTAAGCGCATATGGGAATAACTTATTTATAGACAATATTACAGCAGGTACATTAACTGGTATTGGAACTCCTGTAAGCTTACTGCCGGAAAAATTTGAACTCTCTCAAAATTACCCGAACCCGTTCAATCCGACGACTAAAATTAATTTCGCAATGCCGAAACAGGAATTCGTTTCGATTAAAGTATTCGATGTAACGGGCAGAGAAGTTGCATCATTGGTAAACGGGGTTCAAGAAGCAGGATATCATTCGGTAGAATTTAACGCATCGGCGTTTGCCAGCGGAGTTTATTTCTATAGAATTAAAGCTGCTGATTTTGTTGAAACTAAAAGAATGACTCTTATTAAATAAACTGGAGAGTTTTGTTTCAGAAAGCCCATTTTGCTATGCGAAATGGGCTTTTTTATTTTGATTTTTTTTTACTCTATCATTAGCAAATTAATTGCTTCTCAAATCTAATTACTATAATTTGTAAGTAATTTTAAAAACTAAACCTCTAAGGAGAACCTGTGAAGAAGTTATTGGTACTTTTTTCACTTGTTATCATTGGATTTGTTTATCTCACCGGGCAAAAAACAGATGAAAGCCCAAGATGGTATTACAATCCACAGATGATAGCGGCACAAAAAAACGGGGACCAGCTTCCCCAAGCCACTGATATCGGAGTAAAATCATGGACTACCGATTCAAGAGTTGTTTACACACCACAACAAACTCTAGTAATTAATCCAAGTATCAGAGTATATCCTTCGTTAAATCAACAGTGCGAGATATACATGACAAGAGACCCAAACAACCAGAACATTCTGTATGTAGCTTCACAAAATATCAGAGGGTCATCCATCAATGCAGGTACTTATGTTTCCACTGACGGTGGAAATAACTGGTATGGAACAGATACAATGGCAGCACCAAGCCAGGCAGATCAGCGCGGAGACCCCGGTCCGGCAATTGATAAGAATGGAAGATTCATTTTCACGCACTTAACATCTACAACTAATTTCGGAAGCTTAAAAGGTATGGGTTCTAATTACTCCACAAACAAAGGGGTAACATGGTCATCTACCTTTGATGTAGTATTAGATGCTAACTGCGATAAAAATTTAGCCAATACCGATAATTCCCCTTCAAGCCCATTCTACGGAAACACTTACATGGCTTGGACAAGTTTCGGAACAACTCCCGGTAATGGTAGATTTTCCAGAACAACTGATGGCGGCGTTTCTTGGTCAACACCAATAGTTTTAAATGCAACTCCAACAGGACACAATGCGCAAGGTCATGATGTTGTTACAGGACCCAATGGTCAGGTGTATGTAGTTTGGACCGCAGGTGTTTCTTCATCACCTTTCACCGAAGATTTTGTTGGTTTTGCAAAGTCAACTAACGGAGGTCTGAATTTCACTACTACAGAAAACGCATTTGACGCTAACGGTTCACGTTCATCTTCATTTAACGGATGGGGTATAAGAACAAACGGTTTCCCAAGAGTTGATTGCGATAAAACAGGCGGAGCAAGAAACGGTTGGATATATGTTGTAACTTCACAAATCAATTTGGCTCCTGCAGGAACTGATGCAGATATTATTTTAAACAGGTCAAGTGACGGCGGTACAACATGGTCATCAGGCATTAGAGTTAACCAGGATGCTCTCAATAACGGAAAAGTGCAGTTCTTCCCTTGTGTAAGAGTTGACGAAGCAGGCGGTCTAAACGTCATTTATTACGATAACAGAGATTTTCCTTCATCAGGTGACTCTGCAACCGTATATATTTCACGTTCATTAGACGGCGGTACAACCTGGACTGACCAAAAAATTGCAGACCACAACTTTAAACCAAAGTTATTGCCCGGCGTAAATACAATGGGTGACTACATTGGTTGTACTTCCGGTAACGGAAAAGTTTATGCAGCATGGATGGATGACAAAAACGGCAATGCCTCAACTTTATTCCAGACATGGGTCGGTTCGGTAACAATTCAGCTAAACGGATTAAATGCTTTTAATCTTCAAACACCTGCAGCAAGTTCAAGAATAGTTACTTTCCCGGGTTCTACAACTCCTGTAACAATTACATGGGATACTTCTACAATCACTGCAAACTACAAATGGATTTTTGGAAGCCCGACAACGGGAACAAGAAGACTCACAATTCCTTCAGGTTCAAATTCCATTACAACAACTTTAGGCGCGCTTGATGATATTTTAGCAGCAAATGGATTTACAAATAATGGTACAGCATCAGACTCAGCAGTAGGACAATGGGACGTATGGGCATTTAAAGCTCCGGGCGCTCCGGGAGTTGACTCGTTAAAATCAACAAACGGACCAAGAGCAATCACATTAAGAAGAGGCGTACCTGCTTTAACAGCCTTCAACTTAGTTGCTCCTGTAAACGGCACAACAATTACAACTTCAGTATTCAACCCGACAAACGTAGATATTTCATGGACACGTTCAGGTTCAGGTACAAGATATAAATGGTTATTCGACGCTCCGACATTCAGCGGCGCGCCTATTTTCTACATTCCATCAGGAAACACAGGATTTGATTCTTCTTTAAGCATTCCTAATGCTACGCTCGATGCTATGCTTGCAGCCCAAGGAATTAATCCCGGAGACTCAGTTGTCGGTCAATGGAGAGTTTATGCCTACAGAAGCGCAACAGACTCATTAGCTTCAACACAAACCTTTGCTTTAACCTTAAAGAGACAAGCTAAAGGTGATGTTATCGTAGCTTACGACTCAACCACTGCAAACTGCAGAATCAGCCGCGACTCAATAACAGTCAACCTCGGCAGATTAGGCGTAACATTTGATTTATACAACAGAGGCGCAAATACTAACACAAGCTCACTTTCATTCAGAGGCTATAAGAAAGTCATCTGGCTCGGAGAAGCAACAAACTTCATTTCTCTTGTTCAGAAAGACTCGCTAAAAGCTTATCTGAATGCAGGCGGTAC
>JAFDZO010000034.1 GCA_018266845.1 Bacteroidota bacterium | reverse complement strand
GCTTGGAATACTTGAAACGATAAACAAGTATCAGTTATTAGATTCGCTTTATAAAGTAGAAGACAAGACTTCTATTCAGAATGATATAAAAAGATTTTTAACAAATTTACAAAACGATTTAGTCAGCGGTAAGCGCGGCGATAGCTGGACGGGATTCATACTTGCCGAAAAGCAAAAGTTCGATACCAATTTCAAGGATGATTATGATGTAACAAGGCAGGGGATGTATTACTCACAGATTTTTACGAACAGGAACAGAATTGTACGTGATATAATCGGCGACAGGGAAAATAATCATATAGGCTTGCTTGAAAAGAAAATTAATTCATTAGTAAACGATTCAACGCGCGGTGTATTTTATGCAGTAAATTTATTGCACAGGTTACAGTTTATTCTTACAAACGGCAACTTCGATTACATTCCGAAATATGATAAAGAGATAAAAGATTTGCAGGGAGTAATTGCAAGATACGACGGCGAGATAAAGAGAAAATTTCAGGAGCTTAGAGAAGATGAATCACGCTCGAAATTAAACCCGCTGAGAAAATCGGCGATGACGGGTAATCTCGAAAAGCTGATGAAGCTGCTTGAAGAGTATTACAACACGTTAATAAAGCTGCGAGCCAGAGTTTATGCAAAGGAAATTGTAAACAAAGTTTTAGAATTAATTGAGAAGACTGAAAAGACAGATAAAGGAAAAGTAATTGCTTACGGACTGATTGCTGATTTGAAAAAATTAACGGGTAATCTTGGACTTTTAAAAGATAACTTCACACGTAAATACGAGTTCTATAAACAAAAACAGGAAACAAGCTTTAATCTGATGGTTTACGAACCGGACGATGTGAAGAATGAGTATTATATAAGATATATCGGAACAGGCTCGAATGCAACTGATAAGCTGAAGGAATTATCTTATCAATTGCTGAAAGAAATGGGCGCTTCTGATATTACGGACATTGTAAATATTTTAAGAGAAAGCGATGCATCAGCAATAGAACAAAAGATGGTTTCTTTTTGCAAAAAGCAGTTTGAGAAAATCCGAGAGGATTACAATATAACTGAAATGCTTTTTGAAAAGGATGCTACACGAAGCGAATCGAAGATAAAAGGAATGTTTCTGCAGGCGTTTCCATGGCTGCGCACACGGGAAATTCCGGGCAGCTTTAAGCTGGATGATTCTGCAAAGAAATTTTATGTGGGGATAAAAACGAATACAGATGCGTTTAAAAAATTCCAGAGCTTAATTACTTCTATAATCGGTTCTAATGTTGAGTTCAAAGATTCAGGCGATAACTCTTCCATTACGTTTTATAGTGAATGGGCAGGACTGCCATTGTTTTATTCATATACAATTGCAGAAGAGTTGAAAGGATATTACAAGCACCTAAGCCAGAACCACAACGTAGATATGCACATTTCAAAAAATGCGTTTATCTATAATGATATAATTCCGCTTAATGAAGAGGAAAAGAAACGACTGAATGAAGCGTATAGAGCGTATTTAATGGGAATGATTTTCGGAGTGTTTGATGTGATTGCAGAAAATGAAAATTCAAAAGCTATTTATAAATATACAAAGCAGGAAGGTATTACTGTTAAAAGAATCGAGCAGCTTGGGATAGAGTCGCGCCTTGTGAACAGATTGTTTGAAGAACAGGGAAAAGATTCTTTAAGATATAAAATTCTTAAAGATGCAGAGAAAGTAAAAGAAGAATTGATAAAAGCCGGAAAGCTTCCCGAAATGCTTTTGATATATGAATATTATTACGATGAAGTTTACAAGCCGATTGAAATAGAATCAGCAGGAGAAGAGAAGAGAAAATTGGAGTCGTATCAGTACAGAATTGCAAGAGAGCTTGCAAAGGAAGTTGAAGATTCTATACAGGATTCTGAGCGTGAAAAATTTGTGGAGGATGTGCACAAAATGAAGCGTGAGTTTAATAGCTTTACAGAACTTATCGGTGACGGGAAAAAACGAAAGCTGAAGATTAACTCTTTAATTAATACAGAACAAAAAGCTGCAACAAAAACCGAAGTAAAAGCAAACGGCACAAAGCCTGAAGTTGTTTTGGATACAATCTCTTTAGATGAGCTAAAAAAATACAAAACAGCTATGGAAGAGGGATTAATCAGTGAAGAAGAATACAATAAAGTTAAATCTCAATTTTTAAAAATATAATATGCCTACATACGATTACAAATGTGAAAATTGCGGAAACGAAATAGAAGTTTTCCAGTCAATAAAAGACGCGCCTTTAACCAAGTGTGAGAAGTGCGGCAAAGATACATTAAAGAAAATGGTAAGCGGAGGAGCGGGGTTGATTTTCAAAGGAAGCGGATTTTATCTGACAGACTATAAAGATAAGAAAACTTCAAACAGTTCTACATCATCAGCGAAAAAAGCCGAAACAAGCACCCCGGCACCAAAAGATTCAGCAGGGAAGTAATTTATTTTTTCAGTGCAGTGGCAGTTGCAGCATATCTTCCTACATCAAAATTTTCACCTAAGTATAATTTTCTCACAAGCTCGTCATTGGCAAGCTCGTTTGCAGTTCCCTGCCTGAAAATTTTTCCTTCTATTAAAATATAAGCCCGGTCAACGATTGATAATGTTTCGTGAACGTTATGGTCGGTAATTAAAACTCCTATTCCTTTTGTTTTAAGCTGGGCAATTATCTTCATAATTTCTTCAGATGCAATCGGATCAATACCTGCAAAAGGTTCATCAAGCAAAATAAACTTCGGGTCAGTAGCAAGCGCGCGGGCGATTTCTGTCCTCCGGCGTTCACCGCCGGAAAGCTGGTAGCCGTAAGAATCCTGAATATGAGTGATGTTGAAATCTTTCAGCAGCTTATCACACTTTGTTTCCATATCGAACTTATCCATCTTCATAAACTGAAGTACCGCCATTATATTATTTCTTACAGTTAACCGTCTGAAAATAGATGCTTCCTGCGGAAGGTAGCCGATTCCAAGACGCGCACGTTTGTACATTGGAAGCTTTGTAATGGTTTCTTTATCCATTTCAATATCGCCGCTATCGGGTTTTATCATTCCGCAAATCATATAGAATGAAGTTGTCTTCCCTGCACCATTAGGACCGAGAAGCCCGACAATTTCGCCCTGCTTGATATTGAGAGAAACGTTGTTTACAACGGTTCTTTTTTTATATTCTTTTGTTAAATTTTTTCCTGCTAACTCTGAAGCCATTACTTAAATATAGATGTTATCACTTTAAAAAAATCCGTAATGTTTATTCCGTAGATGCCTGACTTTGCCCGCAGCACCGAAATTCCGTCAACCCATATCATAACCAGAGCGTGAATAATCCAGGCGTAAATAAATGAGCGCGCTCTTATTGCCTGCACACCGAGGATAATACCTGCTAAAATAGAACCGAAAAGTTCGAGTTCGGGTTTCCCTTTGTGAAGAATGAAAAAAGGAATCATCTGAATAAAAATAGAGTACCATCCGAACTTTGGCAGCAACCCAAAGAGCATATATCCGCGCCAAAAAAATTCCCATCCGAGCATATAGAACGCCACACACATTTCATACATTAAAAAAATTGTAAGACTTTCCTTTACTTTCTGTCCCCCTTGCGGATAAGTATTTGCAAATGCTTCCGAACCGGAAACAATCCACACAGTAACAAACATTGCAGCAAAGAAAATTGAAGTCGTAATTAAGCCGTACTTCAAATTTCCTAATTGCAATCCGTAATCGGAAAGTTTTTGCTTGAATACAAATTTAATGGAGAGAATAGGCAGAATGAACATAAGAGCGCCATCCATGCAGAACCAATAAACACGCGAATCAAATCTATCGCTTCCGATATTATTGTAATAGAAATTCGTTGAGCCGAAAGCAATAGAAAGAAAGGTTATAACTGCAACTGAAAGGAAAATATATACAACTTTAAAATCTAACTGCTTGAAATTTTCTTTTATCTCTTTGAATTCTTTTCCTATGGCGGACATCTATTTCATTTTGATTATATACTGGAACTTTTGCGGAGTAATATTCACAACGTTTGCTTCTACAGGCAGCTGAATTTCTGGCACAAAATACCCGAGAGTATCATCTTCCAGTTTTTTAAAATCAATATATAGCTTTATCTCGGAAGGATTTATTTTTGATAATTGTTCCACTCCGCCTTTCAGGGAAATTTCTGCCTTTGGAGGAATAAGAAGCACCTCTTTGTTTTCAGGAATATTGTTTACTGCGATATCAATTCCCTCAAAATTTTTATCAGCCGCAAGCTCAACATTAAAACTATACTTGACGGAGCGCGGTTCAATTCGTATCAGGTTTCCAAGAGTGTCTTTAATATTCACAAGCCCCGACATATTTGAGTTTACATCTTCAATAATTTTAATCTCAGTAGGAACAAATTTTATTTTGTTTATCACTGAATTTGCGCCGATGATTTTCACAGAATCCGGGCTTAGCTTAATAGTACCGACTAATTTATAGTTATCTTTCGTTTTAATTATTAAGTTACTTCTAAGCCGGACAAATTTCTCCGAATACCTATCGAGATTAATATCAATCTCCTCCGGTTCTATTTTAGTAATGGTGATATTGGAAGGAAGATTTAATCTATCCTGAATAGACTGATTTGTAACAATTTTAGATTCATTTTTAAACTTTGAAAGGTCAAGCTTGTATTGAAGTTTTTTAAACAATAGAATATTGAGTAAATCCCATCCCCTGCCATTTACGGTAGCCGTTAATGCAGAGGGCAGCTGGTCAGCAACTGCCTCTGATTTAGAATAAGTCAGTTCAACCGGAACTGATACTTCAATGCTGTACGAATAGCTTAGGTTTAAATAAATCCAAAGCATGATAGCAAAGAAGACCGATAAAAAAAGTATTTTTGGATTTTTAAACAATATTAATGAAACTGTTTTAATTGAGACTGCCAATTATCATCGCGAATTTCACCTCTAATGGTAGAGCTGACTAAAGTATAAATTCCCGTACACGCTTCTCTTTCAATAAAAACTGCATTTGCAGAACCCTGATTTTGCATATTATCATAAGTCCATACTTCGTAGCTTTTTGTATCGCTTTCAAAGGCATGATGCTCGACTTCGCTGGCGGCTCCATATAATATATACATTCTTCCCCTGTCGGTTTTCCAGCCGTCTTTAAAACTTTCTTTAAACTTTATATTTGCTTCGTTCATTCTTTTGAAATAAGCCATTTTAAATTCATTTTGCGGAGTTCCGGGCATATTGTCTCTTTTTCTCCAAAAGTCAAACATATATTTTCTTTTTTCTTCCAGTGTTTTTAAATCGCGATAATTTTTTGACTCTTCATCTGTTCTGATATAAATAATCTTGTCAAACAAATCGTCCAAGTCGCTTTCGGTTAGAGTAACAAACTCCGATTTAAGATAGTCCTGCTGCCCTTTGTTCGAGCTTTGAGTATCATCTGAAAATGTAAACAGAAAAAACTTTTTATTCTTTACAATATAAGTATTTTTAGCTGAGTCAATGAGGCTAAGCTCCAAAATATACGAACCTGATTTCATGGTATCAATCTTAATCATGCCGGTTTCTACTCTTGATTCCGGTCCTCTTTTAATTTTTTTGAAAGATGAAAATTGCTCTTCGTTATTTAAATTTAAAACTCTTTTTTTGAAAGTAATTTCATCTGATACATTTGCAGAGCTTAGATTGTAAAGCTCCAAATAATAGTAAAGTTCCGAAACATTTTTACCATACAAACCTCCCGCATTAGGTGTTACTTCAAGAGTATTTTTGTAAAAGATACTTTTTGTATCGGTTGATTTATTTATTGAAGTTGCAAGCTCAATATCGCTCATTTTTACACCTGAGCTATAGTTCTCAACAAGCAGGTTAAATTCTGTGCTGTCTATTATCGCAGGATTGTTAAAATCAGAAGCAATTACTACAAATTTATACTCACCGAATTTCATCTGATAATTTATCTGCCCGACTAATTTGCTTTTAATACTTTCGGTAGAAGCACTGGCTATGTATGAAGGTATTTTATAAGTGTTAACCGCTAATGGAGCTTCCGAACCTTTGGGATAGACAAAAACCTCCAATTTAGCCTCGGCGGAATCTCCTGAAGGGGTAGAACGGTATTTCAAAAATTTTTGATATACGGCATAATAAAGTTCAACTATGCTCTTTCCCTCAGAACCTTTATACACAGAAGCGGAACAGTCAAAATAGAATTTATCTACCGATTGTGAAAATGACGCTTGGAATAACAAGAGGGAAAATAATATTATTAATATATGGCGCATAAGAGTAAGTTTTTTAAAAAAAAAGGTAATCCTGCTTGTGCAGGATTACCTTAACATTAAACATCAGAAGAATTTATTAGAATCCTACATTAAGCGTGAAATACTGGTTTGTAGAATTGAAACCTGTTTCATTAATAACTCTGTAAGCATAATCAAATCCTAATGTCATGCTTCCGAAAGGATATTTAAGACCTGCACCAAATGACGGTCCGAATAAGCTTTTGTTGACATCGTCTATTTCTGAATTATCAGGATAGACAGTGAAAGCGCCTCTTAAGAATACCATTTGATTGTAGTTATACTCCAATCCGAATTTATATTCATCGGAGGAGAAGCTTGAATTAAGAAATGTTGATGACAAAGTTACATTGTTATTCTTCGAGAAAGTAGTTGAATACCCTAAACCGATTTCAAGGTTCGTAGGTAAATCAGCTTCCTGAAGGTTAACTCTTCTTACAGTTGATACTCCGTTTTCGATAAAAGATCTGTCTAATCCGGGTCCGTTAAATTTCATAGAACTTCCGAGATTTTTAAGAGCAATACCGAATCTAAGTCCGCTTGCTCCGGCAAGGTATTGTAAACCGAAGTCAAAAGCAAAACCTGTAGCGCTTACATCAGCAATTTGCTCGCTGATAAGTTTCACATTTGTTCCAAAGTGAATTTTATCAGTCATAGCTCTTGCAAAGCTAAGAGTACCGACAATATATGTAGGTGCAAATTTTGCGCCTGTTCCGTCGGGAGCGTATTCAGTTGTAACAAGTTCTTCACCGAATGACATAGCTCTTAATGAGCCGCCGACAGAGCCAAGACCGGGAAGCCTGACAGCTCCCGCAAAATAGTTCATTTTAATATCGGCAAGATAGTTCATAGAGGAGAACATAACTTCCCCGCTATTAGAGCTGATTTCAGCAAGTCCTGCCGGATTCCAGTACATAGCATCTATGCCTTTTACTGTTGCTAAATTTGATCCTCCCAGTGAGGTACCTGAAGAACCAATAGGGATTAGCAATTCAGGAGCAGCCAATGTACCGTATTTCTTCCTTGGGCCTGAATAGCCGTTTTGATAGGCTAAACTGACTGCTAATAGAATTATTATTATTTTTATATAAAATTTCATTTTAAATTAATCTCCTTTTAAGATTTACCTGCGTCTTTGCAAGAAAGACGCAGGAAGTTAAAATAACTTAGAAATCTACTCTTTCTTCAGGTGTAAATATAGCAAGCTTCATAGTTCTTTGTCCAATGCCCGGAGCGTCAATTAAAGCTAAATATAATCCCGAGGCAATCGGAACATCATCTAAGTTTTTCAGATCCCAGTTTACAGTTGAATTTTGGTCGTTCTTTGTAATTTTCTTTACGAGATCGCCGTTCAGCGTGTAAATTCTGATTGTGCAATTTATCGGTAGTTTTCTAAACGTTACGAATCTTTGAGTAGAAGATTTTTCGTTAACATTGAATCCATAATATGGATTTGGCACAACTCTAATATCATTTAAAGCATTTCTATCAGCAGCAACAGTAACGTTACCTATCTGCGGCTGTTTAGTATCTACATCATATATGACACCCGGTCTTGTTACAGTGTAAGGATAAATGTAGAATTGGTCGCCGGCTGACCATCTTGCGCTGGCATTAATTGACCTTGGAGACCATACATACATAATATCAATAACAGGCTGTCTTGTCAACAGGTTTTGAGACTGGGTTTTAAGCACAGTATATGCTGCATTGTCATTGTCAGAATAATCCGAGCCGAAAATATAAAGTCTTTCACCTGCGCCAGATGTATCTGATGTTGGAAGCCATTGTCCATCTACAAGTCCGGCAGGTCTTGGAGCATTATTTTCTAAGAATGCGCAGTTAACCTGCTTTTCTACACCGGTCTCTAAATTAATTGTGTAAACCTTAAACGGAACTCTTCTTCTGTCCTGATAAATAAATCCTATTCCGGGATTTACAATATATTGCGCATAAGAAGGATCGCCTAAGTAATTTGAACTATCTGTCAAATTAGAAACAAACCTGTAAGCTTTTTGCCCTGAGTTTGTATCGGCAGTGAAGACAATTTTTACACGTCTTAATGAATCAGCTTTATAACTGGATTGAAGACCTGTGTATGTAAGAATTGTCGGATAAGATATTGACATGGATGTAGATTGCCATTTTTTATCCGAAGCATATAAGAATGTTGAAGCTGTCAGCCAGTTATTCTGAGACGGGAAGTAATCCCAGCCTCTGAGTCTGGTTTGAATACTGTCAGGACCGATTGTAGAGGTTACATCTTTCAATACACCGACATTAAGCGGAGAACCTGAAGAATATGATCTCATTTGAACCATATTCATTAACACTCCGTCAACAACGCGGGCTGAATCGTAACCGCCGGTTCTGTTTTGATTTGCTCTCAAATTCAACTTTGGTGAAGTTGAACTGTATGAAGCAAATTTGCTATCGCTGCCTGATACTCTTCTTAAAGTATCAAAGCTTACGCCGCCGTCTAATGAACGAGCAACGCTGTAAGTTGTATCATTTGCGAAAACAAATCTATACTTAGCATTTTGCAATGCAGTCTGGTCAACAACAATCGGAATAAGACCTAAATCTCTTCTGCTGTTGTTTAAGGTATCTCCATTTGCATAGTAGTAATTGGTACCGGCTGTTGGTGCTTCCGGTCTTACTGTAATAAGCTGAGTAGAAAGCGAGTTTCTTATTACTTTTCCGCCCTTTAATACAGAAGTTGGTGAATTCGGAACTACCACAGCATAAGCAATAATAGCAAATTTATATTCATTTCCTGCAATGAATTTATCATTTCCGCCGTATTCAGAAGCATATTGAGTTCCGTTTAATGTAATGCTTCTCTGAATACCTTTATTTGGGAAACCTGCAGGTACTGTCATCTTATACGGAGGAACTATCGGGAACGGAGCAAACTGCTCATTTCCGTTGATAGTTACGTTTGTTTTGAATGTATCTACCACTACACCAATGTTGTCTCTTAAGTCAAAAGCATCAATGAGAGTAATGTCAGAGTTAATAGTTTCAGGTCTTGAGAAATCAGGTAACGTAGAAGCTGATTTCTTTATTTCATAAATTTCATAACCCTGGAACTTATATGTTCCCTGATTAAACAACTGGTCTTGGTAATTGTACTGCTCTGAAACGTCTCCCCATGAGAAGTTAATATTCACTGTTCCAATAGTGCTGTTCGGCTTGTAGCTGACATTAACTACCGGAGGAGGAGGAGGAGGAATGACTTTGAAGTTCAAATCAAATACCTTCTGCGCGATAGCATCGTTACCTTTTAACTTAGTTACAGAGTTTTTGTTATTTGTTCCTCTGGCAACAAACTGAGCTAATACAACGTTTTGTGTATCGCCTGGCGCAACGGTAAAGTTCTTTGCTCCTGAGTTGAAGATAAATCTTCTATCTCCGGGAGGGCTGGCTTCTAAGTTTCCTGATGTAACACCGCCGCAGTTTTTAATAACACCTGTAAATTCTGTCCAGCCTGAATTTGATTCAGGATCGCCCGGATAACAGAATTTAGTAATTTGGTTTGTTTGAGCATTTAACCATGGAGTTCCGTCTTTCTTAACACCTGTTAAATAGTTATAGGCTTGAGAAGGAGCAGAGCTAGGATCTTGCTCGCACTGAATACCGCCGCTTCCTGTATTTGTAAAATATACAAACGAAGTTAAACCAAGCTGTTTATATCCTCTCTTAATGATTCTGTTTTCAGAACCCGGAGGGAAATATGAGGTATCAGCATCTGCCGAATTATTTGTTTTAATAATCGGGCTTTTGAAGAAGTCCATACCTGAAGACGGAGGATTTGCACCGTAAGTTCTTGCAGAACCATTTCCGTCATTATTTGTTGCATTATATACGTATCCCATATTTTTATCTAAATCGCAGCCGATATAGTCATCATTGGCATCTCCTAAGTCTGGGTCAACGACAACACCAAAGTGAGTCGAATCCCAGTTTCTGCCTGATTTATTTATTACAACCCAGTTTACAAATTGAAGGTCTTCTAATCCCGGAGTTGTATATGCCCATGCAGTCAAGTGTGTCTCTGCGAATATTGGCAATGTACCGCCTGAGAAACCTTCAGAGGTTGTATGATTTGAAGGGTCAGCATCTGTCAAGCAAACAAAAACGGTCTGAGCCGCATCTTTAATACCCGGCTTATCAATTGACGGATTGTACTGTCCGTTTCCGTCAATATCAACATATGGAGCTCCGTAAGGAACCATTAATCCCCAGTTTGCATAATCAGGATTTGTTGCTGCATTATCGCCGGCAACAATTCTATATAATTTGAAAATGCTGCTTGTTTTGTATTTAGGATCAGTAGGAACGGATTGGTCAACATATCCCGGTGCATACTCACCGTTATACGAAGCATTTCCCATTCTAAGGTTACCGTTCATATATGTACCAATGGAAAGTCCAGCGGTAAAAATAGCAAATTTACCGGAACCTTTTGGCCATTCAAAACCCGGAGTATTATTTGTTCTCAGGTCCTGATCTATGACACCTGTATTCCAAACCCATGAAGAAATGTTATTAGCATTTAAATTCATTTGGGCTTTAATAACGGCATCTATATTTGAAGGACGGAAATCGTAAGGATTTCCGGTCATAATCCTTGCTACAGGTTTAGCGCCTGCATCAGAGATTATCAATCCCAGAAAAAATAATATTATTAAAAATTTATTTTTCATTTCTAAAATTTTCTGATTTATAAAATTCAAAAACGGTTATTCCTATTATTAATTAGAAATTAACCTTCACACCGAACTGGACTTGTCTTGGAGCGCCCCAGTTAGAGATATTTCTAATTCTGTCTCTCCAGTTTGATTTATAATTCTCATTTGAAGCATTACCGGTTGCAGTATTTAAGTAACCATTATCACCCGGTAAACCTGTTGCACCGAAAACATTGTTAATAATTTCAGTATTCAACAAGTTTGTGCAATAGACATAAAAATTCCAGTTTGTTTTCCAAATTTGAACAGTCTTATCAAGACGTGCGTCTAATTTTATGTTCCAGCTTCTATAAACTCCGTTTTTGGTTGATGTAGCATCACCATCATCGGCAAAAGCTGTTTTTGGAAGATCTCTTACAGTGTAAGGTCTACCGCTATTGAAGCTGAATAATACGTTCAATCCCAGGTTTTGAAGTATCTTGCCAGCAAATCCCTTCGGAACATCTGACTCTCCGCCAAATCTGTAGTCCAGATTAAGAGAACCGGTATGTCTTTGATCAAAGTCCAATGGGAAAATAACGTTTGGTAATTCACCGTTAGGATTATTTGCTAAGGTGAACTTACTGTTCGGATCAGAACCGATACCCGAAGCATACAACAATGTATAAGAAATATCAGCGGCAAGTCTGTTCAATCTTCTCATTGAAAGATTGAAGTCAAGTCCTCTTGATACGCTGAAGTCTGAATTATAGTAAAGTGCATAACCTGAAGGAACTGTTGCAGAACCGGAAATTCTATAAGCTCCGATTTGGTCAACTGTTTCTTTATAGTATGCAGAAACGCCAAGATTTACGTAGTCGCCTACCTGCTGTTTAATACCTACTTCATAAGAAGTCAATCTTTCCGGTTTCAAAGCGGAGTTCTCAGCTACGTTCTGTACTGAGTTTGTGAAGAAGTATTTGAATGCAAGCTTGTTGACATAAAGATAATCTAATGGCGGCATTTGAATAAATTTACCGAACTGAGCGGTAAACACTGTTCTGTCTGTTACAGGGAATGAGAAACCTAATCTTGGGCTGAAAGTAATATTAGCTTCAGACTTTTTATAATCATCAGCGGTTAAAAGTTCGCCGTCAGCGCCTAATAAATCTTTAGGATCCTTTAATACGTCTGTTGCAACATCAAGATAGTCCATTCTGACACCGGCGTTAACTGTAAAATCACCGAAATCAATTTTGTCTCTTAAATATGCTGCAGCAACAACCGGATGTTTTGCCTCAATGTCTTCGGCGGAAACAATCTGGTTGCCATATTGATCTCTAATATCATAACCATATGAATTCAAAAGAACATCTCTTCCAAACCATAAGTTTTGAGGAGCAAATGTCGGCTGTCCTGTTGCCGAATCAATCGGATTAAATGCAACTGCAACAGGGGCAAAATTTGCTTTTCTTAATGTGTGGTATCTGTATTCACCTCCGAACTTAAACTCGTGGTCGCCGGCTTTTTTTGTAATTAATGCAAATGTTGCGTCAAGTTTTGCACCAATATAGTTTAACTCTTTTTTATCGTAGTTATTGTAAACTGTCCATGCTCTTCTGAATACGTTTTCAGTTGATGGATCAGATTGAAGCTGCTGTCCCTGACCAGGACCATTGCCGCCTAAACCGGGGACATAGTTTGTATCACCATATTTAAACCATTCATCCTGGAAGAATGGATCAGCAAGCACATCTTTCGATTTGTAATAGTTTGCCTGAAGCTCATAGAAGAACTTATTGGAAACTGTATGGCTGATTCTTCCATAAAATAAGTTATCCTCAATTTTTTCGAGAGGGTTTCTGAAAGCGTTCAGCTTTGAGAATGACATCAGAACTCTGTTCTGGTCTGTATTGGTAATAGATGCTCCGAATCTAAAAGTAATTGGAACAGATTTTTTTAATTCGGTTAAGTTAACATTAAGTCTTCCTGAATAAGACCATACGCTCTTTTGGAAACCCGGGATAAGACCGTTAGAGAATAAGTTGTTAGCTATCCAGCTTGGGTTTGCTACTCCTAAAAATTGTCTTTCGACCGAACCATAGAAATTAAGCACCTTTGAAACACCCTTTGACGGAATAAGAGGTCCGCCGAAAGAGAAGCTGTATAGGTTATATCCCTGCTTTGTTGTTTTAATCCAGTCACCTGCTAAAACATCTGATTGAGCTTCCAAAGTACCGGAATAAATATCAGTTCCGCTCTTTGTTGTTACGTTAATAACACCCGATAAAGCATTACCGTACTCTGCTCCGAAACCTCCGGTTAATACAGAAATTTCCTGAAGCAATGAGTTAGAAACGGATGCATTCGATGTTCCGTCAACAGGATTGGTTGTAGCAACACCGTCAACGATAATGAGGTTTTCCGAAGTTCTACCGCCGCGGATATTAATTTGACCGCCTCTTTCATCCTGAACAACACCTGCGGTTTTAGCAACAATATTATTAATACCTCTGATACCTGAATTTTCAATTTGTTCAGTACCGATGACTTTTCCGCTTTGTTCAATTTCTAAAATGCCTGAACGTGAAGAGCTGATAACAATATCTTCTGTTGTAAATTCTTTACTTACCAGTTGAATTGTACCTAAGTCCTTTTTTTGGTCAACAGAAACCTTAACGTCTGTAACTTTTTTGGATGCGAGACCAACATAGGATATTTCAACTGAATAGGTACCTACTTCAACGTTGAGGATAATGAATTCGCCTGATTCGTCAGTTTCTGCGCCCAAACCGGCTTTTTCAAGTACCTTAACAATAGCACCCATAATAGGTTTATTTTCACCATCAACAACTTTACCACTTAAAGAACCTGTGGTCTGAGAGTAAGCTGAGACGGACAAGAACAAAGTAAAAAAAACAGAAAGGGTAACAAATTTCAAAATTGTATTTACCCTCATTTTTCCCTCCGTAATAAGTTTATTAAAAAGTAAATTTAATTAAAAAAACCCTCACAATATACAATCAAGTGATACTATGAGGGTTTAAATCATATTTTTATATTGATTTTAATCTTAAAATTGAGTTAGAGGAATTCTAAGATTATTTTACTAACATCATTTTCTTTGTTTCTTTGTATTCACCGGCTGTGATTGTATAGAAGTAGATTCCGCTTGATAATGCTGAAGCGTTGAATGATACTTCTTTTACGCCTGAAGAAACCAATTGATTATTAATCAATGTTGCAACTTCCTGTCCGTTTAAGCTATAAACTTTCAAGGTTACATTAGATACTTGCGGTAAGCTGAATCTAATTGTAGTTGAAGGGTTAAACGGATTTGGGAAATTTTGCTCTAAGTTATAGTTGTTTGCTAAACCTGAAATTTCATTTATTCCTATAGGAGTAGGTGTATAAGTAACTCTCCAATATACAGGTTTTGCATCTGTGTTTGTATTTGCTAAGTTAACGTTAGAACCTGGAACAACATCCTTTTGTACTAACATATTTACATAACCTGTTGAACCTGATACATCATTTGTCGGAGAAATGCTTGCATATCTGTAGTCCATTCTTGGAGTAGTGTTGTTAACTCTTCTTGGTTTTTTCCAGGAAGCACCGCCGTTACCTGAAGCTGTCAGGTAAATATCTCCAAAAGATGTTGTATCTGTGCTGCCTGCTTGTGAGCTTGCAACCATCATTGAAACAAATAAATTGTTACCATCAGAAGATTTTCCGATGCTAGGTCTTGCAATTGAACCTAATACGTCATTTGTTCCTGTATAAGGAGCATAAGGTACATTGTTTGAATCGGCAACAACGATGCTAACTCCGCCGTTTACTGCTGGGCTCCAGAATCTGATTTTTGAAGGAGCGCCCGGGAAGAAAGAACCTGCTTCTGTTTGCTTAATTGTTTCAAATACTACGCAAGGAGAGTTTCCTTTGTAAACCATTGAAATACCTCTTAAGCAGCCTAATGAATCAGTTGAAAAATTTGCATCAAAAATCTTAGATGGTGTACCGAAAGATGTACCGCCGTTTGTTGACTCCATGAAGTAAACATCACCTGTTTGACCGGCAAATCTTGCATCGTCAATAAGGTATGCGATACCAATGTTTCCGTTATCAGCTCTTGCAAGTGTGTAGCACTCTGCAGGGCTGGCATCTAAATTTTTATATCCTAAAAATGCGCTTGATGTAATAGATGTACCTGTATTCCAGAATGCTGAGTCAGCACCACTTGTAGAAGCAGCAAAAACGAATTTGTTTGCGCTTGCTACGTTTGTTGTACCAACAACTCTTGGCCAGATATACTTATTGGTTTCACCAGCCGGATCTAAGTTTGTGAAAGAGCCTAAACCAGGGAAAGCATCAACAAAAAACTGTACTCTAACGTTTGTTGAAGCGCCAGCATTTGTGTGTGAACCAATTAAAGCAACACCTGTGCTCAATCCGGTAATTGTACCGAAACCTGCTCTGCCTGATGCAGGAACGTTTCCAACAAAGCTCCATGTTGCGCCTTTATCTGAGCTGAAGAAATACTGAATGGTTCTGTCGCTCCATCCTGTTTCCTGAGCTGAGAAAGTATAAACAGCATGAATATTGTTTGCATTAGTTGGGTCCTGCCAAATTTGTAATGGAGTACCATTTGACTCAAGGTCATAATAGTTTCTCAAATTACCTACTGCTACTTCGGAAACTGAACCGCTCCACCAATCTGATTCTGTTGGCGCTACTACAACTTTATAGTCCGGTACAAGACCGTTATTTACAGCGGTGAAATGCTCGCCGTGGCTAACGATTTTGTATTGAACTCTTGAAAATCTGTCAATTTGCTCTTTGGTGTAAATTGAGTTTCCAAATGAAACATTTCCCACCAAAAATACGAATAAGGAAAGAAGGAATAATCTTCTTAACATTTTTATCTCCTTTTTGATTTTATTTACTAACAATTGTTACGAATATACAACGAGGGGCTTTATATGTCAATGTAAAATTTGTTGTTAAAGAATCTTTAATTTTCTGTTAATTTTCACAGATAATTCTTTATTTTAACAAACTTCCTATGACGATTTAATCAAATATTATTGATTATTTCATTAAAAGTCAATTTATATTATTGAGGATATAATTTCACGCCCAAAATTAAGCCGGCATCAGGTTTTATTTGTATGATTTAATAATTTTTTCAAAAAGCTCTTTTACCATTTTTGCGCTGCTCTCTTCCGTCTTGCCTGCTATATGATTTGTGAGGGTTGCGTTCTTAATCTTGAGGGTTTCTCTATTGAGGGAAGGCTCATTTTCAAATACATCTAAACATATATAACGCAGCATACTTTTATTTAGTTTCCTTACAAGTTCTTTCTCATCTATTACTGCTCCCCGTGAAGTGTTAATCAATACTGTATTTCTCCCTATGAGTTTCAATTTTTCTTTATTAATGAAGTGAAAATTTTTCTCATCGAGCGGAATGTGAAGCGTAACAATATCGCAGTTCTCCAATATAAATTTTAAATTTTTAAAATTTACTTGCGGGTATTTATCTCTTACTTTTTTATCCGTATCATTTGCAAAAATTTTCATCCCGAACGCCCTGCACAGTTTCCCTACATAGCTTCCGACATTGCCGTAGCCTATTATCCCGATTTTTTTTCCAAACAGTTCGTTTCTATTGTAATCATAAAAATTAAATTTCCCGCTGCGCGTAAGTTCATTGCTGAAAGTAATATTTTTCATCGCGCATAAAATTAATCCCATAGTATGCTCCGCCGCTGAAACAGCATTTCCTTTTTCACAGTTTAGAACTCTGATTTTTTTTCTCTTCGCCGAGGCAGCATCTATATTATCGAATCCCCTGCTGCAAGTTGCAATAATTTTAAAGTTACATTTAGAGATAAATTTTTTATCAATGGTTCTTATACTTCTAATTACAAGAACATCATAGCCGGAATATTTTTTCAAAACATCTTCATTCGAAATTCCGAAATCACACACGACTTCAAATTTATTTTTACTGAATAAATTGAGCGAGTCGAGATTTATCTTATCAACAATTACAATTTTTATTTTTTGCTTGTTTGCCATAATTAAAAATAAAAAAATTAATTGGTAATTGATGGGTATAAAAATCAATGTCCTTTGAAGAATTTACTATAATCTTCTCTGTAAAAACTAATTCTCCCCTTGAAGAAGCCCGACCTGAAGAGTCGGGAGGGATGTTCTATTGAACACCCTCCGTCTCGCGGAGTTTATCCCGCAGAATTGCGGGGCTCGACACCTCCCTCAAGTGAGGATTTTTTTATCCAACTAGTTACTAGTCGTCTTGATAAAGATGAATATGAGGAGGCAACGTGCGCAAACAAAAAAGGCGGATGTCATCCGCCTTCTACTGCCATAAACCTTATTGATTATTTTTTAGTCGCTGCTGTCTCTTGGCTTTTCAAGAGCCTCGCTAATTAGAGTGAGCAGTTCGTTTTTGCCTTCTCCGCTGATAATTGAAAACGGAATATAGTCGCGGCAAAGGTCTTCGTTCTTTACGATTTTTGAAGCGCGGTAAATCTGCTTCTGCATTTTGTTAGCTGAAATCTTATCTGATTTTGTCAGCACAATTGCAAATGGAATTTCATAATACTCAAGCCAGCTTACCATAAGCTCATCGAGATATGTCGGCTCATGCCTTGAATCAATAAGCACAAAAACCATCTTCACATTTTGTCTTTCACTGATGTAATCTTCCACAAGCTTTCTCCAGCCCGCCCTTATCTGTTCGGGGACTTTAGCATATCCGTAACCCGGCAAATCAACCAAATAAAATTTTTCATTGATAAGGAAATAATTTAACTGCCTTGTCTTTCCGGGAACAGAGCCGATTTTTGCCAGCTTTTTTTTATTGCAGATTTTATTTACTAATGATGATTTACCTACATTGCTTCTTCCGACAAAAACAAATTCAGAGAGTACGGATTTCGGGAGAGTCCGTAAATCGTAAATACTGTTTATAAATTCAGCGGAAGTTATCTTCATATTTTTTGTTTTAGTGGTAAAAAAAAATCCTTAACTTTTAAAAAAATATTTAAATCTCAATATTAAAAGTTAAGGAAAATTTTCGGTGTCAGAAATTTTAATTTTAGAAATCAGCTTTATTCGCTAACTAAAAAATCCGAACTGCTTTATTATTAAAAGAGCTTAGACTTTTTGCTTGCTTTGGACTTTTGATCCTGCAGCTTTCTTTTCCTTTGGAGCTTTTTTCTCCGTCTTAGGTGCTGCCGGTTTTTTCGCCTTTGGCGTTTTAGCTTTCTTTTCTTCCTTTACAGGCTCAGTTGCAGGCGCTGTTTCTTTGCCTGAATCTTTTGAGCCGCCTTTTTTAGCGTCTTTAGCTGCCTGATGCTCTTTCTGTATTGATACGATGTCAAAATCAACAAATTCTATTAATGCAGTCTCGCCGCCGTCTCCCGGTCTGTGTCCCATTTTCAATACTCTTGTATATCCGCCGTTTCTTTCAGCAACCTTAGGTCCTATTTCATTGAAAAGAATCTGTACGGCTTCCTGATTTCTCAAGAATGACTTTGCAATTCTTCTTAAGTGAATACCCTTTTCCTGATTTGCATCGTTGTACTGTAAAGCTCTCTTTGCTTTTGTAACAAGAGGTTCGATAACTGTTCTCAGCTCTTTTGCCCTTGCAACAGTTGTAATAATTCTTTTATGCTTTATAAGTGAGCAGGATAAATTAGCCAGCGTGGCTCTTCTATGGCTTGCTGTTCTTCCTAATTTTCTTCCTTTTACGCCGTGTTTCATATTATCAATTAAAATTTTCTGTTGTTAAAAATTATTTTTTTTCTTCTTTAATGTATTTATCTACATCCATTCCGAACTTAATTCCATAGCCGAATCCTTCAACCAGTTCACCAAGCTCTGCAAGAGATTTTCTTCCGAAGTTTCTGTAGTGAAGCATTTCCGATTCATCTTTTCTTACAAGGTCATGAATGAATCTGATATTAGCTGAACGAAGGCAATTCTGCGAGCGGACAGATAAATCTAACTCATCAACCGGTGTTAACAAAATTTTCTTAATTACTTCAAACTCTTCATCTTTTTCTTCCTTCTTCACTATCTCTTTTACTTCAAGCTTCGGGTTCAGGTTTGAAACCATTGTCAATAAGTCCTGCAATATTCTTGCTGCTGAGGTTAATGCCTCTTCAGGATTTATAGAGCCGTCTGTATTAACATCTAAAACAAGCTTTTCAAAATCTGTGATTTTTCCTACTCTGGTATTTTCTACTAAGTAAGATACTTTTGTAACCGGAGAGAACAAGGAGTCAACCGGGATAAATCCCAACGGAAGAGAAGTATTTTTATTTTCATCTGAAGGAACATATCCGATACCCTGCCCGATTCTTAACTCGATGTCAAGATTTGCATCTTTGTTTAAAGTCGCAATGTGCTTATCCGGGTTAAGAATTTTAAAATCTGCGGTATTATTCTGAATGTCTTTTGCAGTAAAGGTGTAAGGACCTTTCAGCTTGAATTCAATTTTATTCGATTTACCTGTTAAATCTTTAAAACGTATTTCTTTTAAGTTTAAAATAATTTCAGATAAGTCTTCAACCACTCCTTTTATGGTAGTAAATTCATGCTGCGCGTCATTAATTCTTATAGCAATAATGGCTGTGCCGTGCAAAGAAGAAAGCAATACTCTTCTCAACGAATTGCCGAGAGTAACTCCGTAGCCTCTTTCCAACGGTTGTATGTAAAATCTGCCGTAAGTATCGCTGAATGTTGCTTCATCCTTATTGATGTGCTCCGGCATTTGAATATAACTATTGCTCATTTATATTATAGGTATTTAATTTTTATTTTGAATACAACTCAACAATCAACTGCTCGTTTCCTATGAACTGCACTTCGCTTCTTTCAGGCATTTTTAAGAATGTGCCTGACATATTTGCTTTATCGAGCGAGAGCCATTGCGGCATAAGTGTATCCTTCATTCTCTTCATTGCATCGTGAATCATTTCCATTTTTCTGCTTTTCTCTCTTACCTGAATCACATCGCCGGCTTTCAATAAATATGAAGGAATGTTGACAACTCTTCCGTTGATAGTAAAATGCTTGTGAGTAATCAACTGTCTTGCTGCTTTTCTTGAAGGAGCAACACCTAACCTATAGAGTGTATTGTCAAATCTTCTTTCGAGAAGCTTTACAAGATTATCGCCTGTAACGCCTTTTTGTCTGGCAGCTTCACCAAAGTACATTCTGAATTGTTTTTCAAGAACGCCGTAAGTTTTTCTTACTTTTTGTTTTTCTCTGAGCTGTACAGCATAATCCGAAAGCTTAAACTTTTTAGCTACGCCATGCTGTCCCGGAGGATAGTTTCTTATTTCTATAGGACATTTGTCACTGAAGCATTTTGTCCCCTTCAGGAACAATTTTTGTCTTTCTCTTCGACAAAGCTTACAACTTGCGTCTGTATATCTTGCCATTATAAAATATTATAGTAAATAATTATTATTAAAAATTTTTTATGCTCTTCTTAGTTATACGCGTCTTCTTATACACGTCTTCTCTTCGGAGGTCTGCATCCGTTGTGCGGAAGCGGAGTAATATCTTTAACGTATGTTATTTCAAGACCTGCGGTATTTAATGACCTCACGGCTGCATCTCTTCCTGAACCAACGCCCTTGATGAGAACTTCAACTTTTCTCAAGCCTGCATCATAAGCAGTTTTTGCTGCTGCATCTGCTGTTACCTGAGCTGCAAACGGAGTGTTCTTCTTTGAACCCTTGAATCCCATCTTGCCTGATGAAGCCCATGAAATTGTGTGCCCAGCCATATCGGTGAGAGTAACAATCACATTATTGAATGTTGCCTGTATGTGCGCAACACCGTGTGCATCAACATGAACTTTTTTCTTTGTCTTTTTAAAATTCTTAGCCAAAATAATTTTTATTTATAAAGTTTATTGTTTACTGTGTTAAAGCTTGCAGAAGATTATTTCTTAGCTGCTGCTTTTTTCTTTCCTGCAACAGTCTTTCTCTTGCCTTTTCTTGTTCTGGAGTTTGTCTTAGTTCTTTGACCTCTTACAGGAAGACCTTTTCTGTGTCTTTTCCCTCTGTAAGTTCCTATATCCATAAGCCTCTTAATGTTCAGCTGAACTTCAGAACGTAAAGCGCCTTCAAGCTTTACTGTAGAGATAATCGCTCTGATTTTGTTTACTTCATCATCGGTAAGGGCAGATACTTTTTTGTTTTCATCAATACCTGCTTCTTCCAGAATTTTCTTGGAAAAAGAATTACCAATTCCATAGATGGACTGCAATCCAATCAGGATTCTTTTGTTCTTCGGTAAATCTACACCGGCTAATCTTGCCAAATTAATTACTCCTTTGGTTTAAAAATTTTAATTTGTTACCCTTGTCTTTGTTTGTGCTTAGGGTTTGTGCAAATAACACGTACTACGCCTTTTCGCTTAATGATTTTGCATTTATCGCACATTTTTTTTACTGAACTGCGTACTTTCATATATGTTATTATTTATATCTGTAAGTTATTCTGCCTTTAGTTAAATCATAAGGAGAAAGTTCGACAGTAACCTTGTCTCCCTGTAATATTCTGATGTAATTCATTCTCATCTTGCCTGAAATGTGCGCCAAAATCTCATGACCGTTTTCAAGCTTTACCTTGAAAGCAGTGTTCGGAAGAATTTCCGTTATTACACCGTCAACTTTTATCGCGTCTTGTTTAGACATTCTTTTTTTTTATAGAATAATTTTATTATTCCCAGTGTGTTAAAATTTCTGCTTTGCCTTTTCTTACAACTATTGTATGCTCGAAGTGAGCCGAAGGCTGACCGTCTCTCGAAGCAACTGTCCATCCGTCTTTCTTCACAAATACCTCGTAGCTTCCGTAATTTACCATAGGCTCAATTGCAATCACCATTCCTTCTACCAGTCTGAATTTGTTATCAGGATTATAGTAGTTTGGCACGGAAGGGTCTTCGTGCAGGTTTCTGCCAAGACCATGCCCGACAAGTTCCCTCACAATTCCGTATCCGTTTCCTTCAACGTAATTCTGAATTGCGACGGAAATATCATTTACAAAATTTCCTTCAACAGCTTGTTCTATACCTTTAAAGAGCGATTCTTTAGTAACCTTGAGAAGCTTTTTTATTTTACTGCTTACCTCTCCTACTTCATACGTATAAGCCGAATCACCGTGAAAACCATTTTTCTTAGAGCCTATATCTACGGAGATAATATCACCGTTTTTTAAGACTCTATCACCCGGAATTCCGTGAACAACTTCATCGTTCACAGAGATACATGCGCTGCCGGGAAATCTTTTTCCCTTAACCATATATCCCTTAAAAGCCGGATAAGCAGCTTTAGAAAGAATAAATTCTTCTATTTTTATATCAAGCTCTCTGGTTGTTACACCTTCGACAATGAATGGCTTTATATAAGAGAACGTTTCCGAAACAACATCGCATGCTTCCCGAATAAGGTCAATTTCCTTTTCAGACTTAATCAGAGACATAAATATTAATATCTGCGGGCTTTTAATTTTCCGCTTTTCATAAATCCGTCGTAATGCCTCATTAATAAATGAGATTCAATCTGCTGTAATGTATCCAGCGCAACACCTACTATAATCAAAAGACTTGTTCCGCCGTAGAACGATGCAAGCCCCTGATCTAATCCAAACTTGTAAAGAATTGTCGGGATGATAGCAATAATCGCTAAGAAAATCGAACCCGGCAATGTGATTTTTGTAAGAATGTTATCAATATAATCCGAGGTCGGCTTGCCCGGTCTTACACCCGGAATAAATCCGCCCTGCTTCTTCATATTATCCGAAACATCTTTCGGATTGAATGCAATAGCTGTGTAGAAATAAGTAAAGAAAATAATCAATAAAGCATAAAGACCTGAATATACCCAGCTTGTGTGGTCAAAATATTTAGCTAAGCTCTGCATAGTTTCATTGTTCGGGAAGAACGATAAGAATGTATTCGGAACAAACATAATTGACTGCGCGAATATAATCGGCATAACACCAGCCTGATTAACTTTCATTGGAATATACTGCGTTACTCCGCCGAATACTTTTCTGCCGACAACTCTCTTCGCATATTGAACAGGGATTTTTCTGGTTGCAACAGTTACTGCTATCACACCCATAATAATTAAAATAAATCCTGCTATATATAAAATCTCTATTAATAAATTCTTTGAGCCTGAAATTACCAGACTTGCCTCGTTAAATACTGCATACGGGAATCTGTCAATAATACCTATAAAAATAATCAGGGAAATACCGTTACCGATACCTCTTTCCGTTATCTGCTCTCCAAGCCACATCATAAATATCGTACCGGCTGTAAGAAGAAGAACCGTTGACAAAGTAAAAATAAATGGAGAAATTTCCGGGCTTACAATAGTCTGCCCTGCAACGTTTCTGCTTGCAAGCTGAACCGATACTCCCCATGCCTGAAGCATTGCAACAGGAATGGTACCGATTCTTGTAAGCTGGTTGATTTTCTTTCTTCCGTCTTCACCTTCTTTTTGAAGTTTCTGGAAGTATGGGAATACCGCTCCGAGAAGCTGAATAATAATCGAGGCGCTGATGTAAGGCATAATACCTAAAGCAAAAATAGCGGCTTTATTAAAAGCGCCGCCCACAAACATATCGTAAAGCGCGAATAGTGTATTATCAGCCTGATTTTTTGTTGCCTCGGTTAAAAGCGCAACATTAATTCCCGGAAGAGTAATGTGAGCGCCGACTCTTACCACAACAAGCAGCGCAAGTGTGAAAAGAATACGCGTTCTTAACTCTTCAATTTTAAAAATGTTTCTAATATTCTCTACAAATCCGCTCATATTACTATGGCTTTTCCTCCGTTTTTCTCAATTTTTTCAATCGCTGATTTACTGAAGGAATTAGCTGAAACTTCAATCTTTGTTTTCAACTCTCCGTTGCCAAGAACTTTCAGCGGCTTATTTCTTCCGCTGATAACTCTGTTTTCTAACAATAAAGCAAGGTCAATTTTATCAGATAAATTTCCTTTATCTATATGCTTTTGTAATTCACCTAAATTTATTGTTAAATATTCAGTTCTGTTATGATTCTTGAACCCTCTTTTGGGAACTCTTCTTATTAACGGCATTTGTCCGCCCTCGAACCAATCTCTGTGATTAGCTCCCGAACGGGACATTTGTCCTTTATGTCCTTTTGTAGAAGTGCCGCCGTGACCTGAACCCTGTCCTCTTCCGACCCTCTTTCTTTTTTTTCTTGAACCTTCAGCGTATTTTAAGTTGCTTAGAATATCCATTAATTTGCGAATTTAGTATGATTGAATTTTTCGAGAATTATTTGCTGTATAAAATCAAAAAAATTCCTCCATGATTCTTCATCACGGAGGAATTTTATGTAACGAATTACTTTATTTATTAGAAGTGTACTTTTAACATTACACTCATAATACCGGTACCAATCATTGATGATGTTGGTCCTTTTACTGTTGTAGTAGTTGTTGTTGTAACTGTAGCTTCCGGTGCAGAATTGCTTTGGAAACCTAAAGTGTATTTTCCACCTAAAGACATACCAGGTGTGAAATACCAGTCAAATCCCATGTTTAAGCCTGCGCCAAAACCGGTTCCCTTTGTTTCAACAGTTGAAACTGTTCCTGATGTTGGTGTGGTGGTTTGTTTTGCATTTAACATTGCAAAGCTTGCATTTAAACCAACATAAGGTGAAATGCTGTACATTGAAGGCATGTGGTAATCAAAATCTACAGCAAGACCAAGAGTTGTTCCGGTATTTTTTCTTGTACCGCCTGTGTATGTTGCTTCAGTGCTTGTAGTACCGAAGTTTAAACCACCGGTTAATGACCAGTTCGGTGATAAGAAAAACTGAACACCAATACCAGCTAAGTTTTGTGAACCGGCATTCATTGAATCTTGATACAATGAAGCTGTACCAGCGTTAACTGAACCTAAGTTTGATTGGAATGGGGTGTACATAAATACCATTGCTCTTGAACCCTTCCAAACTTCAGGTCTGGTTCCGTCCCAACCTTTGTTAGCTTGACCGAATGATGCTGAAGCTACAAAGAACAACATAACAAAAAGTAAAGAAATTTTTTTAAAAGTTGACATTTTTTCTCCTTTCGATTTTTATTCCTCTAAACAGGGAGGATAGCATTATTTCTATTTTTAGTTCCGTCAACGTGGAACTAAAACTCTTTATAAAATTATTTTACTTCTTCCACTTTTACTAGATGGCTGACTTTTGAAATCATGCCTCTTATCTGCGGAGTATCGTTTTTAATTACGCTTCTGTTTATTTTCCCGAGCCCTAATGCTTCCATCGTTCTCTTCTGGTTTTCGATTCTGTCTATCGTGCTTTTTACCTGTGTTATTTTTAAACTTGACATCCCTATATTTTACGTTTTAGTTAGCAAAAAGTTCGCCTAATGTAATGCCTCTCATTTCGGCAACTGCTTTTGCATCTTTCAAAGATACAAGCGCATTCATTGTAGCTTTTACAACATTGTGCGGATTTGATGAGCCGAGAAGCTTTGTCAAAACATCCTGAACACCGGCTGACTCAAGCACCGCTCTTACGCCGCCGCCTGCGATAATTCCCGTTCCGGGAGCAGCAGGTTTCAACAATACTTTTGCAGCTCCGTACTTTCCGATTATATCATGGGGAATTGTGCCTCTGCTGATTGGAACGTTGACAACATTTTTTCTTGCGTCTTCAACACTCTTTTTTATCGAGTCAGTTACTTCGTTCGCTTTTCCAAGACCAATACCGACTGTCCCTTTTCCGTCACCAACAACCGTAACAGCAGAAAAACTAAATCTTCTTCCGCCCTTTACAACCTTAGCAACTCTTCCGATATTAACTAACTTTTCCTTTAGTTCGGATTCACCTGCTTTATATTGTTTTTTCTGTTTTGCCATTAAAAATTTGAATATTAAAAATTCTTAGTTCTCGTTATCAATTTGTTCTCAGGGGAGGAGTCGAACCTCCACGTACGCCTCCAAAGGGCGCTGTCCTGCCATTAGACGACCCGAGAGGTTTTTGTATTTTTCTTAATCCTTTAAAAATACAAAAATTAATTAAAAAATTAAACCCCCTTCGCGGGCTCCTTCGGCAAATGCTTTTACACGACCATGATACAAATAGCCGTTTCTGTCAAATACTACTTTTGTGATATTTTTGCTTTTTGCAGCTTCAGCGAGCGCTTTTCCCATTTCTTTGCTTTTTCCTGTCTTACCTTTTACATCTTTTAGCTTTGCTGCCGAATCTTTTCCTTTTGAAGAAACCGAAGTAATCGTTGTTCCGGTTAAATCGTTTATAAGCTGAGCCGAAATT
Source organism: Bacteroidota bacterium (assembly GCA_018266845.1). GTDB lineage: Bacteria > Bacteroidota > Ignavibacteria > Tepidaquicellales > Tepidaquicellaceae > JAFDZO01. The sequence goes on along the minus strand of JAFDZO010000034.1, from coordinate 29,277 downwards.
CCATTTAAGCTTCTGTAAACAACAAGTCTCGGTGTTTCCGCAGTCCCGGAAACTTTCTTCCTAATCTGTCTCTTTATTCTTATTCTTCTTTTTTTAGCTGCTGCCTGAGTATTCATATTTATTAGCTGTTAAAACTTTTTAATTATTTAGATGCAGTCTTTCCTGCTTTTCTTCTTATTACTTCGTTATCGTATTTAATTCCTTTTCCTTTATAAGGTTCCGGCAGCCTGAATGACCTGATTTTCGCCGCTACCTGCCCTACTAACTGCTTATCTACCCCTGAGATTACAACTGAAGTGGCAGTCGGAAGCTCAATCTTGATTCCGTCGGGAGCATTAAATACAATCGGATGCGAAAAACCGAGCATCATGACAAGGGTATTGCCCTTTAACTCTGCTCTGTAACCGATACCGACTAAGTCAAGCTTCTTTGTGAATCCGTCAGTTACGCCTGTAACCATATTCTGGAGAAGCGCTCTGTACAATCCGTGCAGCGCTCTGTTTTTTGCAACATTATCTTTTCTTGTGAAAGTAACTTCATTGTTTTCTACAGCAACCGAAATATCGCCGGTTACTTCCAGTGAAAGACTTCCCTTTGGACCGGTAACTTCCAATTTATTATCAGAGTGATTTATCTTTACTCCGTTTGCTATTACTACCGGTTTTTTTCCTATTCTGCTCATGAAAATTTTTCTTTTTAAACTTTAAAGATTACCAAATTTCGCAAACTACTTCGCCGCCGACTTTCAATTCTCTTGCCTTCTTATCAGTCATCAAACCTTTTGAGGTTGAAATAATAGCAATACCGAGACCGTTTCTTACTCTTGGCAGATTTTCTGCACTTACGTATTTTCTGATACCGGGCTTTGAAATTCTTCTCAATCCTTGAATCACACTTTCTCCGTCAGCATATTTCAACTGAATAGTAAGAACATTTTTATTCGCAGCGTCGCTGACATTATAGTCATTGATGAGATAAGAATTTTTTAGAATATCCGAAATCGCCTTCTTGAATTTAGAAGCCGGAATATCTACCGTTCTTTTTCTCGCTTTAATAGCGTTTCTTACTCTTGTTAGATAGTCTGCTATTGGGTCAGACATTGCCATATTAATTCTCCTGTATTACTCTTACGAAAAATTTTTAAAATTTTAAAGTGTTACCAGCTTGCCTTTGTAACTCCCGGGATTTTCCCCTGAAGCGCAAGCTCTCTCAATACCAATCTTGATACACCGAACTTTCTGTAAAAAGCTCTGCTTCTTCCGGTAACGCTGCATCTGTTGTGAAGTCTTGTCGCGCTGCTGTCTCTGGGGAGCTTTGCAAGCGCTGCATAGTCGCCTTTTTCCTTCAGCTCTTTTCTTTTGGCTGCGTACTTAGCAACTGTTTCTTCTCTTCTTTTTTGCTTTGCAATTAATGCTTTTCTTGCCATAAATTGTTTTTAAACTTTTATCTGTTGATTTAAGATGCTTTTCTGTTTACAAACGGAAGACCCATTTCTTTCAATAATGCGTATGCTTCTTCATCAGTTTTTGCAGATGTTACGAATGTAATATCCATACCTAACACCTTTGTAATATTATCTACGTTGATTTCAGGGAAAATAACCTGCTCTTTAATTCCGATGGAATAGTTTCCTCTTCCGTCGAAGCTTCTGTCGCCAAGTCCTTTGAAATCTCTTATTCTCGGCACTGCAATATTTATGAATCTGTCTAAGAACTCATACATTCTTGCGTTTCTTAAAGTAACTCTCACACCGATATTCATTCCTTCTCTCAGCTTGAAGTTAGAAACGGATTTTCTTGCTTTCACGACTGACGGCTTCTGACCGACGATTGCTTCCATATCTCTAACTGCAACATCAATCAGTTTTGAATCGCTCACCGCATCACCAACACCCATATTTAAGCAGATTTTTTCGAGCTTAGGAGCCTGCATTTTATTCTTGTAGCTGAATTTTTTCACAAGCTCAGGTACAACTTTTTCGTTGTATGCCGTTTTCAATCGAATAGGCACTTTTTCCTCTACAAAATTCTCGTCAGCTTTCTTGCTCTGCTCTCCGCCTTTGGCTTTTTTATTCGCCGCTTCGTCTTTTTTTCTATCTTGTTTTGTCTTTGCCATTGTTTTTAACTGATTATTATTTCTCCTGATTTAATGCCTTTTCTCATTCTTCTTACCTTACCTGTTTTCTCATCTTTAATCACTTCAGAACCGATTCTTGTCGGCTCGCCCGCCTTCGGGTCCATTAACATCACATTTGATATATTTATCGGAGCTTCTCTTCTTACTATTCCGCCCTGCGGACTTTTCTGCGAAGGTTTTGTATGCCTGTGAATGATATTCACTCCTTCAACTATCACTCTTCCTTTTTCTCTGTCAACAAATAAAATCTTTCCTGTCGTTCCCCTGCTGTTGCCGGAGATGACTTTCACCATATCGTTTTTCTTTAATCTTGTCTTAATAGCCATAAATTTTTTGATTTAAAAACTTTAGTTAAATTACTTCAGGAGCTAATGAAATAATTTTCATGAATGACTTATCTCTCAGCTCTCTTGCAACAGGTCCGAAGATACGTGTACCTTTAGGCTCGTTGTTGTTATTGATAAGCACTGCTGCATTTTCATCGAACTTAATGAATGAGCCGTCAGGTCTTCTGGTTTCTTTTGCAGTTCTTACTATCACAGCTCTGGAAACTTCGCCCTTCTTTACTGTGCCGCCCGGAATAGCAGACTTTACCGATACAACTACTATATCGCCAACACCGGCATATCTTCTATCGGAACCGCCAAGAACTCTGATACATCTTACGCTTTTCGCGCCTGAGTTATCGGCAACAACTAAATTTGTTTCTTCTTGTATCATTGTAGTAAAATTTTCAGATTAAAAATTTATTTCACCTTCTCGACTATCTCAACAAGTCTCCATCTCTTCATTTTTGAAAGAGGTCTTGTTTCCATAATCTTCACTGTATCACCTATTGAACACTCGTTCTTTTCATCATGAGCGGTAAACTTAGTTGTCTTCTTAAAGAACTTTTTGTATATCGGATGCTTTACCTTAATCTCAAATGCAACTGTAATAGTCTTATCTGCCCTGTTGCTTACAACTTTTCCGATTCTTGTTTTTCTTGAACCTCTTTTAGGAGCTTCCGCAGTTGTTTTTACTTCTTCGCTCATACTTTATTATTTCTTCTTTTTAGTGTTAATGTTTAATTCTCTTTCTCTTAAAAGAGTCTTTACTTTAGCAATAGTCTTCTTTGCATTAGCCATTGCCTTGTAGTTTTCAAGCTGTCCTGTTGCGTGCTGAAATCTGTAATTCTCCAGCGCATCTACATTGTCCTTCAATGTAATCTGCAAATCCTTATCCTTTAAATCTCTTAACTGGTATGTTTTCATGTTAGTGTTTATTAAACTTTCCTGTGAAACTTTCTTGTAAGACTATTAGTCTATTCTTTCTACGAACTTTGTTTTATTCGGAAGCTTGTGAGCAGCAAGTCTCAATGCTTCTTCGGCTACCTGTCTTGATACGCCGCCGATTTCAAACATTATCTTGCCCGGCTGAACAACTGCTACCCAAAACTCAGGAGCGCCTTTACCCTTACCCATACGGGTTTCTGCGGGCTTCTTTGTTACAGGTTTATCCGGGAATATTCTTATCCATACTTTTCCATCTCTCTTCATATGCCTTGTCATTGCAATTCTAGCCGCTTCTATTTGTCTGTCCGTAATCCAGATTGCATCTAAGCTCTTCAATCCGTACTGCCCGAAAGCAACCTGATTGCCTCTGCCTGCCATACCGCGCCTGTTACCTCTGTGCGCTTTTCTGAACTTAACTCTTTTTGGCATTAACATATTAAAATCTCCTGTGTATTATAAGTATAATTAATTCTGAATTAATTCTGATTAACGTTTTTTGTAAGCTTTTCGCCTTTGCAAATCCAAACTTTTACGCCGATAGCTCCGTAAATTGTGTGCGAAGTAACCGATGCGTAATCTATATCTGCCCTTAATGTCTGAAGCGGAATTCTACCCTCTTTATATTGTTCTGTTCTTGCAATTTCAGCTCCGCCTAAACGTCCGCCGCACATAACCTTAATGCCTTCCGCACCCATTCTCATAGTAGAAGTAATTGCACCCTTCATTGCTCTTCTGAAAGAAACTCTGTTAGCCAGCTGCTGAGCAATATTTTCTGCAACAAGCATAGCGCTCAGTTCGGGCTTTTTGATTTCCACAACGTTAATCTTAACGTCTTTATTGGTAATCTTCTTAATTTCACTCTCAAGCTGGGTGATTTCCTTACCGCTTTTACCGATAACGAATCCCGGACGCGAAGTGTGAATATTAAGAGTGATTTTCTTCAGGGTTCTTTCAATGGCAATATTTGCAATGCCAGCCTTTTCAAGTCTCTTCTTAAGATAGTTACGGATAACCGAATCCTCTTTCAACTTGGCGGCAAATGTGCCTTTTTCATCATACCAGTTTGAATCCCATGTATTGATGACTCCAAGCCTGAAACCTACCGGATGTGTCTTCTGACCCAATTTTACTCCTATGAAAATTTAATTTTTTAAAATTTTACTTCTTACTGCCCCTCTTTTCTAGCTCCAACGCTCCTGCGTTGGAACTCCGTTTCGACGCTGGAGCGCCGCAACGAGGAGAACATAAAAACTCAAAGCGCGCAAACACAATCTGCCAATACGCTTTTTACTGCAATTTACTACCTATTTTTAAACTCTATTATTTTTAACGTCACTGTGAACGCTGGTGAACCGGTCCAATTAACGCTAAAGGTTATTATTTTATTTCTTCGACGACTAATGTGAGATGAGCAGAACGCTTTTGAATTCTGTATGCTCTTCCCTGAGGAGCCGGTAAAATTCTTTTCATTCTCGGACCTTCATTTACATAAGCCCCTTTTACCTTAACTTCATTCTTGCTTACTCTTCCCGCATCAAGCTTATTAACTAAGTTTGAGTATGCGGAGTTAAGAGTTGCCTCAACAACTTTAGCAGCATGTTTCTTCGAATATTGCAAAATCGAGTTCGCTTCTTCCACATTCTTTCCCCTTACTAAATCAACAACCAATCTCATTTTTCTTGGTGAGGAACCGATATATCTTTTAATTGCTCTTGCTTCCATTTTTATCTGCCTCCCTTTTCATCTTTTTTCTGACCTGAATGCGCTCTGAATGTTCTCGTATGAGAAAACTCGCCGAGCTTATGACCAACCATGTTTTCAGTTACATATACCGGAATGAACTTATTTCCGTTATGCACCGCAAAAGTATGACCGATAAAGTCAGGAGAGATTGTGCATGCTCTCGCCCAGGTCTTTACAACCTTCTTCTGATTTGACTGATTCAATTTCTCAACTTTATCAGCGAGATTAAAATCAATAAACGGACCTTTTTTTAGTGACCTTGACATTTATAAATTACTTTCTTTTCTTAACTATGAATTTGTTATTAGGATTTTTCTTTTTTCTTGTCTTGTATCCTTTTGCAGGCAAGCCCCATGGAGATACCGGATGTCCGCCGCCTGAAGTCTTACCTTCACCGCCGCCCATCGGGTGGTCAACAGGGTTCATCGCAACACCTCTTACGTGAGGTCTTCTTCCCATCCATCTTTTTCTTCCTGCTTTACCGTAGCTGATGTTCAAATGCTCCGGGTTGCTTACAGTACCGATAGTTGCCTTACATTCGTTCTTTATCAATCTTACTTCGCCTGATGGTAATTTTATCTGTGTGTATTTTTCGTCTTTTGAGATAACCTGCGCTGAAGTTCCTGCGCTTCTGACAAGCTGAGCGCCTTTTCCGGGCTTCAACTCTATATTGTGGATAAATGAACCGAGCGGAATATTTACAACAGGCATTGTGTTGCCCATCTTCGGGTCTGCATCGGATGATGATTCGATTTTATCGCCGACTTTCAGTCCGTCGGGTGATAATATATATGCTTTTGAGCCGTCTTCGTTCTTTATTAATGCTATTCTTGCTGTTCTGTTCGGGTCGTATTCAATCGCAATAACTTCAGAAGTACCATTTACGGTTCTCTTGAAGTCAATTATTCTGTACATTCTTTTGTGACCGCCGCCTCTGAATCTTGATGTTACACGCCCTAAGTTGTTTCTTCCGCCTGATTTCTTTAAAGGGGCTAAAAGAGACTTCTCAGGAGTTGATTTAGTGATTTCCTCAAATGAAGAAATACTGTAATATCTCGTCGCAGGTGTAGTCGGTTTTAATTTACGTAATGCCATTATCGTGAAAAATTATCGCGTTTAACTAAAAAATTGATGCTTTTTTGGGCAAACTACAAATTAGTCATAATACGCAAAAAAGTCAAGGTAAGGAATGGTGGGCTTTCTGCGGAATTAGGGGCACTGGTAGTCTCCGGTTCTCGTTACGAAGTTGTCAAATCCCGCTTTAGCGAGGCTCCAGCTTCGTAACGAGGGTAATATGACGGTAACATAATAACAAACAACTTAATTTACATATTATTTATTTGCAGTGCTTTATATATTAACCCAAAAGAAATTTATGGAAAAATTTAAATTTGAGCTACTGCTTCCCAAGCCCACCCAATACAATTACTAAAACCAGCGCGCCAAAAATTGCGCCCGCTATTAAGACATACTCCACAATTTTCTCGCCCGTTTGCTGCTTCCTATCATGCTCTTTTTTATCTGCGGCTTTGATAAGCGCATCGCGGCATTCCGTCTGCTTCTTGATGAAATAAGTTTTTTCGAATTCTGTGTAAGTGGATGAATCTCTCTTTTGAAGCGTGAGAAAAAGCTCATCCGTGCATGCGGAAGGTAATTCTTCGCGGATGATTTCTTTACTGCTTTGGCAGGAAGAAAATACGATGAGAAATAATAAAACAGGAATTAAAAATTTTAAGTGAGACAAAAGTATTTTTTATGTTGATTGTGGGCGTTTAAAAAGAAACAGCCAAATGGCGAAAGAAAGCCATTTCACCATTTGACTATTTTACTATCTGCTGTTTATCTCGTCAGCTCAAAAAATCCAATAGAAGGATTCGGCGAGCGCAGATTTAAAAAATAATCTTTCTCAATGCTTGCTATCATTTCTCCTGATGCATAGCAGATAGAGCCAGAAGCAATTTTAAATCCTTCAGGCGAATTTAAGGACGGATTTGAAAAGGACGGATTTCCTTGAATGTTATTCTTTGAAACGAAAGCAGGAATATCTCCCGATGCAAAACAGTTATTTGAAATTGCCCAGTACTGCTGATAATCTGCGCTTGATGTGAAATAATTCTGCGGCACTGAATTATAAACGGGCTTGTATATGATGTTGTTTTTGAACTCGTTGCCATAAGGAATATCTCTGCCTGAGAGGGCTTCATCCAAGGCAAAAGTTTCTCTGCCTATTGTATTATAGGTTGTGTTGAATGCAATTTTTATATTCCTGTAAGAATTGTAATGAATGACGTTTGCCGCATCGCATTTCCATCTGAAAGGAGCGCTTGTGCGCACAAAAAGATTGTTGTAAACTGCAATATTTTCGGGAATAGGATTTGCCATAAAATCATTTTTTCCATAGGAGAAAGCCAGCCCTTCCATAGGTCTGCTATAGCCGGAAGTCATTCTGTTATAATCATCGTTTGTAGTATAAATATAATTATTGTACACCAATACATTTTTGGTATTATCCAGCAAAATTGCCGTGCTGTAGTTATTATAAATTTTATTATCCGTTATTTTGCATTCGGAAAGTCTTGTGGTTTTTAATCCTTCGCCCCAGTTATTATGAATTTTATTGTTGGAAATTGTTCCGTATTGCCATACAAACTCTCCGCTGTAAATAGAATAATTATATTTAAAATAATATTCTATAGCTGCATGCCATGCTCCGTTATCGCCCAAGGCGCGGTTCTGATTGTTCAGGCATGTATTATAAATCTCGCATCCGGTAACGGATAAGTTAGATGAGCCTGCGTAAATTCCCGATGCCTTCGTATCGTGAATAATACAATTGCTGATACGGATGTTATCGCAGTACTTATTTTCGCTCAGGACATTTATCCCTGCTCCGCTAAGATTATTACGGATTTCAAAACCTGAAATTTCAACATAGGAAGAGTTTTTAATCGTGAGTATAGCCTCACCATCGGTAAAGCTTGCGCCCGTTCCGTCTAAAATGACTGACTGGTTAGGATACGGCTTGATAACAATGTAGGCAAGCTCGGTAGAAGTTTTTACCATTTCATCTTTGAATGCGGTGTACGTTCCGCCTTTCATAAAGATTGTGTCTCCGTTTACTGCAGAAGCTGCTGCCTTTTTAAGGGTTTTATATGGAGAGGAAATCTCCCGCCCGTTATTGTTATCTTTGCCCGAAACCGGGTCAACAAAAACGGATTTTTGGCTTAAAGGTTCCGGTGAAACAATTGTATCAGCTTGTTTGCTGCATGAGGAAAACATAATGAGGGAAACTAAAAGCAATAATGTGCCTGTAAGTTTCATAAGAGAGAAATTTGTTTGATGAAAGTTATATAAAAGGCAGAATAATAACAAGTAAAATGTCAATTATGAGTAAAAACCTTTTAAGCATTCACTCCGTCTAAACCAATACCCTCGTTCTGCTTATGGCAAAATTGCGTTCAAAAAAATTTAAACTTAATGCTTATGAATAAACTAATACTTTTCATTACTGCAATAATACTTTCTCTCACTTCCCTATCCAATGCGCAGACAGATGCTGCTTCGGTTCAGCTTGCTCGCACATACACGAAAAAACAAGAATGGGCTAAGGCAATCGAGGCTTACAAATCCCTCATTGAAAAAGACAAATACAACGGCGAGTTTCTCAATGCTCTTGCTGAAGCATATTACAACAATAAGAACTATAAAGAATCTATAGAGGCATACAAAAAAACTCTTGAGACCGGATATTTAGTGGATGTATGTTCATACAATACAGCATGCTGTTACGCGCTGATGGGAGATGCCGATAACGCCGTTAAGTGGCTTAGTATTGCAGCGAGTTATAAATATAGAAACCTTGAGGACGCAATAAAGAAGGATAAGGACTTTGATAAAATAAGAAACCATGAAAAATTCAAGGAAATGGTTACACCGGATAAATATTCAAAAGGTGAAAGAACTGAAAGATGGAAATCAGATATAGCTTATCTGAAGAAGCGGATGGAAGAGACGCACTATAATGTTTTTGAGGTGTTGAGCAAAGAACAATGGGAAAATGAATTTTCAAATCTTCTGGAGAAAGTTGATGCTATGGATGATGAACATATAATGACCGGTATCGCAAAAATAATCGCAAGCGTAGGCGACGGACATACGATTTTATTCCCCTCACAAAATCCCGATTATAAATATTCAGTCTATCATATACAGTTTTATAAATTCAAAGACGGCTTGTATATAAAAGGCATTTCGCCGGAGTATTCGCAATACGCCGGAATGAAGGTAACAAAAATAGGAAAGATGAAAACAGAAGATGCGTTGAAAAAGATTGCAGAGATAATACCGCGCGATAACGAACTTGGAATTGACTGGCAGACACCCCGCTATCTTACATACAGTTATGCTCTATACGGATTAGACATCAACGATTCAAAAAACCTTCTAAAGCTTGAGCTTGAAGACGGAAACGGAAAAAAGATAAACGCTGAAATAAAAGTTACGCAGGATGTAGCACCGGTCGGACACTCGCAGCCTCCCCCGAATTACGTTTTTGCCAATGAGAAATCACCGAATGAGCTTCCGCTGTATTTAAGAAAACAGTATGAGATGTTTTCGTTCGAGCATCTGAAAGATATAAATTTTTTGTATATGCAGGTAAACGGAATTCAAAATGCAAAGGATGAAAAACTTAAAGATTTTTACGAGAGGGCTTTCAGATACATAGATTCAAATAATGTAGAAGGAATTATTATTGATTTGCGTTTAAACAGCGGCGGAAATAACCAGCTCAATAAACATCTCGTAAATAATTTAATCAAACGGGAAAAGCTTACGAAGAGTGGAAAGATATTTACGATAATCGGGCGCAATACTTTTTCAGCGGCAATGAATTTAGTCGGCGATTTGGAAAACAACACACAGACTATTTTCATCGGTGAGCCGACCGGCTCGAAGCCGAATTTCGTAGGTGAAATAAATTTTATTGACCTGCCTTACTCAGGATTTAGAGTAAGCGCATCAAGCCTCTACTGGCAGAAGGCGTTTTCAAACGATAAAAGAAAATGGGTTTTTCCCAATATATATACACCGCTGAGTTTTTCAGATTATAAAAATAATATTGACCCGGCTATGAATGCAGTTTATGATTATCTGAAATATTTACAGGGAAACTGAGTAAGGGTTATCGGAAGCGAAAGGGGTAAATGGTTGATTTTAAAGAGTTTGGAAGTTAGAATTCGGCATTAGAATACAATAAACTAATGTTTATATGGCATTTACAGTTTTGTATTGGATTTTATAAATCTGTTAAAACAAATATTTACCCCAAAACTTACGAGGGGGCGTAAGTTTTGCCCTATAAAAAATCAGCAATTTAAGCTTGCAAAACCTCATGGCTCAAATAGCTCTAAATTAGTGCTGTTTTGCCTATTTTTAAAATCCCTTCACTCAAAAATGGTCTTTCCGGTCAAAACTGACCGGTTTAGTTTGGTCATATCATCATCTGTGCAGTAATGGTCATTCTCCTTCCCCAAAAGCCACGAAACAGCATCGAAATACGCTTTTTTCAGCTTGAACTCTCCCTTTAGCTTATGCCCCATTAAAAAAATGCGAATTTCCCCTATTTTTAGCATTGCCTCCAGAATAAGCCTGTCCTCCCGTTTTGATTTCCCGCCGCCAATAGGGAAATATAGCCCCTTATCCCATACTATCATTTCTCCAGCTCCATACTGCCCTTTGGGGATGATACCTTCTCTGAATATGAAATCAGGGTTATGGTCGCCAACCATACGAACAACCCTTTGCTCCCCTGCCTGCATAGACGGACCTTCCTTTTCAATTACCCAGCTTTTCAGTGCAGCGGTTATCTCAAGCCGGAAATCATAATGCGCTCTCGTGGCATGGTGTTCTTTGATAACAAACCGGAGTTTGTTTCTTACGCTTTGGTATTTGAAAGGGAAAGAATTGGGGCTGAGCTTTTCCGGCGGTTGGAGAAGAAAAGGTAAAGTTTCCATTTTCGCTATATTTATTTACCTTAATTATTTAAGGTAAATAAATATAGGTGATACTTACTTCAAAGGCAAGAGCTAAGTGATAACCTGTTTAAACAAAAAAGCCGGAATAAATCCGGCTTTTAGAATTTATCTTGGTATAAATTTTATTTTATTTCCCAAGTAGATTTGCCCTTTAGCAGTTCATCAATATCACCTTTGCCATTTTTATCATATACATGTTCAAATTGCTCTGCAATTGTTTCTTCATATGTATTTCTTGGAATCTCTAGAAATACACCAACCGGCATGGGGAGTTCAGGATGTTCAACGAAGCTGCTGAGAATAAATGCAAGCTCCCTTGATGTCTCATCGTGGATAAGTAAATCATTTGCAGAATGAACTCCATCATTCAAATCAACAACGACAGGTTTGAATCCGTCAAGCTTAATTCCCTTATCTTTATTCTTACCATAAATTAACGGTTTACCGTTTTCAAGGTAAACAACATTATCTTCTTTAGTCTCTTTTTCGGTGTATAAAAAGAATGCGCCGTCATTATATATGTTACAGTTCTGCAAAACTTCCAAAAATGATGTTCCGTGGTGTTTAGCTGCGCGCGAAATCATTTCCTGCAAATGCTTTGGGTCTCTATCCATAGAGCGCGCTATAAAAGTACCGTTAGCTCCGAGAGCAAGGCTTGTCGGATTAAAAGGATAATCAGGAGAACCTATAGGACTGGATTTAGTAATTTTATTTTTTTCCGATGTCGGTGAGTACTGCCCTTTTGTTAATCCGTAAATTCTATTATTGAACATCAAAAGATTTACATCGAGGTTTCTTCTCAATAGGTGCATAAAGTGATTTCCGCCGATACTCATAAGGTCGCCGTCGCCCGCAGTTATCCAAACGGACAAATCTGGGTTTGCGATTTTTACACCCGATGCGATAGCCGTAGCTCTTCCATGAATTGTATGAAAACCGTAAGTGCTCATATAATAAGGAAATCTGCTTGAGCAGCCAATACCTGCTATGAACACAAGTTTCTCTTTAGATATTCCAAGAGAAGGAAGAGTTCTCTGCACCTGCGCGAGAATAGAATAATCGCCGCACCCCGGACACCATCTAATATCCTGGTCTGATGCGAAATCCTTTGCAGTATAAATTACTTTATCGGTAATATCAGTGTTTGATTTTGTCGTTTCCATTTTACCCTTTTAAAATTTCTTCAATTTTCGCTTCAATTTCTTTCGCTTTGAACGGCGAGCCTTTTACTTTGTTCAATTGTACCACATCAATTAAAAATTCGGTCTTAATTATTTTAGAAAGCTGCCCAAGATTCATTTCAGGAATAAGAACTTTTTCAAACGACCTGAGAACATTTTCTGTATTCTTCGGTAACGGGTTTAAATACCTCAAGTGAGCATGAGAAACTTTGTTTCCTTTTGCAACTTGATTTTCAATCGCCGCAGTTATTGAGCCATATGTGCTTCCCCATCCCAAAACAAGCAGCTTGCCTGATTTTTCGCCTTCAATTTCAAGGTCAGGTATATCATTCTCAATATTTTTCACCTTCTGGGCGCGAAGCTTTACCATCAGTTCGTGATTTTCCGGCTCATAGTTTACATTACCTGTTATGTTTTGTTTTTCAATACCGCCTATTCTGTGTTCAAGCCCCGGTGTTCCCGGCTTTGCCCAAGGGCGCGCTAAGTTTTCATCGCGGAGGTAAGGAGCAAAGCCTTCCGGTTCCGTTCTAAACTTAACATTAATTTTCGGCAGCTCGTTGTAATGTCTTACCTTCCACGGCTCTGAACCATTTGCAAGGTAGCCGTCTGATAGCAAAATAACCGGAGTCATAAATTTTATAGCAAGGCGCACAGCTTCATAAGCCATATCAAAACAATCGGCAGGTGTTGCCGCTGCGATAACTGCAACAGGGCATTCTCCGTTTCTTCCGTAAACTGCCTGCAATAAATCTGCCTGCTCTGTCTTAGTTGGAAGTCCTGTTGAAGGTCCGCCTCTCTGAATATTTACAATTACTAACGGAAGCTCTGTCATTACTGCAAGACCAATTGCTTCAGTCTTTAATGCCATCCCGGGACCGCTGGTAGTTGTTACACCTAATGCTCCTGCGAAAGACGCGCCAATAGCCGATGTAATTGCAGCAATTTCATCTTCAGCCTGAAAAGTGATAACTCCGTATTTTTTTTGTCTCGATAAATTATGTAAAATATCCGATGCCGGTGTAATAGGATAACTGCCAAGAAACATCTTCAAACCAGAGCTTTGAGCGGCGCAAATTAGACCTATAGAAAGCGCTTCATTACCCATAATATTTCTGTAAGTTCCTTCAGGAAGCTTAGCAGGTTTTACTTCGTATCTTTCCCCAAACATTTCTGCTGTTTCACCGAAATTGTATCCGGCGTTAAGCGCTCGTGTATTTGCCTCGACAAGCTCAGGTGTCTTTGCAAATTTTTCTTTAATCCAACCTAAAGTAATATCCATTGGTCTGTCAAAAAGCCAGTACATTAAACCAAGCGCATAAAAGTTTTTGCATTTATTTGCAGTCTTCGTGCCAAGAGGAAGGTCTTTTAAAATTTCAAGAGTTGATTTTGTTATATTGACTTTATAGACATAATATCCTTCAAGTGTCTGGTCTTCCAATGGATTTGAAGCATATCCGGCAAGTTCAAGATTCTTTTTCTCGAACGAATCAACATTAGCAATAATTATTCCGCCCTTTTTTAAATCCTTCAGATTTACTTTCAGCGCAGCAGGATTCATTGCAATCAAAACATCCGCTTCATCACCGGGAGTGAAAATATCTTTATTGGAAAATTGTAACTGAAAGCCGCTTACTCCATAGAGTGTTCCGGCGGGAGCGCGTATTTCAGCGGGAAAGTCCGGCAATGTACCGAGGTCATTTCCGAAAATTGCCGTTGTATCTGTAAATTGGCTTCCGGTTATCTGCATTCCATCACCCGAGTCGCCCGCAAATCTTACAGTAACGGAATCAACTTCTTTCTTGATTTTATTAGCCCTGTTAGTTTTTTCTAATATGTCTTCTGACATCGTTTAATCCTTTAGTAAATTTGATGTATTTAGGAAAGTAAATATAATATTTCTTATTTATAATGCAATATTTTGACAATTAATAATGAATGCACTACCAGACAAAAATTTTACCTGAAAATGATAATCTGAACGTACAGTGGATTTCTAACGGGGCAAATATTATCGAATCTGTTAACGTAGAGACGCAATATATTGCGTCTCTACAAACACACGGAGCACGATGGTGAACTTCATGCCCAACTTTAGAGAGATTCTTAAGATTTTGCGCTGTTCTTGTCCCACCAAAAGCAGGGTACAGTTAATTTTAAATTGATAAAAAAACGTCGTGTGGTTAGCATAATGTATGTCTAACAATTAATAATTTTTCTTGGCAGCGAATCCAATAGAAATTCTTTGGTAAATTGTTTACCTTTTTATTAAATTAATACTTGCTTTCAATTAATATGAGTATAATAAAATTGGAATGGAAATACGCCTGTAATCTAAACGATTACAAGAAAATAGATTCAAATGAAAATGTAATCTATTTACATTTTTTGCGAGGTAGAATTATCTACTTTGGAAAAGGAAAACTTAAATCTGCTCAAAGCAGACATTACTATAATATGAAAAAAAAGAGAGCAACAATATTTAATTTAAACGAAGCGAAAGAAGATTTGTATTTTTATTTTTGCAAAGATAATTATAGGTATTTCTATGCGGTAAGGAATGGAGGAAAAAATAATATTATTTATGATACAGAGAACATCCCTGAATTACTTAGCGGCGAAAAAGCAGATGAAATTATTAAAATTAATTTGGATGAAACATCAGTATATTATGCTACTGAAAATGAGAAAAAAAGCCTTATTGCAGAAGCTAATTTACAACTTCATTTTATAAAGAAATATAGAATGGATTTATATCACAATAAAAAGGGGTTCATAAATGGATACTGCACAGTTTTTAGAAACCAAATTAACCCGGAATATGAAATTGAAAATTTAACTCACAAAGTGCCGGAATTAAAGGAATTACCTGAAACAGTAAAAATGAGCAATGAGGAGTATGCAAAAGTTATAAAAATGCCTTTTGAAGAAATTGAATCTTTTTATAGAAACAAAAATTAGCATCAATAAAGAAAATTTTATTGATGCTTAAAATTGCATTAAGCTTCAGCATCTATGTTAATCTTGTGTTCCAGTAATTTTTAGTTTTGCGGTTAATTTCACGGCTGGAATTTACGAGGGAAACTATCTCGTCATCCGACATTCTTTCGTTCAGCCAAAGAACATCTTCCCATTCTCCTAAATTTATTATTCTTTCAGCTAAATATTTAGAATATTTCTCCCAAGTCAATTCTTCAAAATTTGTATCCTAAAAATATTTTTTTAACGGAGCCTTTTCCAAATTCAAATTTAGCAAATTGCAAGAATAAATCAATACAGGCAATCAGCTATTTTAAGCCAAAAATGTAACCTTAGTCATACAATATATCAACAGAATTGTTTTCACAGTCCAGCCTATAGTCCTAATCCAGTTTGTCTCCTCCAATTTTTTTATCACTTCCTTATCAAATCCGTCCGTTGTAAGCTTATCCTGCAAAGGAGCAATATTGGAAAAAGTGTAAAGCCATAATCCTGTAGATATACATAAACATAAAATGGGAATCATTGGATTTAAAAGCGAAGGGTAATCAAATGCCAGCAGAATAGAAAATGCTCCCTCGGCAAGCATTGGAATAAATAGAATAAATATGTTTCTTTTGAGATGATTTATGTGATACTCAATGAAAGGTTTTTTTTCTATGTAGCTAAAAAGCGGGTAGTGGACAATCTGCAAATACCAATGCAGCCCTGCAAGAAAAGCGGCAAAGACAAGGTTAACTGTGAGAATCATAAGATAAAAAATCCGTTCCGGTAAGTTATAAAAATAAATTAGCGGAACGGATAAAAATACTCAATTAGAAATCTACTCCTAGAGAAATATAATATTTCGGTGGAGAGAATTTTCTTAAATCGTAGCTCCACGCTACATCAAATTTAAGCGGAATTCCAAACATAATAGCACGCGCGCCCATACCAGTTCCCATTAGCAAGTCCTTTGTTCTTGTAGTGCCGTCAACTTTTTCAAACAGTTGAAGCCTGTTATTATCGCTCCATGCCGTACCTGCATCCAGGAACATCGCGCCTTCCACATTTGCAAATCCTATCGGCAAGGCCCCCAGAATAAAATATCTAAAGAGAGGAAATCTCAGCTCAAGATTTGTAAGCGCGTATTTAGATCCCGACATTTTGTCGTAATTATATCCTCTGAGAGGAAGCCCGGGTGTAGAAAAAGCATAATCTTCGATGCTGTTAATAGGAATTGTGTTGTTTTCAAATTCCCTGTTAAGCCAGTTATCAGTTCCTCCTATGTAGAACCTCTGTGGATTAGGTCCGACGCTATAACCTCCCGCTAATCTGAACACAAATGTGTAATCATCGGCAAGCTTAAAATAAGTTCTGTAATCTCCGATTAGTGAAGCAAAACCAAGTCCGTCATTTCCGAGCTTAGGCGATGCAAATGCCGTGATATTATACCGGGTGCCTTTTATAGGAGAAGTATATCCGAATGTGGTATTATCGTGAATAAAACTTAATGACGGAATGATGAGAGTTTTACTTTGAGAAACAGCATTATCATTATCAAGATTTTCTCTTGATATGCCCATTACTGTAAGACTTCCCTGAACACGTTTGAACTTATTGAATGGATAAGCCGCGCTGATATCACCGCCGAAAGTTCTGTAACGGAAAAGAGAATCAACATTGTAACCGTTAATGTTATTAAAAGTGTACAAAATGAACCGGGCTGTGTGAAAAAGCTCAACGCCGTAGTCAATTCGCTTCGGCAGATAATAATAAGCAACAGCATAATCGCTATTCTTCAAATCAACCACCATAGAAGTTTGAATATAAATTCTATGGCTTCCCATCATATCGCTTAAAGCAATTGTAGCAACTCCCTGAACTCCGTAAAAGCTGGAATAATTAGCATTTCCATAGACAAGATCGGGTGTAAAATTTATCTTGTAATTTTTAACCTTGTACGAGCCGTCTTCATTAACATTATCTGAAACGTTAAAATTTTTATTAAACCTGTAAACAGAATCCAAAGCTGCTCTGGAATTTTTATACGATGTATCTCTCTTAGAAACAAGATTCAAACTTATATCATCGCCATACAACTTCAGAGTGTCTGATTTTAGAACAACTTCCTCTTTATTTTCAATAGTTATTGTTTCTTTCTTTTCGGTGGAAACAGTATCGCTTGGCTTGGTGTAATTCACATTGTTATCAGTAAAGTCAGTGCCGAATTTTGCCCTCCACTCCTTTCTCTTAATCATATAGTCCGTAAGAGGAAGTTCTTTCAGCGGCGTTTTATCTAAAGGATTATCAATAGAGAAAATATCATAGCCTCCCTCATTCAGGGCAACAAACAAAAGCTTTTTCCCATCGCGTGAAAGTGAAATCTGGTCAATAGGATTAATAGAATTTGTTATCGGACGCTCTACCATTTTGCCGGTAGAATCTGCTTCAGATACATAGAGATTGCTTATTCCATTTTTATCCGAGACAAACAGTTTCTTTTTGCCGTCAGGACTGAACATCACGTAGCTTTCTGTATAATCTTTAGAATCCGATTCTCTGGTAATTTCTCTTGAGTTGATATTAATTTTATATAAATCGCTTCTGTCAAAATCATAGTTAGACATTTTAAAATCTGCCGGAATAGATGACGGATTTATATAGCTTCCCCTATCTGAATTAAAATAAATTTCCTGCCCATCGTGGCTCCATGTAGGGGTTGCATCGCTGAATACATCGTTTGTAAGCGGTGTTAATTTGTTCGTTTTCAAATTGTAAAGATAGATATCCGACTGCTTGCTGTTATTGCCAACAAATGCGATCAAGTCTTTATTAACAGGAGACCACGTAACATAAAAAATTCCCTCAAGTTGAATCGGTAATTCATCTTTATCTCCGCTTTCAGTATCAATAATAAAAATTGCATCTTTTGAACCTGCTTTTACACTCACTGCAATTTTTCTTCCATCGGGAGACCATGTCAGCCCCGGTGTGAGAATATGAAGCTCTTCAAAATTGACAGATGTTTCACCTTTAACTATTTTATCAATTATATGTCCGTTATTAATATCAGCTATAAAAATATCAAAGTTGTCATCACGGTTAGAGATAAAAGCAAATCTGTCTCCTTTTGGGGAAATCACAGGCGAAACATTATAAAATCCTCCGTCCCACTTATGATTTGTAATTCTCTTTGAAAAGTCATCGGTCTCTTCTCTTATATCTATATCGGGCCAATACATCTTTTTAAGATACTTCAGCCATTTTTCGGAAAGCTCATTGATACTCAATTTATAAACTTCATGAAATCCCGCTTCAACATCACTATAAGTTTTAATTGCATTCATCAATTCACCGATTTTTTCTTCCCCGTAAATATCCGCAAGGAAAGCAAAAAAACTTTGCCCTCCCCTATATGAGAAGTAACCATTAATATATTCCAATGGAGGAACGTAATTATTAATTACGGCATCCCGCATAAACATATCAGTTTTTTTATCTAAGCCGTAAAGACTCTGCACTTCCGCCATCCCTTCGTTAAACCAAAGGGGGAAGTTCAACGAAATATTTTTTGATATAATGTTTTGTATCGAGCCTCCATAATACATATCATTCATAAAAGCGTGAAGAAGCTCATGATGGATAACGTGCCTGAATTTTTCATAATCACCCTCAAACGGAACTAAAGCTCTATTCTTAAAAAGCTCGGTTACCCCTCCAACACCTTCCGGCAGATAATCATCGAGAATGTTATTCTGCTGAAATTCATTATGAGAGTTAAAAATTACCAAAGGGATTCTATTGGAAATATGGTAGTCGAGATTTCTCGAAAGAGAAGCTAAAGACGATTCTGCAACAACGGCAGCAAACTCTCCTATATATTGTCCGCCCTGCGAAAAGTAAACGTCAAAGTGCTTCGTCTGCATATACTTCCATTGAAACTCTTTATACTGGACTTTATTTTGACCGAACTGAGGATAAGAAATCTGAATGAAGGAAAAGACAAACAGGAGGGATACAGCAAAGATAAAATTAAACTTTCTCATATGTAAAATTAAAAATTGTTAGCAGGTAGTAAATTCCGATACGTGCTCCTTTATTTTGCGTAAATAAATCCAATAGCGTCAACAATTTCAAGTGTATTTTAGTTCTACTTCTTAGACGTAATTTTCAGAGTAAACCTTCGTCTTTAAAGCTGAAAAAATCATCAGGGGTAACAATAATATGGTCAATCAGTTCAATTCCCAAAATCTTTCCCCCCTCAGAAAGCCGTTTGGTAATTTTAATATCATCGTCGGAAGGGTCGGTCTCTCCCGAAGGGTGATTATGGGCGATCATAATTTTTGCAGCATGATTTCGTATCGCTGCTTTGAAAGTTTCCCGCGGATGCACAAGAGATGAGGTAAGCGTTCCTATAGTAGAAACCTCAGCAGCAACTAATTTGTTGCGGGAATTGAAAGAAAGTATGATAAAATTTTCTATATTAAAGTCCTCAATCTGGTTTCTGGCAAGCTCTGCCGCTATGGACGAACTTGTTACAGCAGTCTGATTTTTTATATCCGTTCTTTTTTTGGCTTCGTCGCGGGCAATGCGGCGGGAGATTTCCGCGCAGGCGACAAGCTGCGATGCTTTTGCTTTGCCCAGACCTTTAATCTGCCTGAAATCCTGAAGGGAAGCCTCTTTAAAATCAACCAACGAATGAAATCTCTTTTTGATTTCCTTTGCCGTATCCATTACAGACATTCCGCTGAAACCGCTGCCAAGTATAAGTGCAAACAGCTCTATATCCGATAGCTTATCCTTACCCTCGCGCGCAAGGCGTTCGCGGGGTCTATCGTCCGGGGGCAAATCCTTAACTGTAAAATTTATATGGGACATAGGGGTATTTTAAGGAGAGGATTGTCGGGATGAGTGGACTCGAACCACCGGCCTCATGCACCCCATGCATGCGATCTAGCCAACTGATCTACATCCCGAATGTTGTTTATGAGTTAAAATTAAGGTTTTTATTTCACTGAATTTCTCTTTAGGTACTGTAAGAGTGCCTAAAAGTGTAGTTGAGTGCCTAAAATAGTGCCTAATTTTTTCATACAGAATTAGTCAAAACTACTTATCGAAATCCGATATTTCAATAGAATAATAAATCAATTTTGATGAATGAATTGTGGAATAATTTTATTGAAAAAATATTATCTTTTTTCGTTTGAAGTGCAAGATTGAAAGCTTGTATTGGTAGAGTCGTAAAAATTACTGCCATCTGTTTCTTCCATAGAATACTCATTTAATTAGTCATTATCAAAATTTACATCAATTGCATCTAAAATTACCTTTTGTATTTAGCTGCATATTAAGGGATCAAAGTTACAGTTAGGGGAAAGAAGTTCAATGCAGAAGCTTGGTTGTAGCTAAGTAAGAAAGTTTTTAATTTCACTCTCAAATTTCGAAAAAGTTTCCCTTCCAAACGAAAAAATTTTTTCTAATTTATCTTTATCATATTCCAATAAACTTGTAGCTAAACTTTCGTTTGTAGTTGTATCATTAATTCTTAATTTATTTACATCATCGAACAAATATGTAAGTATATCATCAAAAGCTTGTGAATTAGCCTGAAAAATATTTGACATATAAGAAATCCAATTAAATCGTTTTATAAGTTTCCCAACGATCCCTCTCTTTTCTATAAATGTTCCTGTTCCAATATTAAGCACATATATTTGATTTAATTCTTTTTTAAAAGCCTTTCTCGCCTCTATAATGGCAAATAATGTTGGATTGTTTGCAACATACCCGCCATCGACTAATTCAGCATTTATTTGTTCATTAGTAATATTTTTTAGATGAAAGTACAATGGATAAGCTGCACAAGATGCTTCAATTGCTTCTGCGATAGAACACCCAAATCCTGGTTTAAAAGTGCTTTGTGATCCCAATGCTTGCGAAACATTTGTTTTAAAAATAATTTGTCTGTTTTTTGTTAAATTAGTTGCAACTATGCCAATTGGTTTGGGAAATGAATAGAAATCTTTATTTTCAAATTCTTTTTCAAGGTATTTCCTTAACTCCGCAGAACGAATTTTTTTTCTTAAAGGGGACATAATAGAAGGAAGCATATTAATATATTTTTTCTTAATCATATCTACTTTATATCCTAAGCAAATCATAGAGGCAATTATTGAACCAGTACTTGTTCCGTAAAATAAATCAAAATATTGTTGCAGATTTTTATTTAAGTTTTTTTCAAGATAAGCTTCAATTTCATACAAAATACCTAATGTATAAATTCCTTTTGCTCCACCTCCATCTAATGATAAAATTTTGAATTTGTCTTCCATTAATAATTTATAATTGATTTTTCTAAAGGACCAAATAAATAACTGGGCATCGACTCTTCAATATCTTGAATGGCATTTTTTAATTCATCAAAAAGCAATAAGAATTCATTTAAAGTAACATTTTGAGTACCAAATATTTTTCGTGTTTTATTTGGAACTTGAAGAGAGTTTCTAGTCTGGTCATAATTTGCAATTTCATTAAAAAATTTCTCGCAATTTTTTAGAAGTAATAATGGATATGAGCTATCTACCTGTAATTCTTTGTCGGGCATATTGTATGCGAGTGCTGCAATGTCGTAACTTGAAATATCAATTTTGTTGTCTGAATCAACCTTTAATGTTTTTAATAACCGTATAAGCTTTTTTAGATTTCCATAACATTCTGAATCTTTTTTATTAATAAAATAAGCGTGCATAAAGGGATAATTTTCTATCCAGGTTTGTTCTTTTTTGTCATAAATTTTAATACCTCTATAATCTTCGTCATTGTGTAATTCATAATTTTGAGTATTTACCCAACTACAAGAAATTAAATCTATTTTTCTGTTAAGACTTCCTCCGTCTATCGTTGTACATTTTCCCTTCGAATCATCAACTGTAACCGCTCGAAATTTATCTTCAATTATTGATTTAACTTTATTTCTTAGTTCAAGCACATCATTAGTTGGACTTCCTGCATAAGGTAAGGTTACTACTAACGGAGGGCTTACCCAATAAAATCTTTCAATAATTACTAATTGGTCAACATCACTATATATTTTTATATTTGTATCAGTAACTATTGAACCCTGGTATCTGAATGAGACATAAAAACCCACTGAATTAAGTTCCGGTTCAAGTTGTTTTTGAACTCTTTCACAAGCAGTAAAGGTATTTTGATTATATTCGAACGGAATGGGTTTCATTGCTTCTAGAACGTATTTTAAACTTTCATTGTAAGCAGTTTTGTCAAATGATTCAGAAAGAAAAGATTTTTTAAGTATTTTATCTGTTTCTCTTCTTTGTTTAAGATTATTTAATCTTTTATTATAATCGTTTTTCATAGGGGTAATAAGTTAAAATTTGATAAAGGCGTAACAATTCTTTAACCTAGATTAGTGGGAGAATCAGAAATGTGAGTGCTAATTTTTTAAAGAGTAAGCTAAATTAAAATAAAATTTTTAAAATTAAAACACATATTTATTGCTCATTCTACCATTGTTGGTCTGCTTACCAATAACCACAAAGTATAGAGATTGTTATTATAAGAAGAAATACTTCAAAAATCAAAATGAGTCCTATTTATAATGTCGGTTTAGATTTTTTTTAATAATTCAAGTTTAGCTATATTCTTTTCCAAGGTTTCTTTTTGAAGTTCTATCAAGATTTCATCGTTGGTAAGTTTGTACTCCTCTAGCCATTTAATGGAATTTTGAACACTATCTTCAAAATAAATCATCAATTCCTGTTTATAGTCTTTAATTTTTTCTAAATTAACCTCCTTATTATTCTCCAACTGATTGCTAAGATATTCTTCTAATAATTCTAATCTATCCGCTTCTTCTAAGTTTTTTAACTTTTCAAAATATTTATTTATGCATTTTTCAGAATTATCGGGTTGGTGCAAATCTAAATAAATTTCTGCCATAAGTAAATAGCATCTTAAGTAGTTTTTTTCCACACCATTTTGTAAGAATTCAAGTGCCAATCTCTTATTAATTTTCACATCTATGCCAGAATTAACAATATAACCTAATTCATATGAGGCTTCGCCTGAACCTAGTTCGGCTGCCTTAACAAATAAATTTACAGCTTTTTCTGTATCCCGCATATAATCTCCTAAACCAAAAAAATAATTCTTAGCTTCCACTAATAAGTCATGATATGGTTTTTTCTCCTCTTGATAATTATCCGGATCATCGAGTTCTTCATCATCTAATTTTTTTTCAATTATAAATTCACCATTGTTTTGATTGTTTTTTAAAAAATTTAGAATAGTTCTAAATCTATCCAATAAAGATACTACATTAGGATTATTTAAATTCTCCGTTTTCATTCTTTCAGTAATCGTTTTTTCGAAGAAGATTATTAACTCATTCAAATAAGGTTTAATTTTATTCACGTCAATAACCTGATTTTTTCTTGATTGATTAAATAAATAACTTTGCAATATATAAATTCGATCAATACTGTCTATATCTTTTATTTTATCAAATAACATATTTATTGATTTTTCGGCATTTTCTTCTTCATTTAAATCAATATAAGTTTGATACATTAAAAGGTAACATTTTAGGTAATTACGTTTTACCCCTTCCTTTAAAAACTTTAGTGCAATTCTTTCATTTTTAGAACATCCTTCACCATTCATATATGAATATCCTAACTCGTAACATGCTTCTCCTGATCCCAATTTATAGGCTTTTTCATAAAGATTAAATGCTTCATAATCATCTTGAAAATAATCATCTTCTCCAAATTTATATTTATATGCTTCTTCTAAAATACTATCATAAGAATTTTCTGAGCTATCATTTTTAACTTCATCCTCATACTCATCAATTATTATGTTCTCTTCTGAGTCTAAATTATTGTAAATATTTGTGAAATATTTCCTAGTTTCATTCAGTATTCCAATCGCATCTTTTAAAGGTATATCAAAAAATTCTTTATTAGGAAATACATGATGTCCCATATTTTTTAAAATTTCATGAACATGATTTTCTGCTAAATCTATATCATCAAAAAATTCATCGTAAGCAACTATAAATTGAGTTGGAACGCCAGTAGCAGAAGAAAGTTCTTTTGCTCTTTCTTCAGATGTCTTTGAAGTTTTTCCTATCTTTACTAAACCATTTAAAGTAGGATTTATTAAAATGTAGATGTAACCTGACTGTGGCATTATAGATTTGAAAATTTTTTGTTTTTAAATTATATAAAACATGAAATAAAATCGAGATAGATACATTTACAACGAATCCTTTTTCAGGTATAATATTGTTGTAAGATAATTTTGTCTTATAAACAATAAATTTAATGCAATATGTACTCACCCAAAATCTCCGAGGATTTAATTCCCTTCATATATATTACAGCTAAATCAAAGAAGCTGCCAATGACAAAGCTAGTCGATAGCATTTTAAGACCGCATTTCATGCTATCTTCTGTTCCAACCACCAACAAATAAGCACTCCTTAATCTGGTATAATATCATTGAATCCAAATTAATCTAAATTTAAAAAGGAGAATTCAAATGAGTTATTACCTAATGCTAATAAAGCATGTAGCCAAAGTTGTATGCCGTGAATGCATTGAACTGTTATTCACTAAGCTCGCCAAATTTAAATGGAGACCTTATGTCAGGAAAAGATAGTTCAGCGCAAGTTTTAACTTCCTTCGATGAATCCAATATTCATTCCATTGAAGAAGCTAAGTCTTTAATAAAGCCTTTATCCGATAAGGAAATGTTGGAGGAAATTATTAACAGCATGGGATTAGATGAAGGCTTTTTAACTGATAACCTGAAGGAAGCTTCTCCTGAAGTTCAACTTGATACCTATTTATATGTCATCAGAAAGAAAGAGGAAGAGCTCTTAAAGTACCAGCAAATAGCCACAGAAACTATTGCAAGAACTGAAAAATGGCTTGAAGGTAGGGAAAAGAATATCAGTTCATCCATTTCATATTTAAGCAACCGCTTAAGATATTATCTGAAGTCAAATAACCTCAAATCTCTTTCACTTCCAAACGGAGTTATAGGACTTCGCAAACTTCCAAAGAAATTGGAAATCTCAGATGAAGAATTATTCTTCAGAGATGCAAACCCGGATTTCTTAAAACATCATCCTGAAAGTTATGAACCTGACTTGCAAGCAATTAAGAACTTCATTAATAAAGCAAATGAAATTCCAAAAGGTGTCATTGTCAAAAGTCAGGAGCCAAAGTTCTATTACAAGCTTTCAGAACAAAACTAATTTTAAAAAACTTTAAATAAAAAAAATGAGTAAACCAAAATTTGAATTAGACATTAATATACCACGTACATTTAGATTATTACAAACAGACCCTGCAACTGGTCAAAGCTCCTTTGGTGCTTGGTGGTTGTATAATGTAATATCTGAAGGAACAGAATATTCATTCTTCGCTCCAGAGAAAGTTGTAAATCATTTTA
The DNA here is from genome assembly GCA_018266845.1 of Bacteroidota bacterium. Taxonomy (GTDB): domain Bacteria; phylum Bacteroidota; class Ignavibacteria; order Tepidaquicellales; family Tepidaquicellaceae; genus JAFDZO01. The sequence goes on along the minus strand of JAFDZO010000034.1, from coordinate 3,468 downwards.
AACAAAATCACGTCGGGCAACAGGATGAAATTACTATCACAAAGAAAATTACTAAGAGTGGAAAAGCTAACATTGTGGATTACGAAATAAGCATACAAAAGCCACAACCAAAACAACAAGCTCCTCAATCTGAGAATCCTTACAATGATAATGAAACAATGTCAACAGATTATCCACTAATGTTACAAGCTATGTCAGATGCAGTGAAATTAAGAGAAGAGCTTGGTGTGGATATAGATATTAACAAGCTTGGAGTTACTCTGTTTTTAAGAAGAGTCAGAGCTTAACAATAAATAAATATTATTTATAAAGAGAGAATTGTTTTCGAATGATTCTCTCTTTTCATTTAAATTAAAATTAACATGGAACTCTTTACAAAAGAAATTGAAGCGAAAGCAAAAGAGCAATATCACAAAGGAAATGACCTTGAATCACAAGTTGTTATTGCAAAGTTTTTTAATCCTACAGGAGCAGGTACTTGGTATCTACTCAATCAAGACCCGGAAGATACAAATTATTGTTGGGGTATTTGCCATATTTTTGAGTGGGAGATTGGAAGCTTTTCAAAATCAGATTTGGTAGAGTATAAAGGAAAGTTCGGTTTAGGAATTGAAAGAGATTTATATTTTGAAGAAGTGAATGCAAAAGAGTTGTGGGAGATACTTAATAAGCGGTAAGGAATTACCGCTTGTTTATTGTTTTAAAATTTCTTTTACACCTAATTTGAAATCTTTAACTGCATCTCCATACGTTTCTGCAACTCTGAAATTTTGTATATGAAGACATGGCGAATAATAAAATTTATGTTCGGAATCTATGAGCCCTAAAAATTTAAATTTACCTGTGAAACTATTTTTCATTGAAACATTTTTGGTCTCCTCACCAAATATTTGAGAAAGGTAAATATGAACCGGCTCTCCAAGACCTAATAATATTGTTGGTTTGAAACTATTAATTTCATTTTTTAAATGTTCTTGGCAATTTATGAAATAACGTTCCAAGAATTTTTTACCACCGACTACTTGTTCTGAAGGAGGTTTGTTGAAGCTACATTTTACAATGTTTGTTGCATACAAAGTCATCCTCTCAAATTCTTCGCCGAAAATACTCTGTCTTAACCATTTGGATAATTGACTATTAGCGTCATCTAACATTAATGGTACGTTCACCCTGTCTTTATCTTTTCTTATAGTTGGTTCCTGCCCTACAAGCATTAATCGCTTTTCATTTCCAGCCCTATAAAATGCTTTCTTTACTTTTAAACCTTCGTATTCAACAGAACCTTTACAAATATCACATACACTTGGATATCCAAATTCGTTTGTACCAAGAATCGTCAATTTATCTATAAGCTCAGCCATTCGATAAGTTTAATTGGTTATCAAAATCTTCTCTTAATCTTTTGCCTATTTCTACCCACTCATCATCTGTAAATTTATGAGACCATGATAAATGATTAACAGCAATTATTTTCCTTACATTGAAATCTGATAGTTTCACATTATCCAGTGTATAATAATAGTTAGTTCCACTTTCAACTAATTTTGAAAAACTAAAAGCTCTATTAATTTTACTTTCCAGAAACTCTTTTATGCTTACAAAAGTTAAAATTATTTCAGGTCTTACTATGTTAACTGTCTTCAGAAATAAATCCCAATACAAATTGAATACCGGAATAAATTCAGATTTATTTTTATTATAAGCTTTTGATGATTTACTCAAACATAAATTCCAGTAATATGTTTTGCTAAGCATGTCTTCTAACTGCTCTTCACCAAATGCACTTTTATAAAGTTTCCTTAAACCTTTGATTAATGTACTTTCTTCTAGTAATAATTCATTGTAATCAGGATTTTTCTTATAAAATTCTAGTTCGTTTTTATCATATTTAGCATCTTCCTCGTTACCACCAGGATTTATTCCTAACAAAAAAATGCTGTGAGGCTTTAATAGATTGCCAAAAGTATTGCACCTTATGAATTCTTTTTCTTGAAGATTATTCCTTTCAAATATTAAATCCGATTCAGATTTAACATCTGACATTAATTGAAAACATTTTTCCATGACACTGTATTACTTTGTGAATTTGTTTTTAAGGTACTTCTTGTTGAACGTTTTTATATCAATTTTTTCTAGATCGTATTCACTCATTATTCTATGAAATGCTCTGTGGCAATTCGGACATAGTAAAATTACATCATTTTCATCTATAGCAATTTCGGCATTTTCATTTTTGTAATTCGAAAGTGGATTTATATGATGAAGTTCAAAAAACGTTCTTTCATTAATCAGTTTATAAGTTTCGTGAGGATTAATTTTGCATGCTGGGCAATTTTTTATGTGAGAATACTTTCTCTTGTAATCATTAACAAAGCCAGTACTTCTCTCGAATCTAAAGTGAGACCTGAGTTTCTTCTTTTTTTTCTTTTCTACCGTACTTAGTAATGCTCCGTCGTCAAAATAATTTAGTGGACTAGATTGAGTAAACTCAAAATCGAATAGGAAGAAAAAATAATTTAAAAGAATTTTTGTATCTCTTACTACTGTTCTCTCGAAATCAAAATTTTCTGTGATGCTTTCACGTGGATAAATAAATCTTATGCTGCACTTAATATTCGATTTCTTGTCGATATTCTGTGATAAATTTTTGATTACATAATTTAAATTGTTATCATTGATTAGTTTGTTATATGGTTTTTTAACATCATTTATTTCTAAATATATTCTCAAATTGTCAGTTTTCTCTTGTTTCAATAGCTGCAACAATTCAATAAATTTACCTCTATATTTGTAAGATGAAGGTTCAAGCCATATGCTGGAAGAAGTAAAATGAATACTATTAAATCCACATAGTTGAAGTTGTGGATAATCACGGAAGGTTTTTATATTTATAAAGTCTTTAAATTTAGAAGGAAGTGAATCAATCCAAGTCCAATCTCTATACATTGGAGAGCGACCGTTTGTTACTTTATTAAGACGTAACTCAAAATTATTAATAAATAGAGAATTGTTTGATAGTCTATTTTTTAATTTTCTTATATTTACTTTAACTTCCTGAGATAGCTTTTCAGCATCATCTCTTACTTCAATACTTGGATATACAGAGTTTTCAAAGTTTTCATTTAACTCTTCAATTCGTTCAAGTTTACTAAAATTTTGCCGGTAATCTATTTTTTCCTTTTTTTTCATTGGGGTTAAATAAATTTAATTTTATACTGTTAATACTTTTGTAGACTCTTCTCCATACTGTGATATAATTCGCACGGCTATCTTTTGACCTTTCTTTGCTTCTATAGGATGAGAAACATGTCCGTATAATCTATCAAATGCTTCGTCATCAATTTCAATCTTCAGAGTTTTTTCAACTTTCTTTTTTGTACTATCCTTTGCTAAGTTGTCTAATCCTTTTTTCCATTTATCAAACTCCGACTTATCGCCTCCACAGAAGAAGACTTGCTTTACAACAAA
>JAFDZO010000033.1 GCA_018266845.1 Bacteroidota bacterium | reverse complement strand
ATAATTTCCCTCTACCTTATATTTACATCTGCGCTTATTATATTTAGCTGTATTTTAAAATTTAATTTAAAAAAATGTCACTCAGACTCGGCGACATAGCGCCTGACTTTACACAAAACAGCACTGAAGGGGAAATTAATTTCCATAATTATCTCGGCAATAGCTGGGGCGTACTTTTCTCACACCCTGCTGATTTTACTCCCGTATGCACAACTGAACTCGGCACACTTGCAAAAATGAGAATGGAATTTGATAAACGTAATGTGAAAGTAATTGCAATTAGTGTGGACGAACTTGACTCACACAGAAAGTGGGTAAGCGATATTAATGAGACACAAAACACAACTGTTAATTTCCCCATTCTTGCAGATGCGGATAGAAAAGTTGCAGTGCTTTATGATATGATTCACCCCGAAGCAAGCGAGAAAACAACGGTTCGCTCTGTGTTCATTATAGGACCAGATAAAAAGATAAAATTGATTTTAACATATCCTGCTTCGACAGGAAGAAATTTTATTGAATTGCTAAGAGTAATTGACTCGCTTCAACTTACAGCATACAACAGCGTTGCAACACCTGCTGATTGGAAGAAAGGCGATGAAGTTGTTATTCTGCCTTCTATACAAGACCCGCAAGAACTTGCTGAAAAATTCCCTCAGGGATTTGAAGTGGTTAGACCTTATTTGAGATTAACAAAATTGCCGGAGTAAAAATAAAGAGAAGCTATATATAGTAGAGGTGCATTATTTGAGCTGTGTCTTAATTTGAAATTAAACTCGTTACGAAGCTCCGGCTTCGTAACGATTGTTTCGCAAACAGGGATTTGAAAAAGAGAAATAATTCAAATTAGGATACTATTATTGTTTTCGCCTCTTCTAAAATATTGATTTTAATAAATTTATAACTAGGGAATTTTAAGGAAAGATTGTTTTTACACAGTTTTAGATGGTTTTTTAATTTTTGAAACTATTGTTTTAACAATAGTTTATCTCAAAACTTACGAGGGGGCGTAAGTTTTGCCCTATGTTTTTCCAACCTTTTATCGTCAATAAAATATTCCTTCCAAATCCTCTTCACCTACGAGTATCTCTCTTCCCTTTGCGCCGTTGTTAGCGCCGACAATTCCCGCTGTCTCCATCTGGTCAACAATTCGAGCCGCCCGCGCATAGCCGAGCTTCAGTCTTCTCTGTAATGTAGATGTAGAGCATTGCCCCAGCTTCACAACAAGCCGTGCAGCTTCTTCAAAAAGTTCATCTCTCTCTTCATCTTCTCCATTGAAAGTTCTTTTCTCAATCAATGATGGTAATAGGTAAGGACGCTTGAACCCAATTTGCGAATCCACAAACTCCGCAACGCGCTCGCATTCGTCTGTGGAGATGAAAGCGTTCTGAATTCTGATGGGCTTCTGCGATGAAGACGACATATAAAGCATATCTCCGTTTCGCAGCAGCTGCTCCGCGCCCTTCATATCCATAATGGTGCGGGAGTCAATCTGCGATGCTACTTGATACGCAATTCTCACAGGGAAATTCGCTTTGATAACTCCGGTGATAACATCGGTCGAAGGTCTTTGCGTAGCGACTACCAAATGAATACCAACTGCGCGCGCCATTTGCGCAAGGCGGGCAATCGGCTCTTCAATATCTTTCTTTGCAGTAATCATAAGGTCGGCAAGCTCATCAACAATCACCACTATGTAAGGCATTTTTTTATGGCGGATGAACTCGTTGTTCACCAGCTTTCCGTCTTTGTATTTCTGATTATACGCCTCTATATTTCTTACTCCTGCATTGGCAAGCTTATCATATCTGTGGTCCATCTCAAGCGTTAAGCTTTTCAAAATGCTCACAGCATTCTGCGGACTTGTTACAATGCTTTCATTTATATCACCCGATGATGCAAGGTAGTGCTTCTTTAATTTCGCATAGAGGTTTAGCTCAATTTTCTTCGGGTCAATCATCACAAATTTCAAATCGCTCGGGTGCATTTTGTAAATCAAGCTGGCAATAATTGTATTGATGCCCACCGATTTACCTGAACCCGTCGCGCCTGCAATAAGCACGTGCGGCATTTTTGCAAGGTCATCAATGAACACTTCTCCGTCAATTGTTTTACCCATTGCTATGGGAAGCAGCTTATCAGATGAAACATATTTCTGCGATGATACAAGCGAGCGGATTCTTACCATCTGCGCTTTCCTGTTCGGGATTTCAACGCCGACCGTTCCTTTGCCGGGAATGGGAATTATCATTCTTATTCCCTTTGCCTTCATTGCAAGGGCAATATCATCCTGCAATGATTCTATTTTCGAGAGCTTCACATCGGCAGCGGGAACAAGCTCGTACAGAGTAACAACCGGACCCGGTGTTGCAAAAACTTTTTCAATCTCGATTCCAAACTTCAACAGCTTCTCCTGTAACAATCTTCCGTTGCTCGTAAGCTCTTCATCGGGAATAACTTCAAGCTCTTCCTTCGTCTGCTCTATTAATAAATCTATTCCCGGATACTTGAAGCTTTCTAATTTTTCTTCTTCAAAATCATCTTCATTTCTTCCTTTTAATCCTTCAAGCTCGTTCGAGTTTTCGGGATTTATATCTATCTCCGTAGCATCGGCTTTATTGATTGCAGTATCTACAAAAGCATCTTCAAATTTCGGCGCTTCTTTTACTTTCTTTTTAAGTCCCGCAGATTTTATTTCCTGCTTCGGCTTAATCAGTTTTTGTTCTTCCTTCGGTTCTTCTTTTATTTCTTCAAAAGGATTTTTTTCAATCTCAACAAATGCCTGTTCGATTTCTTTAGGTCGGTTGATTTCCGTTTCCTTAATTAAATCGGCTTCATCTACCGGTAAAACCTTGGATGATTTTAATTTTTTGATTCTTTCTTTTTCTGCTGCAACAGGGTCAGCAGTGATTGGGATGAACGCATCTTTCTTTTTCTCTTCGGCGATTATTTTTTTCTCTTCTTGCTGCGCTGTTAAATCTTCTTCATGCTTTTTAAAACTTTCAATAAATCTTAAGAATAATAATTTTAAACGCGCAAGGGTTTTTACAATGCTGCCGTCTATCATTAAAAAAGCATCGAGCACAAGCAAGAATAAAAATAATACCGATGCCCCTATGCCGCCCATCATCCTGTAAAAAATAGTTGCCCATGTATCGCCTGCGCCTCCGGCATATTGAAGGAAACCCGTATTAGCGCCGGACATTGCTTTTAACAATCCCGTAGAAATGCCGAGTATAACCATCATAAAAAACGAAAAGATGCTGAACTGCACATAACGCCCGATTGGTTTTTTCCATAGGAGAGGAAAGCCCAAGGCGAATAAAATTACGGGAATAAAAATTGTGTAGTAACCGAAAAAATCTTTTATGAGGAAAGACGAAACATAAGCGCCGCCGATGCCGAGCCAGTTGAAGCACTGTTCGGGATTTTTGAAATTAAATAATTTCCTTAAATCGAATGTATCTATTAATGCGCTGTCTTTCGGAGAGTATGTTACTATGGAAAGAAAAAGCAGTACGCTGAAAACAATTAATAAAAATCCCAGTATCTGCTTTTTCGCTCCGGCAGAAATTTCGAAATCCTGTTTTTCATTTTTTGCTCGGCGCGTTTCCCTGGCTTTTGTTTTCGTAGAACGAGACATAATTATAATCTTTACTTTTTCAGCTTAAAAAAATTAAGCTACATCTTTTGCGCTTACTTCTTCTTTATCGGTAGTGAGACTAAGCTTTTTCATCTGCATTTTCTGCATTGATTCACCTTCAAACTTTTCTTTCAGCTTTATTATTCCGCTTTTCAGCATAGGTATGCTGTGAACGCTGTCAACTGCGGAACAGAATTCTAAATCATTCTGAAATCCAATTTCAACAAGATACTTTCCATGCTCGGATATTTTCATCATATCTAAAATTTTATTCGGAGAAATTTTCGACTTCTCATAGGCATATGCCTTAGCAAGTTTTATACAGGCGTTTTCTGAATCGGTGAAAGAATAATTTTCCTCATTCTTATCAATAAGCTTGTTAATAATTACTCCGGCGCAAACGGCATCTTCTATGCAGAAGTTATTCAGCTTGCCCGAGCAGATAATAACTATGTCCTCATTGAGTTCTTTTACGAAATCAACCACTGCCTGAATGTTTAAAAAACTTGCAAGAAGGCAGTTCTTTGCATACTTGGCTTTTGAAAGCGAAACAGTTCCATTTGTAGTAGAAAACACAAGCGATTTATCCTTTATGGCTTCCGCTGTATATTCCAGCGGAGAATTGCCGAGATTAAAACCTTCAATTATTTTTCCGCCGCGCTCACCGCAGAGCATTGAGTTTCCCGAACCCTTTGCTACCCGCACTGCCGTTGCAGCATTTTCAGTGGGAATTACTTCTTTCGCGCCGTTAACAAGCGCAGTTGCAATGGTAGAAGTAGCGCGAAGCGCATCAATTACTATTACATTTTTTCCTTTCAGTGTCAACTCATCTGCTATCAGGGAGTGTGTAAGGTATGCAGTTATATTTATCATTACAGAAAACTTTTCTAATTTTTAGTTTAAAAATGGTGTCTTTACAATAGAGGCTTTTACCTTCTTATCGCGTATTTTTATTTCTATAGGTGTTCCTATTTTATTAAAGCCTTCTTTTATATAGGCAAGACCGATATTTTTTCCGAGCATCGGAGACATGCTGCCGCTTGTTACCTCTCCTATTTTTTCATCGCCTGAATAAACTTCCGCATGCTGGCGGGCAACCATCCTGTCATCTACAATAAAACCGACAAGTTTTTTCTTCAATCCTTCAGCTTTGCATTTCAGCATTGCTTCTCTTCCATTGAACTCGCCCTTATCAAGCTTTGTAATCCAGCCAAGTCCTGCCTCAAGAGGATTTGAATTTTCATCCATATCGTTTCCGTAAAGTCTGAATGCGTATTCAAGGCGAAGAGTATCTCTTGCGCCGAGTCCGCACGGCTTGATGCTATATTCAGCGCCTGCTTCAAATATTGCGCTCCATAATTTTTCGGATTGCTCAATATTTGTTTTTGAATAAATCTCAAAGCAAACTTTTTCACCTGTATATCCGGTATGAGAAATTATGCAGTCAATGCCTGCAACTTTTCCGAACTCGAAATTATAATATTCTATTTTAGATAAATCTGTATCCGTTAACTTCTGCAAAGTATTAAGAGCATTTTGCCCCTGAACAGCTAGAAGAGAAACCTCATCAGAAATATTTTTTATCTCAACATCGCCGAATTTATTGTTTTCCATCCATGCCAAATCTTTATCAATGTTGGAGGCATTTATCACGAGCATGTAATAATCTCCGCAGTGATAAACGAGCAGGTCATCCACAACTCCGCCGTTTTCAAGGCACATTGAAGAATACTGCACCTTACCTTTATCTAATTTTGAAACATCATTTGTTGTCAGCTTCTGCACAAATGCAAACGCATCATTACCGTGAATTTCCACTTCTCCCATGTGCGATACATCAAACACGCCCACAGATTCTCTGACTGCTTTATGCTCTGCAATTATTCCTTCGTATTGGATAGGCATTTCATATCCGGCAAACTCAACTAACTTTCCGCCTGCCTTTTTATGAATATTATTGAATGTAGTTTTTTTCAATTTATTATGATGTTAAAATTTTATTTTATTCTCCAGGGAGGATTTAACCTGTTCTCACCTGCATAGTATAAACAAATATGATTTCCCTCCGGGTCTTTCAAATGAACCTCTCTCCAAAGCCACGGTTTATCTTCTAACCCGTCAATAAATTCAAATCCTTTTTCTTTCAGCTCGGAAACTTTATCATCAAGATTTTCACATTCAAAATAAATTATCGTTTCTGAAAACGTCTCTACTTTTTTATGAATGGAGAACGTTGCATCATTTCCGGGCACTATAAACCTTGCATAGTGGTCACTTTTTACTATAGGTATCAGCCCTAAATTTTCATAGAACTTATAAGACGATTCAAAATCATCTACTGCTACAGTTACCTGATTAAGGTTCATTTATTTCTTGCCCTGAAGCTTATCCCAGTCTTTTAAGAAATTTGAAAGACCGATGTCTGTCAACGGATGCTTTGCAAGCTGCTCAATTACTTTGAACGGCATCGTTGCTATATCAGCGCCGAGCATACATGAATCCACAAAGTGCAGAGGGTGGCGGACAGAAGCAACAAGAATTTTTGTCTGGTAATCATAGTTTCTGTAAATCGTAACCATCTGAGCAATAAGCTCCATTCCGTTTTGTGAAATATCATCAAGTCTGCCTACAAACGGGCTAATAATATATGCTCCCGCCTTAGCTGCAAGTACTGCCTGAGAAGGAGAAAAGCACAAAGTAACATTCGTTTTAATGCCTTCATCTGAGAATGTTCTGACTGCTTTAAGACCTTCTTTTATTAAAGGTACTTTTACAACGATGTTCGGGTGGATTTTGGCAAGCTCTCTTCCTTCTTTTACCATTCCTTCGTAATCGGTTGAAACAACTTCAGCAGAAATATCACCGTTGACAATAGCGCATATTGACTCAAGCATTGACTTGAAATCTTTGTGTCCTTCTTTAGCAACAAGAGACGGGTTTGTGGTTACACCATCAAGCAAACCCATATCATTAGCTTCTTTAATTTCGTTCAGGTTTGCTGTATCTATGAAAATTTTCATAATCCGTAAATAATATGTTTAAAATAAATTTAGTGAAAATAGCTAAATTAAAGGTTTAATTAAATGGAAAATATGAGAATATAGCTTCTGCAAAATAAAACTAATGCCGTGTAATTATTCTTAATCGCAGAGAACACAGATTTATAGATACAAAATGCACAGAATTACATCTATAGTTTTTTTGTAATACAATAAACAAAATTACTTTTTTCCTGCAACATCTACAACAATCGGGGAAAAAATAACAGCATCAGTCTGGTAGCGGTGTTCGAGCCAATCCTGAAACATTTCATCCGCTTCGCGGGCAGAAATTACCCCAAGATTCGCCATTGAACTAAAATGACCGACCAAAAATCTATGCACCCATTCAAAAACAAGGCTGTCTTTTCCACCGGCTTTTATATTCGGCTTGTAGTCAGTCAAAGTTATACCAAGTTTTCTGAAAAGTTCGGGAATTTTCAAAGCAATGTAAGGATTGCCGCCGCCTTTACGGTAGTAATCCCTGACGGCATCGGGCACATCTTTGAAAATTTCCGTTTGAGGGTAACGTGTTAGCCCTTCATAGTTATAGTCCTGTATGGCAATGGTTCCGCCCGGCTTAAGAGCAGAATAAATTTTTGAGAGAAATAATTCGGGGTCAGGAACAAACCCTATAACCCATCTTACAAAAACGAAGTCAAAATAATTTTCGGGTAAATCCGCTTCCTCAATATTAGAAGAAACAAATTTTGTATTCGTAATTCCTTTTTCTTTGCAGAGATTTTGAAAATACTCGCTGTACAATTTCGAGGGTTCGAGAGCTGTTACTTCTCCATCATTGCCAACAATGTTAAGCAAATCAAGGCTGACAAATCCCGGTCCTGCGCCTACATCGAGGCATTTCATTCCGCGAGAAACTCCGCATCGTGAAATAAAATCATTTGTAACATCCTTCCAGACACCGTGCTGAAACTCTAACCGTTCCAGTTCTTTCTGGTTTACTCCTAAGACATAATCACTCATTTTTTGAATTATATTTAAAGTTGAGTAGAGATAATTTAACAATGAATAAGAAAAAAGAAAATGAAAACAAAATCAGGTTCTGAAAAACTTACCAAAAATAATAAGAAGAAATCGTGGTTAGAAAAACTTCACGATAGCAAGGACCTTCCTAAAGTTGTAAAGCTTACGGCAGTGCAAAGAAAAAAATGGAACGTGAAAACCCTTGCAATCCCTTCTCCTATGGAAGTGAACGATATTATGAAAGGCGTTAAGAAAGGAAAAGTGATTACAATAAATGAGATAAGAGAAATCATAGGTGAAAGGCATGGCGCAGAAGCAGGATGCCCTATAACAACGGGAATATTTGCATGGATTGCCGCTAACGCTGCTGAGGAAGAACGTAAAGCAGGTAAGAAAAAAATTACTCCTTACTGGCGCACGATAAAATCAACAGGTGAACTGAATGAAAAATACCCGGGCGGGATAGAGGCGCAAAAAAGAGCGCTGCTTGCCGAAGGACATGAGATTGTAAAGAAGGGAAAGAAGTATCTGGTGGTAAAGTAGAGTTGAATGTATCTCTTATAGTTAGTACCCCGTCTTTACAGGAGTAACTACATACTAGTTAGGATAAACTGATTCTCCCCTTGAGGGGAGTCCGACCGAAGAGCCTGTCCCGCACTTGATGCGGGATCGGGAGGGGTGTTTGAACGAACACTCACCGTCTCGCCTACGGCGAGACACCTCCCTCAAGGGAGGAATTTTTGCTTTTCTATTAAGTATTTATTTCCCCGCCCTAAAGGACAGGGTTAATGTTTAGATTACTATGTGAATTAAACTTCCAGTAAAAGAGTTTGTAAGTCTATCAAAGATAACAACCGTGGGATATAAATTCTGCCGAGCCTAAAACTACTGAGGTTACTAAACATCTATGGTATATTATTTATCGGCGGAAGCTCTTCGGTCTTAATTTTTCTTTTCCAGTTATGGAAGAACGGAATGCCGATTAATACCAATGCCAATCCGATTCCCGCATCACGCGGATTATTGATTATTGTTACAATTACAAGCGTAGCGCAGAACAGAACAAATATCGCCGGCACCACGGGGTAGCCGATTGCTTTAAATGGTCTGTGCGCATCTCTCATTTTTTTTCTGAGAACAAACACACCGAATGCGCCCGCGCCGTAGAAAATGAAAGAAGCGAATATAAGCATATCGGTAAGCTGGTCGAACGTTCCCGATAAGACAAGCAGGCTTGCCCATGTTCCCTGTATAATTAGTGAAGTGTAAGGCGTTCTGAACTTAGGATGAACATTTGCAGCAGAAGGAAAAAATAATTTATCCTTTGCCATTGCAAAATATATTCTTGACGAAGCGAGAATGGTTCCGTTAGTCGTTCCGAATGTAGAAACCATAATTAATATTGAAATAAACATTGCGCCGCCATTGCCCATAAACTTTCTCATAACTTCAACTGCAACAATCGTGTTTTCAGTACCGGCAATTCCCGTCAGTTCGTTTAAAGGAAGAACATACAGGTAGGCATAATTTACTAAAAGATAAATAGCCGTTACCAGACCCACACCGGTAAATAATGATATGGGAATGTTTCTTTTAGGATTCGTAATCTCTCCGCCGAGATAGCCGATATTATTCCACCCGTCATAAGCCCAGAATGCGCCCAGCATAGCAGCAAACATTGCGCCAAAAAGCCCCAGTGATGAGTTATAATTCGCCCCCGGATTTGCAAACATCGGCGAAATATTCGATGCGCTTCCTCCGCTGATTGTTAGAGCTAAAATAATTATTACTATGATTCCGATTACTTTTAAGACAGTAAAGAGGTTGTTTATAAATCCGCCGAAAATTACTCCGAGATAATTAGCCCCTGTTAGAAAAATTATCGTGATGATGGTTAAGCCCTTAACTCCGAAATTTGCAAAAGGAGTAAACACCCAGAACTCCCACTTCTCCATTGCATCACTTAAATGAGGAAGAGGAATAACAGAGTTCACCGATTCGGCAAAAACATAAGCAATTGAAGCAATAGAAGCTGATTGAATTACAGAAAAGCAAGACCACCCGTACATAAAAGCAAAAAATCTTCCATACATTTGCTTGAAATAAACATACTGACCGCCCGGTTCCGCAATAAGTCCGGCGATTTCCGCATTTGTGATTGAACCAAAGAGAGTGATTATTCCTGCGATAAGCCAGCATATAAGAATGAGTCCGCTGGATTGAAGGTCATCAGCCATTGGAGCAGCTTTCTTAAATACACCTGAGCCAATCATTGAGCTTATTACTATTAATATAGCTGTGCTTAATCCAAGCCGGGTGAGAAGACCTGAATGATGTTCTTTCATTTGGAAAGATTAGTTTTATAAAGAGCGCTTACAATATAATAATAATCTTCAATAAATATTAGAATTAAATATTAATTGAAGAATACTTTAGCGTCTTCATACAACTCTGTAGGGACGGTTTTAAGTTTGCTTATTGCATCAACAATAGGAATCTCAATAATATCACTTCCTCTCACTGCGCTCATCATTCCGAATTTTTTCTCCGAAATCATTTTCACCGCATGAATGCCTAAACGGGTTCCGAGCATTCTATCATACGCCGTAGGAACTCCGCCTCTTTGAACATATCCGAGCACTGTTGCTCTGGTTTCAAATCCGCTCATTTCCTCCACCACTTCTGCAAGATAGTTTCCTACGCCTCCAAGTCTCTTTCTTCCGAAGTCGTCATACTTAACGTTTGTCTGAATATTTTTATGCCCTTGTTCAATTTCGTCCATTATATATTCAGCGCCTTCAGCTACAACGATAATTGAAAATAACTTTCCTCTCTTATATCTCTTCATCAGAATTTCATTTATCTCATCAAGGGACATTTTGAATTCCGGGATTAAAATAATATCTGCTCCCCCGGCAATTCCCGAATGAAGCGCAATCCATCCCGCATGTCTTCCCATAACTTCGAGAATCATTATTCTATGATGAGATTCAGCCGTTGTATGGAGCCTGTCTATCGCATCAGTTGCAATTGAAACTGCGGTATCAAAACCGAATGTAACATCCGTTCCCGAAATATCGTTGTCAATTGTTTTAGGTACTCCGATAACATTCACACCCAGTTCGTAAGCTTTCTGTGCAATGTGCATAGAGCCTTCACCGCCGATTGAGATTATAACATCAAACTCCTCCTTGGCAACTTTGTGAAGAAGAGTTTCGCTGCCGTTTTTTTCCGTAAAGGGATTAAAGCGCGAAGTGCCAAGTATGGTTCCCCCTCTGTTTATTATTCCGGCAATGCTCTTTGTATCGAGCTGCTTGTAATGCTCGTCAAAAAGACCTTTCCAGCCATTGTAAATGCCGAGTATAGTATGGTTTTCAAGAATTGCTTTTCTTACTATAGCTCTTATTACGGCATTTAATCCCGGGCAGTCTCCACCGCTTGTAAGTATTCCTATTTTCATATCAGGATTCCTGCTCTTTTATCGGCGGATCGTTTATCAGATATTTGAATTTCTGAATAAACTCTTCCGTCTTCATATTACCAATAAGGGCAAGGCGCGCTACATTTTTTATTTCATCAAAATCACTTTGCTCAAGGCGAATCATATATTTTCTGGCGACTTTATACCCGTCCGAGTCCACATCTACTTCCCGTGTTTGAATTTTATTATTTGCGCCTATAATATCCTGAAACTTGATTGGGATTAAATGCCCCTTATCTACTGTTACTATCGCCCCGCTGTTGCCAGAAAGCAAATACCTTACCGCTGCATAGCCAAGATCTTGCGTATATTCGCAATCGTATGGAATAGGGTCAGCGCACCGCAGCTCATACCCTATGTCTTTATTGACGATAGTTATATCTAAACCTCTTTCTTTCAGTCTTCTTCTCACCTCTTCTTTTGTAACTTTACCAATATCTATTTCAGAGAGGCGAATATTTCCGTGTGTATCTGTTTCAAGATTCACATAGGGATTTGATTTTAACTCTTCCAAATCAATTTTATGAATTATACCTTCCGCCAAAATAGCAACTCCGTAAGGATGCCCTGACGCTAGCCTTTTTATCACTGATGCCTCAAGAATATCGCAGATTGTATTGAAGCTGATTTTCTGATTTCTAAATTCTTCTCCTATGATAGTAAGCGTAGCGCCTGATGCTTTTCCGATTCCCAGCGCAAGATGCCCCGCTGCTCTTCCCATAGTTACAACGTAATACCATCTTTTAGTTGCTGTAGCATCTGTCATGAGTGCCTGCACAATGTTTACACCGTTATGGCGGGCAGTCTGATAGCCGAATGTAGGCATATTGCCCGGTAACGGCAAATCGTTATCTATTGTTTTCGGAACGTGCGCAACTTCAATCTGCCCCTGAGTTAGCTCATCAATTTTATATGCGCTTGTCGCCGTATCGTCGCCGCCGATTGTTACAAGATAATCAACAGATAACTGAGTGAGCGCTTTAATAGTTTTATCTAATTTTTCCTTGCTTGAGGCAGGGTTTTCTCTCGATGTTCTTAAGATACTGCCTCCAGAAAAGTGAATACGTGAAACATCGTCAATTCTTAATTCTGTAAAATGAGAGTGGTCTCCTTTTGCAAGCCACTCAAATCCGTCATATACACCTATGACATTAAGCCCGGAGTTTATTGCTTCAATTGTAACTGAACGAATCACTCCGTTAATGCCCGGCGCAGGACCGCCGCCAACTACAATTGCAAGATTTTTTTTGTGATATTGTTCGTTTTTCATATCAAATAATTTTACACGGTTTTTAATTTAAGCCGGCTGCTTATAAGTAGCATGGCTAACAGGTAAACAAGTCCCGCTATAATGAAGACCATTTTGAATCCTACAGTCATCGCAAGTATCATTGCAGATACAGTACCTATTACAGAAAAAAATCCGTTTACTCCCCAAGCAAGAGGAATAAATTTTTTCTGCTCGTCATTTATCAATGCCAGCCCTGAAGGGAAGGGCATTCCCATAAAGAAACCTAACGGAAAAATTAATATCACAGAAATGATGATTCTGAGATATAAGCCATAACTTGCAAACGCTTTGAACAGAACAGGATTCAGAATTCCCAGTATAACGGCATATACAGCAATAACAATAAAAATTATTTTTTTATCTTTAAAAAGTTTTTTAGAATAAAAGCTTCCTATGCCTGAAGCTACAAGCATAGTAGAAACAACAGTCAGCAGCGTAAACACAGGCTGACCGAGAAGAAGAGTAAACTTTTGTATCATACAAATCTGCAGCATAATATATCCCAGCCCAAGACATGCAAAATAGATAAGAAATTTTTTATCAACAGGCTCGCCGGATTTATCTTTTCTGAAAATTCTCAAAGGGAGAAGAATTAGAATAAATGAAATTAAGACTGTCTGTACGAGAATTGCCAATAAAGTTGTCTCTGCAACGGGCTTGTCTTTTAAAGCAAGAATTGCTTTATCATCCTGTGAAAAAGTTTCTTTTATTCCATCAAACGACAGGTTTGAAAAACCGATATTCCTGTCAAAGAAAGGCTTATCATCCGTAGCCGGAGTAATATTCAGCTTCGAGCTATTAATTTCGTTATCTATATTTTCCGATTCTATTAACTGCTTGTAATAACCTTCCTGTTTTGAAAGAGGGTCGTATTCAATATCAAGGCTAAGCTTTGAAGCCTCATTTTTGATTTTAATAATATCGTTGTAATTAAAACCGCCTTTTTTAAAAAGCACTCCTGCAAGAAAGCTTTTTTCTTTTTCAAAATCATTCGGAGGTCTTCTAAAAATCATTATATCGTTCTTTCCGTTATCTTTTCCATCCGTTAAATCACTTACAGATTTTTTTAGCGTGGTAATTAACTTTGGTATTTGCGTTTCAGGGCGTGAAATATAAATTATCCCTCTGTCATTCAAATGACTTATGTATTCGTCAACTGCCTCTTTAGTTAAAATATAATTCTCAACCATACTCATTGCGCCGCTGGAAACAGCCGAAGCGGAAATTGTGTGAGCCGAAATAATTACATCATATTTTACAGGAGAGTTTGTGATTACATTTCTCGCATCATCAGTTATCAGCTTTACTTTCGGATTATTCTTTACCAATGGTCCCGTCCAGTAAGCCATATCTTTTGAAATCAAATCGTTCAATATTCCATTAATCTCAACCGCTGTAACATTGTTCGCATTATTATAAAGACTTGCAAGAATTTCACCGCCTCCTGCAGAACCGATAATAAACACATTATTCACTGTATCCTTTGATGCAAATGCCATGTTTGAAGCATCAGCAGGCTTTGATTCTAAAGGAAATTTTTTAACATTGGGAATATTCGTAGTTGCATTACCGTCATCTATGATAGCAAGCATAATATCATAGCCGTCTTCTGATTTTTCTTCTTCCTTCATTACGTCTATCTTAGAAAAAGTATTCCAGCCGGAAAATACATTGAGATCAGGACGGGATTTAATATAATTGCCGTAAATTTTATTCGGTGAAGAGTTAATTGATAATCCACCGCCGGCTAAAAAGAATAAGCTAAGCAGCGCAAGCACTCCCGCAGAAAGAGAAAGAGTTTTGTGCTCTTTAAATCCGAATATAGCCGCATTAACAAACGCCAGACAGGCAATAACTGCAATAGTTCCGCCGCCGCCAAGGGCAGGTATAAAAAATACAAATGCAAAACATGCAGCGCCTGCGCCTATTAAATCAAAAAAATATAATTTTGAAATTTCGTTTTTGAAGTATGAAAGCAGAATTGAAATTATCAGCCCTGAAAAGAAAAATGGAATCGTGATAAGAAGATAATAAAGCGGCAGATACAAAAATTGAATGGTATCGGTTAAAAGACTGAACGGGTCAAACGGAATCTGGTTAATTATTAAAAAAGATGCCAAAATGGAAACGCCATACAAAATTGAAAGCCATGTTAAAAGCTTATCCGTGCCTACTTTTTTTATTTTCTCATTCAGTGAAAGAAACACTCCGCTAACGCCAAAACCGAGCAACGCCACACTGATTACCATAAATGCAAAGTGATACCAAAGCGAAACGGATAAAATACGGGTGAGAGTAAATTCTAATAAGAGAGTACTAAGCGCGGTAAGAAATATTCCTGTAAAATATACTGATTTAAAACTGCTCTTCTTTGCCAAAAAAATAAATTTAATTCTGTTTGTTTCCGAACCATTTAAGAATCATATTCTTTAAATCTTCTGCTTTAAACGGCTTGGTTATTACATCATCCATTCCATCCTTATCAAATCCTTCAGGATTAAGAAGCTGAATGTTTGCTGTTATAGAAACCAGCACAGGTCTGCTTTCTCCATACTTTTTATGAATCTCTTTAGCGCAGGTTATTCCGTCCATTTCAGGCATTTGAATATCAAGCGTTACAAGCTCATAAGATTTTTTTTCCATATGCTCAAGCGCTTTCACTCCGTTATCGGCAACATCAACATTGTAGCCCATGCTGTTAAAAATTTTTGCAATCAGCTTTTGATTAATAAGATTATCTTCAGCGATTAATATTGTAAGAGGAATTGTATTCCCTAACTTTTCTTGGTCACTCATCAAGGATAGAAAAATGGATGTTACTTCAATATTGTTCTTTTAAAAAAACTTTTAAAGGGAAATATTAAGTGTTCTTTTGAAAAATCACTTTTCCGCCGCTTTGTAAATTCTTTGAAGTTTTGCCAGAAGCGTTTCCAGCTTATCTAACGGCAGCATACTTTTCGCATCACTCAAAGCTTTATTCGGGTTTGGGTGAGTTTCAATAAAAAATCCCTGTACGTTTATAGAAGCTGCGCAGCTTGCAAGCGGCTCAATGTATTCAGGCGTTCCTCCTGTAACTCCTCTTTCCGCTGAAGGCATCTGAACTGAATGAGTAGCATCAAATATAACCGGATACCCGGTTTTTTTCATAATTACCATTCCCCTCATATCAACGACTAAGTTGTTATATCCGAATGTGCTTCCTCTTTCTGTCAGCAAAATTTTATTATTGCCCGTAGCTTTTACTTTCTCCGCCTGATAAATCATATCCTGAGGCGCAAGGAACTGACCTTTTTTTATGTTCACAATTTTTCCGGTATCCCCTGCTGCTTCAAGCAGTTCAGTCTGCCTGCATAGAAAGGCGGGGATTTGCAAAATATCTGCTACTTCAGATGCAATTTCAGTATCAATTTCTGAATGAACATCAGTTAATATTGGAACGCCAAATTCTTTTTTTACATCTGCGAGAATCTGTAAAGATTTATCAACTCCAATCGTTCTAAACGAATCAGATGAAGTTCTGTTCGCTTTGATAAAAGAAGATTTGAAAACAAATGGAATTTTTAACTTAGATGTAATTTCCTTCACTCGTTCACAAGTTTTAAAAACAATGCTTTTGCTTTCGACCACACAAGGTCCGGCGATAAGCAGAAAATTATGAAGATTTTTCAGCCCAAGCTCTTTCTTAAAATATTCGGGTAGCATATTATTTCTTAGTATATTTTTCTAATTTTTTGTTAAGTTCCGTTTCGGAAAATTTCCTCTCATACATCCCTTTTACCTGCCTTTGTCTCAGGGCTTCATAAAGGCATACGGCAGCAGAAACAGAAACATTTAAAGATTGTATCATCCCATACATAGGGATAACAAAATTTTTATCCGATAATCTCACTGCTTCTTCCGAAACTCCGGCATGCTCGTTGCCTACTACTATTGCGCATCTTTCTGTAAAATCCAAATCATACAACGAGGCATTCTCGGTATTTTCAGCAAGATGAGTTGTATAAATTTTAAAGCCTTTTTCTTTTAATATACCGTAGCATTCCTCAACTGTCTTAAATTTATTAAGCGTAACCCATTTATTCGCGCTGGCAGATGAAACCCTGCCGATTCTGGGAAACTTATTCGTATTATAGATTAAGTAAACCTCATCTATGCCGACGGATTCAACGCTTCTCAATATTGCGCTCACATTATGCGGGTCATGAATGTTTTCCAGAACGATTGTGAGGTCATCCTGTCTCTTCTCTACTACACTAAGTATCTTTTTATACCTTTTTTCCGTCAAATTAAAATGCTATTTCTGAATAAAATTAACCATTTAACTTAGGTAATACAATAAAGTTATTTTCGCTCACATCTTCAGGAATTTTATTGGCGTAAAACCTATTTCCACTAATAAATAAAAGAAAAATTATGAGGAAACTAAGCATAGTTTTAGTCTTTGTGTTCGTACCCCTCTTCATTACCAATGTTTATGCCGGCGACAGTTCAAAAGCAAAAAACAAACCTGTTGTGAAAAAGGAAACACCAAGTCCGTGGGGACTTTCATTCATTTACAGCGAAAACGGCTTTGGTCCTGCGGTTAGCTATCATAAAAATCTTAACAGCACTACGCAGCTTATTACGGGCCTATCTTTGATGAGTGTTTCAGACAGCAGGGAATTTGAACAATATGATTATTTTGGAAATAGAATAACCCCCAACAAAGAAAACAGAATATTTATGCTTCCGTTGAATATCGGCATTAAAAAGGAAATGTTCTCGGATGATATTACCGGCTCAATAAAACCGATTGTGCAGGCAGGAATCTCCCCTTCGCTGATTTTGACAAACCCATACTCAAGAGAATACTTCAATGCTTTTGGATATATGCAGGCGGCTTTTGCTATTGGCGGATATGCAGGCGCAGGATTGGAGTTTTCCGAAACGCAGTCCGTTGCCTTTTCGCTCTATGTAAATTACTCGTATGTAACTCCCATAGGAAAAGAAGTAAACAGCTTGTACAATAAACCTATCAGCAATTTAACCGGATTCCAAATGGGATTTGGTGTAAAATTTTGATTTTTACAGACGAACCATTTTGTAAATTGAATAAAGCTATTTACAAAATGGTTCTTCTTTTTTCCTCCAAAAAATCTTCCTTCAATAATCTTTAGTAATTTTTGTTCGGCATGGCTCTGCCTGTTTTTCAAAGCTGAAAAGTAAATAAATCAGCATAATTTCTCCCAAAATCCATATCAGCATTATCACCTCGTAATGCTGCTACAGTCTTTGTTACAAACATTTACATTTCCAATAATTCCATGTAATATCTCCTTCGTATTTTTGTAATGTAAACTTAAACATGGAGACACTACAATGGAAACCCAAATGACTCAAAAAAACAATGGAACAAAAAAAGGAATTTTTTCAACCGCAAAAAGAAAAATTCTTTTCTCTTTACTTGCTTTTCTAATTCTAACAGTTTCGTTTGCCGGAATTAGCTTTGCCAAAAAAATTCATGACTTAAAAAAGGAAGGACCTATCGGAATTCTGATTGATAAAGTTACTGAAGATATGAAACTGACAAATGACCAGAAAGCAAGGATTTCCGCTTTGAAAACTGATATAAAAGAAAAAATGGAATCAAAAAAGCCGGTGAGAAAAGAAAAGTTCGATAAATTCATTTCTGAATTTACAAAGGATAATCTGGATAAAGCATCGCTTGAAAATATGTTTCAGCAAAACCAGGCAGAAAGGAATGAAATGAAAGATTATGTTGAAAGCAAGATAGTCGAGTTTCATAACATCCTGACTCCTGAACAGAGAAAACAGGCTGCCGATAAGATGACCTCGTTAAGAGAAAAAATCGTTGATAGAATCGAACACTTTAACCCGGAAAAATAATTCCAAAACATGGGCGGTATTATTCAGTTTAATACCGCCTATTTTATTTTTATTATTGTAAATAGGTTATGAATAAAAACATACTTGTCATAGACGATGATGCAAAACTCGGCGAGCTTTTAAAAGACTATCTTGAAAAATATTCTTACAAGGTTACTCATTTTGATAATCCGGTAAACGCTCTGGCAAATTTAAAAACAGCCTCTTATGACCTGATTATCCTTGACGTAATGATGCCGGATATGGACGGATTTGAAACCTTAAAAGAGCTTAGGAAAAACATTCTTATCCCCGTTATTATGCTTACTGCAAGAGGAGAAACTACAGATAAGATTGTCGGGCTTGAACTTGGCGCTGATGACTACCTTGCCAAACCTTTTGAACCGAGAGAACTTCTTGCGAGAATACAGGCAATATTCAGAAGAGTGGAAGGAAAGGTTATCCCTTCCGAAGAGATAAGATTTAAAAACATCATAATAAATACAGGGAACCGCTCTGTAAAATTCAGCAATAAAAAAATAGATATAACTACGACAGAATTTGACCTGCTTGTCCTGTTCGCAAAAAATAACGGAAAAGTTTTATCACGCGAATACTTAATGCAAAAAACAAAAGGGATGAGCTGGCAATACTACGATAGAAGTATAGATGTAATGGTATCACGATTAAGAACAAAACTAAAAGACAAGACAGGGCAGCTGATTAAAACTGTCCAGTCAATAGGATATATATTCTATGCCGATTTTGACGAAAATTAAATCCTCAATTTTTTTAAAGCTGGTTCTTATCCTGATTGGTTTTGTAATTCTTGTTAACGGACTTGCTGCCTTTCTAATTTATTTTACATTAGATAGAAACCCTCAAAGCATGGTAAACAGATACCCTGTTTTGTTGAGTAAATACATCATTGAGGATATTGGTATGCCGCCGGATACCAACAAGGCAAAGCAGCTTGCCAACGATTTGAATATGAATATCCGCTATGAGCTAAACAACTTCAGATGGACTACTGACCCTACTATAGCCCCGGCTCAGGAAATACTTAACTCCTCATCCTACGATTCATCTAAAACTTATACATACTATAATTACAGATTGTATGCAGTTAAAAAACTGCCAAACGGATTTGTTACCGTTGCGCCATGGCTGCCCAGAGATTTTATCAACCTGCCTAAGGCTATTATTTCAGTAATAGCTTTTATAACAATTGTCATCGTGGTTTTATATTTTGTTTTAAGGTGGCTATTCAGTCCCGTTAAAATTCTTTCAAAAGGAGTTGAAGAGATAAGCAAAGGTCAGCTTGATTATAAAATAAACGTGGAGACAAAAGATGAGCTTGGTAAACTTGCGATATTAATTAACAATATGACGGAAAACATTTCACGCTCAATCAAAGCAAAAGAAACTTTGCTTGTTGATGTATCTCACGAGTTGAGGACACCTTTGACAAGAATGAAACTATCGTCTGAGTTTATTGACGATGAGAAAATTAAAACCAAAATTAAAGACGATGTAAATGAAATGGAGCATATGGTTGGAGAACTTCTTGATAACTACAAAAAGGGTAACGCTCTATCAAAGCCGGAAATTTCCGGGTTTGACCTAAATGCTTTAATACAATCATCCGCAGATAAAATTCTAAATGACCGGATAATTTTTAAAAAACAAAACAAGCCCTTTATTGTAAAAGCAGATAGGGAAAAAATTGAAACAGTTATAAAAAACCTGATAGACAACGCTTTAAAATATTCTAAAGAAGAGGTATTAGTGAATGCAGTTCCCAACCCGGATAATACAGAAGGATTTATATTAACTGTTACTGATAAAGGCATAGGAATACCTAAACAAGAACTTAGCTTTATCTTTGAACCGTTTTATAGGGTGGATAAGTCGCGCAACAAAGCTATTATGGGATATGGTTTAGGACTTAATATTGTCAAAAAAATAATAGAACTTCACAATGGAACTATAGAAGTAAAAAGTGAAAAGGGGCTTGGAACCGAATTCACTGTAAAAATTTAATCAAAAATATTTTCACATAAATAGTGAACTATGATTAAAAGAATAGAGTTAATTCTTTCGCCGAAAGAATCCCACGATGATAATTTTATTTTTGAAATCACGCGAAAAAAATTATCATTAAAAAAATCAGATAATCTTCACATAGAAAAAATCCGCCGCTCGATAGATGCGCGGTCGAAATCCCCCAGAGTAAACTTACTTATCAACGCTTATGTAAACGAGCTTCCCAAAGAGCAGCCGGAAGTAAAATCTTTTTACCACAAAGTTACTCCCAATAAAAAAGTTATTATCATTGGCGCAGGTCCTGCAGGATATTTTGCTGCATTGGAGTTAATCGAACATGGAATAAAACCTGTTATATTCGATAGAGGAAAAGATGCGCGCACGCGAAGAAAAGATTTGCGGGCATTACAGCAATTCAGTATTGTAAATCCTAACTCAAATTATTGTTTCGGAGAAGGCGGCGCGGGAACATACTCCGACGGAAAGCTATATACACGTTCACACAAACGGGGCGATATTGATAAAGCTTTAAAGATATTAGTCGAGCACGGAGCAAATTCCGAAATATTAATCGAAGCACATCCACACATCGGCTCTAACAAGCTGCCGGGAGTAGTGCAAAAAATCAGAGAGAGTATTCTTGAATTCGGCGGAGAGATTTATTTTGATTCTAAGGTAACGGATTTTATTATTGAGAACTATTCTATTAAAGGAGTTATAGTAAATGATAAAGAAGAACATCTTGCCGATGCAGTAATTCTTGCAACGGGGCACTCGGCGCGCGATATATTTTTTCTATGCAGTAAAAAAAATATTCACATTGAAGCAAAGCCGTTTGCAATGGGTGTGAGAGCAGAGCATCCTCAGGCAATGATTGATGAAATACAATACAGGCAAAAAATCCGTGATAAGTTTCTCCCCGCTTCAAGTTATAAATTAGTTACTCAGGTAAACGGCAGAGGAGTGTTTTCATTTTGTATGTGTCCGGGGGGTTTGATTGTGCCCGCTGCAACTGCGCCGAATGAATTGGTTGTTAACGGTATGTCAATGTCGCGCAGGGATTCAAAATTTGCAAACTCGGGAATTGTAGTGGCTATTGAAACAGAAGATTTTAAAAAAATCCTTGGTGAAATATATACCGATGAGGCAGATGAAATTAGAGACTACTTTAAAAAAGAATATAATGTAAATGAGCTGCCCGAAGAATTTGACGGCTTATTAATTCAATCAATAATAGAAAAAAGATTTTTTAACGCATCGGGAAAAGAAACTCAGCAGGCACCTGCGCAAAAAATTACTGATTTTGTAAACGGTAAAGTCTCCTCCATTCTAAATGACACATCATATATACCGGGCGTATATTCTTATTATCTGGAAAATCTTTTACCAAAATTTTTCTCGGAAAGACTGAAACAGGGCTTTATTGATTTCGGAAAAAAAATGAGAGGATATTTTTCTGATGAAGGAATGATGATAGGAACGGAATCCCGCACCAGCTCGCCGATAAAAATTCCGCGGAACAAAATTGATTATCAGCACATTCAAATAAGAAACCTTTTCCCCTGCGGTGAAGGCGCAGGATATGCGGGAGGCATAATTTCTGCCGCTCTGGACGGGCAGAATGTTGCTAAGGCAATTGCCTCAAAATTTAAATAATCTCCTATGAAAAAACTTCTCATTGTTCTCTTTTTATTCTATTCCGGTTTTATTTTTTCTCAGGAAAACTCATCCGCTAAATCTGATTACATTTTTACAATTACATTTAAAGATAGTACCAATAACGAAGTTACTTTGAACAAAGCAGCACTTGTTTCAGTTGATTCAAACAATTTATATCTTACACGAATCTATACAAGAGGCGATAATATTACTCCGCCAAAGATACTTAATTATAAAATAAAGTTGGACAAAATAAATTCTTTCGGATATCTTGCCAATTCGACAGTAGGTGAAAGAATCGGAACCGGAGCTGCAATTGGAATAGGCACGGGCTTAGTTTTAGGTGCTGTAGCAGGTAGCATTAAGCTCTCCGAGAGTTATGAGAATCATACACTGGATGGAGCACTTGGAGGACTTATATTCGGAGCTATTACAGGTTCCGTTGTTGGAGGAATAACTGCAATCGGTGCAAAGGAATATGAAAGTGTAAATTTATCATCATACCAATCTTCAAAAAAATACGAAGTAATAAACAGATTAATTTCCAAAGGCATAGAATTTAACAAAGACGAATGAAGAAAATAATTTTTGCTTTATTAGTTTTAGCAGCATCAAATATTTTTGCACAGAAAGTCAGTACTTTTAAAACCGATCCCGTCTTCTATATTTCATTCACAAATTATGATAAGGAAGAAATCAATTTTGAAGATATAAGAATAACAAATTTAGATTCCATTTCTCTTTCATTTGATGAAACAATTTACGGGCAAAACTCCAATGAAAATAAATTCAAAGAAAGAAAAGTAGTATTTGACAGGATAAATAAATTTGGATATAAGGTTGGATTAAGCAAAGGAGAGATAATTCGAAACGGAGCACTGATAGGTTTTGGTATTGGATTTACTTTGGGAGCAATTGAAGGGAAAATTAATCCCGTAGGAGATGGCAGCGGTAAACCCACGGTGGCAGATAGAATAGGGACAGAATTTTTATTCGGATTAGTAACAGCAATTCCCGTTGCGTTATTGACTTCAGTATTTTTTCTGGACTCGAAAGAATATGAAGTACTGAATATATCTAAATATGAACGTCATAAAAAATTTGAGATAATAAAAAGATTAATCAAAAAAGGTGTGAAAGAGAATGAATGATTAACAGACCATTCAACGCAATATAATTTTTTCTGTATTATAAATTTTACTTTTTAAATTTAAATTACATAAACAATTCCACAATGCCATCTGTTGTTTGAGATGGCATATTTATTTTATAATGAAAATTTTCACTGAGAAATAATGAACCCTTTACACGTAAAGAAAATTGCTGCCGAACTTTCCATAACACAAAAACAGGTGCTTGCAGTTGCGCAGTTATTAAGCGAAGAGGCAACAGTTCCGTTTATAGCGCGATACAGAAAAGAAGTTACGGGCAGCCTTGATGAAGTAGTAATTACAGCTATCAGAGACAGAATTATCCAGTTAGAAGAGCTTGATAAAAGAAGACAGGCAATACTTAACTCACTCGAGGAAAGACAATTACTTACCGATGAATTAAAAGAAAAAATAGAAGCTGCCGAAACAATGACGGAGCTTGAAGATATATATCTCCCATACAGACCGAAGAGAAGAACGCGCGCAACTGTTGCAAAGGAAAAAGGACTTGAACCTCTTGGTGAAATTCTTTTTTCACAGGAAACAATAGATGTTATAACCGAAGCAGAAAAATATATTGATGCAGAAAAAGGCGTTAACACTATAGAAGAAGCATTACAGGGAGCAAGAGATATTATTGCAGAGTGGGTAAGTGAAAATCAGGAAGCCCGGGAAAAAATGAGAGAACTCTATCAGAAGAAAGGGTTGTTCATTTCAAAAGTTGTTTCAGGCAAAGAGGAAGAAGGAATTAAATACAGGGATTATTTTGAGTGGCGCGAGCCGATAAATGCTGCCCCCTCGCACCGTGTGCTGGCAATGAGAAGAGGAGAGAACGAAGGATTTTTAATGCTGAAAGCCGAACCCGAAACGGAAGAAGCCGTAATGACACTTCAAAGCATTTTTGTAAAAGGAAATAATGATTCTGCCTCACAGGTAAAAACTGCTATTGATGATTCTTACAAAAGACTACTTGGTCCCTCAATGGAAACGGAGATAAGAGTGTTCAGCAAAGAGAATGCCGACAAGGAAGCGATCGCTGTGTTCGCAGATAATTTACGTCAGCTTCTGCTCGCCGCTCCACTTGGAGAAAAGAGAGTGCTTGCAATTGACCCGGGATTCCGAACGGGATGTAAAATTGTTTGCCTTGATGCAAACGGAAAACTTTTGAAGAACGATACAATTTATCCGACGCAGTCCGAAGCGATGAAAAAACTTGCCGAGCAGAAATTAGTGAAGCTCGCCGAAGAATATAAAGCAGAAGTTATCGCCATCGGCAATGGTACCGCAAGCCGCGAGACGGATGCATTTGTAAAGACAGTTGATTTCGGAAGAGATATTCCTGTGATAATGGTGAATGAATCAGGCGCATCAATTTATTCTGCATCGGAAGTTGCGAGAGAGGAATTTCCTGATTACGATGTTACCGTGAGAGGTTCGGTTTCCATAGGAAGAAGACTGATGGACCCGCTTGCAGAGCTTGTAAAAATTGACCCGAAGTCAATCGGCGTAGGACAATATCAGCACGATGTTGACCAGAAAGCTCTGAAAGATAAGCTTGATGATGTTGTTATTAGCTGCGTAAATAAAGTTGGCGTAGAATTAAACACAGCGAGCAAGGAATTGCTCACTTACGTTTCAGGTCTAGGACCAAAACTTGCCAAAGGAATTATTGAATACAGAAATGAAAAAGGCGGATTTAAATCACGCGAGGAAATTTTAAAAGTACCGCGTCTCGGCAACAAAGCATTTGAACAGGCAGCAGGATTTTTAAGAATAAGAGATGCAAAAAATCCGTTAGATGCGTCCGCCGTTCACCCTGAAAGCTATGAGATAGTTTATAAGATGGCTAAAGATTTGGAATGCACTGTTGAAGAACTGATGCACACAGAGGAGCTACAGAAAAAAATTGATATAAATAAATATGTAACCGAAACTGTAGGACTTCCGACATTAACAGATATAATGGAAGAGCTTGCTAAGCCCGGACGTGACCCAAGGCAAAAATTCGAGCTGTTTAAATTTGCCGAAGGAATAGAAAAGCCGGAAGATTTAAAACCGGGAATGAAGCTGCCGGGAATTGTAACGAACTTAACTGCATTCGGAGCATTTGTTGATATAGGTGTTCACCAGGACGGGCTTGTGCACATCAGCCAGATTACAGACAGGTATATAAAAAATCCTGCCGAGGTTTTAAAGGTTGCTCAAAAAGTTGAAGTAACGGTCGTTGAAGTTGACTTAGCAAGAAAAAGAATTCAGCTTAGCATGAAAGAGCCGGGTTCAAAACCTGTAAGCAAGGAGCATAAACCCAAAGCAGATAAGAATAAGGAGAAGGAAGACAAACTGAAATTATTACTTGAAAAGTTTAAAAAATAGATTTATCATAAAAGCATGACAAATCCAAATTCAGATACTACAACCGACGGAATAAGAATAGAGGTAGCTCCCGAATTTATTCCTGAGCGTTCCGAACCGGATAAAAAATTATTCTTCTTTATATATAACATTCGCATCACAAATAACAGCGAAGATAATCTGCAATTGCTTTCGCGCTACTGGCTTATCATAAATGCTGACGGCGATGAAAATGAAGTTAAAGGCGAAGGGGTTGTCGGGCAGTTCCCTTATTTAAAGCCCGGGCAGTATTTTGAATACTCAAGCTTTACTCCGCTTGATACTGACTGGGGAACAATGGAAGGATATTATTGTTTTGAAAAAGATAACGGAGAAAAAGTTGAGGCAAAGATAGGAAGATTTTATTTAACGAGTGATATATTAGTATAAACTATTTTGTGTAATATTCCTGCAGGCTCTTTACATCTTTTTTGCCTGATTTCAAATTTTGAATCCCCTGAACAACTGATTCTGCAGCGGAAAGTGTCGTAATAAACGGAATTTTCTGCTGCACTGCAGCCCACCCTATAGAGTATTCATCATAACGCGATTCCTTACCCAGCGGAGTATTTATCACAAGCTTTATGTCGCCGTTCTTTATTCTATCCACAACATTCGGTCTTCCTTCAAGAACTTTAAATACCGGCTCTGCCTCTATTCCGTTTTCATTAAGATATTTTGCGGTACCGATTGTTCCAATGATTCCGAAACCAAGTTCGGCAAACTGCTTAACAATTTTTAATGACTTTGGTTTTTTATCGTTATTGTTTAAGCTTACGAAAATTTTTCCTTCAATGGGTAATGGATTTCCTGTTGAAGTTTGTGCCTTCAACATTGCCTCACCGAATGTTGAGCCGATACCCATCACCTCTCCCGTCGAGCGCATTTCGGGACCAAGAAACATTTTTACTTTCGGAAATTTCTGGAACGGAAAAACAGATTCTTTTATTCCTATGTACTCTATGTCATCAAACTTTTTCAGCTTAAAATCTTTCAGCTCTTTTCCTGCAATAACTTTCGCTGCAATGGTAGCAAGCTGTACTCCAGTGGTTTTACTTACAAATGGAACCGTTCGCGATGCTCTTGGATTCGCTTCAATGACATACACAACATTATCCTTGATGGCATATTGAATATTCAATAAACCTTTTACATTCAATGCTCTTGCTAGCTTTTTGGTATAATCTTTTATCTCTTTTAAATTTTTATTTGAAAGAGAAATGGGAGGAAGAATTGAAGTGCTGTCGCCGGAATGAATTCCGGCTTCCTCAATGTGCTGCATAATTCCCCCTATGTAAACATCTTTGCCGTCGCCGATTGCATCAACATCAATCTCTCGCGCCTCCTCTAAAAATTTATCAATCAATACAGGGTGCTTGCCAGAAAGCTTTGCTGCTTCAAAGAAAAATTCAGTGAGCTGCTCATCGTTATAAACAATCTGCATTGCTCTTCCGCCGAGTACATACGAAGGACGGACAAGAACAGGGTAGCCGATTTTGTTTGCAATTTTCTTTGCTTCTTTTAAATCTAAAGCAGTGCCATAATCGGGCTTTGGAATTTTCAATTTATCGAGAAGCTTTCCGAATTTTTTCCTATCCTCTGCAACGTCAATATCTTCCGAAGAAGTGCCGAGAATTTTTAATCCGTTTTTTTCAAGCTCTTTGGAAAGCTTTAACGGAGTCTGTCCCCCAAAGCTGACAATTATTCCTTTTACATTTTTTTCGTAGCGAACTATATTCATCACGTCTTCAACTGTCAGCGGCTCGAAGTAAAGCTTATCGGTAATGTCGTAATCAGTTGAAACAGTTTCGGGATTGCAGTTAATCATTATCACTTCATATCCCTCTTCACGCAGTGCTTTTACACAGCGCACACAACAGTAATCGAACTCAATTCCCTGCCCTATTCTGTTCGGTCCCCCTCCTAAAATAATAATCTTTTCTTTATCTGATGATGTTACCTCATTGTATTTTTCATAGGTAGAATAATGATAAGGAGTGTTTGCTTCAAACTCAGCGGCGCAGGTATCAACGGTTTTATACACAGGGAATATATTATTCTCTTCCCTGTATTTTTTTATTTTATCTTCTGTTGTGTTTAAAATTTCGGCAAGCTGCTTATCGGAAAAGCCGAATTTTTTTGCTTTTAAAAAAATTTCCGGCTTAATCTTTTTTGTATTTGGCATTTTTCTTTAATCGTGATTGTGGCTATGACTATGGCTGTGGTGATGTTCCATAATCTCATTAAAGCTTGATTCAGAAAATACTAAACTTGGAATTACAATATCACTCAATAAACAGGGTACTAAAACTGAGATGAAAAGGATTATTATCAAATAAATTATCTGAATTGTATCGCTGCCGGTAAATCCGAATGTTAGAAGGTAAACTATTGCAGCGGTGGTAGCTGCGAATGTATGAACAAAATGTGTTACGTGTGTAATTTTTTTAAATAAGCGGGGAAGAAAAATCCCGGCAAATGCTCCTATAAAAATTGCAGCCCACGCATATTGCGGCTCTTCGAGAATGCAGATGTGCAGCTTCATATCGTATCC
The DNA here is from genome assembly GCA_018266845.1 of Bacteroidota bacterium. Classification (GTDB taxonomy): domain Bacteria; phylum Bacteroidota; class Ignavibacteria; order Tepidaquicellales; family Tepidaquicellaceae; genus JAFDZO01. Next base: position 47,007 of record JAFDZO010000033.1, on the reverse strand, counting down.
GAATAAGTGTCCGCCTATATAAGGAAAAACGGAATCACTGACTGTACATCCTATAGAGGACGATAAAATACCAACGCCGATTGCGCGAACAACATCTGGATTGAAAGCATAATATATTGCAACGGGAGTAATAGTAGCAAGAAATAAATGGATATAATGAATACTGCTGAATGTTGTTTCATTCATGTATCCTTGCGCGAATTTATTTATAACAAGGATAAGGGAAAGGCAAAGAAGGACGGAGATAACCGTAAATTTTAAATGCTCTGAAACTTCCTCTTTTACTATATGTAACCTTTGAGAGTTCATTAATAAATGGAAACTCCTTCTATAGTATAAATTACATCGGAGTATTCGTCTTTGACATCCATATTAACTTTAAGCCTGCCTTTTACGGTAACTGCTCCCGTTAAATAATCTGTTTTGACTCCGTTCACAAGCTTTACATATATTATCTCATTTATGAAAATAGGAGGAGCGCAGTAACAGCTTAAAGGCGGCTGAGAGCACAAAAGAAACTCGTCCATTTTTTCCAGCGCGTTCAGAGGTGTCATAAAGCCAAGTATCTCAACATTTTTTCCGTCTAATTCTTTTATGTCTTTTGGTACCGGCTGCCCCGGAACATACGTCCTTAGAACTCTGAAGGTAAGCCTGTTGAACGGTTTTGATGTATCTATAGGAGTAAAATCAGTTTTAGGAGTATTAATCTGCTGCGAGCCGTCAAGAGAGCCTTTCTTTGATGAATCGCTTTTTCCCGAAAAATTTATTTTGCTTAATTCAACTTTCTCGCCTTTGGTATTATATACAAAGTTTTTTCCGCTCGTATCTTTATTGGAAAAAAAACTTAAACAAATTGCCATTATAAAAACTGCATAGCCGAGATAAGGAACGTTGTTTGCGATATTTTTTTTCAATCTGTTCATTCTTTTTAACTTACCGGTGCAAGATTACTTGCAACATCGGTGTTGTATGCCTTCAACGCAGGAATTAGTGTAACAAAAACTCCCAGTAAAACTGTCCCTGTTAATATATATAATTCAAACGGATAAAATCCGGTTCCGTTAATTTGTATTCCTGCAACATTTGAAATTGTATCTTTTAAAATAAAAATTAATAAATGAGAAATAATAATTCCGAGTATTCCACCAATAAAACTTACTAAAAGTCCTTCTGTAAGAATTATATTCAGTATTGTATTTTTACGCGCTCCGAGCGAGCGCATTATTGCAATGTCCCTTTTGCGTTCATTCATTGAATTGTAAATCGAAACTAAAATTGAAATCACTGCAACAAACACCACTAAGTAAGCAATTACAATCAATATGGAATTAATATTCCCGATTATATCAAAGAGTTGTTTTATTTCAAAAACCGGAATAACTGCCTGCGCATTTATTCCATCATATTTGTTTTCGTTTACCTGTCTGCGAAGCAAATCAAAGTAAACAGGGCTTTTTAAGCTGATTAATACTGCAGTAACTGATTTTTCTGAATCTTTCATTTCATGTAAATGCTCATCGTGGTTATGATTATGTTCATCTTTTGGTTTATTCTCGTTCCGTTTTTCCTCCGCTTCATGATGATGAATTCCCCATGTGGAATTCATCGAAGTAAAAATTACATTATCTGAGGGAGTAAAAGTTTTCTCAAGAATTCCCGTAACAGTAAACTTAAATTCCTTATGGTCTAAAATATCCCCTGCATTTTCATATGCTTCAACTCCGTGAGAGCCGGAAAATTTATCACCAACCTTCAGTCCTGTTTTCAAAGCTGCTTCACTTCCTATCACTGCTTCAAAATCTTTTTCAAAGAACTTCCCTTCTTTCAGCTTGTACTTTTTATCTTTCTGATAATTAAACTCTGAAAAAATTTCCGGTACAGTGCCAATCAGTCTGTGATTTTTATAATTATCTCCGAGTACGTAGGGAATTGCAAGCTTAACGCGCTTATCATCTTTCAGCTTTGTATATGTATCGTAGGGAATATTTTGTATCGGCACTCCGATATGATAAATCGTATTCAGCGTAAGCTGCAGCGAGCTGCCCTTGGGTCCGATAATTAATTCATATCCTGTTGCAGTCTGATTAAACGCATCCTGACTTTCCTGCTTAAGAATCAAAATTGAAATTACAAGTGCAACTCCCAGCATAATAGAAAAGACAGTTAAAACCGATGCAAGACTTCTTTGCTTAATATTTTTAAGAACGATTCTGAAGATGCTCATGCACTTACCTTATTTATATCTTCAAAATTAATTTTGTGCTCAAACCTGTTAATAATATCCGCTTCATGGGAAACAAGCATCAAAGAAATTTTGTTTTCTTCACAGATATTTTTTATCAGGTCAATTGCAATCCCGCCGTTCTTTGCATCGAGATTTGCAGTAGGCTCGTCGGCTAAGATAAGCTTCGGAGAATTTGCTACTGCGCGCGCAATGGCAACTCTCTGCTGCTCCCCAACTGAAAGCTCAGCAGGCTTATGGTTTATTTTTTTGCCAAGTCCGACTTTGTTTAATAGAGCTTCCGCATTTTTCCTGCCGCTTTTTCCAGCGAACATCATTCCGAGCATTACATTTTCTATTGCTGTAAATGCCTGAAGCAGATTGAATGTCTGGAAAATGTATCCGATATTTTGCGAGCGGAATATATCCCGCTTAGATTCGGTTAAGGATGAAATGTTTTTATCGTTAAAAATAATTTCACCGCTATCGGCAGAGATAATTCCTGAAACAAGATTTAAAAATGTGCTTTTGCCGGAACCGCTCCTGCCGGAAATTGCTAATCTAAAATTTTCCTGCAAAGAGAAATCCGGTATATTTATCACTTCCGTTACTTCACCATCGGCGTTTCTGAACCTTTTTTGTAAATTACTGATTCTGAGCATTTGTTAATTTATACAAATCATTTGCAAAAAGGAATTGAGAAAAAAATGCCTATTACTAGTAATAGGCGGAATTGTTTTGCATAGAAATGAGGTAATTATTATATTAAATGCCGATAGGAAACGTGTTTAATCGCTCTTTTATTTTGCAGAATCCCGTTGAAGTGGAATGTAAACAAAACCCGACAAAAACCCGTCAATGCCGGATTTTTTTAGATTGCCGTTATTGTTTTTTCAATATTTCTAAAATAAATGCGGCAAAAATGCGACAATGCAGCACATGTTCTCCCTTGTAAAAAGGAAGGGGAAGTTACAAGTAAAATGTTACAATTTTGCTACAATGAAACTATTATGCAAACAAAGAAGTAAAATTTATTATGAAAATTTTAGCAGTTGTATTTTTTTTTCTACTTATAGGCACAAATATTTATGCGCAGAATGACGGTGTGAACAAAAATTCATCCCCTTTTAAAATCGCCCGCCTGAAATACTCAGGCGGCGGCGACTGGTATAACGACCCCTCTGCCGAAGTAAACATGATGGACTACCTCAAGAAAAACACCACAATTGATGTAGATGAACCGAAATTTTATTCTGTTGATGTCGCGTCAGATGATATATTCAATTACCCTTTTATTTTGCTGACTGGTCATGGTAATATTTCTTTCTCCGAAACAGAAGCTGCCCGCTTGAGAAAATATTGTGATAGCGGAGGATTTCTTTATGCCGATGATGACTACGGAATGGATGAAGCTTTCAGAAAGGAGATAAAGAAAATATTCCCGAATGATGAAATGAAAGAGCTGCCTTTTTCGCACCCGATATATTCTTCGCATTTTAAATTTCCTAACGGACTGCCAAAAATTCATGAGCACGATGGTAAGCCGGCACAGGGATTCGGCATTTATAAAAACGGAAGACTTTGCATGTATTATACCTACGAAACAAATATATCTGACGGATGGGCTGATACGAAAGAGCATAACGACCCGCCGGAAAAAAAAGAGGAGTCATTTAAGATGGGAACAAATATTATAGTTTATTCATTGAGTAACTAGCAAAAACTATTTTAGCTCATCAATTTTTTTTAACAGCCACGCTTTACCTGTAAGAGAATATGTTTTTTTTATCTCATGCTCTAAGTATTCAATATCATCTTTTTTTCCTATATCTTTTAGTTTAACCAGCTTCAAAAGAAAGTTAACAAAATTGGAATGGCTTTCTTTGAGGCGCTTTCCCAGAAGAACATTGCTGCTTATAAAACTTTTATACGAATCAAGCTGCATAAATAATTCTTCTATATAGTTCATCTCATAATATATCATTGCATAAAGATTTTTTATCCCGATTTTGTAAAAAACATCTTCATGCCGAACTTTGACCAATAACGTTAACGCATCTTCGTATTTTTTTTCCTTAAAGCAGATTTTTGCCATATTAAGGTTTTCCGCCGATTCCATTCTATCCGGCGCAACCCTTGTTTTAAATTTTTTTATAAAATTTTTCGCTTCATCAATTTTGTTCACGAAAAGCATTGCCGTAACGATGTTTGAAAAAAGTATATGGTGAACCGGCTCTACATTGTCAAAGGTAAGAATATCTTTCGCAATTGCAAAATTATAAAGCTCATATTGAATTTGCCCCATAGCATCTTCCTTGTCGCGCGCTTTCTGAACGCAATAATTTTGCAAGACAGCCATTATATTGTATCTCTCAGTGTGGTCTAAGCTGTTAAAGTCATTAAAAAGAATATCTTTCAGCTTTAAGAAGTACTTTTCATCCATACCCGAAAGATACAGCATAGCCCGGTTATAATGGAAGTTGAGAGTCGGAATTTTCTTTAAGTCTTTCCTGCCTAAATAATCGAGAGTTTCATTTAAAAAGTCCATTTCGGCGGAAACATTCAGGCTGCCCATCTTGGTGAGAAGATAGTTATACCTTTTGTAGAGTGAGATAAGAAAAAAATTAATCAGCGCATCCGAATCTTCCGTTCTCATATCGCCCGGAATATCTTTTTGCGTGAGCGGAATAAAGGTTTTACTTAGTATCGAGTTGCGCTTTGTCTCTATTCTGAATTTCAAATAATAATATTCTTCATCTTTTGAATTCGAGTTTTCTAATTCTTCAGTTATTTTTTTATAATTAATATTAAAGAGGTCAAATATTCTTCTGTCTGCAAGCTCCGATAGAAGAAATTCATCATAATAATGTTTTTCAACTTTGAAATGACTTACAACTAAGAACTCTTCCCCAAGCTTCAGCATAGATGCCAATAAACCCCTCACAGTGCTATCGTTGTATTTCTCTGACGGGTAAATGTGCTTATAAATATTTTCCTTAGAAAGCTTCGCGCTTTCAAATTCAGGGAAATGCTTTGCAATTAGTTCATACAGCTTAACAACTTTTGCATTTGAGTTAAAGTAAGGCGATTTCACAAATTTTCCGAATTCCTTTAACTCATTTTTATCAAGCTTAGATAAAAGCGAGGCAAGCTTGCTATTCTTCATAAAAAATACTCGATATTTACATCAAATATAACTTTTTTAGAAGGAATAATAAAATTAGAAGGATAAATAAAATCTCAAGGTATTGGCACAGCTCATTAAAACATCAAAATATCAACTATTTATTAAACGCAGAAACCCGAAAAGTGCTTTAAATTTAAGTAAACTTTCATATTTTCTTTTTGCTAATTTGTAATAAAGTATTTATGTTTTTGGAAATAAAATTTATTGTATGAAAAAAATATTTTTGCTTCTCATTTTTATAGTGTTAACAAACAGCATACTTGCTCAAACACGCTCATTGGTCGGGTATTGGCAAAACTGGCAGGATTCCCAAAGCCCTTACATCCACCTTACACAGGTTGATACAACTTATAATGTAATCGAAGTATCATTTGCTGTTCCGCAAGGAGGAACAACTTACAATATGAGTTTTACACCTGACGCTGTTTCACAGGCAACTCTAATTGCTCAGATTGACAGCATGAAGGCAAGAGGAAAGAAAGTTGTAATTTCCATAGGCGGAGCAACGGCGAAGGTTATACTGCACAATGCAACTGAAATGAATACGTTTGTCAGCTCAATGACGGGTATAATAAATACATATCATTTCGACGGAATAGATATTGATTTGGAAAATTCTACTTCGCTAACAGGAGGAACTATTGCCAATCCTGTTGATGCTCCAATAATAAACCTGATAGAAGGCGTTAAACAATTAATGACAAATTTCAGAAATACTCATCATAAGAAAATGTATTTAACTATGGCTCCTGAAACCGCATACGTTCAGGGAGGAATGTCCGGTTTCGGAAATATATGGGGAGCATATCTTCCGGTTGTTTATGCTTTAAAAGATTCCATAGATATACTTCAAGTACAGTTATACAATAGCGGAAGCATGTTCGGAATTGACGGAAGAATTTACAATCAAGGCACAGCCGATTTTATTATTGCTATGACAGAAGCCGTCATCCACGGATTTAATACAGCAGGGGGTCAGTTCCCCGGATTAAGAGCAGACCAGGTTGCTGTAGGCTTACCTGCCTGTTCAAGCGCAGCAGGCGCAGGTTCGTTTATTCACCCGGATACAGTACAGGCAGCTATTAAATATCTAATGGGAACAGGTCCCAAGCCGGGAACATATACAAGAGTAAGTACATATCCGACCCTGAGGGGTATGATGACATGGTCAATCAACTGGGATAACATGACAACCTGTCATACAACACGTTATGAATTTGCAAAAAATTATGCTCGTATTTTTGCGCCCAATTCCATCGGAGTTACGGAAAGTAATTTTGCTGTAAGTGATTTTAAGTTAAATCAAAATTATCCCAACCCCTTTAATCCTTCTACTTTAATAACATTTGAAGTGAAAAAATCGTCTTTCATAACGATAAAGCTATTTGATAATCTCGGTAAATTGGTTAACACAATAATCAGCAGAAATTATTCTCCGGGCAGTTATGAAATTAATTTTAATGCAGGAAACCTTGCAGGAGGAACATATTATTATCGGTTAACTTCCGGCGATTATTCAGAAACCAGAAAAATGATATTAGTAAAATAAGGCATTTGCTTAAAAATTTCCCGCTTGCAGTGAATTTATTCTTTTTTATAAAAAAGAATACTCGTATAATTGAACTATCTTTCAAAACTAAAGCGGGAAAATGAAAGCAAACTTTACTTCCGGTATTGCTGCTAAAATTCTATTAATGGCAGTTTTAACTTTTTCGTTCTTTACACCTCTCAATTCTTATTCGGCGGTCAGCTTAATTGAGGATTTTGATAATACAAGTTTTCCTCCGGCAGGATGGACTCTTGCAAATACAAATGCGTACCAATGGATTAGAACATCTTATGCAAGCGGATACGGCACCGGTTCGGCTTCTGCAATGTTTGATTTTTATGATTACTCTTCAGGAACATTCGATTTGATTACAAAAACTTTCTCTGCCTCAGGAGCCGGCGACTCTTTAAGATTTGACCATGCTTATGCTCCGGCTACATCAGAAAACGACCAGCTTTCCGTTTATACATCAACTGACAACGGCAGCACATGGACATTATTAATAAACTTACCGGGCGGCTCTTCCGGTCCTCTCCGCACCGGCTCACCTACTCAGCACTTATTTGTTCCTTCTGCATCTGAGTGGGCAACTAAAAGATACATTCTCCCGGCAGGAACGAACAAAATTAAATTCAGCGCAATTTCTGCCTTTGGAAACAATTTATATCTGGATAATATAAAAATCGGAACTCCCTTCTCTTCCGATATAGGGGTAAACAGTATTTCAGAGCCTAAATGGGGAATTACCCCTCAATCTAAAGGACCAAAAGTTTCCGTTAAAAATTTTGGAACTTCAGCTCAATCATTTGAAGTTATTACAACGATTTCACCCGGATCATATACAAACACGCAGCCTGTTAGTAATTTAGCGCCGGGCGCTTCGCAGCTGCTAACATTTCCTAATTTTAATTTCTCAACACCGGGAACTTATACTATTAAGTCATATACACAGTCAGGCTCTGACTTAAATCATGCTAATGATACTATTACAAACACATTGGTAGTTACAAATAATCTTAGAAATGCAGTTCTTGAATTCTGCACTGGCACATGGTGTCAATGGTGTCCTTGCGGCGATAACGAAGCGCACCACTTAAAAGAAATTTATCCGAACACTGTCATGCTTGCGTATCACGGAGCAAGCACCGACCCGTGGAAAACCTTTAACGGCAATGGCATTATTCCTGCATTAGGTTTCTCCGGTTATCCTTCGGGATTAGTTGACAGGGTAAGAGGCGCTAATAACGGATGGGGTTCATTCTTTACGGATGGAGAATACCGCTATGCTCAAAAACCTGCATCAGATGTTTCCATCAGTGTTTCATCCTCAAATTATAACGCAGGCACGAGGCAGCTTACGGTGAACCTGAATGCAACTGCTTTAGCAAATCTCACCGGGCAGTACAAAGTAAACTACATCATCACTGAAGATAATATGGTTTATCCTCAAACAGGTAATAGTTACTGCACAGGCAGCTCAACTTGGGTGCACAATTGGACTGTAAGAAATATTACCAACACTATGGCAGGCGATAACGTAAACACCGGAAGCTGGAATAACGGACAAGTTATCCCTCTGACTTTTACTACCACACTGGATGCAGCATGGGTTGCAGGAAATTGCAAATTTAATGTAGTGATTTTCAAAGACAGCGGCACACTCAATACTTCTGAAATGGCTCAGGGAATTGTTGGCAACGTAGTCCCTACGGGAATCGGGCAGCAAGGGGCAGAAACACCGGATAAGTTTGAACTATCACAAAATTATCCAAATCCGTTTAACCCGACAACTAATATAAAATTCTCTTTGCCAAAAGATGGATTTGCGAGCTTGAAGATTTATAACTCACTTGGTCAGTTAGTTGCTACGTATCTTGAAGACTACATTAAAGCAGGGGTTTACAATGCCCAGATTGACGGCTCAGGACTTTCAAGCGGAATTTATTTCTATACTTTAAAAACAAGTGATTATACGGAAACGAAAAAAATGAACCTGATTAAATAAACTATTTTTATTTAGAAAATTTTCTTGCCGTGAGTGATTTTTTGCTCACGGCATTTTTATTATATGGAAAAAACAAACGCGGATTACAACATTCTCCCGGGTGTCAAGTTCTCACAGCTTGAATTAATTGATACGAATAAAATTGTCAGTGAAAACAAAGAGAAATGGATTAACTTTACTCTTACGAAAGTAAACAACAGCTTAGTACGCCTCGCAATAATCAAAGGTGAATTTCATTGGCACAAACACGATAATGAAGATGAATTTTTCTTTGTGCTCGAAGGCAAACTGCTAATGGATATAGAAGAAAATGGAATAAAAAGAACTGTTGAGTTAAACCCCATGCAGGGAATAACAATTTCGAAGGGAGTTATGCTCTGCCCCCGCGCGCCGCAAAAAACAGTAATTATGCTTTTTGAAAATGACGGGATAGTTTCTACGGGAGATTAATCTCTCGAAAAGATATATTTTATTTGACCGCTCTCAAGAATTTCTGCAAGCTCATTTGTAGGATAGACTCTATAATTTTTTAAATCGCTTTTGTTAATCCATTTTAATCCGAGCATATCAATATCCGGCAGAGTAGGAATGCCTTGCTCCTGATTTTCGTCATTTAGTCTGCAAGCAAAAATTGTTTCTATCTGATGAATGCCTCCCTGCCAGACTTCTACATCGGGCTGCTTGATGATAAATTCTCTTATCATAACAACCCTGTCGGCAGATACATCAAAAGAAGTTTCTTCTTTGAATTCACGTACTACAGCCTCTGCTAAAGATTCGCCCGGCTCATGTTTTCCGCCAGGCAAAGCATAATAAATACCTTTAGAATCTGAATACTCGATAAATAAAATAGAATTATTTTTTTCAAGAATTCCCTTAGCCGAAATTCTATATGTCATATTGCCCTTTGCTTACACTCCGAATTGCTGAAGATGGTGATCAAGGTGTTTGTATTGCAGCCACCCCCATTCCCCTTCGGACATTTCTCCAAAGAAAGGATGGTTTTTATCAGCAATGGCTCCTTTTTGAAATTTGTTAATTAAATCTATAATCTTATTTTTTTGCTCAATAAAATCCATAGGAGAAACCATTCTAAATTCTTTCGGAGTAAAGCCGTTCTTTTTAAAAGGCTTTGGGCTTAAAAGAGTTTTCTTTATAAACCCTCCCATGATATAACCCATAAACGATCTTGCAGGTTTTTTATTTTGCAGGGCTGCTTCTAAGCCAACAATATTATGAGCCAGCATTTGGGCTACATCCATTCTTCCCCACAACGGTTTTGACTGAGGTGTTAATTTATTGATACGGTCTAATATTTCCTGACGAGGGGTATCTTCAAAGAGACTTTTCATAATTGATTTGTAGTTTATTATTTTATCAAAATCATTTGCTTGGTTGATGTGAAGTTCTCCGTTTCTAATCTGTAAATATAAACTCCGCTTGAGAAATCTTTAGCGTTCCAGCTTGCTTCGTAAGTTCCGGGGGAGAGATTTTGGTTTACAAGCTCCGTTATCTTTTGTCCGAGAGAATTGAAGACAGATAACCTTACATTTCCCTGCGCCGAAACATCAAATTTGATTTTTGTTTCGGGATTAAACGGATTAGGATAGTTTTGTTTCAAATCAAATTTTTCCGGTATAATATTCTCTATAAGATTAATCCCTACTCCGTTATAAAACCTGAATTGCGAAACTGTAGGCAGGTGGTCTGAAGCATAGCAAAGCGCATCGGCTATAGAATCCGGCACGGCAGTGTTCGGTCTTTTATTTATTGAATCATTAAAATGATTTCCATCATTGCCATAAGGCTTATATGAGTTTGGAATATAAGTTACTGCTCCGTTGCCATCGCCAATAGCTTTTGAAAACAAAACTAAATCAAATCTGTCATCCATTCCCCCGGTTGAACCTGAATCAGTAAGCTGCCTTGTTCTTGTAGATTGAGAATGATATGCTCTATAAGAAAAATTTGCATTCCAGTTTCCCGGCAGGTTAACAGGGTCAACAAAATGTCCCTGATTGCCGGATTGGACTGTTGTCAAAATTTTGTAAGCAGAATCTGTTGAGGCATATATATTAAAATCTCCTACAATAATATTATATGTCCCTGCTGTCTGTGAATTGGTTACACCCCGAAGCGCATTTACCTCACCCACTCTTCTCAAAGCATCAGCTGAAGTATTGCCGGCTTTCAAATGACAGCCAAAAATATTAAACTGAACATTCTGCTGAATATCTCTCACTACAAATAAACTAATATCCCTTCCCTGCGGAGTAGCAATAGGATAATTTAAGACAAACTGAACTTTGGAAGATTTGTAATATATTGCATTATCGGTATCGAACCCGTTTATATAATTCCCGGCAGTGTATAAGTTAGGGGTGTAATAGTTGGCGCAATTGTTCAGAAAACCTGTAACCGTGCTTTGTCCGTCAATTTCATTTACAACTATTATGTCAGGATTAACTGCTTTAATAACTTTTCTATAGTATTGCTCCCTAGGATGAGGAGAGGCTTTGTAACCAAGTAAATTCCACGAGAGAATTTTTAAAGTGTCCTGAGCAAATAAACCCGCCGATGAAAGCAGAAAGATAAAAATTGCCAGTGAAAAAGTTTTTTTCATATAATTCTTAATTATTTAAAATTTTCTTTAAGAAAATCAACGACTAATGCTTTTGCGTCAGTAGCCGCCTTTTCATCATGATTAGGGTTTGAAGGATTTGAAAAAGCATGTTCGGCATCATATACTTTCACAGTAACCTTCTTTCCAAGCAAACTCATATTGTTAACAAAAGATGACACTACCTCACTATTAATCCATTTATCTTTAGAAGCAAAAATTCCGTAAACCGGCGCTGATAATTTAGCAAGCTTCTCTTTATTTTCTTCCGGCATTCCATAATAGATTACACAGGCTTTACATTTTTCTTCGAGCAGAATTGCTGCCTGACATGACCAGCCTCCTCCAAAACACCAGCCCATTGTGGCAAAGATAGCATCTTTAGGAGCGTATTCTCTTACTCCTTTAATAATATTGATTCCTCTTTCTGTCTCTACACTCTGAACATATTGTGAAGCTTCTTTATTATTGGCTGCAACTTTACCATCATATAAGTCAACTCCGATTACATTAACGCCAAGCTCTGATGACCATTTATCACACTCGCTCTTTATATAATCGTTAAGCCCGTACCATTCGTGAAACACTAAAAGATATTTATTAGCCGGAGTTTCTGCTTTTACTTCATATGCGTTTCCAGTTTTTCCATCGGGTGTCGAGAATGTTATCATTGTCCCCTGCGCATTTGAAAGCTTATATCCTCCCGGCTCATTATGAGCAGAGACAAATTCCATATCGCTTCCAAATCTGGAAAACTTCACCACGGCATTTTCATCGCAGCAGGTACGGCTCTCTTGCGCCTGAACTAAGAATGCAGGCATTAATAATAACAAAAAAGTTAAAACCGTTTTCATATTGTAAAATTGAAATTAAACTGAAAATAATATTTTTAGTTTTCTACTTTCAAGTCCATTTTATTTTGGTTCTATACAACCCTTCTTCTATTTATTTCAAGAAGAGCCTCGAAGTTTCCGGGTTGATTTATCCTAATCCATTTTTCAAATGATTTTACCATTAAGAGAAATTCGTTCACATTCAGTATTTCGGCAGTGAACGATAAAAAAGAATATTCAGTGCTAAGATTATAGTTTTTTTCTCTGCTTTGAAGTTTATTAAAAAGCGCTTTTATTTCAGGAAGAAATTTCACGAAAACATCCTCGTCTTTTTTATACATACTTTCCTCCATAATTTTCAGGCAAAGTTTTAGTGTGTTTACCATTTCAGTGTTTGAGTAGGAACTGATTTTTTTCTCTATCCGTTTCATTTTATTAATATAGTAATGGGCGTTTTCAAAATTACACTTTCTTCCTTTCCAAAATTCCAATTCAATCTGAGTGTTATAAACAAAAGAAAGCTGGTCGTAGCTGTAAAATTTCCCGAACTGAAGCAGCGCTCCGTAATTGAAGTTTTCAAACGCATCAAGAACGCCTTTATTTACGTTTACTTTTATATTCGTGTCTTCTTCATGCCAGTAATACATTTCTTCAATATATTTATCAGCTTCAAGCGCATACCACCTGAATACTGCGTCTGCCTTTCTCGAATATAAAAACAATCTGTTTACAAGCTCTTCACTGAGAAATTTGAACTTCTCCCCATAGCCGCAGAACGAGGTAAATCTGAGGTAATGAAAAAGTATGTGCATTGTATAGTCAACATCATATGGATGGTTAATTGCATCATCGTAATACTTTCCGCTTTGAGCCATATATTCATTTGCTTTGCTGTTATCTTTCAGAAAATCGAGCAGCATTAATTTGGTGTGAAAAATATTCTTTTCGCTTTTCATTTTTCTAAGCTGAGAAAAACGAAGCGCTTCAGTAAAGATTTCGTATGCTTTTGCAACTCTTCCCGTCTCATGTAAAATATTTCCGGCATAGAAAAGCATTTTTAGGTAATATTTATCTAGTCCATTCTGTTTTGCAATCTTTGATGCTTTCAGATAATTATTTAGAGCCGTTTCCGTACTCTTGCCGGAACGAACGAGGAATATTTCGGAAAAAGCGTTTGCAATATTTTTGCGGATAGAAATAAGCGCTTTTTCAGTTTTATCAAACTTGAACCTGTTAAAAGGCAGAAGTGATAATTTTTTATTGATAGTATTAAATGCCGCTTTATTACGCTGTCTGTGATAATAAACAACAAGAAATTCGTATATTTCCGTTAATATTATCACATCTTTTGAGGTTAAATCCGTTTTTTGCCTAATCTGTTTTTCACATCTATATAGAGCGGTTTTTGCTTCGCGCACCATGCCAAGCGAAGCTTTACTTCTTATAGATTTAATTGCATTGCCAATATCATCACTCTTTCTTTTTGCTTTATTGAATGCGCCTTCAAGTTTTCCGGTAAAATAAAACTCTCTTATTGATTTCAAAAGCCGGGATTTCAGACAATAATACGAATCCCTGCTTGTTCCAATCTTCTTTATCACTAATTCATTTTGCCATTTAGGTTTAATTTTTAATGATAAATATCGTTCGACAATTTCTATAAGCTTTATTCTTTTCTCAAATTTTACCGGGTTTTTCCACTTTAATAAATAATAAAACTCCATTCTGCAATTTTCAGGAATCGCTTTATATTGTTGTATAAAACGAAAATCAACAGTAATGCTACTCTTATTATATTGATTAATCAAAATATATTAATTTTATCTGCAAGAAAAATATAGTATTTGATTTAGAAATGCAAGATAAATGATAATAAATTTGTATCAAGTATTTGAAGAACAATGGAGCCCAAAAATTACTTTAAACAATTTCGTTTCAGCATTGTCAAAGAAACACAGCTTTCGCTCTCCCATGGAAGTAAGGTCTTTCCGAAACCTTCCGAAAAATTTGTCCCGGGCAAGTTTACAACGGATACCCGCAGAGCATGGCTCCGCTCTGAAAGTATCTTAATACCGGAACGCCCGGAGCATCTTGTTTAAATCTATAGAAAATTTTCGGGATTATTTTTTTACCCGCGGCTTTGGGTAATGCTAAAAAAATAAAATGAAAACTTTTCTAAAAGAAGGAGAAACTTAAAATAATGAAAAAAATTTATTTACAAATCTGTTTAATACTGATAATTGCCGTTTGCGCAGCTTCAGAAATTTCTTATGCGCAGCTGACAACACCTTCAGTTCAAAGCATCTATGGCGGAAGAATAAACTGCATTTCTTCCTATGCGAAAACTTCGGATACAACGCGGGTTTTTATTTCTACTGAAAGCGCAAACTCTATTTTTTATGCAGATGTTTACAGCGGCACGGGAACTGCTACATTTGGAAACTTTGCCGTAATGCCGGGGCTAAGCTCATCTTACAATTACGGAAGCGCTATTCAAGTAATTGCTGCAGATAGCGTATCGGGCTATTTGTTCTTTGTTCATCAGACGGGGCTGCTTTCATCGCATCCTTCGTCAACAACTGTTAACACTGTTGCATCAGGAAATATTAATGCCCTGCTTGTTTACAGGTCATATATGTTTTACATCAAGAACTCTAACAAACTACACTACGGCACAATTAATTCGTCCGGCTCATATACTGAAAGCGGCTCGCTAACAATCACATCCGTTTCAAATCCCGCAATTGTATTAAACCCGAGTAACAATAAAATCTATATATTCGGAGCCGGTACTGCACCGACGCTTGTAAAATCTTCTAGTGATTATAACTCATTTTCAGGCGCAACTTCATTTTCAAGTATATCTTTAGCATCATTATCAGCCTCCCTGTACTGGAAAGCTTTTGGGATAGGTCCGGATGGAAAACTCTTTGTCGGGGGGGCTTCGTCCGGTAAAAGCGTAGCAAATTCCACTGATGACGGTTCATCGTGGACTACAGTTTCTACCGGAATAAACGGGACTTTCGGTCCGAACATCGTATGCGGCGGAACCGCATCAAGCTATTATGTTTACTTTGCCTCTTGCTATAGTTCCGATATGGGAACATCCTGGGTAAACTTCGGCAATGCCGGACTTGAAACACATTCAAACGATGGAACAAATATAGTTGACCCAAACAAATCATCTATCGTTTACTTAACATCCGACCAGGGTATAGCAGCTTCCACAAACTCAGGCGCAAACATTTTTGAAGTTGACGATGGTGTTGAAGCCGTTCAGGTAAACGACTGCGATATGAACTCATCGAAAACAAATGCCTGGATTGCATCTAAGTCCGGTATTAGAAAAGTATATGATTATACTACGACACCGGTCTGGTCGAACGCAATGTTTCCCAACGGAGACGGCTCACCATATTATTCAGCAGATATGAATATCAATGATACAAGCACAGCTTATGTAGGAAACGTTAGAGTTTACAAAACAACAAACAACGGAAGCGCATGGAGCAGAGTGTTTACCGCCGAAGACGCGCCTTACAGTTTTGCAAGCTCCAGCTCTGTTGAAGCTATTGAAGTATGCCCATACAATTCAAACATAGTTTTTGCCGGATACACACAAAGCAGCACAAGCAAGGGCGGTCTGTTCTATACTACAAACGCAGGCAGCAACTGGAATCAGATTCTTCTTGAAGCCGGTTCAACAGGTCAGGATGTTGACGTGAATGACATAGTATTTACAATAGAAGGAACTGACACTGTAGCTTATGTCGGAGTTTCTTATGATTTATCTTCACCTCAGGGTATGTCAGTTTACAGACTGACAAAATCCGGCAATAGCTGGTCTGCTGCACAAAATATGGATGGAACCCATACGACCGTCGGCTATCAAATTGTTGCAACCATTATTGATGTTGCCGTAAGCGTAACAGGTGATACTATTTACGCCTGTGGAACAGATGCAGGTGTTAATCATCCGATTGCTTACTACAAGATTGTTTCCGGCACAAACAAGTGGACGGCGTTTTCAGTATCAGGTTTTCCTGTAACTCCCGGAAAGCAGGGTAAAGCAATAACATTAGGACCTGACACGGTTTTCGTGGCAGCGGATAATGAGGTTTACTACTTAACAGGCTCATACTCTTCCGCAACATGGCAGGTCGGATATACTTACCCAGTAGGCACACAGATTAATATGCTTTACTATGACGAGCTTTTAGTCGGTAACGGCACCGGTTTATACAGCCAAAAAGGTTCGGGGCTGCTTCCTGTTGAATTAGCTGCATTTACTTCTTCTACCTATGGAAACACTGTTGTGCTAAGCTGGAAAACCTCCAGTGAGCAAAACAACGCCGGTTTTGATATTGAAAGAAAATCGTACTCTTCAGAATGGAGTAAGATTGGCACAATAAAAGGAAACGGAACAACAAATCACGAATCAAATTACAGCTTCCCGGATAACAATTTACCTACAGGAAGCTACTCTTACAGAATAAAGCAAATGGATTACAACGGAACAAATAAATATTACTATCTTTCAAATGAAGTAATTATTGGGGTTCCGGGTAAATTTGCGCTTGAACAGAATTATCCTAATCCGTTCAATCCTGTTACAAAAATAAACTTTGAACTGCCCGTAAATACAAATGTATCTCTTCAGGTATTTGATGTAACGGGAAGAATGATTTCCGAAATCATTTCAAGCAAGATGTACAATGCAGGCTACTATTCAGTGGAATTTAATGCTTCCATTCTTTCATCAGGAGTATATTTCTATAAATTGACTACAACTGAAAACAACGCCATTAGAAAAATGGTGTTAATAAAATAATTACCAATCAGGCTCTCACGGCATCTCCGCCGTGAGGGGTTTTTTAAAGTATCCCCCAATTTTAAAAAGATGTCAAAATCACTAATAGAATCTCAAGTTTATCCCGGATGGGAACTCCCAAAAACTGAGGCAGCAGCTGAAGAAAAAGCGCTTTTAATAAATTCATCCAGACACGGAGCAGCTTTTTTCTGCGTAAAAATTAGCGCGGTAATAGGACTCTTATACACAGCATACTATTTATTTGATAAGTATAACATTAAAGAAGAGCAATTTAATTTGTCAGAAGCGTTAACACTCACAGCATTTTGCGTTTTTGCTTTCGGGCTTGCAGGTTTTTTCATCGGCTCGATACTTTCTAAAGTGAGAAGATAATTTCCTTTCACCATAGCAGCTGCTTTTCCGGGAATTAAACCGGAGCAGCTGTTATTCAAAATACCCCATTAATTTTTTAAGCTGGTCTGTTTTGATAATATCTCCGCTGCGTGTATAAATATTCACCAGATTATTCAAGGTTCTTCTGATAATATCTTTATCTTCGGCAGGCTTTAAAAATGAAATATTTTCAAAATCTTCCTTCGTTAGTCCTATCCTGCTTAAAAATTTAACTGCTTCACTTTTGGAAATCACAATTCCTTTATTAAATGGGTCAATATAAAATTCATCATTATTATCAATGTATTTTATTATAAAATGCGCAGGAAGATTTACGCCGTATGCAGGCAGGTTCAGCCTTTTGCATAGCAGAAGGTATAATATAGAAAGGCTTATCGGAATACCTTTTTTTCTTTCCATGACATCGTTTAGAAAAGTATTTTCAGGTTCATAAAAATTTTCCGAGTTTCCTTTATATCCCTTTTGATAAAAAAGAAAATTGTTTATCAGATTAATTACCTGTAAAGGGTCTCCTTTCGGAATCAGTGGATTCTCTTTCATTCTATCAATAGAGCCGGTCAGCTTTTTTCCCATATCATCCAGCTCATCTCTATATTTACTCATGTCAAGTTCGGGGTAGCCAAAGCTTGCAATTAAAAAAACTGCATCTTCAAGGATACTGCCTTCTTTCTGAGAAAGCTCTTTAAATTTTTTATCAATATCTGAAAAATAAATCTCATCTATCAGGTTTTTAATACGCTCATCCAATAGCAGGTTATCGCCGGAGAGACTAAGCATAAGCTGAGGAATTGCTTCGCCCCCTAATTCAAGAAGCTTTTCGCGGACATGGTTAAAGACAAATTCGTCATTATCATCAAGAAGCTTTATAAGATTTGTAATATCTTTTGTGTCCAACATATTTTTATACTTTCACTTTTCTAAATGTTAACATACCAATCAGGAAAAAAAATCCGACTGACAGCACTGCCAGTTTCTGTGAACCGGATAGCCATGAGACCAATCCGAAAGTAAGAGGTCCTAACAGTGTGGATGTTTTTTCTAATAATGAATAAAATCCGAATAAAGTTGCTTTCATGTTATACGGGGTAAGCTTTGCCATCATTGTTCGGGATAAGCTCTGTGTTGCGCCCAGAAATGTTCCGGCGAATGCTCCGATAATAAAAAATGACATTTTATCATTTGTAAAAAATACTGCAAGAGTGATAAGAGTCCATATCACAAGAGTAATTACGATAGATTTATGAATTCCGATTTTATCACCTGCATATCCGAAAAACAATGAGCCGAGCAGCGCGGTAATCTGAACCAAAAGGAAAAATATTGCTAACTCTGAAACTTCAAAATTCAAAGTCTTTTGCGCATATATCCCGGAGAAAAAAATTATTGTATTTACAGCATCTATAAAAAAGAAATAAGAAAGAAGAAACCATTTCAGATTATGATGCTTTGAGATTTCCTTTAAGGTTTCTATAACCTTTTTAAACCCATAGCTAAGATAGCTTACCTCCTCGTGCTTTTTTTCTTTCTCTTTTAAGAATAAAAATAACGGAAGCGAGAAAACAAAATATAATACTCCGCAAATAAGAAAAAGTAAATTGGGATTATCTTTGAGAGGAAAAACAAGTACAACAGACAATATAGAACCAAGATAACCTACTGCATAGCCGATTCCTGAAACTTTATTGTAATATTTTTCTTCAGTGATTTCTTTTATGAAAGCATCATAAAATGTAAGTCCGGTTTGAAAGCCAATGTTGGATAAAATAAGAAGCACTAACGCAAATAGAATAGTTCCCTCTCCTGTGAAGTACATTAGAGATGTGGGGATTACTGCAAGTATTGTAAAAAAGAATAAAAACTTTTTTTTGCTGTTTGAGAAATCTGCCAGCGCCCCGCATAGAGGGTTCAGAACTGCGGAAACAATCATTGCTATGTTGATTCCAAGGGACCAGTAAAAATCGCCGACGGGTTCACCTTTGCAAATTACACCCGTAAAGTAAATCGCAAAAACGAACGCAAGTACAATTGTAGCGTAAGTTGAATTCGCAAAATCAAAAAGCGACCAATAAAAAATTTGTTTTCTATTTTCCATAGTCTAAAATCCTCCACGAAGCCGGAGCATCGTGATGAACACTAATAAATCTCATCTCTCTCGTTCCGATGCTCCAGCTTCGGAACGTCAATGATATTTTTTCTATAAGATAAAATTTTCTACTTCTTACCCTTCTTCTGCAAATTCAAAAGTCCCCTGCCCGTTTTATTTAACTTATCTTCTTTTTTTAAATCTTCAAGAATAGCATCAAGCACACCATTAACAAATTTCCCGCTGCTCTTTGATGAATAATCTTTTGCAATTTCTATAGCTTCATTAATAGTAACCTTAGGAGGAATTTCCGGGAAATTAAGAAACTCTGCAACGCCGATTTTTAAAATAATCTTATCAAGAAATGCCATTCGTTCCGCCTCCCAGTTTTCCACTTTTTTATCTACAATGTCTTCTATCATCTTTGCATTTGCAGCGATATAAAAAATCAAATCCTCTGCAAACTTTTTATTTTCTTTATCTTCCACATCAGAAAGCAAGTCTTTCATTACGTTTTCGATGGGGTCGCCGTTCATTGCTTGCGCATACAATATCTGCATTACTTTTATCCTGATTAATCTGCGTGTTTGAGGCATCTGTTTTTTTTGTTTATATTTTTTAAAATTTTTAACCGATTCCGAAAAACCAGAAAACCACCAGAGCTAAACTTTCTTTGATACAAAATGTTACGCCGCCTTCCGTTGAAAGCGGAGTATCGGACGAAATCGCATCGGAATTTATTCCGTAGAAAGAGCAAATTTCTTTACATCTGAATAAATGATAGTTGTCTGATATTAAAATAACTTTTCTCCAGTTTCTTGACTTGTAAAGCAAATCCCTTACATACTGAAGCTGTTCCACAGTAGAGTTTGAAGCATTTTCTACGATTAAATTTTTAGGATCAACTCCATACTTTATTAACTCGTTTTTTTCAACATCTCCCTCTGTCATTTCATTTGGCGAGCCTCCCCCTGTCAGAACCAACACTCTTACGTTTTTCCTGTCGTAAATTTCAAATCCCTTGTTTATTCTTTCACGCAATACCGGCGATGGTCTGTTGCCTCCCCATACCGCAGCGCCGAGGATTACCCCTGCGTCGGCTTTCTTTTCTCCATCGGCATAACTTTCCGAATCATCTTTGAAGCTATATACTTTAAAGAAAACAACAAGAAGTAATACGGGTATCAGGAAAATATTTAACCAAATAGTTCTGAACACATAAAGCTTTTTTAGCCGTGAAGTTATAACAACTATTGAAGCAGAAAAAATTACAAAATTCAAAACCAGACATGAAGAATATAATATAATCTTCATATCTTTCTGATAAAAATAAAAAGCAGCGGTTAAAAATGAATTTGAAACAATTGAGATAAAGAAAAGGGTAAATAACGCAGCCTTGCTAAGAGAATATTTCTTTGAGAACAGAATTATTTGAATAAGCAGCGGCAGGGAAAAAAATATTAAAGAAATCAGATTGCCTGTTTTGGAAATTTCAAAACTCTTTAAAGGCATGTCCTGATTTTTGTATCTTAGATATGTTAAGAGAACGGCAGTTACAAGCTCGCTTATAATCAGCCCGGCTAATATGAATCTTTTCGAGTTAATAGCTCTGTTGGATTAAAGAACTTTTTAACAAATATACAACTTTTATATTAAATTAAAGTAAATAAAAATATGGCTTTTAAATTTCCTTTTGCTTTATATATGTATGATTAATTGACATTTACGCCAATCTTAATACCTTTAAATTCGTTTGCAATTTGGGTATTTTAAATTATATATGTTAGAGACCGCTAAACAACTTGAAAAAACTGTTCTTGTCTGCTATTCCAATAAATACGATAAGAAAAATTTCCATTCAGAAGATTCACTCGAAGAATTAAAATTCCTTGCTGAAACTGCCGGAGCAGTAGTGATAAAATCATTTTATCAGATGAACGATACTTATGATTCACGTTATATGATTGGAAAAGGAAAAGTGGAAGAGATTGCTCAATACGTAGAAGAGAATAAAATTGCTTTGGTAATTTTTGAAAATGAGCTAGCCTTTACACAGATAAGAAACCTTGAACAGAAGATCAAATGCAAGATAATAGATAAGTCAAATCTTATCCTTGATATCTTTGCTTCAAACGCAAGAACTTCACAGGCAAAATTGCAGGTAGAGCTTGCGCAGCTTGAATATTTATTGCCTCGATTAACAAGACAATGGACTCACTTATCAAAGCAGTTCGGAGGTATAGGCACAAAAGGACCCGGTGAAACACAGATTGAAACAGACAGAAGATTAATCGGCACAAGAATTTCTGCTTTAAAGGAAAAGCTTGTGAAAATTGACAAGCAGCAGCAGACACAATCCCAGGAAAGAAAAAACTTTTACAGAATTTCTCTGGTTGGTTATACTAACGTAGGAAAATCTACTTTATTAAATCTGCTTACTGATTCCGATGTATATGTCGAAAACAAATTATTCGCTACGCTTGATACATCAACAAGAATATTAAGTTTCAATTCCGTTAATAAAAAAGAATCGGTTCCGAAAATTCCAAAGAAAGTTTTAATTTCAGATACGGTAGGATTTATAAAAAATCTTCCTCACGGACTTATTGAATCGTTCAAATCTACTTTATCAGAAGTAGTAGAGTCTGATATTCTTCTTCATGTGATAGATATTTCAAATCCGCATTTTGAAGAGCAGATAAAAGTAGTGGAAGAAACACTGAAGGAAATCGGCGCAGAAAATAAAATCATTGTTCATGTATTCAATAAAGTAGATGCGCTTGAAAATAAAGACATAATGGCTGCAGTCAAAGAGGAATATTCTCATTCAGTTTTTATCTCCGCTGAAAAAGGAATGAATATAAAATTTTTAATGGAGAAGATTCTTGATTTACTTTCCGTAAATAACAAAGAAACCGTTATTAGATTAAAACCTGATGACTATAAAGGATTGAGCAATTTGTATCAGCTTGGAGAAGTTAAAGAAGTGAAGTACTTGAAGACGATGATAAAAGTAAAAATGAATACGACGGAGAAGAATTTTTCCAAACTTGAAAAAATGTACGCCTAATGATTGGTAGAGATTACATAATGACTCAGATTGAAGTGCTGACAGCAGTAATTGCGAAAGTTCTTTTTAAAAAAGATATAAATCAGAAAGAAGAAATCAGATTTGAAATTGCAAAAGCGTGCAAATCATTTATAGGTCTGGATTTTGATTTCATAAACAAACTTCCAATAGAGCAGGTTGTTAGTTTTTTCAGCATCACAGGTAAGCTGGACGTAATAAAAACATTTGTTGCAGCAAAACTATTTCAGCTAGCAGCAGACGGTGAAGATGAATCCGGGAAAATTAGCTTTAAAAACAAATCGAGATATTTATACGATGTGCTTCTTTCAAATACAAATGATAATGAACATAACGATTTAAGAAAAGAAGTCACTGAAGAAATAAGCAAAATTGATACAGAACTAAATTCCGAAACACAAAATTAAATTAACTTTAAATCAATACAACTATGGCAGCAGACAATTACAAAGGCGTTGATTATTACTTAATAGATGATTTACTCACAGACGAAGAGAAATCAATAAGAGATACGGTTCGTGACTTTGTATCAAACGAAGTTACGCCTATAATAGAAAAATATAATCAGGATATGAAATTCCCTGAACAGCTTGTTCCTAAAATGGCTGAAATCGGAATTTTCGGTCCTACGCTTCCGCCGGAATACGGCGGTATGGGAGTGAACAATGTGGCATACGGTCTTATAATGCAGGAACTTGAACGCGGCGATAGCGGCGTGCGCAGCTTTGCATCTGTTCAATCATCACTTGTGATGTATCCCATTTACGCATTCGGAAGTGAAGAGCAGAAGAAAAACTGGTTACCAAGATTAGCAAACGGAACAGCTATCGGATGCTTTGGATTAACAGAGCCTGATTTCGGAAGCAATCCGGGCGGTATGATTACGAAGGCTGAAAAAGTTGACGGCGGATATTTATTGAACGGAGCAAAAATGTGGATTACAAACGGAACAGTTGCAGATGTTGCAGTAGTTTGGGCAAAACTTGACGGTGAAGTCCGCGGCTTTTTAGTAGAAAAAGGAACAAAAGGATTCTCCGCTCCTGAAATGAAAGGCAAACTTTCACTGAGAGCATCAATTACTTCTGAATTGGTATTTGAAGACTGCTTGATTCCCGAAACAAATATTTTACCAAATTCAAAGGGATTAAAATCACCACTAAGCTGCTTAACTCAGGCAAGATACGGAATTGCATGGGGAGTTACAGGTATGGCAATGGGATGTTATGATACTGCATTAAATTACTCCAAATCAAGAATAATGTTCGGCAAGCCGATAGCAGCATTCCAAATAACGCAGGAAAAACTAGCTTATATGCTTACAGAAATTACAAAGGCACAATTGCTGAACTGGAGACTTGCTAAGCTGAAAGATGAAGGCAAGATGAGACCGCAGCATGTTTCACTTGCAAAAAGAAATAACTGTGAAATTGCAAAGAACATTGCAAGCATGGCAAGAGAAATGCTCGGCGCAAACGGAATCTTAGATGAGTACCCAATTATGAGACACCTTAATAATATAGAATCCGTAAAAACTTATGAAGGCACACATGAAATGCATACTCTTATTCTCGGTCAGGATGTAACGGGAATAGCAGCATTTGAATAAATATCTCAATGGAAAACAAAGAAAAATTTATCGTACAGAAATTCAGCAGTTTTGAAGAAGCAGAAAAAGCAGATAAAGAATTTTATGCAAGTTTGACTATGCAGGAAAGATTCGATATCTATTTACTTATTCGTGAAAGATATATTAAAATCAAATATGGAACTGATCCCGGATTTCAGAGAGTTTATTCAGCTTTTAAACGACAACGAAATTGAATATTTACTTGTCGGAGGGATAGCTGTAGTTCTTTACGGCTATCCGCGCTATACAGTTGATATTGATTTTTGGGTAAATCCGACAAAACAGAACGCAAAAAAACTTTTAAGTGTTCTGGATAAATTCGGATTTCAATTTGATAATCTTAACGAAGATGATTTATCTAATGATGACCAAATAATTCAATTAGGATTTCCACCTAATAGATTAGATATAATTACATCTGTAGATGGCTTGACCTTTGAAGACTGCTATAAAAGGAAAGTACTTTTTGAATTTAAGGAATACCATTTGACAGTGAATTTAATAAGCAAGGATGATTTAATAAAAAATAAACTTTCAACCGGAAGATCTCAGGATTTAGCCGATGTTGATAATCTTCCGGATAAATAATTAATTCAATTTAACTTACTTCTATGAAATCGAAAATATTATTTACGTTAGCTTTAATTTTTACTTCAACGAATTTATTCGCACACCCTCTGCATGGTACGCAGTCGGGATTTTCAAACGGATTTTTTCATCCTTTACTTGGGCTTGACCATATCTTAGCCATGCTGGCTGTCGGTTTATGGGCAATGCAAATGGGCGGTAAAGCAAGATGGATAATTCCTGTTTCATTTGTAACAATTATGACTCTCGGCGGAGTACTCGGAATGAATAACATAAATCTGCC
Source organism: Bacteroidota bacterium (assembly GCA_018266845.1). Taxonomy (GTDB): domain Bacteria; phylum Bacteroidota; class Ignavibacteria; order Tepidaquicellales; family Tepidaquicellaceae; genus JAFDZO01. The sequence goes on along the minus strand of JAFDZO010000033.1, from coordinate 21,699 downwards.
TTTCGCTGAAATTGGAATTCTTGCTTCTGTTGTTGTGTTAGGAGTATTAATCCTGGCAGGTATAAGACTTCCGCTTATAGCCGGTTCATTGCTTGTAGGGGCATTTGCTTTATGCCATGGACATACTCACGGCACGGAACTGCCCGCAGCAGTTAGCGGAGTAAACTACGCAATAGGTTTTGCAGTAACTACAATTATACTTCATGCAGCAGGCAGCGGCATTGGTGCATTTGTAAATAAAACCGCAGGTGAAAAACTTGTAAGGTTCAGCGGAGCAGCAATTATTGCAGCAGGTTTAATTTTAACTTATAATTATTTTTTATAATATTTGAAGACATTCGATATTCCGATATTTTACAGAAGCCCGGTAATAACGAAGATAAAAAATTCGCGCAAAATTTCCGACCCGCGCAAAAAGGATTATTCACCGACTGTGCTCGATTTCGGTCCGGTGCAATTCCTTATTGCGCGGCATTTCGGCTTTTGTTACGGAGTAGAAAATGCAATAGAAATTTCCTACAAAGCAGTTGAGGAGAATCCCGATAAAAGAATTTTCCTTCTCTCCGAAATGATTCACAATCCCGAAGTGAACAATGATTTAATCAGACGCGGAGTTAGATTCATTATGGAAACAAACGGCAAGCAGATTATTCCGTGGAACGAACTTACACCGAATGATATTGTGATTATCCCTGCCTTCGGAACAACGTTAGAGATAGAAGAAAAGCTTGCCTCAATAGGCATTGACCCGCTGCGATACAATTCAACCTGCCCTTTCGTTGAAAAAGTCTGGAACAGAGCCGAAACGCTTGGCATGCAGGACTACACGATTATCGTTCACGGAAAATATACTCACGAAGAAACCAAAGCTACTTTTTCACACAGCAAGGAAAACGCGCCGACTATGATTGTACGTGATATGGAAGAGACTAAAAAACTTGGTGATTATATACTGGGAAAGATTTCTCTTGAAGAATTTAATGAATTTTTTAAAGAAAGATTATCGGAGGGATTTGACCCGCTTACTGATTTTATTAAAATCGGTGTTGTAAACCAAACCACCATGCTTGCCACTGAAACGCAAGCAATTGCAGATTACCTGCGAAACGTTATGCTTCAAAAATACGGTGAAGAAAATATTAAAAATCACTTTGCCGATACCCGCGATACTTTATGCTATGCCACCCATGATAACCAGCGCGCAACACTCGGACTGCTAGAAGAGCAGGCAGATATTGCTATCGTTGTAGGCGGTTATAACAGTTCTAATACATCTCACATTGTTGAGCTTTGCGAGGAGAAGCTGCCGACTTATTTTATTTCTTCCGATGAGAAAATTCTTTCCGAAAATTTAATTACCCATTTTAATTTCCACACTCAAAAAGAATTAGCAACAAAAGATTTTTTACCTCGTAATAATCCTGCAAGGATAATACTCACAAGCGGAGCCTCCTGCCCGGATTCGATTGTAGATGATGTATTGCAAAAGCTGCTTTCGTACTACCCCGGTTCTAAATCCGTTGAGGAAGTAATCCGAAACTTTAACTAATAATTATGTCTTTATGGCGGGTAATTCTTGCTATCATTTTACCTCCTTTGGCTGTTTACGACAAAGGCTGCGGCTCAATTGTAATTGTTCTAATTCTAACTATCATCGGCTGGGTGCCGGGTGTAATCGCTGCTTTGATAATCCTAAACAAAAACGAATAATGGATTTTACGAATTTCTCCCTCGAAACCGAACGCCTTCTGCTCGTTCCCCTTTCCATAAAATACAAGCACGATGTTTTCCGCGAATTCAATTCGTCCATTTCTCAATATATGTTTCCGAAGCCCCCTGAAAAAATCGAGGAGACGGAAGAGTTCATCAGCATAAGTGAGAAGGGAATAAAATCCGGCAGCGACCTTCAGCTTGTAATCACTAAAAAAGATGACAACGAATTTATAGGACTTGCCGGTCTGCACGCTGTTAAAACACAAACTCCGATTCTTGGATTGTGGGTGAAAAAATCCGCTCACGGAAATGCATACGGCAAGGAAGCAATCACTGCATTGTATCACTGGGCAAAAGAAAATTTGCAGTTCAATTACTTAATATATGACGTAGATAAGGATAATATACCGAGCATAAAAATTCCCGAGTCGCTCGGCGGAACAGTCGTTTCACAAAAAACAATAAAAGGTCTTTCAGGAAATATTTTGAACATTGTGAATTATCATATAAAGTAATTTGTAACGTTACGACGCCGGATTTTAAAACGAAGCAATATCTTTTAACTAAAATTTTTTATGAATGATTTCGATTTTACAGATTTCTCTCTCGAAACCGAACGCCTTCTGCTTGTTCCACTCTCAATGAAATATAAGCACAATGTTTTCCGCGAGTTCAATTCATCCATCACTCAATACATGTATCCTAAACCTCCTGAAAAAATAGAGGAGACGGAGGAGTATATCGGCATAAGCGAAAAAGGAATTAAATCGGGTGACGACATTCGGCTTGTTATCATTAAAAAAGATAATAATGAATTTCTCGGACTTGCAAGACTGCACGACGTTAAATCACGCACTCCTGTTATAGGTCTTTGGGTGAAAAAATCTGCTCACGGAAATGCATACGGTAAGGAAGTAATTACTGCAATGTATCACTGGGCAAAGGAAAATCTGGAATTCGATTACTTAATATATAACGTCGATAAGGATAATATTCCAAGCATAAAAATTCCTGAATCTCTGGGCGGAGTAGTTGCATCACAAAAAGTTTCAAAAGGTCTTGCAGGAAATACTTTGAACATTCTCAATTATCATATAAAGTAATTTGTAACGTTACGAAGCTCCCGATATATCGGGATGAATTCCGCATCGTACGAGGGTAAGCTCTGTAATTTAACATTCTTGCTGCTCATTCCCAAACTCTGTTTGGGAATGAGATGAAACTAAAATTTTAGAATAACCAATTTTCAATTAATAAATTTGGATTACATTTACTTAGATACAAATATTTACAGTTCTTTGGCAAAAGGGGAAATAGATGTACAAATATTTTCAGAATTTTGCAAAAAAAATGACTTATATGCATGTATAACTGTAACCCAAATAACAGAACTTTCAGATGTAAATAATTTACATTCTAAGTTATTTGATGTTTTATTGAAACTACCAGTTGTTGTTTTAGCTAATTGGGATAAGATAATATCTAAGGAAATACAAAATCACCCATATCCAATTAAAGAGCCTTTAGTGCTTTATTTCAAAAGACCTGGCATTCAATATGAAGATTTTGAGCGTTCAATGAATTCAATTATTGTTAGAGAAGGAAGAGAAGATCAACGAATAAAGACTCCTCAATTTATAGAAAACCTTGAAAAAAACAAAAAAAATTTTCCAACAAACGCAGATGGAAAATATGGTGTTAATCAATTAGAATTATTTCAAAAGTGCCTCACTTTTCAGTTTATATCTTCTCCTTATCTTAAATTACCGGATGAATTAAAAAACAACCCCAAAAAAATAAAACATAAAATTTTTAAAGGGATTGGATTATTCTCCAAATTTATTTTTTATAAATATTACATCAAAAATGAAATGGCTAAATCGACCAATGATTTTGTAGATTTGAATCATTTATTTTTCATTCCATATTGTAAAATTTCTATTCTAGAAAAAAATATGAATAGTATCTTAAATGAATTAAAAAGACATACAAATATTTTACCAAATACCGATATAAAAAATATTAGTTTTTTAAGAACCTTATAAGAAAATTAAAAAACTTAATCATAAACTTCTTTAAATAACCTTATGACAAAGATTAAGCGACTTCTCACGAAATTAAATAAAAATGATTTCTCTAAAGAAGTAATAACTATAAGTTCACCTATTGTAAGAAAAAAGTTTGATGATAGTATAAATAAAACTAATGATAATATATCTAAAGAAGAAGAATATGTACTTAATGTACTAAGGAAAATGTTAGATATTTATTGCACATTTGAACAACTCTGCTACATTCCATCTTTTTTAAGTAAATATGACGAAAAGTTCTATAAGAAAAGGGGAATAAATCATCAACAATATCTCTCCTACCATTTAGAAAGTCATTATTTTAAAGTCATAAAAATAAATGATCAACTATGTTCACTTGTCTCCGAAGTTTATTATTTAGGAATACCTTCTAAATTAGCCAAATTACCATTTTTAAGAGAAAACAAGATTACTAAAAATACATCCAGTGTTGAGGCTCTTAAAAAATTTGAGAAGGACTTAAAAGAAATTAGAACTGAAAGAAATATAGTAGCTCATTCTGGAAAAATTACCGATAAAAAGATTAATGAATATGATTTTTATCATTCATTAGGAGAATTACTACCAAATCATAAGGTTGACAAAAAAATTCTTAAAGGATTAATAAGAGTATTGGTTAAAGAAAAAAAAGATCTAATAGAAAAGAATAATGAATCAGTCTTACAACATGTTCAATTAGTCTTTATAACATTACTTGTTCGTTTTAAATCGATTGCCAATGCATCTTAAAATTATAATATTTTTCTTTTAACCTCTAATCCATTTTTATTTCTATCTAAAATAAATCTAACTTCGCAACTTCTGCTATCGGCAATATTGCGATGGCTTTAAACAAAAAAGCGGATTATAACCGCCAAGTTTTTTAAGAAAAAATTTTATAAAAATTGCAGAACAGAGTTTTGCTCACAGTTTCCGTCCCAAACAGGAGTTAGGAACGCGTTAGCAAACAACAAACCGCTCTTTAGGGGAAAAAGAATATTAATTATTATTATTTAACCCTAAAGGGTTTCTTTCCACTCTACATCACCCCATCCTAAAGAGCTTGTCCCGCACTTGTTGCGGGAATGGGGTTACAAATATTTGCTCTGCGCACATCTTTCTCTCCCGCCAAAATTTTTAACTTTAATAAAAAAATCATTCTGAGTATTTATTCTTAATCATTAAATTTTACTATGTCAGACTTCTCAATATCAGGCAACATTGTAGATGTTGTTAACAATAAAATATTCCCTGGCACTATAAATGTCAGCGGGGAAAAAATAGAATCAATATCAGAAACTCCCAATGAGAAATATTCAACCCATATCATTCCCGGATTTGTAGATGCGCACGTTCACGTAGAAAGCTCTATGTTAATTCCGTCCGAGTTTGCGCGGCTTGCCGTACTTCACGGAACGGTTGCAACAGTTTCCGACCCTCATGAAATCGGAAACGTGCTCGGCATTGACGGCGTGAGATACATGATTGAAAACGGAAAGCTTGTTCCTTTCAAATTTTATTTCGGCGCATCGCCCTGCGTACCTGCAACAACTTTTGAAACTGCCGGAGCGCATATTACTCCCGATGACATAAGAAAATTATTTGAAGAGGATAAATTAGTTTATCTAAGCGAGATGATGAATTTTCCCGGAGTGCTTTTCGGCGATAAGGAAGTGATGGAAAAAATTGCAATCGCAAAAGAGTTCGGCAAACCGATTGACGGACACGCTCCCGGCTTACGCGGTGAAGACGCAAAAAAATATATAGATGCAGGAATATCAACTGACCATGAATGTTTTACATTAGATGAAGCGCTTGATAAGCTGAAGTACGGAATGAAAATAATTATCCGCGAAGGTTCTGCTGCAAAAAATTATGAGGCGCTGCATTCGCTGATTGACTCACATACGGATAAAACAATGTTCTGCAGCGATGATAAGCATCCGAACGATTTAGTTGTGGGACATATAAACCAGATTTGCGCGCGCTCAGTTGCAAAAGGTTACGATGCTATGAAAGTGCTGCAATGCGCATGTGTAAATCCCGTGAAACATTACAATCTTCAGGTCGGCTTATTGCAAAAAGGAGATTACGCCGATTTTGCAGTTGTGAAAGATTTAGTAAGTTTTGAAACAGTTCAGACATATACAAACGGAAAGCTTGTTGCAGAAAACGGAAAGAGCTTAATTGAACGAGTTCCTTCTACAATTGTAAATAATTTTAACACACAGTATAAAAATCCGAACGACTTTCTTGTAAAAGCTGAAAAGGAAAACATAAGGGTAATAGAAGCAAACGAAGGGCAGCTTATTACAAATGAGCTTCACTTCCCTGCTAAATCAGAAGACGGCTATCTTGTTTCGGATGTTGAGAATGATGTGCTGAAGCTTGCAGTTGTTGAACGTTACGGAAACACTCCGCCGGCAATTGCATTTATAAAAAACTTCGGATTGAAGAAGGGCGCAATTGCTTCCTGTGTAGCGCACGACTCGCACAACATAATTGCAGTCGGCGTTACCGATGAAGATATATGCAACGCAGTGAATGGAATCATAAAACATAAAGGCGGTGTATCTGTTTCGCTTGACGGGAATACTGAAGTGCTTGGTCTTCCTGTTGCGGGAATAATGTCTAACGAAGACGGGTATGAAGTCGCTGATAAATATACTGAGATTGATAAGCTGGCTAAGCAGCTTGGCACACAGATGTATGCGCCGTATATGACGCTTTCTTTTATGGCGCTGCTTGTAATTCCTGCGCTCAAGCTTAGCGATAAAGGGTTGTTCGACGGAAGCAAGTTTGAGTTTACACCGCTGCAGTTTTAGTTTTGTAAAGCTTGACTATTTTGACCTGACAGGTTTTTAATCCTTTCAGGTCTGATTGTAGAGACGCATTAAGATGCGTCTTGTAAAATGCTGAGACACAAGGTATTGCGTCTCTACGTGCTGTTTTTTTTTATCTTCGCAGAGACGCATTACGATGCATCTTGTAAAATGCTGAGACGCAAGGTATTGCGTCTCTACGTGCTGTTTTTTTTAATCTTCGTATAGACGCATTAAGATGCGTCTTGTAAAATGCTGAAACGCAAGGTATTGCGGCTACGTGCTGTTTTTTTTTATCTTCGTAGAGACGCATTACGATGCGTTTTGTTAACATTTACTAAACGACAAACCACAGATGTAAGTATTGCCGCCTGCCGGGAAACAGAAAGGTCTTCGGGCTACAAACCATTCACTTTAAATTGAATTATTGCTCCCATCTTTTTATTTTAACGTACGCAATGTATGTAAATTTAAATACATAAGCCCTTATGATAACTTTTTATATAATTCTTCGTAAAAACTCGTAATACAATTTCAAAATTTTACAATTTACCAATGAAAAAAATATTAATCATCGGCGGAACGGGCTTCGTCGGAAGAATGGTATCCGAAACCCTCTCACAGGATTCAAACTACGAGCTTACCCTTTTTAACAGAGGGAAAAGAAATCCTGATATTTTCCAGAATGTGAAACACATACAGGGCGATAGACTCACAGATGACATTCAAAAACTCTCTGGAATGAAATTCGATTGTGTGATAGATTTTGCCGGAATGTATCCGACTAATATTGATAATACATTGGAAGTATTGAAAGGAAATATCGGAAGATACATTTTTATTTCAACATGCTCTGTATATGATTTTGAAAAAGCTGCGGAAAATAACGGAGCGCTGACTGAGGATTCTCCCGTTTACGGCTGCACGGACGAACAGAAGGATAGCAAAGACCTGCAATACTACGGGCACAATAAAGCCGAGTGTGAAAGGGTAATATTAAGCAAGGACTGGCTTGATGCTATCATTTTCAGGCCCGCTCTCATATGCGGAAAATACGACCCGACAGACAGATTCTATTGCTGGCTTTACAGGGCAAAGATGAACGACAAAATTTTAATGCCTGAATCGTGCGGCTCGCTTACTCAAAATACATTCGCGCCGGATTTTGCAAAGCTGATTATAAGGGCAATAAATACTCAGCAGCACAGAAAAGTTTACAATGCAGTTACACACAGTCCGGTTTCTATTTTTGATGTCGTAAAAACCTGCGCAAAACTATTAAATACAAATCCTGAAATAGTAACAAAACCTGATTCATTCTTTGAAGAGAATGAGATACGACCCTGGATGGATTTAGCTATGTGGCTGGGCAAAATGGATTTTCTTTTCGATATGAAAAAAGCCGAGGAAGATTTTAATGTTGAGTTTGATTCATTTGAAACTGCTGTAGAAAAAACAATTCCGTTTTATTCTGAAAGAGAATGGCAAATTCCAAAATATGGTTTGAGTTTGGAAAAAGAAAAAGAACTCATAAGCAAATAGCTCACGAATATCACACCAAAGGCAGAAAAATTTTTCTGCCTTTTACATCCCAATTTTTTCCTTGCATTAACTGATAATTTAACTAAAGTTATCTTACTACACAATTCAGGCGTGATTCACCAAATGTTTCTTTGTAAACTCTAATCGGAGGAAAAATGAAACACAAATCTCGCTTCATCTTGTTCTTTTTATTTTGGGCTGTTGTAAGTTATTCTCAAACCCCGCAATATTACAATTATAATGTAACCGGAAGTACAAATTCATTTCCGTTTAACATTCCTGGCGGCAAAGAAGTGCAGGTATTATTTTTACCGGGAGATTTTAACCAGCCGACACCGGCTCCGGCAGGAAATATTACCTCAGTGTCATTCAGACTTGCAGCGGCTTTAGGTCCTTACACTTATTCTAATTTTTATATTAGAATGGGTCAGGCATCGGGCTTAACTACATTTGCAACAGGCGTCTGGTATACCGGACCAATGGATACGGTTTATAGCCGCGCATCTGTTTCACTTGGCGGGCTTGCAAATGAATGGATGACAATTAACTTAGACCGGCCTTTTAATTATGACCCCGCGCAAAGCCTTATTGTAGAGGTTAATCAATGCGGCGCAACAGGCGCAACAGGTTTCAGCACAGGCACAACTACTCTTGCAGGAAACAGGAGAAATACATCTCTTGTAAATACATCTTGTCCTTTTGCATGGGGACAGCAGAGCGGAACTATGCCTCATATGGGCGTAAATATTTCTACAGCATCCGCACCAAAAAACTTCACAATGACTTTACCTACGCCGGGAGTAAATACTAACTATATAACAATTCCATTTGCAGCCGGTATGACAGGGTTCACAAATGTAACAATTGAAGCATGGGTAAAACCCGGAGGGCTTTCTACTGCAAATACGATTTTGAATAAAGGCGCGGCTTCGTTCGATTATCAGCTCGGCATAAATACAACTACAGGAAATCCGTTCTTCAGAGCAGGCGCTACAATCGTAACCTCTACAGGTACAGTTACGGCAGGAACATGGCAGCATATTGCCGTTACAGCTAATGGAACTACCGTTAATTTTTATAAAAACGGCGCGCTGTTATCTACGCATGCAACTGCCACAACACTAGGTTCTTCCTCCAATGAAATGCGTATTGGAAGAGGAAACAACGACCCGGGTTCAGGCAACATAGATGAAGTAAGACTATGGAGCGTCGCAAGAACTCAGGGACAAATTGACTCAAACAAATGTAAAAAATTTCCTTCTACATTCAGTTCATCAGCAGGTTTAAAAGCTATATGGCATTTAGACAGCACGCTTGTTGATTCTGTCAGCGGATTTAACGGAACTGCAATGGGAAATGTTACCTATGATACAGTTTCTTTCCCGATTTTAGGGGTATGCACTGTTACGGGAATTACACCGGTAGTTAGTTCAACTCCGCAAGATTATTCTTTATCGCAAAATTATCCAAACCCGTTTAATCCTTCTACAACTATTGAATTTTCGCTCCCAAAGGATGAATACGTTGAAATTAAGCTTTACGACATAGTCGGAAAAGAAGCTGCTGTTCTTGTCAGCGGAAAGTTTGGCTCAGGAGGTCATTCGGTAAATCTTAATCTGTCTTATTTATCAAGCGGAACGTATTTCTATAAAATGACAGCAGGAAGATTTATTAATACAAAAAAATTAATTTTGATGAAATAGTTTTTTGGGGGCTTAGCGCCCCTTAATTTTTATCTCCAATAGAATTTCTTTTAATTAACCAAAAAACCTATGAGAAAAATTACCCTCTTTTTACTCGTTTTGTTTTTTGCTTTACCGCTCTTAGCCGTGAATGCCGATACTAAAAAAGGTACCGGCACTGGAAGCAATACTGACAGCTCCTCTGTACCTGATGCTTACGGTTACAGGTGGAAAGACAATAATGATGCCGGCGGTCCGGCATACAATTTCAGAGATACGACTTCCGGTCCAAGTGCAAACTGGCAAAGAGTTACCGGACTTAGCGATGACAATAATGTCGGTCCTTTTCTGTTAGGATTCAATTTCCGCTACTATTATTACAATGTTTCAAGAATCAGAATAGGTTCTAACGGATACCTTCTGCTTGAGTCAGGCTCGGATGTGAATACAAGCCCGCTCAATTCTGGCTTCCCGACAATTCCATTACCAACAGTCCCAAACAATTATATTGCTGCATATGGAGCCGATTTAATTTTCGGAGTAGCTGCCCAGCCGGGAAAATGCTACATATACAGAAACAATGTTGATAGCTGCATCATCAGCTATTATGATGTTCCTCTCTGGCAGCAGGCAGCGCCGGGTTATAATGGCAGCCATACTTTCCAGATAATTCTGACGAAGACTGACTCATCTGTAACAATGATGTACAAAAATGTTTCTGGAACACTTCAGCCTCCGGCATCGGGCAATACGCTTGTAATCGGAATTGAAAATATTACAGGTAATGTAGGCTTGCAAAGATATTCAGGCGCGCCTCCTACGCCAATCACCAATAATATGGCGCTGAAATTTTATTACCCAAGGAGCACTACATTCACAGTAAAGGATGCCGCAGTATCATGGGTGGATAACGTTACAACCGGCGGTATTTTTAAACGCACAGGCGATACACTAAATGTCAGCACCCGCATTGCTAATACTGGAAATGTCCCCACAGGCGGAACGTTTATCTCCAGTCTGGCAATTAAGAATTCATCTAATGTTGTTATTCATACAGATTCTGTAACGGTTCCGGCTTTGAATTCAGAGAGAGATACACTGATGACATTTACAAAGAAATTTATTCCATCGGCAGCAGGAAGATATACTATAACCGTTACTACATTTCTTACAGGCGATGCCGTGCCGAGCAACGATATAAAAAACCTTGAGATGAATGTAGTTACCAGAAACTCTCCATGGTACACACTCGCCTATGATAACGGAACAAACACAGGCGGTATATCATGGGCAGGAGGCACGGGCGCAATAGCAATGTATTTTGTGCCGCCGGTTTATCCTGCAAGAATTGATACCTTGAGATATTTTATCGCAGCTAATACAAGCGCTGTTACATTTATTGCAAAAATCTATAAAGATGACGGAGCGGGCGGATTACCGGGAACACAGCTTTACGCCTCTTCACCTATTACACCAACAGTCGGCGCTTTCAATGCTGTTGTAGTTCCCGGAGCAATTACCGTAACCAGCGGAGGCTTCTATGTTTCATGGGTAATGAACGGGCTGAACATTCAGATAGGAGAGGACATCTCTGCTCCTATCTCAAACAGAAGCTTTGAAGGATTTGAGCCTGCTTACGCTCCATACAGAAACGGCTCTACAAATGACCCGATGATAAGAGCAGTAATAAAAAATCCATTAGTGGGAGTTGTAAATACAAATACTGAAATTCCCGATAAGTTTTCATTATCGCAAAACTATCCGAATCCGTTTAATCCGGCAACTGTAATTAATTTCAGTGTTCCTGTTAATTCATTAGTAAAACTGTCTGTTTTTGATATTCTCGGAAGAGAAGTGAAGCAGCTTGTGAACAATAATTTAACAGCAGGAAACTACAGCGTTGACTTTGACGCATCTGCATTAACAAGCGGAGTGTATTTCTACACAATAACAGCAGGAGGATTTACTGATACAAAGAGAATGCTCCTTGTTAAGTAAAACTATTGCTGCAAGAGAGAAAAAAGGGAGCGAAAGCTCCCTTTTTTGTTAGGTAAAAACCAAACACTCAATTTATTTTAATAAAAAATGAAATATTTTGGATTAAATTATTTTATAAATTATTTAATGAATTCTGACTAATTATCTTCAATAATATATTGCGAAGAGATAATTTTTGAAGATAGGATCTTTAAAGTATTATAATCATACAAAGAACCTTTTATTTGTTCTATTTTATTCATCATATGCAACCTCTCCTCTTCTTTTTCAACAATAATATATTTCACATCACTAGGGGAAAAAGTAAGTTTTGCATTAGTAACTCTTAAATTCAGTTTATCTTTGTTTTTCTTTCTCCTTTTTTTATACTCACTCTCCGTAAGATCTTCTATGTATTTTAAGGGAGGAATATATCTCCATTCTCTTTCATCATAAAACCTGACGTTTTTTTGTTTTCTTTTAAGAAACCCTTGATAGGGTTTAATAAGATTTTTTATATAAAAATAGTTTTTTAGATTCTCGTCAATAGTGTCATTAGTAGAGTTTCTTACTAAATCTCCAAATATTTTTATAAAAGTATCATGTGAAATAGATCTTTCGTGCATATAAAGAACCGGGGTAATTCCATTTTTCAATCCCCAACTTTTTTCTAATCCAATACCATAAAACCCATATGAATATAAATGTTTTTTTATTTTACTCAATGATAAGTCACAAAAGGAAACCATGGGCACATAGATAATATCTCTAGCCTCCTCTTCGTCATCAACCTCACCAAGCAAACTACTCAAATCTTCTTCACAATAGTGGGGGTGAAAATTATTTTGAAGAATATTTAAGATATTTTCTTGACAATTTGTTATGTGAAAAAGAGTATTTGATATAAGAAAATCAAAGGGATTATCACTAATGTTATGTTTCAATATTAAATTCTCTCTATTCACATGAATTTTATATACTCTTGAACAAATAAAAAGTTTTTTCTAAATTTGCTTTTTTATGTTTACATTTTGTTTCAATAAATCAGTATCTAAAAAATATTAATTTATTTTAAAATAATTTTAATTTCTCTTTACTAAAATGCAAATTAAAAGTATCGACAGAAAGCTTATTAATTTATATTGTGATGAAAGCTGTCATTTAGCTAATGATGGTCATCCTTTTATGTTAATTGGATATATCGGGGTAAATTATCATCAAAAAGACACACATAAATCTTTAATAAAACATATAAAGAATATTAACAAATTTAATGGGGAAATTAAATGGTCAAAAGTATCATCATCAAAATATGATTTCTACCTCGAATTACTAGATTATTTTTTTGCAAGCGATATGTTTTTTCGTGCCGTAGTTATAGATAAAGATAAAATTAAGACTGAATTTTTTGCAAATGATTATAATAAATTTTACTATAAAATGTACTATAAATTAATTAATCATAAAATTAATATTTTCAACAATTACAATGTTTACTTAGATATTAAAGATACCTTAAGTTCATATCGCGTAAGGAGACTAAAAGAAGTGTTAAACACTCAATTTGAAGTCATAAAAAATTTGCAAAATATTCAATCTAGAGAAAGTGTGTTTTTGCAATTAGCTGATTTTATATTAGGAGCAATTAGTTACAGACTAAGAAATTTAAATAAAGTAAAGGCTAAAAATTCACTAATCAATCACATAGAAAAAAACAGTGGTTACAAAATAAGTAATTCTAACGTAGATGAAACTAATAAATATCACCTTCATTTTATTGAATTGAATTGAAATTAATATGGTAGATAATTTAGAGAAACAATATAACTCGCTATTAAAATTCGATTCTTACACTAATCAAGAAATTATTGATTTACTTAAGGTAATTTATAAAAGAGATATTGAAGAAAATTTAAATTTTAAGTTTAGGGGAAAAACGATTTATTCAATTAATAGAGACTACAAGAAACTATTTCTTCATTTAACCACTATTGTTATAGATCCTAAAAAAAGAGCATTTGAAGAAGAAAGATCTAAGAGATTACACTGGATTTTGCATCATGTTTTAGAAAATGATCCACCAAAATTACAAGTATTTAGCGTAACAGAGAAAGATGCTATAAGAACTTATCTATTAGATGAAGAAGAAAAATATGTAATAATTTTAGAGCCTAGAAGAAAAACATTCGATGCATATTATTTAATTGCTGCATATTGTCTTAACAATACAAATAAGCTGGAAAGTGTAAAACAGAAGAAAAAAAGACAATTATCTACAGTTTATTAAAAACAAAAACGCCAATCAGCATAGGACTGGCGTTTTCTGAGTTCTGTCTTCCAACTGGTAAGATGAACAAAATCTATTATATAAAACGAAAAAACAACAAAAAAGTTTCAAAATCTATCACCCATATCTACATGACACTTAGACATCTCTAATAAAGTTATACATTAGATGTTTGCATATGGTAAAAATATGTAAAAAAACTCCGTTTGTCAATATAAATAAAAATAAAATATTTGGGAACTAACTAAAAGAATATATTGTTTTAAATAATTTTCTAAATTCTTTATTTAAAATCTACGCTGAATAAAATTTCTTCCATGGTTTTCATATTCTTTTCATACGTTACTGTAGGCGTAAACGCATATACTACATAATTTCCGTTTGAGCTTGCGTCTATGGCAGACATGATAAGCATGGACATCTCGTGTCCGTTAATTTTGCCCACTGCACCGACATAATAAGCCTCGACATCGCCGATTTGCACATAGTGTGCTTCACCTTCCGGCTCAAAATCAAAATCAGCTAATGCCATACCAAGCAAATCGTCCGCTGAAATTTTATCGTTTCCGAAAACAACTGCAACAGAACCAACTGTGCTGTCAGGACTGATTGTGCCTAATTTTGTTGGAGTGTTCTCTGTGATAATCCATTCTGAAGGAAGGCTGAAAGTCATTTTGCCGTCCTTAGATGTTAGCTTTGTCCAGTCAGCAGGAACATCAGGCTTAACTTCTTTCTTAGGCTCGGAAGATTTTTTAAACTCTTTTTTCTTTTTTGAATCCGTTTTAGTTTCAGTTGTTGTTTTCTTATCTTTAGAATCTGAAGAAGTGGTTTTGTCTTCCTTTTTGCCGCAGCCTGAGATTAAAAATAAGGATAAAACGAGTAGTGCAAGAAATTTCATTTCAGTTGGGTTTAATTTGTAAACTTAACCTGTAAGATAAGGTATTTTGGGGCATTTAGAAATAAATATTTCTGGAAAAGCTCATATTTGTTTCATTTTTTGTACTAAACTAATTTCATATTTTTAAATTCGGCGCATTTTTAACAATATTATATTAACTGAAACTTATCTTCTTTATTCGAGTTATAAAAAAAATTAAAATTACAAAATGAAGAAAACCTTACTTTTTTTATTTTCCCTTATCCTTTTCTCAAATTTTTATTCAAACTCTTTTTCTCAAAGCTTTGGAATCGGCTACAGAGTCGGTTCTGCATCAATTAAGCCGCTGGATTTCATTATTGACCGCTACAACAATACCCGCACTGCCATCCTTACTAAAAATATGGATAAAATCACCTCGCTATCGGGTCCCGTTTACAGTGTCGGTTTTAATATAGGTTTGACAGGCTTTGATATTGAAATCCCCAATCTGAAATCAAATACAGTTACGGCAGAAACTTCCTCTCAAATAAGAGAGCTTTATATGAAATTATCAGGCTTTGAAATAAATTTTGCATATGGAAAACCCGCTTTTGAAAATAAAGAATTTATGGGATTTATCGGCGGCTTTCTTAGTGTTGATAAGGTTGACCCTACAATTTATACAAGGGTGTATAACAAAAATTCTACAGCGCCGGATTTTACACAAGTTAATGTAGGAGGACCGGTCAATATCGGTGTCGGTCCGTACGTTTCGGCTCATCTTTTCTTTCCCTCGTTTATTATTTTTGGAGAGGTAAAACCGTTTTACAAATTTTCGCTCGTAGGGGCTGATTTCTACGATGCAAATATTGTATTAAACCCGAATACATGGTTTAACGATGACGTGGAGGCTACGAAAGGCAGTCTAAATTATTTTGGCGTAAATGCGAAAATTGGCATAACGGTAGCATTGTTTTAAAAACAGATTTTACAGAATAAATTTTTCTGTCCCCTTTTCCTGTTTCCGTTCGTTGTTACAGTATAAATCAATTTTGATTTACAAATATAAAATTAACAAAAATGACTGGTAACGCAAATGCCCTCAACTGGTTTGAAATTCCTGCTTTGGATATAGACAGAGCAGCAAAATTCTACGAAACAATTTTTTCAATTCAAATGCCCAGAATGGAAATGGGCGGCGCAATGGCTTTTTTTCCCGCAGATATGGAGCATGGAAAAGTGGGCGGCGCTGTTGTTCAAAGCCCGATGCACAAACCAAGCGCAGACGGAGCTATTATCTATCTAAACGGAAACCCTGATTTAGAAATTGTGCTCGGAAAAATTGAAGCTGCCGGAGGAAAAATTGTAATGCCGAAAACTAAAATTACGGATGAAATCGGCTATATGGCTTTCTTTATGGATACAGAGGGAAACAAAGTAGCTTTACACTCAAACAAGTAATTTTATAAAATAAATTTTTCAAAAAATGAAACAATTTTTATTGCTCTTCAGAGGAAGAGATACTGACCCTCAGGCATCTCCTGAAGAAATGCAGGCTCAGATGCAAAAATGGTTTACATGGATAGGCGGTCTTGCAGAGGAAAAGAAATATGTAACAGGAAACCCGCTTGAAGATTCAGGCAAAACCGTTTCCGGCACAAGAAAAGTTGTTACCGACGGTCCTTTTGCCGAAGGCAAAGAAATGCTTGGCGGATATATCCTGATTAAAGTCGAGAACTATGATGAGGCAGTTGCAATTGCAAATAACTGCCCCATTCTTGATTCAGATACAGGCAGTGTAGAAGTTCGTGAAGTAAGGGTAATTCCTGACCCGTAATTTGCAGGCGGAAAATATAAATATGCTCACTGACCATCTTTTCCGGCATGAATCGGGAAAGATGGTTGCTGTTTTAACGCGTATCTTCGGGCTTACTAATATCAGTACGGCTGAAGATATTGTGCAGGATGCTTTTGCGCAGGCGCTGAAAGAATGGAGCTTTAAAATTCCCCCCAATCCTTCCGCATGGCTGATGATGACTGCAAAGAACAAAGCCATAGATGTGCTGCGCCGCGAACGGTTAAAACAAAACTACGAACAGGAAGCAGCTTACGAACTTTCTTCTCAATATTTTTCAATTCCCATCATAGAAAATTTGTTCATGCAAAATGAAATTCGCGACAGCCAGTTAAGAATGATTTTTGCCTGCTGCCACCCTGCCCTTTCCGAACCAGACCAGATAGCATTTACATTAAAAATATGTTCCGGTTTCAGCATTGAAGAAATAGCCGGCGCTTTGCTTTTAAATACAGATACGGTAAAAAAAAGAATTCAAAGAGCCAGAAAATTAATCACTGATAAAAGCATCAAGTTTGATATTCCTGCCGGAGCAGAATTGAAAAGACGGCTGGATATTGTTCTGCACTCAATATATCTTTTATTTAATGAAGGATATAATTCAGGCAACAAGGATAACTTAATCAGAAAAGATTTGTGCGAGGAAGCAATAAGACTGGCAATTATGCTAACTGAAAACAAATACATTGCGCAGCCGAAATGTTATGCGCTGTTATCGTTAATGTGTATGCTTGCAGCAAGGTTTGATTCGCGCTTAAGCCCGGAGGGTGAAATAATACTTCTTGCAGAACAAGATAGAAGCATCTGGAGCAAGGAGCTTATAGATATAGGATTAGACTATCTTAACAGGTCATCTGCCGGAGATGAAATAACAGACTATCACATTGAGGCAGCTATTGCAGCGGAGCATTGCATTGCGCCAAAATTTTCCGATACGAATTGGAAAAGAATATTGGTCCTGTATGACATGCTGAAAAACGTAAACGCCTCGCCTGTAGTTTTGCTGAACAGGGCAATTGTTATCGGGAAGATTGACGGCGCAAAAAAAGCCTTAGAGGAAATAAAAAAAATACCTGAGCTGGAAAAATATTTAAAATCGAATTATTTGTTTTCAGCAGTATTAGGGGAAGTTTATTTTCAGCTTAACGATTTTCAGCAGGCGCAGATACATTTTGAAAGCGCTTTAAAGTTAACTAAGTCAGACGCGGAAAAAAAATTAATAGAAAAAAAGATAAAAAGGCTCAGCCGTTATTAGGGCTGCTCATTTAATCAAAAGCATTTTTTTAGTTTGAATAAATTTTTCTGTTTGAAGTCTGTAAAAATAAGTTCCTGACGGTAAATTGCCTGCATTAAATTTTATAGTATGTACTCCTTCTTCCATTTTCCCGTCTGCTAAATCCGCAACTTTATTTCCCAAAACATCATAAACTATCAGACGAACAATATCATTTTTACCTAATGTGAATTGGATAAATGTTTCGGGGTTAAACGGATTAGGAAAGTTTTGCTCAAGGGAAAACCCGTCCGGTTCAATGCTGTTTTGAGATATTGATAAGACAGATTGCCTTTCCTTGTAACACTGTGAATATGGAGATGAATTGTTTCCATCCGGCGAGCGATATACAGCCCGTAAAATACCATCATTACCGACTGCAAAATTATGGTAGCCGACTTCAAGCGAATCTTTATCGGTAACAAATTCATTAACAGGTGAAATATACGTCCCGCCGTTTAAGATATAAACAGCGGCAATATCTGCCTGCGGGTTTCCGTTTAAAAAATTAAAATCTCTCTCATCTTTGTATGCTGCCCAGAAAATATTATTATTAAAATCATAAGCAGTTTTTGTTAAATGTGCCCTGAGATTTGCAGGAGATATTTGCCTGAACCCGGATGGATTCCACGTAAGCCCGTTATTTGTCGAGTAACCATACATAACTTTTGCGCAAAACTCATTTACACAGCCTGAAGTATAATAGTCATGATAAACAATGTGCATTACGCGGTTTTTATCAACCACAATGTTGGGATCAGATTGAGTGCCTGCTCCCCCCGAAACAGTTGACTGCGCACTCCAGCTTTGCCCTCCGTTTGTTGAGACACTTGTTGATATATCCCATTGCTGGGTACTATTAACACTGTCTCTCCATGCAATAGCAAGTGTATCTGATGCCGTCCCTATAAAATCACCCATAGGAAAAGCCGAATGTTTTCCATCTGAATTACTGAGCTGTATCTGCGACAGAAATGAAGTCCCTCCATTTGTAGAGCGCGCATACATTACTTCTGAAGTAAGCGTTGTCCCCTGTTTGCCGTCCATCCAGATTATATGTATTCTATTTTTCCTGTCAACAGTTATCATTTGATAAGAAAGCTGCCTCTCAATTCTTTGATTAACCCTTACAGTATCGCTCCATGTTTGAGTTGCATAATTCCATTTTGCGTAAAAAATTCCTGCCGGCATAATTGAAGTCCAGGAAATATGAATATTACCATCCTTATCAACGGCTGCCCCGACACTTCCTGCATTTGCTTGTGTTTTATTTACCGGCGGAACTAATGCCGGAGCAGGAGCATTCCAGCTTACTCCGTGATTGGAAGTTCCGGCGTAATAACTTTTTATTGTTCCGTTTGGAAAGGGAAACTGTTCAGTATAAAAACTTACGCACGTACCGTTAGGAAGGACTACAATATTGTTAGGAACACCCCCTCCTGCTGAAGCACCCGGGTTTGTTTTTGGAATAGTGTATTCAGGACCCCAATGCGGGTCAATTCCATGCTGCGCAAAAATTGTTTTTGATAAAAATAGCAGGGAGAGGATTAGTAGTTTTTTCATGCTGAAAACTGTTCTTATATCTATGACAGTTTTCCGAGCATCAGGTTTAAGAGAAAATACTTAAAATCAGAAGAGGTGTCCTAACGCAAAAAATAAAGGAGGGCAGCGATGCAGATACTAGAAGGAACAGTAATCAATAATAATGCCCCGAAAACCCTTGCTGACTCAAATCTAAAGTTTCCGTTCTCGTCATAATACCGGTACACTTTACCTCTTTTGTGATAACCTCCGCCGGAGACATAATCCTCTTCTCCGCAGGTTAAAGAACCTTTTCTATAGATACCTATAGCTTCCAAAAATTTTATTGAAAGAGTTGAGAAAAGGGAAATCATAAAAACAGGTATCATAATACCTATGAAAAAACCAATTAGGATATTTGTCATTAACATATTCCGGAAAGTTCAAAAATATAAAGATTCCTGTTTTAAATCACTTTAAAAAACAGATTCCGGCATGTTTTTTATTTCAATTTGTGAAACGGTTTTTTAATTCAGTTTTTATGCGGGTTTTTAAATTTTAAGGTCTATTTTGAAATCTCATTTAGAACGCTTCCAAATTTTTCCGTTAACCCCTTTACTTCTTTAGATATATTGGGAAGAGCCTCTGCAATTGTTTTAACTGCACGCAGAATTTCATCTTTGTTAATGCATGAGACAAAAGAATTTTTAAAGAGGGATAAAACATCTTCCGGCAGCTCATCGAAACCTCTTCCATAATCGGGAGTAAGTCCTCCGGCAATACATGCAAGCTTAAGGGCATAGTTTCTTGCTTCGCTTATCCACAGTTCTGCCTGCCACAACTTATTTCTTTCCGCGCAATATCTTGCCCGTAAAATATGGTGAAGCATCCACCCGAAAATCTCTTCAGCCGGCTGCTGCTTCGGCTGTGGTCTATCATATTGTTTCCCGTAAAGCAAATTGAAGTGTCCGCCGATTGCTCCAAACTCCGCTGCGGGAGAAAAAGAGAGGTCAAGCTGAAGGCAGCCGGGAAGAATAAACACCCTGTATATTGTTTTGCCGCGCTGAACATCTAATAGAGTAAGAGCGGAAAATTCCTTCACCGCAAAATCCGTCCACGACTGAAGAACATCTGAAACAGAATATTCTTCGCCGACGGCAAATGTGAGGTCAATATCAGACCACCTGTCAACTTTGTTACTGGCATAAGAGCCTACTACAGCAGCGGCTACAATGCGCTTATCTTCCCGCGCTTCTCTGATTATTTTCTCGCGAACTTCTTCCCTATATGAAACTGAAAACAACATTTTTTAAAAGTTAGAATTTTTGTGTAAAATTTTTCCTTGAAATAATTTGCATCTCTAAATGAATATACCTATTGATAAAATTTTTTTCTATTGTTTATCACACGGCAATTTTTTCTTCTTATCACACGACAAAAATTTTTCTTAAAAAATTGAATTTAACCGCAAAGATGCAAAGTTTTTACAAAGCATGCAAAAGATATAAAATATTTTTCCTAAATATCTCAAACATAAAACTAATTGCGCTTTAATGTCTGTTTTGGCTGAACAATTTCGAGTTTGAGAAATCATATTTTGAGTTCGTTTTTTGAGATCTTTGCAAACTTTGCTGTCACATTTTGCGTTCTTTGCGGTTAAATTCGTATTTACAAGGTATAAAAATTTTTTGTCGTGTAGTGAATTTTTTCTTTGTAAAGGATTTCAGGCGCGCCTACGAACCAAAGGTTCGTTTACCTTATGTTCAAAATTGAAATTCAATTTTGAACATAAGGTAAGTCCCGCCTCCGGCGGGACAGGCGCGCCCTGTACGCAGAGCGCAAGTATTCGTAGGTGCTGTTTTTTTTTATGTATAACGGAAAATAGTCAAAATTCCACAGAATTAACATAAGTTAAAACAGAAAATTAAAGAGGGTTGAAAAAATACTCGAAATAAATAAAATATTATCAATAACTTATTTTGCGAGAACGAAATTAAGCATAAATCTCTCGATTTTACCCCAAAATCGCCCTTTTCAAAGCAAAAGCTGATGAAAATTAATCCAACGGCTTTTCCTTGTGCCCGGGATCGGAATCGAAC